>NZ_JAUYZI010000034.1:0-49402 GCF_030700245.1 Methylobacterium amylolyticum
TCACAGGAACCCGATGGAGAACCAGGGGACGAGGATGATGACGAGCAGGCCGACGAGCAGGGCGAGGATGTAGCCCACGATCGGGCGCATCCCTGCGTCCGGGTGGATCCGGCTGATCGCGCAGGCGGCGTAGTAGCCGACCCCGAACGGCGGGGCGAACAGACCCACGCCCATCGCCAGGATCACCACCATCGCGTAGTGCACCTCGTGCACGCCCACCGTGCGCGCGATCGGGAACAGCAGCGGCCCGAACAGCACGATCGCCGGGATCCCCTCCAGAACCGAGCCCAGGATCACGAACGCCACCGCCGACACGAACAGGAAGCCCAGCGCCCCCCCCGGCAGGCTGGTCATCGCCGAGGCCAGCGTCTGCGAGAAGCCCGACTGCGTCAGCGCCCACGCCATCCCCGTGGCCGCCCCGATGATCAGCAGGATCGCCCCCGACAGCGTCGCGGTCATCACCAGCATCGGGTACAGCCGCCCCCAGGCGAACTGCCGGTAGATCAGCAGCCCCGCCAGCACCGCGTAGACGATGCCGATGGTCGACACCTCGGTCGCGGTCGCGATGCCCTCCACCACCGCGAACCGGATCACGAACGGCAGGGCGAGCGCCGGCAGCGCCACCAGGAAGGTCTTGCCGATCACCCGTCCCGAGGGCCGGGCGACGTGGCTGAGATCCTCGCCCCGGTAGCGCCACCACACCAGCGCGCACAGCGTCACGGCGAGCACCAGCCCCGGCATCAGCCCGCCGGTGAACAGCGCGGTGATCGACACCCCCGTGACCGAGCCGATGGTGATCAGCACGATGGACGGCGGGATCGTCTCGGTCTGCGCGCCCGTGGCCGAGAGCAGCGCCACGAGGTCGCCCTCCTTGGCGCCGCGCGCCTTCATCTCGGGAAACAGCACCGGGGCGACCGCGGCCATGTCGGCGGCCTTCGAGCCGGAGATCCCTGAGACGAGGTACATCGCCCCCACCAGCACGTAGGACAGGCCGCCGCGCACGTGGCCGAGCAGGCTCGCCAGGAAGCCGACCATGGCGCGGGCCATGCCGGTCATCTCGATCAGCAGGCCGAGGAACACGAACAGCGGCACGGCGAGCAGGATGAGGTGGCTCATGCCCTCGTCCATGCGGCCCACCACGACCATGCTCGGCGCGTTGGTGGTCAGCGTGATGTAGGCGAAGGTCGACAGCCCGAAGGCGAAGGCGATCGGCACGCCGGAGAACACCAGGGCGCCGACGCCCAGCACGAAGAACAGCAGCAGGTTGATGTTGCCGAGCCCCGAGAGCACCGGCTGGAGGGCGGTCACGCCGGCGGCGACGCCGATGCCCAGCGCGAGCGCGCCGGCGGTGAGGCGCCAGTCGGCGGTCTCGGCCAGCCGGATCAGGGCGATGGCGAGCATCAGGCCGAAGCCGACGGGCAGGGCGGCGGCGCGCCAGGCGTTGTTGAGTTCGAGCGCGGGGGTCTGGACGAAGATCTCCTCGCTGGCGAACTCGTAGGCGGGGTGCAGCACCAGGGCGACGAAGATCAGGCCGGCCACCAGCGCCACGGTGTCGAGGAAGGCGCGGGTGCGGGGCCCGGCCATGGCGACCAGCGCGGTCATGCGCATGTGCTCGGCGCGGCGGAAGGCGACCACCGCGCCGAGCATGGCGAGCCACAGGAACAGGATGCCGGCGAGCTCGTCGGACCAGACCAGGGGGGCGTGCAGCAGGTAGCGGCTGACGACGCCCGAGAGCAGGACGGCGATCTCGGCCACGACGAGCAGGGCGGCGGGGATCTCGACGAGGTGGCCCAGGCCGTTGTCCAGCGCCCTGAGCCAGGGCCGGGCCCGCAGCGGCGGATCCGCCACGGCCCCCGGTGCGGCCTCAGCCGCCGCGATGTCGATCTGCATGGCGATTCCCTCCTCGATGGTGTGCCGGGGTCTTCGCCCCGTCTTGCCGGTTCCCGGTCTACGACGTTCCGGCGGCGTCCGTCCCGCGCCAGCGGCGCTCGGCCTCATCCCAGGCCGCCAGCGGCTGGAGATCGGGGACCCAGGCGAGACCGGTCTTGGCGTCCGAGGATACCGCCTCCGGCGTCACGACCACGTCGAGGAGCGCCGGCCGGTTGGCCATCGCCCGGGCGATCGCCGGCCCGAGCTGCTCGGCCGTCTCGACCCGCTCGCCGTGCATGCCGAAGGCCCGGGCCATCGCCGCGTGGTCGCTGAACTGGAGCTTGGTGCCCACGACCTTGCCGTGCGTGACGGTCTGGTCGTGCACCTCGATCTGCCACGCGCCGTTGTTGGCCACGACGATCAGCACGGGCGCCTTGTGGCGTGCGGCGGTGTCGAGCTCGATGGCGTTGAAGCCGAAGGCGCCGTCGCCGGTCGCCACCAGCACGGTCCTGTCCGGGGCGGCGAGGCTCGCACTGATACCGTAGGGCACGCCGACGCCGATGCAGCCGAACGGGCCGGGATCGAGCATGGTCGGCGCCGAGAGACCGACGCGGGCGAAGCTCAAAAAATCGCCGCCGTCGGTGACGACGATGGAATCCTGGGGGATCGCGTCCTGGAGCGCGGCGAGCACCCGGTTCGGGTGCAGGCGGCCGTCGCCGCCGGCCGGCGCCTCGGCCATCGTCTGCCGCAGTTTCTTGGCCCGCGCCTCGTGGCTGGCCCGCAACGTGCCCGCCCAACCGCGGTCGACGGCGGACGGCCGGTTGCCCGCAGCCTCCACCAGCGCCCGCAGGGCCGGGCCTGCGGCGGACAGGATCTCCACCGCCCCGCGGCGGTTGTCGCGCAACTCCTGCGGGATGTCGGCGATGCGCACGAACGTCGCGTTCCCGAACACCGCCGGGGAGCCGTAGGCGAGCTGGAAGTCGAGGCGGCGGCCGACCGTCAGGATCACGTCGGCGTCGGTCATCACCGCCCCGCGCATGGCCGCGACCACGGCGGGATGGCTGTCGGGCACGAGGCCCCGGCTCTCGCCGGTGTCGAGGTAGACGGCGCCGAGCCGGTCGAGGAGGGCGGTCAGTTCCGGTCCCGCCCCGCGGGCGCCGCGGCCGGAGATGACGAGCACGCGCCGGGCCGACCACAGCAGCTCGACGGCCTCGGCGATCCGGTCCGGGTCGGGCCGCGCCAGCGTGCGGGGCCGGGGGGAGAGGTGCTCGGGCAGTTGCAGCGCCGCGGGCACCGGCTGGCGCATCGTGTCGGTGGGGAAATCGATGTAGGCGGGCCCGGGCTCGCCGCCCTCGCCGAGCGCCCGGGAGATCGCCTCGTCGAGCTCGGCCAGCGCCAGCGTCGGCTCGCGCACGGTGCGCGCGTAGCGGGTGATCGAGCGGACGATCGCGGTGTGGTCGATGTCCTGCAACCCGCCGCGGTTCTCCTGGGCGCGGGGGCTCGTGCCCGAGATCACCAGCACGGGCGCGCGGGAGACGTGGGCGTTGGCGATGCCGGTGACCGCGTTGGTCATGCCGGGCCCGGCGGTGACCAGGGCGACGCCCAGCCCGCCCGTCACCTCCGCGTGCGCCTGCGCCATGTGGACCGCGGCGCGCTCGTCGCGCACGTCGACGATCGCGATGCCCTCGGCGTCGAGGCGCATGAAGATCGGCATGATGTGGCCGCCGCACAGGGCGAAGACCCGCTCGACGCCGCGCGCCTTCAGCGACTTGGCGACCAGGGCGGCGACGCTGTCGTTCGGGATCTGCATGGGGCGGTCCTTATCCGGGGATGCTCAGGGCCGTGCCCGACCAAATTGGGCACGGTACACGACGGTTCGGTGTTCAGCCCGGCGCTCCCGACCACCCCCCTCATCCTGAGGTGCCCGCGCAGCGGGCCTCGAAGGAGACCTCCAGGGATCGCGCGGCCGGCTGGAGGGCTCCCTCAAAGCCCCTTGCCCGGGCAAGGGGCACCTCAGGATGAGGGGGGTGGTCGGGATCCGACGATCCGGACGCAGCTCTGTCGTGGACCGTGCAGATCGGGTCGGGCTCAGCCGAGCCACGCGACGAGGGCCGAGACGGTGAGGACGGAGACGAGGTGCGAGATCAGGATCGCGCCCGAGGTCACCCCCGCCTGGAGCCGGTACAGCTTGGCGATGGTGAACGGCCCGGAGCCGATCGGCAGGGCGCTGAGCAGCACCGCTGCCCGGGCCCAGAGGGGCGGCACGTCGAACACCCCGTAGACGAGGAGCGCCGTCACCGCGGGCTGGAACAGCAGCTTCAGGACGACGAGCAGGCCGATCGTCCGCCGGTCGCCGGCGAGCGCGCTCTCCTGGGCGAGGAACAGGCCGATGCAGACCAGCGCGCTCGGCGAGGCCGCGCCGCCCAGCAGCTTGGCGGCGGTCTCCAGCGGTGCCGGGATGGGCAGCCCGGTGAGGCCGACGGCGAGCCCGGCGATCGGCGCGATGAACAGCGGGTTGCGCAGCAGCGACAGCAGCACCCGCCGCACGGTGCCGCGGCGGTCGACGCCCCGGCGCAGGTCGAACTCCACCAGCACGATCGCGGTGAGGAACAGGACGCAGGCGGTGAACAGGGTGGCGATCACCGCCGCCGGCAGCCCCTCCGGCCCGAACACCAGCAGGCAGAGCGGGATGCCCATGAAGCCGACGTTGCTGTAGCCGGCATCCAGCCCCTCGATGCTGGCATCGGCGATCGAGCCGCCGCGCCGCCGCCCGACCCAGAACGCCAGCGCGAAGGTGAGCGCGATGCCCCCGGCGAACCCCGCCGCGAAGCCGACCTGCCCGATCTCGGCCGGGGTGATCTTCGCCATGGTGGTGAAGATCAGCGCCGGCAGGGCGAGGTAGACCGCGAAGCGGTTGATGCTGTCGGTCGATTCGCGCGTGAACCCGCCGAACCGCCCGCACAGGAAGCCCACGAGGATCAGCGCGAAGATCGGGACCGCCGCGTTCAGGACCGCCTGCATCGCACCTTCCGTGCCCGGACATCGTCGCGCGAGGGAAGGCCGTCATCGGGCGCGCCCGTCAAGCCGGCGCGCCGGGCGCGGCGCGCAACTGGTCCTTGAGCACCCGGTAGAGCACCTTGCCGGTGGCGTTGCGCGGCAGCTCGTCGGCCGCGACGAACGAGCAGGTGCGCGGCCGCTTGTAGCCGGCCAGCCGGTCGCGGCTCCAGCCGAGCAGGTCGGCCTCGGCGAGGCTGGCGCCGGGGTGCAGCACGACGACGGCGTGGACGCGCTCGCCCCACTTCGCATCGGGCAGGCCGACCACCGCCACGTCCTGCACGCAGGGGTGGGCGCCGAGCGCCGCCTCGACCTCGGACGGGTAGACGTTCTCGCCGCCCGAGATGATCATGTTGCTCTTGCGGTCGACGAGGTGGATGAACCCGTCCGCGTCGCGCCGAGCCATGTCGCCGACCGTGCAGTAGTCGCCGCGGAAGGCGGCCTGCGTCTTCTCCGGCAGCTTCCAGTAGCCGTCGAACGTGTAGGGGTTGCAGGAGTAGAGTTCGCCGGGCTCCCCGTCCGGCACCTCGTTGCCGTCCGCGTCGAGGAGCCGGATCGGCGCCGAGCCGACGCATTCGCGCCCCACCGAGCCGAGCTTGGTGAACTGGTCGCGGGGGTGGAGCATCGTCACCCAGCCGGTCTCGGTCGCCCCGTACAGCTCGTAGAGGCCCGAGTTGTGGAACAGCCCCATCACCGCCCGCTTGGTCTCCTGCCGGGCGGGGGCGGAGGAGATCATCAGCTTGGTGACGCGGTCGAGGTCGTAGCGCGAACTCTCGGCCGCCGAGAGGCCGAGCATCATGATGTAGTGGGTCGGCACCAGCGAGGTGAAGGTCGCCCCACCCTCGCTGAGCGTGCGCAGGCAGTGCTCCGGGTCGAAGTGCTTGCGCGAGTAGATCGTCGTCGCAGCCCCGCAGTAGCTGAACGCCCCGAAGAAGTAGAGCGAGTTGGCGTGGCACATCGGCATGACGAGGAGCGCCCCGTCGTCCCGGTGGATGCCGAGCTCGATCTCGGTGCACAGCGCCATCAGGCTGGCGCCGCGGTGGCTGCGGATCGCGCCCTTCGGGTTGCCGGTGGTGCCCGAGGTGTACATCAGCATCCACGGGTCGGCGGCGCCGACCGCGACCGCGGGCTCGGCGTCGCTCGCGGCCGCCAGGAACGCCTCGTAGTCCCGGTAGCCCGCCGGGCAGGGCGCGGCGCCGAAATGGATGATGCAGTCCTCGCGCAGGCCGAGGTCGGCGCGCACCGCCTCGACCGCGCCGGCCAGCTCGTCCTGGACGATCAGCGCGGACGCCTCGGCGTTGGTGACGATGAAGCGGATCTCGGGGCCGACGAGGCGGAAGTTGATCGGCACCGCCACGAGGCCGGCCTTGGCGGTGGCGGCGTAGATCTCGGCCCACTCGACGCAGTTGTAGGCCAGCACCGCGACGCGGGCGCCCTTCTTGAGCCCGAGGCCGAGCAGCGCGTTGGCGAGCCGGCAGGCGCGGGCGTTCCACAGCCGGAACGACATCGACCGCTCCAGGTCGCGCGCGCCGAGCCGCTCCGGCGTCAGCCTTGCGTGCACCGCGAGCATCTGCCCGAGCGTCAGAAGCTCCTTCATGGCGAATCCTCCGCGTCTCTTCGGCCTTGGACGCCGTCAGGCACCGCCCGACGGCCCTTGCATCGGTCCGTCATTCCGGAGCCGCGCGGCCCCGGAATGACGGGAAAGGTCTGATACGATTTCCGGTTGATCGCTTCGGTCGTTCAATCCTCATCCGTCATCGCGAACGCAGTGAAGCGACCCAGGGCAGCCCGACATCTGCGAGCGTGGCGCACCTGGGTTGCTTCGCTCCGCTCGCAAAGACGGTGGCAGCGATCCTGAACTCTTCACCGGAACCCGTATGAAAGCCGACGCTTCAAGCTCGGCGGCCACTCGGATTTTGGGTGCGATCTCAGCCGATCTGGCCGGCGTACTTCTCCAGGAGCGCCCACGCCTCCGGCCCGAACTTGCCCTTCCAGGTCTTGTAGAAGTCGGTCTTGGCCAGCGCCTGCTGGAATTGGGTCGGGTCGGTGGTGTTGAAGGTCAGGCCCTTGCCCTCCAGCTCCTTCTTCAGCGCCTCGCTGTCGCGGAGGTTGTCGGCGCGCTGCTTGAGGGCGGCGGCGTTGAAGTGCTTGGCCATCACCGCCTGGAGGTCGGCGGGAATCGTCTTCCAGACCCGGCCGCTGGCGAGCAGCCAGAACCCGTCCCAGGCGTGGTTGGTGAGCGAGCAGTACTTCTGCACCTCCCAGAACTTGGTGGCGTTGATGATCGCCAGCGGATTCTCCTGGCCGTCGGTGATCTTGGTCTGGAGCGCGGCGTAGGCCTCGCTCAGCGGGATGCTGGTCGGCGCGGCGCCGAGGGCGGTGAACAGCGACACCCACAGCGGCACCACCGGCACGCGGATCTTGAAGCCCTTGAGATCCTCCGGCCCCCGGATCGGCTTGGTGCTGGTCGTGACCTGCCGGAAGCCGTTGTCCCACATCGCCTCGAACGGCTGGAGGTTCGCCTTCTCGATGTTGCGGCGCATGTAGGCGCCGACCTCGCCGTCCATCGCCGGCCAGACCTTGTCGTAGCTCGGGAAGGCGAAGCCCAGCGCCGGCAGCGCGGCGGCGGGCACCAGCGTCGACAGCAGGGTGGTCGGCATGGTCGCGAGTTCGAGGGCGCCCGCCCGGAGCTGCGAGATCATGTCCGTGTCGCTGCCGAGCTGGTTGTTCGGGAACACGGCGATCGTCAGCCGCCCGTTGGTCTCCGCCTCGATGGCGGTGACCGCCTCGGCCAGCCGGATGTTGAGCGAGTGGGTGAGCGGCACGTCATTGCCGAACTTCAGCTTCAGCGGCGCGCCCTGCGCCCGCAGGATCGCCGGCCGGAACACGGTGCCCGCGCCCAGCGCGGCGCCCGCGAGGCCGAGGAAGGCGCGCCGGCCGAGGGCCGAGGCCGGCCTCCCGGCCTCGGCCTGTGTATCAGTCACGGGGACGGAGGTCGCGAGCGGCGCGGTCAAGGCGTTTCTCCCATGATCGCTGCGTCGCCAGTCGTCGCTGCGCGCAGCTTCGTGTCGCGAGGGCTATCGGTACACACCCTCAACCTGAAACGGCACTGGACGGCCGCCTGAACACGCGTGACAGGCCGAGCCGAATAGTGCGGCGGCGCCGGGATTATTGTGTCCGCCGCGCTCGACGCAGATCACCGGGGGTGATCGGCCGGGGCGGGGGTGCCGGTCGCTGATTCGTTTCGAATTCAAAGTTTGCATGCGAATTTGGAATTTGCAATAGGGGGGAAATGATGCAGGATCGCTGAGGAAGCGCGGAGGCCGAGGGACGATGGCGGGCGCGACGCCGGTGCAGAGTCTGGTCGAACAGGTCTACGAGCGGATCCTCGCGGAGATCTGCGAGGGGACGCTGCCGCCGAACACGCGCCTGATCCAGGACGAGCTGGCAGCGGCCTACGAGGTATCGCGCCAGCCGGTGCAGCAGGCGCTGATGCTGCTGCGCGACCGCGGCTTCGTGGCCGACGCGCCGAAGCGCGGCGTGATCGTGACGCCGCTGGACGGCCACGCCTTGCGCGACGTCTACGAGATCCGCGAGGTGCTCGACGGGTTGGCCTGCCGGCTGGCGGCCGAGCGCGCGGCCGGCCCGGCGCGGGAGGCGGGGGCCGCGCTGATCCGCCAGGGGCGGGAGGCGATCGCCAGCGGCTCCTACGCCCGGCAGATCTCGGCGGACCTCGCCTTCCACCAGTTCATCTACGGCCTGTCGGGCAACGCCTCGATCGAGGAGGCGGCGCGCCCGCACTGGCACTACATGCGCCGGATCATGGGCGCGGTGCTGCGGGTCGAGCACCATATCCCCGACGACATCTGGGACGAGCACGCCGCGATCCTGGAGGCGATCGTCGCGGGCGAGCCCGTCCGGGCCGAGACGCTCGGGCGGGCGCACATCGCCCGCGCGGCGAAGACGTTCGCGGTCTACGTGCAGGCCCTCCAGGACAGGGCCGACGCCGACCAGAGGCGCCGCTCGCTCGCCCGCCGGGCGGCCGGCTGACACGGTGCGAGACGAGGGACCGGATGGATTTCACGATTTCCCCGCGGATCGAGGATTACCGCGCGCGGATCGCGGCGTTCGTGGACGCGCACGTGATCCCGCTCGAATCCGACCCGGCGGCCTTCGACGGGCACGGCAACATCGCTCTGGCCGAGCTGGAGCGCCTGCGCGGCCTCGCCCGCGAGCAGGGGCTGTGGTGCCTGCAACTCGCCCCCGAGACCGGCGGGGCCGGCCTGTCCAAGGTCGGCATGGCCGTCTGTTACGAAGCCATGAACCGCTCGATCTTCGGGCCCGTGGTGTTCAACTCGGCCGCCCCCGACGACGGCAACATGATGGTGCTGGAGAAGGTCGCGACGCCTGAGCAGAAGGCGCGCTGGCTCGCGCCGATCGTGCGGGGCGAGGTCCGCTCGGCCTTCGCGATGACCGAGCCGCATCCCGGCGGCGGTTCCGATCCCGGGATGATCGCCACCCGGGCCGAGCGGCGCGGCGATGCTTACGTCGTCACCGGCCGCAAGTGGTTCATCACCGGCGCCGAGGACGCCGCCCACTTCATCCTGATGGCGCGCACCTCCGACGACGCGCGCAAGGGGCTGACCGCCTTCCTGTTCCACCGGGACAGCCCCGGCTGGCACATCGTCCGCCGCATCCCGATCATGGGCCCGGAGGAGCACGGCGGCCATTGCGAGATCGCCTTCGAGGGGCTGACGATTCCCGCCGAGGACGTGCTGATGGGGGAGGGCGACGGCCTCAAGCTGACGCAGATCCGGCTCGGGCCGGCGCGGCTCACCCACTGCATGCGCTGGCTCGGCCTGTCGAAGCGCTGCGTCGAGATCGCCCGCACCTACGCCACCGAGCGCCACGGCTTCGGGGTGCGGCTCGCCGACCGGGAGAGCATCCAGCTCATGCTCGGCGACCTCGCCATGCGCATCGAGATCGGCCGCCTGCTGGTGATGAAGGCCGCCTGGGCGCTCGACCAGGGCAGCTTCGCGCGCAAAGAGGTGTCGATGGCCAAGGTCCACGTGGCCAACCTCCTGCACGCGGCGGCCGACATCGCGATCCAGATCAACGGCGCGCGGGGCTACTCCACCGACACGCCGCTGGAGTGGATCTACCGCTACGCCCGGCAGGCGCGGCTGGTCGACGGGGCCGACGAGGTCCACAAGATGGTGCTCAACCGCAACCTGGAAGCCGAGGGCGACGCCTTCTGGCGCTGGGAGGTGGCCTGAGGGACGCCATCCCCTCTCCCCGCACGCGGGGAGAGGCCCGCGCGGACCCTGTCGTCCGCGCGGGAAGCGGAGGCGCAGCCGGAGCGGCGGTGAGGGGGCGGTTCCGGTCGGAGCGCATCCGGACACGCCCCCTCACCCTCGCTGCCGCTCGCCTCGCCCCCGGCAAGGGGGGCTCGGCCCTCTCCCCGCACGCGGGGAGAGGAGGCTGCGCGGCCTTCGCCGCGACACGCATTTGAAGAGGACACGGTCAGGATGACGGATGTTGTGATCACCGGCGCGGCGCGGACCGCGATCGGGACCTTCGGCGGGGCGCTCGCGGCGATCCCGCCGGCCGAACTCGCCGCCCGGTGCGTCGCCGAGGCGTTGAAGCGCTCCGGCACCGCGGGCGAGGAGATCGGGCACGTGGTGATCGGCAACGTCATCCCGACCGAGCCCCGGGACGCCTACATCGCCCGCGTCGCCGCGCTCGACGGCGGCGTGCCGAAGGAGACGCCCGCGCTCACCGTCAACCGGCTGTGCGGCAGCGGCCTCCAGGCGATCGTCTCCGCCGCGCAGAGCATCCTGCTCGGCGACGCGGAGGCGGCGGTCGCTGGCGGCGCCGAGAGCATGAGCCGCTCGCCCCACCTCCTGAAGACCGGCCGCTTCGGCCAGCGCATGGGCGACACGGTCGCGGTCGACTACATGATCGGCGTCTTGAGCGACCCGTTCGGCAACGGCCACATGGGCGTGACCGCCGAGAACGTCGCGAGCCGCTACGACGTCACCCGCGAGGCGCAGGACGCCTTCGCCGTCGAGAGCCAGGCGCGGGCCGCGCGGGCGATCGCCGAGGGCCGGTTCCGCGAGCAGATCCTGCCGGTCGAGATCCAGCGCAAGCGCGAGGCGGTGGCCTTCGACACGGACGAGCACCCGAAGGCCACCGCCCTCGACGACCTCGCCAAGCTCCGCCCGGCGTTTTCCAAGACCGGCAGCGTCACCGCGGGCAACGCCTCGGGCCTCAACGACGGCGCCGCGGCCCTGGTGCTGACGAGCGCGGCCAAGGCCGAGCGCGACGGGCTGACGCCCTTGGCGCGCATCGTCGGCTACGCGCACGCGGGCGTCGACCCGTCCGAGATGGGCATGGGCCCGGTGCCCGCCGTGCGCCGCCTCCTGGAGCGCACCGGCCTCAAGGCCTCCGACTTCGCCGTGATCGAGTCGAACGAGGCGTTCGCCGCCCAGGCCTGCGCGGTGTCGCGCGCCCTCGACCTCGATCCCGACAAGGTCAACCCGAACGGCGGCGCCATCGCGCTCGGCCACCCGATCGGCGCCACGGGGGCGATCATCACCGTCAAGGCGCTCTACGAGCTGGCCCGGACCGGGGGCCGCTACGGCCTCGTGACCATGTGCATCGGCGGCGGCCAGGGCATCGCCATGGCCGTCGAGCGCCTGAACTGAGGAGAGCGCGGTGACCGGATTGTTCGACCTCACCGGCCGGCACGTGCTGGTCACCGGCGCCTCCAGCGGGCTGGGGCGCCACTTCGCGGGCACGCTGGCCCGGGCCGGCGCGCGGCTGACGCTCGGGGCCCGCCGGGCGGAGGCGCTGGCCGAAACTGTCGGCACGGTCGAGGCCGCGGGGGGCGAGGCCTACGCCGTAGTGATGGACGTGACGGACGCGGCCAGCGTCACCGCGGCGTTCGAGGCGGCGGAGGCGCGGTTCGGGCCGGTGCAGGTCGTCGTCAACAACGCCGGGGTGGCGGTCTCGAAGCCCGCCCTGGAGCTGACCGAGCCCGACTGGGACGGGGTGGTCGACACCAACCTCAAGGGCGTCTGGCTGGTGGCGCAGGCGGCCGCCAAGCGCATGGCCGCTTCCGGCACCGGCGGCAGCATCGTCAACATCGCCTCGATCCTCGGGCTGCGGGTCGCCGGCGGCGTCGCCCCCTACGCCGCCTCGAAGGCCGCCGTGGTGCAGCTCACCAAGGCGCTGGCGCTCGAATGGGCCCGCCACGGCATCCGTGTGAACGCGCTGGCGCCCGGCTACGTCGAGACCGAGCTGAACGACGCCTTCTTCGCCTCCGAGCCCGGCAAGGCGCTGATCAAGCGGGTGCCGCAGCGCCGGCTTGGGAAAGCCGCGGAACTCGACGGGCCGCTGCTGCTGCTCGCCTCGGAGGCCGGCTCGTACATGACCGGCAGCGTTCTCGCCGTCGACGGCGGCCACCTCGTGTCGGGGCTCTGAGGCCATGGATGAGGCGCGGCTGCGCGACTGGATTGCCGGGCATCTCGGCGCGCCGGATCTGACGATCATCGAGACGCGGGCGCTGGGCGGCGGCTCGATCCAGGAGAACCGGCTGGTGCGTAGCCAGGTGGGCGGGGCGGAGCGGAGCTTCGTGCTGCGCAAGGACGCGCCGGCCACCATCGCGTCGAGCCGCTCGCGGGCGGAGGAGTTCCGGCTGCTGGAGGCGGCGTGGCGGGCGGGGGTGCGGGTGCCCGAGCCGGTCGGCTTCTGCGAGGACCCGGGCGTCGTCGGCGCGCCCTTCGCGCTGATGGGGTTGGTGGAGGGCGTCGGCCTCGGCCCCCGCATCGTCAAGGATCTCGCGCTCGGCGGCGAGCGCGAGCGGCTGGCCGAGGATCTCGGGCGCGAACTCGCGAAGATCCACGGGGTGCTCGACCCCCGCGAGGCCCCGCCCGCCGGCCTCGCCTTCCTCGGCGCGCCGGAGCCGGACCCGGCGCGGGCCGAGATCGCCCGGCTGCGGGCGAGCCTCGACGGGATCGGCGCCCGCCGCCCGGCGATCGAGTGGGGCCTGCGCTGGGGCGAGATCCGCGCGCCGGCCTGCCCCGCGCCCAGCCTCGTCCACCGCGACTTCCGCACCGGCAACTACATGGTCGATGCGAGCGGGCTCACCGCGATCCTCGACTGGGAATTCGCCGGCTGGGGCGACCCGGCGCAGGATCTCGGCTGGTTCTGCGCCGCCTGCTGGCGCTTCGGACGGCCCGATCTGGAGGCCGGCGGCATCGGCGCGCGGGCGGCCTTCTACCGGGGCTACGCCGCCGAGAGCGGCCGGGCGATCGCCCCCGCGGCGGTCGCCTACTGGGAGGTGATGGCCCACCTGCGCTGGGCGGTGATCGCCCTGGAGCAGGGCGCCCGCCACGTCTCGGGCCGGGAATTCTCCCTGGAGCTGGCGCTGACCGGGCGGATGGTGCCGGAACTGGAACGGACGATCCTGCGGGCGACCGCCCCCGAACAGTGGAGCTGAGCATGCGCGACGAGCCCGCGGGCGCCGCCCTCCTCGACGCCGCCCGCCGCGCCCTGCTGGAGGAGGTGGTGCCCGGACTCACCGGCCGGCCGCGCTACGTGGCGCTGATGGTCGCCAACGCGCTGGGCATCGCCGGGCGCGAGATCGAGGCGGGCGCGGCGCTCGGCGAGGCCGAGGCCCGCGCGCTCGCCGGCCTGTCCGGTCCGGATCCCGCCGCGGCGCTGGTCCGGGCGATCCGGGACGGCGCGCGCGACGCCGACCCCGCCCTGCACGCCGCGCTCGCCGAGACGGCGGCCCGCGCCGCCGCGGTCTGGAAGCCGGGGCGTCCGGCGTGATGCCGTCGGTGCGAGGCTAAGCAGGTTTCGCTGAAGTGGTTGCCGGTTCGGCGTCGAAAACCTGCGATCCCCCAAGAATCTAAGCGGGTGAAGCGTTGGCGTGCCAACGCGAACCTGCTTAGTCCCGCCCGATCGCGGTGGGACCGGCCTCGCGGCCCGCCCTCAGGGCCCGAAGATGACGAACTCGGAATAGGTCAGGTCGTTCACCGGGACCGTCTCCGGCCCGCGGGCATAGCGCGGCCGCCAGCCCGCCACGTGGCGCCCGACCACGTTCTTGAGCGGCGCGTCCGTGTCGAGGAGCAGGAAGGGCCGTCCGCGGCGCAGCAGGTGCCGTCCGATCGCGCCGAGCCACCGCGCGAGTTCGGCCACCGGCGGCGCGTAGACCATCTGGAGGACGGGCAGGCGCGGCAGCCAGGACACCCCGCGGATCACCTTGAGCGGCATCGGTTGCAGGATGACCACCCGGGCTTGCCCCGCCTCGGTGCAGAGCAGGCACAGGCAGCCGTAGCCGAGGTGGTCCTGCACCAGCGTCCGCAGGGCGTCGGGGATGCCGGGATCGCCGCTCCATGTCAGGCTGCGCACCGCCTGGCCGCGGCCCGGGCGGCAGAGGGCGGGCACGACGAGCATCTGGCCGCCGCAGTAGCGGCGGAAGCCGCGCGCCTCGTGCATGGCGATCGTCGGCGCGGCGGGCGACAGGTTGGTGTAGGTGACGCTCCGGTCCCGCATCGCGAGGCTGTCCATCACCGTGCCGAGGCCGCGATAGGCCGCCTTGACGTACCAGCTCGACAGGTTGCAGCGCAGCCGCGCGTCCGGGTCGTCCGGGACCGCGCTGTAGATCGTCAGCAGCACGCCGACGAGCGCGCCGTCGTGGTCGAGCACGTAGCCGAACCGCGGGACGCCCTCGGGCAGCGACCGGTCGGACAGGCGGTCGAACCCGTGCTGCCAGTACGACGCCGGGCGATAGGCGACCGACTCGACCAGCAGGGCGACGACCGCCGGGATGTCGGCCGGCTCGATCAGGCGGCATCGGACCTTCGGGCGCGGATCGCCCGCGGTCGGGCTCGCCTGCTGCAACATGGAAGACATCGTGACCATTGAGGTGCCGGACCCGCGACGATGCGCCGTACAGCGGGTCAAGCTCGTTCAAAATCCCGAACGGAAACTTAGCGCGATCGTGGAGCCTTCAGGTCAGTCCGTGTAGAAGCCGGCGTTCTCAAGACGAGGCTTAACGGATTGTTGTCTCCCGCCGGACCGCGCGGGCGCATGTCCGGGCCGGGATGGGGCGCTCCGACGGAGTGGATGTTATACTATAAATTGTATTTCATGATTAAACAAACAAAGGTTGTTCCTCATTTAGAAACATTTGTTGTTCCATGAAGGTCGGCGGATGGGGCGCGCCTACGCCATGATGGACAGCACGATGCGCTTCGCGAGGGTCGGGGCGCGCACGGATCTCGTAGGGAGCGGCGCGGCTGCCGTCACGCAGGACGGTCTGCTGAACCGCCCCGCGCTCCCGGGCGCGGCCGTCGCCGCGCTGGTCCCCTAGGCGGCAGGCACGCGGAGCGCCGACGATGGGACCGCTTCTCCTGATCACCGACGATCCCGGCCGGAGCGCGCGCCTGACGCGCGACCTCGATCCCGGCATCGCCTGCACGATCCACGATCTCCACGCCGATGCGGTCCCGGTCGAACGCCCCGTCGCGATGGTCGTGGACGTGGCAGATCTCGGCCCGCGCACCGTGGCGGGGGGGGGGCCCCCCCCCCGCCCCCCCCCCCCCCCCCCCCCCCCCCCCCGGGGGGGGGGCCCCCCCCCCCCCCCCCCCCCCCCCCCCCCGCGCGGCGGGCGCCCCCGCGGGGGGGCGGGCCCGCCCCTCGGGGGGGCCCGGGCCCCCCCACGGCGCCCCGCTCGTCGTCCTGCTGCACCACACCGATCCCCGCGCGCGCCTTCAGGCGGTCGCCTTGGGCGCCACCCAGACGCTGAGCGCCCCGTTCGACCTGCGCCTCCTCCAGGCCGCGCTGAATCTGCCGCGGATCGCGGTGGAACCCCTCGACCCGCGGGTCACGCGGCGGGCCGAGGCGGCGCGGCAATTCTACCGCGCCGTGTTCGTGCCCGACCGGCCGATCACGCCGGTCCTGGTCGAGAACGGCACCGACCTCGTCGAGCGGGCGATCCGCGAGAGCGGCATCCGCGACTGGATCCGGGCTGTGCGCGCCTTCGACGACGCCACCCATCAGCACTGCCTGCTGGTGGCCGGGCTGGCGGCCGCCTTCGCCGCGCGCCTCGGCCTCGGGCCGGCCGAGCGGTATCGCCTGACCCGGGCGGCGCTGCTCCACGACGTCGGCAAGATCCACGTGCCCTCCGCGATCCTCAACAAGCCGGGCAAGCTCGACCCGGGCGAGATGGCCCTGGTGCGGCTGCACCCGGAGCAGGGCGAGGCCATGCTCGCCGGCCAGGGCTTCCCGCCGGAGGTGCTCGCCGTCGTGCGCTCGCACCACGAGATGCTCGACGGCTCCGGCTACCCGGACGGGCTGTCGGGCGCGGCGATCCCGGACCTCGTGCGGCTCGTCACCGTCTGCGACATCTACGGCGCGCTGATCGAGCGCCGGCCCTACAAGCCGCCGATGGCGGCGGAGCGGGCCTGCGCGATCCTGAAGGACATGACGGGGCGGCTCGATCCCGTTCTGGTGGACGCCTTCCTGTCGGTCGCCACCGCCCTCACGCCCCGCATCCCGCACGCCGCGTGAGGGGCGGGCCGCCCCCGCACGTCCTCGCCCCGCACGTCCTCGCCCAGCCATCTGCCCCGCACGTCCGCCCCCGGAAGGCCGCGTGTTCCGCGCGGGCACGGGAGCGCGCGCCCGGCCCGCGGGGCACGATCGACGGCCTGTGCAACCTGTCACGGTCCGCCCTGGTCCAATCCCGCTCGGTGCGGCACAATCGATGCGTATAGATTCCGATGCGTATAGATTCGCCCGTTCTCCCGCCGCTCCTGCCGCCGAGGCCGCCATGCTGAACCGCCGCACGCTCCTGACGCAGACCGCCCTCGCCGCGGCCACGCTGAGCGCGCCGCCGCTCGTCCGGCGGGCCGCGGCGGCGGAGGGCAACCTGGTCGTCGGGGCGCCCCTGCCCATGTCGGGCGCGTTCGCGGCGAACGGGAAGTTCGCGGCGCTCGGAGCCGCCTTCGCCGCCGAGGAGGCCGGCACGGTGCTCGGGCGCAAGGTCGTCGCCCGGGACCTCGACACCGAGGGCAAGCCGGCGACCGCCGCCCGCAAGGTCCAGGAGGCGATGGCCGAGGGCACGCGCCTCTTCGCCGGCGGGATCCTGTCGTCCGAGGCGCTCGTCATGGGCAAGGAGGTGACGAACGGCGGCGGCGTGTTCTTCACCACGGCGGGCGCCGACGAGATCACCGGCAAGGAGTGCAACCGGGGCACCTTCCGCTGGAGCGTGCCGACCTACGGGGCGATCGCCCAGACCGTGCGCCCGCTGATCGCGCAGATGCCGCAGGCCAAGCGCTGGTACACGATCACGCCGCAATACGTGTTCGGCGAGGGGCTGCTGAGCGCCGCCAAGGCGGTTTTCCAGGAGAAGGGCATCGAGCACGTCGGCAACAGCTACCACTCGCTCGCCGAGAAGGAGTTCAGCGGCTACCTGACCAACGCCATGGCGGCCAAGCCCGACGTGCTCCTGATCCTGAGCTTCGGCTCCCAGTCCTCCGACACCCTGCGGCAGGCAGTCAGCTTCGGCATGAAGAAGCGCATGGCCATCGTGATCGCCTGGGCCTCCGGCCTGGAGCAGTTCGAGGCGCTGGGCCCCGACCTGTGCGAGGGCGTCTATTTCGGCGCGCAGTACTGGCACGGCGTGGACACGCCGCAGAACAAGGCCTTCGTCGCCAAGGTGCGCGAGACGCGCAAGTTCAACCCGAACTACTCGTTCGCCGGCTCCTACGTGATCACCAAGCTGCTGCTCGACGGAGCCGCCAAGGCCGGCGGCATCGAGGGGCCGGCGGTGGCCAAGGTGCTCGAAGGCCTGACCTATGCCGGGCTGACCGGCGAGGAGGAGATCCGCGCTGCCGACCATCAGGTCATCAAGAACTACTACCTGCTGAAGGGGAAGCCCAAGTCCGCGATGGCCGACAAGGACGACTTCGTCGACATCGTCAGCTTCGGCAAGTCGTTCCTCTCGCCCGAGGCCGCGGGCTGCAAGATGACCTGACGCGCGCGGCGGACCGGCCCCACCCCCGACAGAGGCGCGCGTGACCTACCTGTTCCAGATCCTCAACGGCATCGGCCTGGGGATGCTCTACTTCCTGCTCGCGGTGGGATTGAGCGTCATCTTCGGGCTGTTGCAGTTCGTGAACTTCGCGCACGGGGCCTTCTACATGCTGGGCGCCTATCTCGCCTACGAGATGGTCGGGCGCGGGGTGAGCTTCTGGCTGGCGCTCCCGCTCGCCTGCCTGGCGGTGGCGGCGCTCGCCGCGCTCACCGAGGCGGCGCTGCTGCGCCGGATCTACGCCCAGGCGCACACCTTCCACATCCTGGCCACCGTCGGCCTCGCGCTGGCGGTGCAGGAGATCGTGATCATCGTCTGGGGACCGATCGGCGGCAACCTGCCCCCGCCCGACAGCCTGTCCGGCGTCGTGATCCTCGGCGATTTCGTCTACCCCGAGTACCGGCTGTTCGTGATCGCGCTCACGGCGATCCTCGCCGCCGGCCTGTGGTGGCTCCTGGAGGGCACGCGGCTCGGGGCGATCGTGCGCGCCGGCTCCGAGTCGCCCGAGGACATGGCGCTGCTGGGCTACGACACCCGGCGCATCAACACCGCGGTGTTCGGGCTCGGCGCCGGGCTCGCGGGCCTCGCGGGCGCGCTCGCCGCGCCGATCCGCGGGGTCGACCCGTTCATGAGCGTCGAGGCGCTGAGCGTCGCCTTCGTGGTCGTGGTGATCGGCGGGATGGGCAGCTACGTCGGCGCGCTGGCGGCGGGGATCGCGGTCGGCGTCGCCCAGAGCCTGATGACGACGCTCTGGCCCGAGGGGGCGCGGCTGATGATCTATCTCGGCATGGCGGCGGTCATCGTCATGCGGCCCCGCGGCCTGTTCGGACGCGCGTGAGGGAGGCCGCGATGACCCGCCTGCTCGAACGCCCGCTCGTTCACTTCGCGCTCGCCGCCGCCACCGTGCTGGTGCTGCCGCTCGTCCTGCGCTCGGGCACGCTCGCCAGCGAGATCCTGATCTACGGGCTCGCCGCCGCCGCCTGCAACCTGCTGCTCGGCTACACCGGGCTCCTGTCTTTCGGGCAGGGCATCTTCTTCGGGCTCGGCAGCTACGCGGCCGGGCTCCTGCTGCTGCGGACCGGCTGGCCCGCCCTCGCGGTGCTGCCGGCCGTCGCCGTCGTGGGCGCGGCGACCGCGACCGCGGTCGGCTGGCTGTCGATCCGGCGGCAGGGCGTCTACTTCGTGATGCTGACGCTCGCCTTCTCGCAACTGTTCTACTTCCTGGCCTACACGTTCAGCGACCTGACCGGGGGCGACAACGGCCTGCTCAACGTGCCGCGCCCGATGGTCGGCGGGAAGCCGCTCAGCGATCCGTGGGCCTACTACGCCTACGTGGCCGTGCTCTTCCTCGCCCTGTTCGCCGCCCTCCAGCGCGTGGCGCTCTCGACCTTCGGCCGCACCCTGCTCGCGATCCGCGACAACGAGGCCCGGGCCAGCGCGATCGGCTTCCCCGTGCGCGCCTTCAAGGTCGCGGCCTTCGCGATCTCGGGGGCGGTGACGGCGCTGGCGGGCGCCCTGCACGCCATGCTGATCGGCGTCGCCCCGCTCTCCAACATCGAGTACCACACCAGCGAGACGCTGCTGATCATGACGATCATCGGCGGCGCCGCGAACCTGTTCGCCTCGGTGCTCGGGGCGGCCTTCTACCTCATCGCGGGCGACCTCCTCTCGGCGATCTGGCCGCGCTGGCTGCTGCTGCTCGGCGTCCTGCTCGTCGCCATCGCCCTGTTCATGCAGCGCGGGCTGTGGGGGCTGATCGAGCGCGCGGCCGCGCTCGCGACGCGGGGGGGAGCCGGACGGTCCCCGGACGAGCGCGCCGCGCCGGAGGAGAGCCGCCCGTGACCGCCGCCGCCCCCGCCGCCCCCGTCGCCGAGCCCGCCCCCGAGGCAGCCCTCTCCGCCGACGGCCTCGGCGTGCGCTACGGCAGCTTCGTCGCGCTGAAGGACGTGACCCTGCGGGTGCGCGCGAACAGCGTCCACGCGATCATCGGGCCGAACGGGGCGGGCAAGACCACCCTGTTCCACGCGCTGACCGGCCGCGTCCGCCCGGCGAGCGGGCGCATCGCCCTGAACGGCCGGGACATCACCCGCACCCGGGACGACGACCGGGTGCGCCTCGGCCTCGCCCGCTCGTTCCAGGTGACGAGCCTGTTCGCGACCTTGAGCGTGCGCGAGAACCTGCGGCTGGCCGCGCAGGGGCGCACGCCCTGGTCGGCGCTCGCTCCCTGGCGCCGGGTGCCGGAGCGCGACGCGGCCCAGGAGACCGCGGACGCGCTCCTGCGCCGCCTCGACCTCGCGGGCGTCGCCGGGCGGGCGGCGGGCGAACTCTCGCACGGGCAGCAGCGGCGCCTCGAAGTCGGCATGGCGATGGCGGCCAAGCCGAGGGTGATCCTCCTCGACGAGCCGACCTCGGGGATGGGCACCGACGATATCGGGGCGATGACCGGCCTGATCCGCGATCTCGGCCGCGACCACACCGTGCTGTTCATCGAGCACAACATGGGCATCGTGATGAACATCAGCGACACCGTCACGGTGATGCGCGCGGGCCAGGTGCTGGTCGAGGGCGCGCCCGCCGCCGTGCGCGACGATCCCGAAGTGCGCCGCGCCTATCTCGGCAACATGATCACGGGAGACCTGCGATGAGCGGGGGCCTGCGTCTCGACGACGTGCACGGCTACTACGGCAAGAGCCACATCCTCCAGGGGGTGAGCCTGGAGGTGCGCGCGGGCGAGATCGTCTGCCTGCTCGGCCGCAACGGCGCGGGCAAGACCTCGACCCTGCGCAGCGTCACCGGCCTGCTGCCCCCGCGCCGCGGCCGGGTGACCTTCGCTGGCACCGAGATCGCCGGCTGGGCGCCCCACCGCATCGCGCGCGCCGGCCTGTGCCTCGTCCCGGAGGATCGCGGCATCTTCGGCCTGCTCACCGTCGAGGAGAACCTCCGGATCGCGGTGCGGAAGGGCTCGCCCTGGGCGATCCGGGACGTCTACCGGATCTTCCCCCGCCTGGAGGAGCGGCGGCGCAACGGCGGCGCGCAGCTCTCGGGCGGCGAGCAGCAGATGCTCTCGATCGCCCGCGCGCTGCTCAACAACCCGAAGCTGCTGATGCTCGACGAGCCGGTCGAGGGCCTCGCCCCGGTCGTCGTCGAGGAGATCGTGGCGCAGATCCGGCTGATCCGCGACGCGGGGGTTCCGATCCTGCTCGTGGAGCAGAACCTCGCGGTCTGCACGAGCCTCGCCGACCGGCACTACATCCTCGAACTCGGCCGGATCGCCTACCACGCCAGCGGGCCCGACTTCGCCCGCGACGAGGCCGCCCGCGACCGTTTCCTCGGCGTGAAGGCCCATTGAGCTCCGGCCCCGCCATGCCCGACGGAGCCGCCGAGATCCCCGCGCCGGCCGGGCGGCGGGTCAAGCGCTCGGACCAGATCGCCGAGGAACTCTGCCGCCGCATCGCCCGCGAGCGGATGGAGCCGGGCCAGAGGCTGCCGAACGAGCAGACCCTGATGCAGCATTACGGCTGCTCCAAGGGGACGATCCGGGAGGCGCTGAAGGCCCTGGAGGTGCAGGGTCTGGTGACGATGCGGCCCGGCCCGAACGGCGGCGCCGAGATCCGGCCGATCTCGGTCGAGGCGGCCGCGATGCAGGTGCGCCGCTACCTGCATTTCCACCGGCTCGACTTCGCCCAGGTCTACGCCGTGCGCCGGAACCTCGAAGTCGCCCTCGGCGTCGAGGTCGTCGGCCGCCTCGACGCCGCCGCGCTGCGGGGGCTGGAGGAAAACATCCGGGCCTGCGAGGCCGCCTTCGCCGCCGGCGAGCACGCCCGCGGGCGCAGCCTCGAACTGAGCTTCCACGACCTGCTCTGCGACGCGAGCGACAACGCGCTGCTCGCCTTCACCTGCCGCTTCATCAACAGCCTGCTGCGCGACCTCGTCGAGTTCCGCGGCGGCAGCGCCTCGGAATACGCGGCCTTCGGCGCGCACAACCTCGACAGCCACCGCCGGCTGGTCGCGGCGTTCCGGGCGGAGGATGCCGAGGCGGCCGGGCGCGTGATGCGGGAGCACATGTGCTGCGCGGAGGCCTACATGCGCCGCCTCGACGCCGCGTTCCGCCGCGACCTGCTCAGCGGCCGGTGACCGGTCGGGCGCGTGCGCGGCACGGAGCGTTCACGATCGCCGCGCGAAAGCTGGGGCCGGACGGGGCGCGAACGGCCCGGAGGCCGGCCGCCTTAACAAAGTCATCACGCGGGTCGTGAAACGTGGGCCGCACGCGCCAGCCCTCTGTAAGATGTCCGGTCATGTCCGAACCGCTCCCACCCCGGCCCCCGCGCCCGTACGGCGACCCGCGCACCGCATCCCTGTGGCTGCTGCTGGTGGGGCGCGCGGAAGTGCGGCGGCACTGGCACCTCCTCGTCGCCGCCGGCGCGGTCTCCGCTGCGCTCGGCGTGCTGGTGCTGATCGATTCCCTGGACGGGGCGCTGCACGTCCCGGACCGCTGGTTCGGGCTCCTCCTCCTGATCGAGGGCGTGGGCACGCTCGTCGTCGGCATGACCGCGCTCGGGACCGCCCGCCGCCTGCGGATCCTCAAGGGCCTCGTGCTGACGGTGATGGCCGTGCTGATCGTGGCGTCCACGCGCCACAGCGCCTTCCTGCTCGCCATGATCTTCGGCACCGCGTTCCTCGTCGACGGCGCGGTCCGGATCGTCATCGCGAGCCTGCTGAAGTTCTCCGGATGGCGGATCTCGGTGGCGCTGGGAGCGCTCGGCGTCGCGTTCGGCCTGTTCCACCTCCAGCCCTGGCCGACGTGGTACGCGGGCACGGTCGGCTACTGCATCGGGATGTTCCTCATCCTCAACGGGGCGCGGTTCGCGCTGGCCGGCGTGGTCGCGCGGCGCATGGCGCCCGATCCGTCGTCCTCGTCCGCGCCGGCCGCGTCGGGCCCCGACGCGCTGACGGTGCGCGTCTGGACTCCGACCGGGCGCGCCACGACCCCGGCCCGGCAGCGGCTCGTGCGCCGCTACGTCGCCTCCGTCGACACGCGCGGCGTGTTCTCCACCGGGCACGCGGCCCTGGAGCACGGGGACGACCTCTATCTCAGCCACTACCCGGCGGTGGAGATCGACCGGTCGCCCGCCAACCTGCGCGCCAGCCTCCGGGCCGGACCCGAGAACGACGTGCCGGGCCGGTTCCTGCCCTCCTACGCGGCCGAGGCGGCGGACTGGTGCGAGGCGACCGTCTCGGTCCGGCTGACCGGCATCGACGCCGCCCGGCTCCGGACGTTCTGGGCGGCCTACAGCCGCGACACCACCTACAACTTCATCAGCCGCAACTGCTCGACGACCGTGGCGAGCGCGCTCGACGCGGCGGTAGAGGGCGCCTTCGCCCGCACCGGGCATCCCTGGCGGCGCCTCGCCCGGGCCCTGACCACCCCCGAGTTCTGGGCCGCGGCCCTCCTGCGCAACGGTGCCGCCGCCATGACGTGGACCCCGGGCCTCGTGCTCGACTACAGCCGCGCCCTGAGCGTGCTGCTCGACCCCGTCTCGCCGGTGCCCGGCATCGCGTGGAAGGGCGTCGGGCGCCGGTTCGTCCGCAACTGGCGGGCGGGGTCGCTGGCCGAGATGTACCGGATCGCCCGGCGCCGGCCCGCGCCGCGCGCGGAGCCGACCGAGGCCTGAGGCGCCGCCGCTCCGGCCGGGACCGGCCGCGGCGCGACCGGTTACGGGCGCTCGGTGCTACGGGCGCCCGGCCGACAGGCCGGCGGCGATGGCCTGCATCACCGCCAGGGTGTCGGTCTCGTCCTGCTCGGCGCCGTGGTCGCTGAGCTTCACGATGACGGTGCCGGTGTCGCGGTTGACGTAGACGTACTGCCCGTAGACGCCGATCGCCGAGATGTCGGCGTCGTCGCCGCCCGGGGCGTGCCACCACTGGGCGGAGTACTGCCAGCCGTCGACCGCGTGGGGGGCCGGCGTCGAGATCCGGGTGATCCAGCGGGCGGGGATGATGCGGGTGCCGCCCGCGCGGCCCTGGTCGGCCACGAGCAGCCCGAGGCGGGCGAAGTCCCGGGCGGTGGCGTTGATGCAGCAGAACGCCTTCTCGACGCCGCCCGGCCGGTCGAGGTTCCAGGTCGCGTCGGCCTGGGCGCCCATCGGCTTCCAGATCTGGTCGGACAGGAGGTCCGCCAGCGGCCTGCCCTCGACCCGGGCCAGGATCAGGCCGAGCACCTCGGTGTCGATGCTGCGGTAGCGGCCCCGGCTGCCCGGCTTGAACGCGAGGTCGGCGTGGTCCCGGACGAAGGCGGTGATGTCGCGGGTGAGGTACATCCCGGCGGTGCCGGTCAGGGGCCGGCTGGGCTCGTAGTTCTCCGGCACCGCGATCCCGCTCGTCATGTCGAGGAGGTCGCGCACCGTGATCTGGCGGAAGACCGCGGCGTGGCGCAGGTCGGGCAGGAGGTCCGAGACCCGGTCGGTCTCCGACAGCCGGCCCCGCGCCACCGCCGCGCCGACGAGCAGAGACACGACGGATTTCGCCACCGACCACGACGGGAACAGCGTCGCCGGCCCGCGCCCAGGGCGATACCACTCGTGGACCAGCGCGCCGTCCTGCACCACGAGGAACGCGTTGGTGCGCGTGGCCGCCAGCACCGTGTCGAGCGGCACCGTCCGGCCCTTCCAGTCGACGCGGTCGGGGATCGGGCGCGGCCGGACGGGCAGGGGGCGGGCCTGCGCGGGCGCCTGCACGACCCGGCTCGGGAACCACCCTCCGACCGCGGACGGCTCGACGACCGCCAGGGCCGCGAGCGTCACGGGATCGGGCACGCCGATCAGCGCGGCGGCGGTCCAGGCGCAGCCCGCGGCCAGCGCGGCGCCGGCCGCCGTGCCCGCGATCCAGCGGCGCGCGGGCTTCGTGCGGAGCGACGGTTCGGGGATCGCGGGCGACAGGGACATGCCCGAGTGGTGTCGCGCCGGACCTTGAAGATTCCCTTGACGGTCCGGATCCCGCGCGTCGCGGGGCGGCGCCGACGAAACGTTCATCCCTTTCGCGGCAAGGATCGGTCGACGACGGCGCGCGCGCCGCCCCGGGTGAGGACGTCCCGCCATGAACCCCTTCCTGCTCCTCGGCCTCGCGATCGGCGCGGAGGTCACGGCCACGCTGGCGCTGAAGGCCGCGGACGGGTTCACGCGGCCGGGGCCGACCGTGATCGTCGCCCTGGGCTACGGCACCGCCCTGTGGCTGATGTCGACCAGCATGGACATGCTGCCGATCGGCGTCGTCTACGCGATCTGGTCGGGCATCGGCATGGTCGGCGCGGCGCTCGGCGGCGCGTGGCTGTACGGGGAGCCGCTCAACGCCACCCTGCTGGCGGGGATCGCGGTCATCGCGGTGGGCGTGACGATCCTCGCCGTCGGGCAGGGCCAGCACTGAGCGCCCGGCCGGGGAGGGGTTGGCTGGGGAGGACTTGGCTGGGGACGGCTCGGCTGGGGACGGCCGCCGCGCTGCGGGGCGCCGGCCGATCGGCTTAAGGCCGCGGTAAACCCGGCGGCGCTATGCCGGGACCGAACGCGGTCCCGGCACGGTCGGGTGCGGTCTCGAGGCGCCTCCCATGATGGTTCTCCCGTTCGTCGGCTTCGCGGGCGCGGCCGGCGCCGTCCTGGCGGGGCGGCGCGGCCTCGCGCTGGGCCTGTGGGCGGTCTCGCTCGTCGGCACGCTCGCGCTCCTGGCCGCGCACGCGACCGACTCGCTCCGGCTCGACTTCTGACCGGAGCGCGCCCGATGAATCCCGCCCACGCCCGCAGCCTCGGCACCCTCGGTCTGCTCGGCTGCTGCGCCATCCTGCTCGTGGCGTTCTGGTATCAGTTCCGGCTCGGCGAGATGCCGTGCCCCCTCTGCCTGTTGCAGCGGGCCGCCTTCGCGGCCGCCGGGGTCGGGTTCGCGCTCACCGTCCGCTTCGGCCCCCGGCCGTCTCATCTCGGGGTCACGATCCTGAGCGCCGTCGCGGGGAGCTTCGTCTCGGCCCGGCAGGTGGCGCTGCACATCGTGCCGGGGACGGGGGGCTACGGCTCGACGCTGTTCGGGCTGCACTTCTACACGCTGGCGCTGATCGCCTTCCTCGCCCTGATCGTCGCGGCGGCCGCGCTCCTCCTGGCGGACGGGGCGTTCCGGGCCGGCGCGGGCGCCGGTGCATGGACTGGCACCGGGCAAGCCGGAATCGGGCACGTCGGAACCGGGCGAGCCGGAACCGTGCAGGCCGGAACCGCGGGCGGTCTCGCCGGGACCGGCGCCCTCGGGTGGGCCTGCCTGCTGCTGTTCCTCAGCGTCGTCCTGGCCAACGCCCTCGCGACCGCGGCGGAGTGTGGCGGCGGCCTCTGCCCGGACGATCCGGTCGGCTACGAGGCCCTCGACGCGTGGCTCGGCCGCGCGAAGCCCTGAGTCGCGAGGCCATCGGCGGGGTCGGGCCCCGCGCGACGGGGGACGCTCACGCCCCCCGGAGCGCGCCCCGCTCCGCACCGGTCTCGCGGATCCGGTAGCAGCCGACGTAGAGGGCGGGCAGGAACAGCAGCGTCAGGAAGGTCGCGGCCAGGATGCCGCCGATCATCGCGTAGGCCATCGGCCCCCAGAACACCTCGCGGGCGATCGGGATCAGGCCGAGGCTCGCCGCCGCGGCGGTCAGCAGGATCGGCCGCATGCGGTGGTGCGTGGCCTCGAACACCGCGTCCCAGGCCGGCATGCCCTCGGCGCGGAACTCCTCGATCTGGCTCACGAGGATCACCGCGTTGCGGATGATGATGCCGATCAGCGCCAGCACGCCGAGGATCGCCACGAAGCCCATCGGCTTGTCGAACAGGAGCAGCGCCGGGGCGACGCCGATCAGCCCGAGCGGCGCCACCGCGAACACCAGTAGCGTGCGGCCGACGCTCTGCAACTGGATCATCAGCAGCAGCGCCATCGCCAGCAGCATCACCGGCACCACCGCCGCGATCGGGCCCTGGCCCTTGGCCGATTCCTCCACCGCGCCGCCGGTCGCCAGGGTGTAGCCCTCGGGCAGGGCCTTGACGAAGGCGTCGATGCCGGGCCGCAGCGCCTCGACGATCGTGGCCGGCTGCGTCGCGTCGCGGATGGTGGCGCGCACCGTCACCGTCGGCAGCCGGTCCCGGCGCCAGACGATCGGCTGTTCGAGGTCGTAGCTGATCCGGGCGAAGGCGCGCAGCGGCACCACCGTCCCGTTGGCGAGCCCGACCTGGAGGCCCTGGAGGGTGTCGAGGGAGGAGCGCTCGGCCGCCCGCGCCCGCCCGACCACGTTGACGAGGTAGATCGAGTCGCGCACCTGCGTGATCGCCTGGCCGCCCTCGATGCCGTTGAGGATGCCGGCGATGTCCTGGCTGGTCACGCCGAGCTGGCGCGCCTTGTCCTGCTGGATGCGCACCCGCAGCACCTTGCCCGGCTCGTTCCAGTCGAAGGTCGGCACGTCGAGGCGGGCGTCGGCCCCGACGACGTTGGCGAGGTCGAGGGCGAGGCGGCGCACCCCCTGGATGTCGGGGCCGCTCAGCCGGTACTGCACGGGGCGCCCGACCGGGGGCCCGAGGCTCAGCGGCTGCACCAGCACGTCGGTGCCGACGAAGTCCTGCCGGCCGATCGCCTGGAGGCGGACGAGCGCCCGGTCGCGCGCCTCCAGCGACTTCGCCACCACGACGATCTGCCCGTAGAACGCGTTGGCGAGCTGCTGGTCCAGCGGCAGGTAGAAGCGCACCGCGCCCTGGCCGACGTAGGACGACCAGCGCGCCACGTCGGGATCGTCCTTCAGCCGCGCCTCGAACCGGTCCACCTGCGCCCGCGTCTCGGCGATGGTGGCGTTCTGCGGCAGGGTCAGGTCGACGAGCAGCTCCGGCCGGTCCGATGACGGGAAGAACTGCTGCTGGACGTGGCCCATCCCGACGAGCGCCAGCGCCATCAGCCCGAGGCAGGCGGCCACCGTGGTCCAGCGCCAGCGCATGGCGGTGCGCAGGATCGCGAGGAAGGCGCGGGTGAGGAAGCCGCGCTTCTCCGCGTGCCCCTTCATGGTCTTCGGCAGCAGGGTGACGCCGATCAGGGGCGCGAACAGCACCGCCACGATCCACGAGACCAGCAGCGAGGCGGCGATGACCACGAACAGCGAGTAGGTGTACTCGCCCGCCCCCGAGCCGTTGAAGCCGATCGGCAGGAAGCCCGCCACCGTCACCAGGGTGCCCGTGAGCATCGGGAAGGCGGTGGAGGTGTAGGCGTAGGTCGCCGCGCGCTTCAGGCTGTCCCCGACTTCGAGCCGCGCGACCATCATCTCGACGGTGATCATCGCGTCGTCCACGAGCAGCCCGAGCGCGATGATGAGCGCGCCGAGCGAGATGCGCTGGAGCGTCACGTCCATGATCTGGAGGACCACGAACACCATCGCCAGGACGAGGGGGATCGAGATCGAGACGACGAGGCCGGCGCGCACGCCGAGGCTGACGAAGCTGACGCCGAGCACGATCACCACCGCCTCGACCAGCGCCTTGGTGAAGCCGCCGACCGCCTCCTCGACGTTCCGGGGCTGGTCCGAGACGAGGTGGACCCCGACGCCCACCGGCAGCCCGGCCTCGACGCGCTGCATGCGCGCCTTCAGCGCCTCGCCGAAATGCAGCAGGTTGGCGCCGGGCCGCATCGCGATGGCGAGCCCGATCGCCGGCTCGCCGTTCACCCGGAACAGCGGGGCGGGCGGGTCCTCGTAGCCGCGCGAGATCTCGGCGATGTCGGCGAGGCGGAAGAAGCGGTCGTTGACCCGTAGGTTCACGTCGCGCAGCGAGGCTTCCGAGGCGAAGGCGCCGCTGACCCGCAGGCTGACGCGCTCCGGCCCGGCCTGCACGACGCCCGAGGCCGAGACCGCGTTCTGCGCCTGGAGCGCCTTGATCAGCGCCTGGAAGTCGATGCCGTAGCCCGCGAGCTTGCGGGTCGAGAAGTCGAGGAAGATCGCCTCGTTCTGGACGCCCAGGAGCTGCGTCTTGCCGATGTCGGGAACCTTCAGGATCTCGGTGCGCACCCCCTCGACGTAGTCGCGCAACTGCCGGTGGCTCAGGCCGTCGGCCGTGAAGGCGTAGACGTTGCCGTAGACGTCGCCGAACTCGTCGTTGAAGAACGGGCCCTGCACGCCCTCCGGGAACTGGCCCTTGATGTCGCCGAGCCGCTTGCGCACTTGGTAGAACGCCGGCTGCACCTCGGCCTTCTTCAGGGTGTCGCGGAACTGCACGAACACCGTCGCCTGTCCCGGCGTGGTGTAGCTGCGGACGAAGTCGAGGCCGTTGAGCTGCTGCAACTCCTTCTCGATCCGGTCGGTGACCTGATCGAGGGTGTCCTTGATGGTCGCCCCCGGCCACTGCGCCTGCACGACCACCGTCTTGATCGTGAAGGGCGGATCCTCCTCGCGGCCGAGCTTGCCGTAGGCGAGCGCCCCCGCGAGCAGGCACACGCCCATCAGGAACCACACCAGCGAGCGGTGGGCCAGCGCCCAGTCGGACAGGTTGAAGCGGTCCGGGGACCCGGCTTCGGCGGCGTCTCTGGGGGCGTGCATCAGTCGACCTGTTTCACTCGACCGGATCGGGGAGACGGACCGCTTGGCCCTCGCGCAGGGAATGGACGCCCGCGACGACGACCCGCTCGCCGTCGCGCAGGCCGTCGGCGACGGCGACGCGGCCGGCATCGGTGTCCCGCGGCGGCGCGAGAGTGACGGCGCGGCGGGCGACCGCCTTGCCGTCCGGGGCGACAACCCAGACCGCACGGGTCGCCTCCTCGCCTCGGCCCTCGTCGAGGAGGCTGGAGGCCGGCAGCAGGAAGCGGCGCGGCACCGGCTGGGTCAGGGCGACCTGGATGGTCGCGCCGAGCCGGAAGGCCTGCCCCGGATCGACGAGGCCGATCCGGATGCGGCGGGTGCGGGTGCCGGCCTCGGCGAGCGGCGCGGTCTCGCGCACCCGGCCGCGGGCGGTGAGGTCCGGGGCGCTCTGGAGCGTCACCGTGAACTCCCCGTCGGCCGGCATCGCGCCGACGCGCTCCTCGGGGATGTCGACCACCGCCTCGCGCACGTCGGGGCGCGCCACGGTCACAACCCCCTGGCCGGCGCTCACCACCTGCCCGATCTCGGCGAGCCGCTGGGTGACGACGCCATCGAACTCGGCCTTCAGCTCCAGGTAGCCGACTTGGTCGCGGGCCTTCTGGAGACCCGCCTGCATCTGCGCGACCCGGGCCTGCGCGGTGTCGCGGTTGGCCACCGCCTGGTCGAGGGCGGCCTGCGAGACGGCGTTGCCGGCCGTCAGCCGGCGGATGCGCGCCTCGGCCGCAGCGGCGTTCTCGGCCTGCGCGCGGGCGTCGGCGAGGCTGGCCTCGGCCTGGGTCAGGGCGAAGCGCGTCACCGCCGGGTCGAGGGCGGCCAGCCGCTGGCCCTTGCGCACGACGTCGCCCACCGTGACGTCGCGGGCGACGATCCGGCCGGGGATCTGGAAGCCGAGCTGCGCCTGGTAGCGCGGCTCGACCGTGCCGGCGAAAGGGCCGAACATCGCCGTCTCGGTCGGGGCGACGACCTGCGTCAGCACCGGGCGGACCGGGGGCGCCGCGTGCGCCTCCTCGCCCCGGTCGCAGCCGCCGAGGAGGACGGCCAGGGTCGGAGCGGCGAGGACCAGCGCGGCGCGCGACGGCGCGGCGGAGCGCGGCGGCCTCATCGCCCACCTTCCGCGTCGGCCACATCCAGGGCCTCGACCGTCTGGCCGGGCCGCAGGAACTGGATGCCGGCGACCACCACCCGCTCGCCCGGCGCGACGCCGCCCTTCAGGGCGATGGTGTCCGACCCGTAGCGGTCGATCTCGACGCCGCGCACCGCCACCGCCCGCGTCCGCGGATCGTAGATCCACACCGCCGGCCCGTCGGCGTAGCGGTAGAGGGCGGACCAGGGCAGGATCACCGCCTCGTGCGGGGCGAAGCGCCCGCGCCCGACCACCACCGCGCCGAGACCCATCTCCGGCGGGGTCGCCTCCAGGCCGATCTTGACCCGGACCGTGCCGCTCGCCGCATCGACGGTGGGGGCGATCTCGCGCACGCTGCCGCGGGCCACGACGCGCGGGTCGGCCTGGAGGGCGACCTCGACCGTCTTGTCGGCGGGCGGCCGGGCGAGCAGCGCCTCGTAGACGTTGAACACCGCGTCGCGCGGCCCGTCCTGGGCGAGGACCAGCACGGTCGCGCCCGCCTGCACCACCTGCCCGGCCTCGAAGCTCCGGCTCGTCACGATGCCCGGCACGCCGGCGCGCAGCTCGGTGTAGGAGAGCTGCTCCTGGGCCGTGCCGAGCGCCGCCCGGGCCGATTCGACCGCGGCGCTCGCGACCCGCTGCTGCTGCTCGGCGTTGTCGTAGGTCGTGCGCGTCGTGTAGCCGCCGGCGAGCAGTTGCTTCTGGCGCTCCAGGGTGAGGTTGGCCTGGGTGAGCTGCGCCTCCGCCGAGGTCAGGGCCGCGCGGGCGGTGTCGAGGTCGGCCCGCTGCGTCAGCGGTTCCAGCACCGCGAGCACCTGATCCGCGGCGACGTGGTCGCCGACCTCGACCCGCCGCTCGGAGACCTTGCCGTTGGTGCGGAACGCGACGTTGACCTGGGCCTGCGCCTGGATGTCGCCGGTGAGGATCACGTCCTCCGTCGTGGCGGTGGGCCGCGCCTCGACGATGCGGACCCGCAGGCGGGCGTCCGGCCCGCCCGCGCCCGCCCCCGTCGCGGGGCCCGCGGCGAGCACGGCGGCGGCGAGCGCGGCCGCGAGACGGCGTCTGGCACGGGGCTTGGCAACGGGCTTGGCAACGGGCTTGGCAAGCGGCTTGGGACGCGGCTTGGGACGCGGGATCGCCATGGGACAGACCCGATCGGTGACATCTCCGGGAGCCGCCGCGGCGGACCGGGTTGGCGCGTCCTATCCGATCGGTTACTGACCGTCCAGACGGTATTTTTGGAGTGGGCCATGGCGGGCAAGCGGCAGCGGCTGGCGGACCGGCCCGCGTTCATCCTGGACGCGGCCGACGCCGTGCTGCGCCAGGGCGGAGCCCGAGCCCTGACGATCGACGCCGTCGCTGCCGCGGCCAAGCTCAGCAAGGGCGGGGTGCTGCACCACTTCGCCTCGAAGGACGCCCTGGTCCTGGCGCTGGTGGTGCGCAAGCTCGAAGGCCTGCGCGCGGGGATCGAGACCTGCGAGGCCGCCCTGCCGGAGGGCCCCGACCGCCTGCCGCGGGCGATGCTCGCGCACGCGCGGGAGAGTTATGCCGCCGACGACGCGTTCTCCCGGGCGCTGCTGCTCGCGTCCATCGAGAACCCGGAGGCGCTCGACGGCTACCGCGCGTTCATGGCCGAGCGCCTGCGGGCGCTGTCGGAGGCGGATGGCGGGCGCGGCGAGGGGGCCGTGCTGTTCTTCGCGGTCCTGGGGCTGATGATGGGCCGCACGCTCGGTTTCCACGAACTCGGCGCGGCCGAGACCGCCCCGATGTTCGGCGCCATGGAGCGCGTCGTGGCGGGGGGCGCACCTGCGCACGAGCGGCCCGGGGAGCGCTCCTGACAGGGCGCGGCCCGCGTCGATCACGTTCGCGCGAGGACTGCCGGCCGGTGCGCGTGAAGGCCGTCCCGGCGCTCCGGGGTCCGCGATTCCAGGCCCGCCAGCCGGCCGCCGGCTCCGGCGCGGCCGGTCCTGGCCGGGCGACGGAGCGGCCGGACGGGGCCGTGCGGGGGGATTTCACTGAAGCGACGGGCGTTTCGCCCGACCGCCGCCCGGCGGGAGGCGGGATGGTGGCGTTCCGCTCCCGGCACCGGAGGAGCGCGGCGACGCGTGCCTCACGTCGATCGTTCTACAACCAGAAATAGATTTGCTTGATTACCAAGTAACCGACAGTTGATGATATACTAAGTAGAAATTATCCTCGACATTAATGTGTCACACAATAAGTGAAGGCCTTGTCGGATCTAGCCTCCTGTATATTTTAAGGGCTGGATCGATGCCCGGTCCCTTCGATGGGCCGGCTCGACGCCTTTCAGGACTGCCGTCTGTTCAGTTGAATACTTGGAAGACTGGCGACTGAGCGCGTCTATTCGATCGAAACCGGAAGACATCACCCGTTGCGGTGACTGCGCTTCATCGACGCCCGCGTCCGGGCGTCCTCACAGGATGGGACTTGCCGTGGCGCGGATGTCGGCCCCTGAACGGTACATGGTCGGCGGGATCGGGATCTCGGCCGTCGACATGGCCGGCCTCGTGCGGGCCGTGCGCGCCCGGATCGGCCTCGGATCGGCCTCGCCCGGGACCTTCGTCGTGTTCCGCGACGCGCACGGCGTGGTGCGGGCCGGCCGGGACCGGCGCCTGCGTGCCGCGCACGCGGCGGCCTACCTCGTCTGCCCCGACGGCCGGCCCCTGTACTGGCTCGGCCGGTTGCGCGGGGCCGCGGGCGTGGGGCAGGTGCCGGGGATCGAGTCGGTCGAGGCCGTGTGCCGGGCCGGCGTCGCCGAGGGCTGGCGCCACTATTTCCTCGGCGGCGGCGACGGGGTCGCCCAGTCCCTGGCCGCGACGCTGCGGACGCGCATCCCCGGGCTCGCGGTCGCGGGCGTCGAGACCCCGCCCTTCCGCGACCTGACGCCCGCCGAGACCGCGGCGATGCACGCGCGCATCCGCGCGTCCGGCGCGCAGATCATCTGGATCGGCCTGGGCACGCCGAAGCAGGAACTGTTCATGGCCGAGCACGCGCCACACCTCCCGGGCACGGTGGCGATGGGCGTCGGCGCCGCCTTCGACGTGCTGACGGACCGGATCCCCCGGGCGCCGCGCTGGATGCAGTGGGCCGGCCTGGAATGGCTCTACCGCCTCGCCCGCGAGCCGCGCCGCCTCGCGCCGCGCTACGCCACCACCGTCCCGCGCTTCGCGCTCCTCGTCCTGCGTGAGGCCCTGGCGCGCAAGTCCCTGGGCGTCGCCGGCCCGGCCCGGGACTAGGCCTCCGCGGGACGGACGCCGGCCCGACCGGGCCGGGGTCGCGCGCCGACACCGATTCCCGTTACCGCGCACGGACCCGAGGTCTTGTTCTGCCGCGCGCCCGCGCGCAGAACCGGGGACCGCATCGTGCTCCAGAGACAACCGGTGATTGCGACATCGACGGCGAGACCGCCCGGGGATGGCCCGTCGAGCCCCGCCGGAGGCAGGGACCGCCTGCGCATCCTCGTGCTCCACAACCGCTACCAGGTGCGCGGCGGCGAGGACGCGGTGGTCGAGCGCGAGGTCGCGGGCCTCGCCGGGGCCGGCCACGCCGTCGAGGCGCTGATCCTGGACAACGCCGCGATCCGCACCCCTCTGGACAAGCTCAGGGTCGCCTACGAGGCGCCGCACGCCCCCGCCGGTATCGCGGCGGCCGTGGCCGCGGCGCGGGCGTTCGCGCCGGACGTGGTGCACGTCCACAACACCTTCCCGCTCCTGTCCCCCGGGGTCCACGCCCCCCTGCGGGCGCTGGGGGCGGCCACGGTGCAGTCCCTGCACAACTTCCGCGTCACATGCGCCAACGGCCTGCTGATGCGCGACGGGCACCCGTGCGAACTCTGCCTCGGGGGATCGGTGCTCCACGCCGTGCGCCACCGCTGCTACCGCGGCTCGACGGTCGGGAGCCTCGCGGTCGCCCGGATGATCGCGCGGCACCGCCGGCTCGGGACGTGGCGGTGCGACGTCGACCGGTTCATCGCGCTGACCGGGTTCGCCCGCGACCGCTTCATCGCCGCCGGCCTCCCGGCCGACCGGATCCGGGTGAAGCCGAACGGCCTCGCCGATCCCGGCCCCCCGCCCGCGGGCGCGCGGTCCGGCATCCTGTTCGCGGGGCGCCTCAGCGCCGAGAAGGGCGTCATGGTCCTCGCCGCCGCGGCGGCTCTGGCCCGGGCGCCGATCACGGTGATCGGCGACGGGCCCCTGGCCGCGGAGCTGCGCGGGCGCCCGAACCTCACCCTGCTCGGATCGCGCGATAGCGAGGGCGTGCGGCGGGCGATGGCGGTGGCGGCGGCGGTGGTCGTGCCCTCGATCTGCTACGAGGGGCTGCCGATGGTCATCCCTGAGGCGTTCGCGGTCGGTACGCCGGTGGTGGCCTCGCGGATCGGCGCGCTCGGCGACCTCGTCGGCGACGGCGTGACCGGCCTCCTCGCCGAGCCCGGGGACCCGGTCTCGCTGGCCGCCGCCCTCGACCGGATCCACGCCGACCCGGGCGCGCGGCGCATGGGCGAGGCCGCCCGGGCGGCCTATCTCCGGGACTGGGTCGACGCGGCGGTGACCGAGCGGGCGCTCGCGATCTACCGCGAGGCGATCGCCGCGCGCCGGGCCGAGGGCGCGGCCCCCGCCGCCGTCGGCGCGCGGGCCGGCTGACCGGCCCGCCCCCTCAGGCGGCGGCGGGCTCGTCGGTGAGGACGAGGCGCAGCCGGGGTTCGCGGCCCAGCGCGTCGAGCGCGCGCCGCAGCGGGGCGGCGGTGCTGCGCTGGGCGCTCACCGCGAAGACCACCGCCTGGAACCGCGGGTCCGAGGCGAGGCGCTCGGCGGCGGCGTCGGTGCCGACCAGCCCGAGGTTCACGACGACGGTGTCGAAGCTCGCCGCCGCCTTGTGGATCGCCGTCGCGACCGCGCCCGTGCCGAGATCCAGGGCCCGCTCGTCGATGGCCAGCAGCCAGATCCCCGAGGGCGTCTCGGCGATGGCGTCCACCGGGGGACCCTGGCGGCGCAGGACGTCGGCGAGCTTGCGGGCGGGGAGGGCGCCGAGGCTGCGGGCCAGGATGGCGTCCGGGTCGGCGTCGACGAGGAGCGTGCGCTGGCCGTCGGCGGCCGCGGACGAGGCGATGCCGTGGGCGAGGACGGTCTTGCCGTCCCGGTCGTCGGCGGAGGTCACGAGGATGACCGGGGGCCGCGCCCCCGGGAACTCGCGGTGCAGGCGGCCGCCGATCCGGCTCACGGCCAGCGCGTAGGCCGCCTTCGCCCGCAGCGCCTCGGCGCTGGTCTGCGAGCCCGGGACGGCCCGCGGAACGCTCGCCATGACCGGCAGCTTCGCGACCGCCTGGAGGCGCCGCCGGGACCCGATCCGCCCGACCGCCGGCTCGGCGAGGAGGGCGCCGACCACGCCGAGGCCCAGGCCGGCCACCAGGGCGGCGGCCAGGACGATGCTCGACGGGGGGCCGTTCCGGCGCTCCGGCGGCACGGCCGGCGAGATGATCCGCGAGGAGGTGGTGTCGAGCCGCTGCTGCTCCTGCAGCTCGCGCGAGCGGACCAGGAACGTCTCGTAGACCGCGCGGTTCGCGTCCACCTGCCGCTCCAGCTCGCGCAGGCGCACGAGGCTCGCGCCGACCGTCAGGGCCTCCTTCTTGCGGCTGTCCAGCGTCGCGGACAGGCTCGCCTCCTTGGCGACCGCGGCCTTGTACTCGTTGGTGATCGAGGCCGCGATCCGCTTGATCTCCGCGTCGAGCTGGCCGCGCAGGGTGCGGAGCTGGGCGGCGCTGGTCTGCACCGCCGGGTGGAGGGGCCCGAGATTCTGGACCGAGTCCGCCCGGGAGGCTTCGAGCTGGGCGATCTGGGCGCGGAGCTGGGTCACGGTGGGGGACTGCACCACCTCGGTGACGGCGTCGAAGCTCGTGGTGCCCTTGAGCAGGGCCTCGACCTGGGTGAGGCGGCCGCGCAGTTCGGCGACGCGGGCGCGGGCCACCCCGAGCTGCTCGTTGAGCTGCGTCAGTTGCTGCTCGCTCACGAGCTGGGCGCGCGTCCCCACGATGTTGTGGGTGGCGCGGTACTTCTGCGCCTGCTCGTCCGCCTCGGCGACCGCCCGCTGCAACTCGCCGAGCCGGCCCGCGAGGTCGATGCCCGCCTTGCGGGTGAGGTCGGCGCGGGCCTCCGCCTCCGAGGCGAGGTAGGTCTTGGCGATCGCCTGGGCGATCTCGGCGGCCTTGTCGCGGTTCTTCAAGGTGACGCCGAGCTCGACCACGAAGCTGCGCTCCAGGCGCTTGGCGGTGGTGCGCTCGCGCAGGGTGCGCAGGGCCGTCAGCGCGGGCGCGGCGTCCGGGGCGGCGGGCAGGCCGACGAGCGCGCCGAGCTGCTCGCGCACCGTGTCGAGCACGGTGGGCGGCGGCACGAATTCGGGATCGCGGGCGAGGCCGAGGGCGGCGACGACGCGGCGGTAGACGTCGTCGGAGGTCATCACCCGCATCTGGCTGTCGACCACCATCAGGCTGGCGTCGCTCGTCTGGTCGGTCGGGGCCAGACTGTCCTTGACGACCTGGAGGCCGCGCGGGTCGATGAGCACCTGCACGGAGGCGGTGTAGCGCGGCGGCACGAGGGCGATCCACGCCACCGCCGCCAGCGCGCACAGGATCACCGGCAGCAGCGTGATGATCCAGTGCCGCCGCAGCACCCGGAGGATCTCGCGCGGGTCGAAGTACCACGCGTCCGCCGCCGGCTCCTCGCGCACGACCGGCTCGCCGCCGACGACCATCATCGAGGGGACGCGCTCGACCATCGCCATCGCAGATCACTCCTCAGGTCCTGCGCGCCCCGAACGCCGGTCTCAAACGGGAAGCCCGTCGGCCCCGAGTCCCGGCGCGGGACACGCTTGCTTCAGTTCGGTTCGTCGGCCACCCCGTCGGGCAGCCCGGTTCGCGTGACGTTCAAACGGTGCGCCAGCCCGCGGCCGCCGCGGGCCCGGCGGCCGGCGCGACCGTCCGGCGGGTCCAGACGGCGTGCGCCGACCGCCGCAGCGCGCCGACCCGGGCGTAGGCCAGCACGGCGAGGAAGCCCAAGGTGTTCACGTTCCAGTCCTGGAAGATGCCCGGCGTCGTCATGCCGTTGAGGACGAGCACCAGCACGCTGGAGATGACGAACCGGCGCCCGGTCAGCTCGAGCTTGAGCCCCCAGCGGACCGCGTTCCACAGCACCGTGACGGCGAAGCAGATCCCGATCAGGCCGAGGCCGGCCCAGGCGCTGAGGAACATGTTGTGCGCGCTGGCGAGTCCGACGGACTGGGTGGAGGCGACGCCGCTGCGGGACTCCACCGAGAGCAGCAGGTCCAGGAAGCGGTCGCCGGCGGAGAAGCCCGACCCGATCAGCCGGTCGCGGGTCGCCTCCAGGAATATCGGCCAGAAGTTGTTGCGCCCGGTCCCGTTGGCGAGTTCCTCGGTCGGTTTCTGGAGGATGGCCGAGACCGCGTCGAGCAGTTCCGGGAACATCGAGATCGAGAGCATCAGGACGAGGAAGACGACGATCGTGGCCAGGGTGGCGACGATGCCGAGGACGCGGACCGGGCGGTGCCCGGAGGCGATCATCACCCCCGGGACCACGCCGACCAGGGCCCCCGTGCTCGCGGCCGAGCCCGCGACGACGAAGCCGGCCACGGCGAGGACGAAGTAGAGGGCGCGCCGGCGCGCGCGGCCGTCGAACACGACGAGCAGCGCGAGGACGGCGCAGACGAACGGCATCATGTTGTTCTTGGCCGACGAGAACACGACGCCCTGCGCGAGGCTGGTGCCGATCGTCGGCGAAACGGCGACGAGCCAGATCAGCACGAACGCCGCCAGCAGGTCGGCCAGGCGCCGCTCGATGTCGCTGCGGTCGAAGATCAGGATCGAGGCGAGGTAGAAGATCGACAGCTCCACCGTCCGGTAGGCGGTGTAGGACGGCACCAGGGACCAGAGCGTGCTGAGGCCGTCCACGCCGATCATCAGGGTGAACGGCAGGTAGGGCATCGAGAGCGGCACGCGCAGCAGCCGCGGATCTCGGTACGCCCGCGCGGCGACGTAGAGGCCGGTCAGCCCGGCGAGCGCCAGCGACAGGACGTTGGAGATCGACAGGCCCTCGTCCAGCAGCGCCTGGCTGTTCTCGCGCGTGACGGCGAAGACGAGCGGCATGAACGCGAAGGTCGCCACCAGGGCGATCGGGACCGCGAGGGGGCCGTCCGGGGGCCTCGCCACCGTGACGAGGCGCTGCCGCGCCACCCCGTAGAGCAGGCCGAACCAGACGAGGATCGCGATGGCGACGAAGACGCTCAGCATGCGCGCCGGCCCTCCCGCCCGCGCGGCGGCGGCCCGGAGGACGCGATGCGGCCCGCGCGCGGGGGCGTCCGGCCCGTCGCATCGGCGCCCATCACCGCCTCCATCGTCGCCTCCCCTCCTGCGGGACCCATCCCGTGCGCCATCCGTTCCGTCGCCGTCTCAGGCCTTCCTGGTCGCCGCCTCCCAGCGGGACCGCAGGCGCTCCAGCGCCGGCTCCAGATACGGCTTCAAGCGGCGCTTGAGGTCGAGCCAGCCGAACCGCAGGACCATCCGGGCGTGGCCGGGGTGGAGCAGGCCGGCCGCCGAGCGGCGCAGGAGGACGGTCCGCAGGTCCACGCGCTCGCCGCCGAGCTGCGCCTTGTAGGGCTGGTCGCCCCAGAGCATGTTGAAGTCGTGCACCCCGCGCGCCGCGCAGGCCTCGATCGAGTTGATCAGGCAGATCAGCCCGAGGCGGCTGCGCGGGTAGCCGGGATCGAACCCGTGCGTGAGGAAGTAGGCCTGATCGCCGACCGTGCACACGAGGTCGGCCGCGAGCAGCGCGTCGCCCGACCGGACGAGCGTGCTGTGGCCGACCGCCGCGGCGACCGTCGCCAGCCGGTCCAGCTCCGCCGCGTCGATCAGGTACTGCCGGCCCCGGGCCTCGATGCGGGCGCGCCCGAAGGTCGCGATCCGGTCGAGGATCGCCCGGTCCGGCGCCGGCGCGCAGTCGATCGTCACGTCCGGCACGTCGCGCCGGAGGCCCCGGGCCTTGCGCCGGGTATCGGCGACGAGCCGCTTCGAGGCCCAGGCCGGCCCGCGCAGGTCCAGCCGCCAGTTGTTCCGGTAGTTGAACACCAGCCGCGCCGGGCGTGCCGGCACCGGGCCGAGGATCTCGACATCCTCGAACACCGCGAAGGCGGCCCCGGTCCGGGCCATCAGCCGTTCGGACAGGCCCGCCACCAGCGCGGCTTCCAGGCGGAGCAGGCAGCCGCGATGGACGAGGCCGCCGTGCGCGCGGGCGAAGACGAGGCGCGGCACCCCGGGCCGCAGACCCTCGACCACGACGAGGTCCCCCGCCGCATAGGCCCGCAGCCACGCGGGGTGCGCGTAGAGGCCTCCGGGGGCCGGATCGGCGTAGCCCGCCGCCGTCTCGTCCCGGAGCCGCAGCGTCCCGTCGTCGGCGAGGTAGTCGTGCAGGGCCAGAACCTGCGGCTCGCCCGGCTGCCCGGCCGGTCGCCGGTCCGGATCGGCGGCCGCGGCCGTCGTCGCGGTCGGCCCGCCGCGCTCTGTCATGAACGGCTCCGCGTGTGTCGTGGTGCGAGAGGTCGAGGCGCGAGGTGTCATGGCGCGAGGTGTCATGGCGCTGGATGTCGTGGCGCTGGGTGTCATGGCGCGAGCGGCCTCGCCACGAACGGCGGCTCCGCCCGGGTCGCGTAGTACAGCACGGAGGCGATCGGCCAGCCCGGTTCGAAGTGGTGGCGCGGCAGGTAGCGCGGCACGCCGCCGCCGGGCCTCAGGGAGCCGCGCAGGCTGGAGAAGACCGCCCGGTAGCCGGCGCCAGCCGCGACCGCCAGGGCCGCCTCACTCATCGCCGCGGCCTGCCCGAACGGCCACGCGAAGCTCGTGCACGGGGTCCCGAGGCGACCCTCGATCGCCGCCCGGCAGCCCGCAACCTCCCGCTCCACCTCGCAGGGCGCGAGCCGGGACACCTCGCGGTGCGTCAGGGTATGGGCCCCGATCTCGACGCCCTCGCGCCCGAGCGCGGCCAGCGTGTCCCAGTCGGCGGTCGGCAGCCCCCTGGCGTAGCGCGCGTTGCGGCGGAACTGGTCCAGCCCCTCGGCCCCGGCACCCACGAAGGCCGGGCACACCATGAGCGCGTAGGGGATGCCGGCTGCCCGGAGGATCGGGTGCGCCTCGCTCGCCACGTTCTGGAACCCGTCGTCCACCGAGAGGTGGAACAGCCGGCCCGCGGGCCGGGCCGGGCCGTCGAGCAGGGCGAGGAGTTCCGCGGTGGTGACGAAGTCGCCCTCGCGCTTCAGGGCGGCGAACAGCCGGGTCGCGTGCTCCCGCTCCTCCGGGAAGAGGTAGTGGAAGGTCAGGCAGCGCACCGTCTCGCGCGCGCGCCGGTAGGCGAGGGGCCGCGCGCGGTCGAGGACGCCGCGCAGGGCGAAGCGCTTGACGCGGTCGCGCAGCCCGACCGGCGGCGTCATCTCCGCGGCCGATGTCGCCATAGGAGATGTCGCTATGGGGAGAGCGCTCACGGGAGGCCTCAGCCCTGGCGCCGGACGCGCAGGGCGCGCAGCAGGGGCTTCAGCCGGGTCCGCAGCCGCAGCCGCCGCCGCACCTCCGGGACGAGGCGGGCGGCCATGAGGGCGGCCATCGCCGCCTCGAACCGGACGGAGCGGCCGGGGCGCGCGCCCAGGAAGACGTCGGAGGTGTCCGCGCGCTCGCGCCAGAGCCCGGCCATGATCCCGGTCTCGTCGGAGGCGCACGAGTCGGTCCGCGCGACCGCCGGGTCGGTCAGCAGCGCCGCGGTGTCGTCCAGCGCGAGCTGATAGCCCGGCGAGCACGATCCGAACGCCTCGTCATAGGCGATCTTCCACGTGAACGCGGTCCCGCCGGAGCGGAGCAGGAGGCACATGCTCACCGGCCGGCCGTCCAGCGTCAGGGCGCTGACGGCGGCCAGCCCGCGCCCGGCGAGCGCGACGAGCGCCGCGCGAACGAAGGCGTCGACCCGGGGGTCGGCCAGCATCGCGGTCCCGCGGCGCCCCTTCCAGCCCTGCGCCTCCAGGTCGAGGAACTGCGCGGTCGCGGCGGCGACGGCCTCGCCCTCGTGGACGACGTGGCGCAGGTCGCCCTGCCGGCCGAGCTTGGCCCGCAACTGCCGCAGCTTGCTGCGGCGCGACCCGGAGATCGCCTGCTTCAGGTAGGCGTCCGGCGCGAGGTCCGAGGCGAGCATCGGGCGGCGGCGGCGCGCGACGACGCGCCGGGAGATCCGCCGCGCCGCGACCATCCGGTCGAGCGCCGCGCCCACCGGCCCGGCGTCGTCGACCGTGTCGAGTTCCAGGACCTTCGGCAGCCGCGGATCGGCGGCCACGCGCGCGAACCACTCCGCCAGCACGGCCTCGGCCCAGCCCGCGCGGATCACCGGGACCGCCAGCGTGCCGAGCGGGACGGCCGGCGCGTGCAGCCGCCCCAGGGCGCCGCCGCGCCGCGCGAAGGCCCAGGCGCCGACCAGGCGGCCCTCGGGCGCGGCGTCCCAGGCGAGCAGGACGACGATCGGGACGGACGGATCGGCGCGCTGCGCGGCGTCGAGCACGGCCGGCTCCAGGAAGGCGTTGGTCTCGGGCGCCGCGTCCGCCAGCGCGCGGAAGGCCGCCTCGCACGCGAGGAACGCGCTCGGGTCGACGATCTCCGTCCTGACGGCGTGGCGGGCCTCCGCGCGGGCGGCGCGGCCCGCGGCGGCGCGATCGACAGGGCTCATCGGCGTGGGGCAGTCGGAGCGCACTGCTGAGGACACGATTCCACTCTCCAGCCGACCGATCGCCCGGACCGTGGATCCGGCGGAACAGCGCAATGCCATCGACAATCCGCGGCCTCATTGCGCGTTGCCAACGATTAAGACAAGTATGTCGATCCGACCGAATGTGCATCGGCGCACGCGGGATCGCGACAAATTTGATGCATCATACTTAAGTATTTTCTATGCTGATGTCCCACTCCGGGCGCGGCGCTAAAAGGCTTCGCTGGACAGCGTGTCGCACGCGCGCCGCGCAGTACGCGATGCGGATTTCCCCGCGGCTTATCGGTTCTTAAACGGGTCGCACCGCACGGTCGGCGCGGTCTGAGCGTCCATCCGACAGGCGATCGACAGGTCTTCCGGCGGATCCGGGCGCGCGGTCCGGCCCCCGTCCCGGGTCGCTCCGCGCGGACGCATCCCCGGCGCCGGCGATGAATGAGAGGCGATCGGCCGATGACGGGCGGCCGCCGGCGAGGAGCGGGGTCGAGATTCCCCGACGTGGAGCCCGGTTCGGCGTGGGGACATGTGTCGAGACGATGACTCAGAGCCGTGATCCGCACCGGGCCGTCCCTGCCGGAGCGCGCTCCGTCGCGGTGGATGCCGGCTCGGCGCAGGAGACCGCCTCGGAACACGGCCCTGGAGACGGTTGGGCGCGCGCGGCAGCCGGCCGCGCACGCGCCTTCGGCGCGGCCGGCTGCCTGCTCGCCGCCCTGACGTGGCCGGCGCCCGCCTCGCCGGCCGGACCGGGACGGTCCGAGACCGCGCTGCTGATCCGCGTCGACCCGGCCGCCCGGGTCGCCGAGACGGGCCCGAAGCCGGTGGTCGCGAGCCTCGGCGACGCGGTGGCGCTGCTGCGCCGGCGCCGGGCCGGGGCGGGCGGGCAGGCCGTCATCGAACTGGCCGGCGGCGTGCACCGCCTGGCGCAGGCGGTCCGGATCGAGGCGGATCTCGGCGGTCAGCCCGGTCGGCCGCTGGTGCTGCGCGGCGCGCCGGACGGCAGCAGCCGGCTGAGCGGCAGCGTCCCGCTGGAGCGCGCCTCCGATGCGCCGCCGCCCGGCCTCGACCCGGCGGTGCGCGGGCGCGTCGTGGGCTACAGGCTCCCCGCCGCGGCGGCCGCCCAGCCGAGCGTCGGCGTCCGCCGGACCCATACGGCCGATCAGCCGAACACCGGCGTCCAGCCGGTCCGCGCGGAGCCGTCGCCGCTGACGCCGATGGAGTTCTTCGACGCCGACGGGGCGCTCGTGCCCGCGCGCTGGCCGAACGCGGGCTGGGCGCGCGTCGCGGTGGCGGAGGCGGGGCAGGGCGCCGAGGGGGGGCCGGTGATCCGCGTTCCGGACGGCCGGGCGGACCGCTGGGTCGACGAGACGGATCTCTGGGTCGGCGGGTATCTCGGGCACGACTACTCGTTCGAGACCCTGCCCGCGGTCTCGGCGGTGCGGGGCTCCAACCGTCTCGCCCTCGTGGGACGGCCGCTCTACACGGTCCAGGACGGCGACCGGTACGTCGTCGAGCACGCGCTCGCGGAACTCGACGTTCCGGGCGAGTGGTGGCGCGACGCGGGGCGGGGCCTCGTCTACCTCCTGCCGCGCCGCCCCGGGCCGATCGAGGTTTCGGTCGCGCCGGGGCTGATCGAGATCGCGGGCGCGAGCCACGTCCGCCTGGAGGGCCTGACGTTCGAGCACAGCCGGGGCGACGCGGTGACCGTCACGGGCGGCGCCGACGTGGTGGTCGAGGACTGCACGCTCCGCTGGATCGGCGGCCGCGGCCTCGTCGTGGACGGCGCCGCCCGCTCCGGGATGCGGCGCTCCGTCGTCACCGATACGGGCGAGGGCGGCGTCGCCCTAACCGGCGGCGACCGGGCGCGGCTCACGCCGGGGGAGAATTTCGTCGAGGACAGCGTCTTCGCGCGCTTCAGCCGGCTCGGCCGCACCTACAAGGACGCGGTCTCCGTGAACGGCGTCGGCATGCGGGTGACCGGGAACCTGATGGCGCACGCCCCCCATCTCGCGGTGCGCTTCCAGGGCAACGACCACGAGATCACCTTCAACGAGGTGTTCGACGTGGCCCGGGAATCGTCCGATGTCGGCGTGTTCTACACGGGCCGCGACGTGGCCGCCCAGGGCACGCGCCTGCGCGGCAACTTCCTCCACGACGTGCAGGCGCAGCCGGGACACACGCCGGAGTTCGACGTCAGGGGCATCTACCTCGACGACATGGCGAGCGGCATGCGGGTCGAGGCGAACCTGTTCCTGCGCGTGCAGCAGCCCGTGTTCATCGGCGGCGGCCGCGACAACGCGGTGATCGGCAACGTCTTCGTCGATTCCCCCCCCGCCGTGACCGTGGACGGTCGCGGCGTGGTCTGGGCCGGACCGCCGATCACCAGCTCGGACAACGGGCTGCGCGCGGCCTTCGACGCGGTGCCGGCCTCCCGCCCGCCGTGGTCGACGCGCTATCCGAAGCTCGCCGGGCTGCTGGCCGACGAGCCGCTCGTGGCCAAGCGCAACACGATCCGCGACAACACCCTCGTCGCGAGCGGGGAGATCACGATCGGGCAGGGCGCCGAACCCCGGCGCCAGACGGTCGCCGACAACCGCACCCGGCAGGTTCCCGGCGCGGCCGACGCCCGCACGCCCGCCGCGGTCGCGGACGCCTTCAAGGCCGCCGGCCTCGCCCTCGACCTGCCGGTCGATCGCATGGACCGGGTCGCGGTCCTGTCCCGCGACCCGGCGCTCAAGCGGCGTGCCGGCGCCCTCCTCTCGCGCGATGGAGCGCCGTGAACGTGCCCAAGGTCGCCCCCGTCGTCGGGACCGCCATCCCGGACGCCCCCGGATCGGTCGGCCGGGGCCGCGCCGCCGCGGGGCCCGGGCGCGTCCGCGCCGGGTCATGCCGCGCCCGGGAGCGCGCGGCATGACCCCCGCGGCGGCGCTCGGGGCGGGCGGGGGCCGGGTGCGCGGCCTGGCGCTCCGGCTCTGGTCGAGCACGTGGGTCTGGTCGACGGGCGTGCAGGCCCTCCAGAGCGGGATCAGCCTCGTCGTCTCGGTGGTCGCCGCGCGGCTGCTCGGGGTCGCCGGGTTCGGCGCATACGTGCTCGTCCAGGCCGGCGTCGCGCTGCTCGCGGTCCTCCAGTACCAGCTCGTGTCCGGGCCTATGGCGGTCGCGTCCGGCCACCGCACGCGCACGCCCCCCTACTTCAGCGCCGTGGCGCGGGGCGCGCTGGCGGCGGCGGCCTTGGTCGGGCTCGCGGTCGCGCTCTACGTCGAGGTGCTGGTCAGGCGCCCCGACATGCTGGGCGGCGCGTGGCTCCCCGTCGCGGCGGCGCTGTTCGGCGCCGGGTTCGTCGCGCACGACAGCGCCAAGCGCCTCGCCTTCGCGACGAACCGCCCCCGGCTCGCGTTCGCCAGCGAGTGCGCCCGGCACCTGCTGTTCGCCGCGATGGTCGCGGCGGCCTGGTTCGCGTGGGAGATCGACACCTCGACGCTGCTCGCGTGCGGCGGCCTCGCCGCCCTCATCACGGTGCCGATCTACGCGGGGACCCTGCGGGCGCGCGTCCGCCCGGTGCTGCACCGGGCGGTCTGGCAGCATCACTGGGTGCTGGGCCGCTGGCTCGCCCTGGTGGTGTTCGTGTCGGCGGCGCACGAGCAACTGGTCACGATCCTGGCGGGCTCCTGGCTCGGCGAGGACGCCGCGGCGGGCCTGCGCTCCGCCCAGATCCTGCTCGGGCCGCTGCTCGTGCTGATGACCAGCCTCGAGTACATCATGCCGCGCCGGGCCGCGCAGCGCCTGCGCGAGGGCGGCGAGGCGGCCCTGATCGGCTACCTCCTGCGCATCCTCGTCCTGCTGGAGGTGCCGATCGTCGCGACCTGCGTGGTCATCGCGGCCTACAGCGCCGACATCCTCCGGCTGCTTCTGGGCGCGGATTACGCGCGCTTTTCCGGGATCGCCGCCATCATCGCCATCGGCCCGCCGCTGATCCTGGCCCGCGACTTCGCCGTCATCTGCCTGCGCGTCACGCGGCGCACCTCGAGCGTCTTCGCGGCGTTCGCGGCGAGCGCGCTCGTGACGCTGGTCGCCGCCTATCCGCTGATCGCCGCCCACGGCGTGGCCGGCGCCGCCTGCGTGGTCATCCTCGGCCACGCGGTCTCGACGGCCGCGGTCCTGTTCCTGACGGCCCGCGCGGCGCTCCGGGCCGGACGCTGACCGGTGGCGAAAGGCAGCCCGACGCGCGCCGGGACGTGCGGCCCGGCGGGCGGATTCAGGACAGGGATTGCCCCAGACCCCCCGCGGCCCGCCGCCGGCCGACGCGCTCGCGCAGGGCGATCAGCAGCGCGAGCGGCGCGGCGACCAGGACGGCCGGCACCAGGAGGACTGCGAACAGGAGGCCCGAGGATCGCTCCCAGCCTTCGAGTCTGTCAATTTCTGGTTGTATCTTGTGAATATCGTCAACCGAAAGATGTGATTCGGAGGTCGGCATCGGTTCGTCAGTCTCTGAGGGCGGCAGATCGCGGTCGCGGACACGAATACTGGAGCGCGTGCAGAAATACCAGCCGAAAACCGAAGCCCGGTTTGTCGGAACTTGCGTCGCTGCTTAGGTAGTCCTCGGCCCGGGTCGCGGAGGCGTCTCGGGCACCCGGTACGATGTGTCCCGGCCGCGGTCGGAACCGCGGGCGCCGTCCGACGCGCCGCCCGCGCTGCCCGCCGCCCTTGAAGCCGGGACCGCCCGCGCCGATAACCGCCGCGTTTGAGCCCGCGCGCGACGCGGGCCGCGGGCTGGCGGGCGATGAGCGAACGCAAGATCTTCTTCCCCCTGTGGCGCATCGGGCTGTCGGCGGTGTGGCGGGCGCTCGGCCGGCCGTTCGACGCCCGGTACGGCGTCGTCACGGAGGGGCGGCGGCAGCCCGGGGAGATGCAGCTCGTCGCGGGCAGCCCGGCCGACGCCTACGAGTACGCGCCGAGCCCGGTGCGCGCCTTCTGGCTCAGCGTCGGCGCGCTCCGCATCGACGCGTCGCGCTTCGCCTTCATCGATTACGGCTCGGGCATGGGCCGCGCGCTGATCCTGGCGGGGCTGCTGCCCTATCGCCGGATCGAGGGCGTGGAGATCGCCGGGGAACTCAACGCCATCGCCGGCGCGAACATCGAGCGGAACTTCCCGGGCGGCATCGCGGGCGGCCGGTTCGCGCTGCACACGACCGAGGCGACGCAGTACCGGATCCCGTCCTGCCCGTGCGTCATCTACCTGTTCAATCCGTTCGGACGCGACACGCTGCTCAAGCTGGCCGACATCATCGCCGCGTCGTACGCCGCGCAGCCGCGCCCGATCTACGTCGTGTACGTCAACCCGACCCTCCGGACCCTGTTCGAGCAGCGCGGGTTCAAGCCGGTCGGTCAGAGCCGGCTCCACCGGTTCCTGGACCGGAGGATCCCCTCCGGCTCCGCGATCTTCAGGCTGCACGCGTGAGGATCGCGCGGGGCCTCACAGGTAGCTGAGGCCCCGCCAGCGCGCCCGCCGCTTCAGGGCCACCACGGGCCGGCAGAGGAAGAACAGCGGACCGGCGAGGAGCGCGGCGATCAGCCAGATCTGCGCCGGTGCATCGACCGCGACCCGCCCCGCCGGGTCGGCGAGGCCGAGCCCGCCGGCCGCCTCGGTGAGCGCGCGCAGCAGCAGCAGGTGCGCGAGGTAGAAGAACAGCGGCGCCCCGCCGAACACCCGCAGCGGCCCCAGCGCGCGCCGCGGGACCGCCTCGAACAGCGCGAGCAGGAGGAGGCCGAGGCCGAGCGTCAGCAGCAGGAAGTCGGCCGAGGGCGGGTACTTGGTCAGGTTGACGAAGGACATCGCCGTCGCCGCGAGGGTGTCGCCGGGCCGCCAGGGCACGGGATCGCCGTAGCCGTTCAGGCCGCGCAGGGCCGCGAAGCCGGTGAGCGCGGCGGCGGCGAGGGCGAGGAGGCGCCGCCGCCGCGCGGCGGCCGGGACCGCGGCGGCGAAGACCGGCCCGAGCGCGTAGCCCGCCGCGATGACGCCGATCCAGGGGAGGACCGGGTAGGAGGTCCGCGCCGCGCCCCAGGGCAGGGCGATCAGCCCGCGCTGGTGCAGGATCGACCACAGGACGTAGCCCGGCTCGCCGGATTGCAGCACCAGCCCGTCGAGCAGGTTGTGCCCCAGCACGATCAGCAGGGCGAGGCCGGCGAGCAGGGCGCGCGGCAGGAACAGCAGGCCGGCGAGCGCGATCATGCTGAGGCCGATGGCCCAGATCACCTGCAGGTAGAGGATCGGCGGCAGGAGGCTGCGGGTCCAGGCGAGGTTCACCAGGGTGACCTCCAGCAGGACCAGCAGGAGCCCGCGCGTCAGCAGGAACGCGGCGGCCGCGCGCGCGCCGTGCCGCTGGCCGTAGAGGTGGGCCGACAGCCCGGTGAGCAGGATGAAGACCGGCGCGCACAGGTGCGAGGCGGCGCGCGTCAGGAACAGGGCGGGGGGCGTCGCCGCCAGATCCATCGGATCGCGGACCTGGGCGTGCAGGTAGACGAACTCCCGGACGTGGTCGACGAGCATCAGCAGCATCACCAGCCCGCGCAGGGCGTCGATCGAGCCGATCCGGTCGGGCTTGGCCGGCGCGCCGCTGCCCGGCCCGGTCGTCGCGAGAGGTTCGGCCATCGGATCCCCGGTGCGGTGGCGGTCGACGCGCCGGGGCCCGTCGGCGCCGGCTAGAGCGCTCTTCGCCGACGTGGATGCCGGTTCGGCGACAGAGAGCGCGTCGAAACAGAAGCCTGGAGCCGTGGCCCCGCGCCCCCCCCCGCGGGCCCGGGCCCCGCGGGCGGGGGGGGGCCGCCCG
>NZ_JAUYZI010000034.1:49412-76734 GCF_030700245.1 Methylobacterium amylolyticum
AGGGCGCTTCAAAACACACCCGTGCCCCGGTCCCCGACCCCACCGCTCGGGGCCACGGCTCCAGGCGGGCGGCGCGGGACAGCGCGTAGAGGGTCCGGGCGCCGCGGTCGACCGGTGGCACGCCCGACGCCCGGATCCGCCCCCCGTCCGGGCGCGCGGGCGCAGTCCGTGCGGGAAAAACACGGAGCTGACGGCGCGCGTTTATCGGGTATTGAGGATCCGCGTCGGAGGCTCCTCCGCCGCCCGTCCAAGCCGTCCACCCCGTCGAGGCGCGGGGGTCGCCCACACCAAACCCCGAGCGGATGCAGGTCCTCATGGCAAGCGGACAGACGGAAGCGCCGGCGTCGGATCCGCAGGGCCCCGGCGCCACCCGCCAGCAATTGATCGACGCCATCGAGAGCAGCTCGGAGGGCTTCGCCCTGTTCGACGCCGACGACCGGCTGGTGACCTGCAACGCGAACTTCAGGGCCTTCTACCCCGCGATCGCCGACGTCATCGTCCCCGGGACGCCGTTCGTCGACATCGCCCGCGCCATCGCCGCGCGCTGCATCGTGCGCGCGGCCGGGACGAGCGTCGAGGCGTGGCTCGACGACCGGCTCGCCCGCCACCGCGCCCCGGCCGGGCCGATCCTCCAGACCCAGGCCGACGGGCGCTGGCTCCAGATCAACGAGCGCCGGACCAAGGAGGGCGGCACCGTCGCCGTCTACACCGACGTCACCGGCCTCAAGCGCACCGAGCAGGAGATGCGCGCCGCGGAAGGGCGGCTGAGCTACCTGCTCACCGCCTCGCCGTCGATGATCTGCAGCTTCGAGGTCGGCGGGGATCACGCGCCGACCTTCATCAGCGACAACGTCCGCGACCTGCTGGGCTACGAGCCGGCGGACTACCTGTCCGGTCCGGACTTCTGGCTGGACCGGGTCCACCCGGACGACCGGGACGGAGTGTTCGCCGAGTTCCCGCGGCTGCTGGAGACGGGGCGCAACGTCATCGAGTACCGGTTCCGGCACGCCGACGGCAGCTACCGCTGGGTCCGGGACGAGCAGCGCCTGATCTGCGACGCGCAGGGGCAGCCCGTCGAGGTCGTCGAGGCCTGGAGCGACATCACCGCGCGCAAGGAGAGCGACTTCGCCCTGCACGAGCAGACGGCCTTCGTGGCGCTGCTCCAGGTGGCGGCGACGGCCGCCAACGAGGCGGCGAGCGTCGAGGAGGCGGTGCGCGTCTGCCTGCGTTGCGTCTCCGAGCACACGGGCTGGCCCCTCGGCCACGCCTACGCGCTGGCCGAGGAGGGCGGCCGCGACCTCCTGCCGACCGGGTACTGGCACTGCGACGCACCGGAGCGCTTCGCGCGCTTCCGCGCCGTGACCCAGGAGACGCGGTTCGCCCCGGGCCAGGGGCTTGCCGGGCGCGTCCTCGCCGCGGGCGGGCCGGTCTGGTTCCTGGAGGGCGGACCCGAGCCCGACGCGGCGCGCGGGGCGGCGGCGCTGGCGGAGGGGATCGGGGCCGGCTTCGGCTTCCCGGTCACGATCGGCCGCGAGACCGTGGCGGTCCTCGAATTCCTGGCCCCCGCCGGCACCGCCCCGAGCGAGGCCCTGCTCGGCGTCATGGCCAACATCGGCGCCCAGATCGGGCGGGTGATCGAGCGCAAGCGCGTCGAGGAGACCCTGCGCCAGGCCAAGACGGCGGCCGAGGAAGCCAACATCGCCAAGAGCAACTTCCTGGCGAACATGAGCCACGAGCTGCGCACGCCGCTCAACGCGATCATCGGCTTCACCCGCCTCGTGATGCGCCGCGCCAAGGACGTGCTCCCCGCCAAGCAGTACGAGAATCTGGACAAGATCCTCCAGGCCTCGGAGCACCTGCTCTCGCTGATCAACACCATCCTAGACCTCGCCAAGGTCGAGTCCGGCCGCATGGACGTGAAGATCTCGGAATTCGCGCCCGAGCCGCTGCTCGACCTGTGCGTGCGGACCGTCGAGCCGCTGGTGAAGAACGAGCGGGTGCAGCTCGTCCGGGACGTGAAGAACCTGCCGGCCGCGCTGCGCACGGACCAGGAGAAGCTCAAGCAGATCCTGATCAACCTGCTCAGCAACGCCTCGAAGTTCACCGAGGCCGGCGCGATCACGCTGCGGGCCCGCGTCGTGGGGGACCGGATCGCCTTCGCGGTCAACGACACCGGCATCGGCATCCCGCAGGGCGCCCTGGCGCTGATCTTCGAGGAGTTCCGCCAGGTCGACAACAGCGCGACGCGCACGCACAGCGGCACCGGGCTCGGGCTGGCCATCAGCCAGCGGCTCGCCCGGCTCCTCGGCGGTGAGATCCTGGTCGAGAGCCGGGAGGGGGAGGGCTCGACCTTCACCCTCGTCATCCCGATCCACCTCGACAGCGCGGGGGGGCAGGAGCCGCCCGCGAGCGTGCAGCCCCTGCCCGCCGGGCCCGGCGCGCAGGCCCGGCCCAAGGTCGTGCTGGCGATCGACGACGATCCGAACGTCGTCTACCTGCTCCAGGAGAACCTGGCGGATGCCGGCTACCGGGTCATCGGCGCGGCCAACGGCGAGGAGGGTCTGCGCAAGGCGCGCGAGTTGCAGCCGCGGGCGATCACCCTGGACATCGTGATGCCGGGAACCGACGGGTGGCAGGTGCTGCACGCCCTGAAGACGGACCCGCAGACGCGCGACATCCCGGTCATCCTGATGTCGATCGTCGACCAGAAGGAACTCGGCTTCCGGCTCGGCGCCACGGACTACGTCGTGAAGCCGTTCGAGCGCGAGGCGCTGATGGGGGCGCTGGCGCGCATCGCCCCGGACAGCGAGCGCATCCTGGTGGTCGACGACGATCCGAACATCGCCGATCTGGTCCGCCAGCTCCTGGAGGGCGAGCCCTGCACCGTGGACTGGGTGTCGGACGGGGTCGCCGGGCTGGAGCGCATCGCGCAGGCCCGGCCGAGCATCATCCTGCTCGACCTGCTGATGCCGCGCATGGACGGGCTCACCTTCCTCGACGCGCTCCAGGCCGATCCCGTCGGGCGCACCATCCCCGTGGTCGTGCTGACGGCCGCCTCCCTCGACACCGGCGACCGCGGCGTGCTGCGCGAGCGCGTGCTGGGGCTGATCGAGAAGAGCGGCCTCGATCGCTCCGCGCTGATCCAGGAGGTGCGACGCGTCCTGCCCCTGGGCGAGCCGGCCGGGGCGGTCGACGGATGAGCCCCCCGCCACGCGTGTCGGCCGGCCGCGCGGCCGGTCGGCGAGCCGGTCCCGCGGACGGTCGGGCCGCCCGTTCCGATCCTATGCCCGTCCGCGCCCGTCCTCCCGCAGTTTGCAGGGCCGCCGTCCCGTCATGAAGACCATTCTCATCGTCGAAGATGTCGCGCTCAACCGTGACCTGCTGACCCAGCTCCTCGAGGACGAGTACGCGCTGGTCATGGCGACCGACGGGGCGATGGGCGTCGCCATGGCGGCGAGCCACCGGCCCGACGTCATCCTCATGGATCTCTCCCTGCCCGTCCTCGACGGCTGGGAGGCGACCCGGCGGATCAAGGCGGATGCGGGCACCGCCGCGATTCCGGTGATCGCGCTCACCGCGAACGCCATGAGCGGCGACGAGGAGAAGGCGCGCGCCGCCGGCTGCGACGACTACATGACGAAGCCCCTCGACGAGGATCTCCTGTTCGAGAAGCTGCAACACTGGCTCGAATGAGCGCGGGCGGGAGGCCGGCGGAACCCGGGGGGCGGGGCCCGTCGACGTCACGCATGCCGCGATCGGGACTTGTTTGCTAACCAGGGGCCGGGTCGGCGGATTCCGGTGATGCGCGGAGGTTCGGCATGGCGGACGAGGAGACGGGGCCCGCGGAGACGGCGCGCATTCTCATCGTCGACGACGAGCCCTTCAACCTCGACGTGCTGGAGGAGGAACTGGAATTCCTCGGCCACGCGAGCATCCGGGCCGAGAACGGCCGGGTCGCCCTGGCGCGGCTCGAGGAGGAGGCCTTCGACCTCGTGCTGCTCGACGTGATGATGCCGGCGCTCGACGGGCACGCCGTGCTGGAGCGCATGAAGGCCGACGCGCGGTGGCGGCACATCCCGGTGATCATGATCTCGGCGCTCACCGAGATCCGGACCGTCGTGCGCTGCATCGAGAGCGGGGCCGAGGACTACCTGCCGAAGCCGTTCGAGCCGGTGCTGCTCGCCGCCCGCATCCGGGCCTGCCTCGACCGGAAGCGGTTCCACGACCGGGAGATGGCTCACCTCGCGGCGATCGAGGTGGAGCGCAAGCGGGCCGACGAGCTGCTCCACGCGATCCTGCCGGTGCCCGCGGTGGCCGAGCTGATGGCCACGGGCCGCATCGAGCCGCGGCTGTTCGACGACGTCGCGGTGCTGTTCATCGATCTCGTCGGCTTCACGGCATGGTGCCACGGCCGCGCGCCGGAGGAGATCGTCTCGGAGATCCACCACCTCGCCGAGGCGTTCGAGGTCACGGCGGCCCGGCACGGGCTGGAGAACATCAAGACGATCGGCGACGCCTTCATGGCGACGGCGAACCTGCTCCAGCCCAACGCCGATCCGATCTGGGCGGCGGTGCTGTGCGCGCGCGACATGGCCGCCGCGGCCCGGGCGGGCGCGGTCGGCTGGCGGGTGCGGGCCGGGGTCCATGTCGGCCCCGTCGTCGGCGGCATCGTCGGGCGGACCAAGTTCACGTTCGACCTGTGGGGCGACACGGTGAACACCGCCGCGCGCGTCGCCGGGACGGCGGGGGCGGGGTCCCTGCACCTCTCCGAGGAGGCCTGCCGGCGTCTCGGGGAGCGCTGTCTGGTGGTCTCCAAGGGCGAGTTCCCCCTCAAGGGCAAGGGCGAGTGCGCGATCTACGGCTACGCGCTCGACGAGCCTCTCGACGTGGCTGCATTGGCCCCGGCGCCGTGACGCGGGCCTGAGCGGGCGCGCCACCGCGTCCGGCACCCCGTGGCGGCATCCCGGCATTTGCCGTACTGACGCGCCGGAGGCGGCATGTTTCGCTTTCCGGGCCTTGCATCTTCGTTCGCGCCCGGCGCGCCTTCGAATGCCGCGGAAGGAGGTTGGGCACGATGCTCTCGGAGCGCCAGAACGCGATCATGGAGATCGCCCGCAGCGAGGGGCGCGTCCAGGTCGAGGCCTTGTCCGGCCGCTTCGCGGTCAGCGTCCAGACCATCCGCAAGGATCTCAACGACCTGTGCGACGCGCGCCTGCTGTCGCGGGTCCACGGCGGCGCGGTCCTCGGCGCGGGCGCCGAGAACCTCGGCTACGAGGCGCGCAGCGCGATCGCCGCCGCCGAGAAGGCGGCCATCGGCGCCGCCGCCGCCGACCTGATCCCGGACCGCTCGTCCCTGTTCATCAATATCGGCACCACCACGGAGGCGGTCGCCCGCGCCCTCCTCGGCCATTCCGGCCTGATGGTGATCACCAACAACCTCAACGTCGCCCACGCCCTGCGCGCCAGCCCCGAGATCGAGGTCATCGTCGCGGGCGGCCTCATCCGCCGCGCGGATGGCGGGATCGTCGGCGAGGCGGCCGTCGACTTCATCCGCCAGTTCAAGGTCGACTTCGCCGTGATCGGCGCCTCGGCGATCGACGAGGACGGCTCGCTCCTCGATTTCGACTACCGCGAGGTGCGCGTCGCGCAGGCGATCATCGCCAACGCCCGCCACGTGGTGCTCGTGGCGGACGCGACCAAGTTCGCGCGCACCGCGCCGGTGCGCCTCGCCCAGCTCGGCCAGGTCGGCACGTTCGTGACCGACCGCTGCCCGAGCGAGGCGCTGCGCGATCTGTGCGGCGCCTCGGGCGTCCGGCTGGTCGAGACCGCGGCCTGAGATCGCTTTCGGTTGACTTTCGATTAGTTTCGTATTTTATCCACTCACTTTCGAAAGCGTGCCTCGACGCCGCAACGCGAAAGGGGGAGGATCATGCGCACGGTCGACGTCGCCATCATCGGCGGGGGCATCAACGGCTGCGGCATCGCGCGGGACGCGGCCGGGCGGGGCTACTCGGTCGCCCTGGCCGAGCAGAACGACCTGGGCAGCGGCACCTCGTCCTGGTCCACCAAGCTGATCCACGGCGGCCTGCGCTACCTCGAACACTACGAGTTCCGCCTCGTGCGCGAGGCGCTGGCCGAGCGCGAGGTGCTGTGGGGCATCGCCCCGCACATCGTGCGGCCGCTGCGCTTCATCCTGCCGCTGCACGCGGGCCTGCGCCCGGCCTGGCTGCTGCGCGCCGGCCTGTTCCTCTACGACCACCTCGGCGGCCGCAAGCGCCTGCCCGCCACCAGCCGTGTGGATCTCACCGGCCCCCTCGGCGCGGCGCTGAAGCCCGCGTTCAAGCGCGGCTTCGAGTACTCGGACGCGCGCGTGGACGACACCCGCCTCGTGGTCCTCAACGCCCGCGACGCCGAGAGGAAGGGGGCCGGGATCGCGGTGGGCACCCGGATCGTGTCGGCCCGGCGCGCGGGCGACCTCTGGCACCTCGTGCAGCGCGACCTGCGCTCCGGCCGGGAGGAGACGTTCGCCGCGCGCTTCCTCGTCAACGCCGCCGGTCCCTGGGTCGACCGGGTGATCCAGGGCCCGATGGGCCGCAGCGAGGACCGCCACGTGCGCCTCGTCCAGGGCTCGCACATCGTGGTGCGCAAGCTCTACGACCACGACCGCGCCTTCATCTTCCAGAACGCCGACGGGCGGATCATCTTCGCGATCCCCTACGCGAACGACACGACGCTGGTCGGCACCACCGACCGCGACTATTCCGGCGACCCCGCCGCGGTGGCGATCACGGAGGAGGAGATCGACTATCTCCTGGGGGCCGCGGGCGAGTACTTCGCCAAGCCGCTCGGCCGCGCGGACATCGTCTGGACCTTCTCCGGCGTGCGCCCGCTGTTCGACGACCACGCCTCGAAGGCGCAGGAGGCCACGCGCGACTACGTCCTGCGCACCGACGGCGCCGCGGGCGAGGCGGCGGTGCTCAACGTGTTCGGCGGCAAGATCACGACCTACCGCAAGCTCGCCGAGGACGCGCTGGCGGAGATCGGCCGCCGCCTCGGACCGCGGGGCGGCTCCTGGACCGGCACGGCGCCCCTGCCCGGCGGCGACTTCCCCGTGGACGGGGTCGGCGCGCTGGAGGCCGATCTCGCCCGCGCTGCGCCGGCCCTCGCCCCCGCCACGGTGCGGCGCATGGTGGCCGCCTACGGGACCGACGCCCTGCGCATCGCCGGGGACCTCGGCCCGGATCTCGGCCACGGGCTGCACGCGGGCGAATTGCGCTGGATGATCGAGCGCGAGTGGGCGCGCACCGCCGAGGACGTCCTCTGGCGCCGCTCCAAGCTCGGCCTCGCCTTCACCGCGGACGAGGCCGTGGCTCTGGGCGCGCAGGTGGAGGCGATGACGGCCGCCGCTGCGCCGCCCGTGGCCGGATAGGCCGGAGCGCGGGGAACGCGCGGTCGTCAGCCCGGCTACGGGCGCGACCGTGTCGCCGGACCTGAGCAGCGGCCGGGACAGGGGATGCCGCCGGGCGGGGACGGCCCGGGGCGGACGGCGCGGTCACGGCCGCGCCGATCAGGTGGAAACGCGAGAACCGTCAGGCGGATGACGGTCCGAACGCCAGGAGAGGCACGCCATGATCAGCTTTCTCGCGCCAGCGGCCCATCGGCCGCCGATCCCCGCCGATCGCGTCGATCCGACCTACAACCGCCTGCGCTGGCAGATCTTCGCGGGCATCTTCATCGGCTATGCCGGCTACTACCTGCTGCGGAAGAACTTCTCGCTGGCGATGCCCTACCTCGTCGAGCAGGGCTACAGCCGCGGCGAGCTGGGCACGGCCCTGTCGGCGGTGGCCATCGCCTACGGCCTGTCGAAGTTCCTGATGGGGCTGGTGTCGGACCGCTCCAACCCCCGGTTCTTCCTGCCGATCGGCTTGGTGCTGTCGGCGCTGGTCATGCTCCTGTTCGGCTTCGCGCCCTGGGCGACCTCCAGCGTGGCGATCATGTTCGTCCTGCTGTTCCTCAACGGCTGGTTCCAGGGCATGGGCTGGCCCCCCAGCGGGCGCACCATGGTGCACTGGTGGTCGCAGAAGGAGCGCGGCGGCGTCGTCTCGGTCTGGAACGTGGCCCACAACGTCGGCGGCGGCCTGATCGGCCCGCTGTTCCTGCTCGGGCTCGCGTGGTTCGGCGACTGGCACGCCGCGTTCTACGTCCCGGCGGCGGTGGCCCTCGGCGTGGCGGTCTTCGCCTTCCTGACCATGCGGGACACCCCGCAATCCTGCGGCCTGCCCTCCGTCGAGGCCTGGAAGCAGGACTTCCCCGAGGGCTACGACGCGAACCACGAGCGCGAGTTCTCCACTCGCGAGATCTTCGTCGAGCACATCCTGAAGAACCGGCTGCTCTGGTACATCGCCTTCGCCAACGTGTTCGTCTACCTGCTGCGCTACGGCGTGCTCGACTGGGCGCCGACCTACCTGAAGGAGGCCAAGCACTTCTCGGTCGACAAGACCTCGTGGGCCTATTTCCTCTACGAGTGGGCCGGCATCCCGGGGACCCTGCTGTGCGGCTGGCTGTCGGACAAGCTGTTCCGCGGCAACCGGGGCGCCACGGGCGTCGTGTTCATGCTCGGCGTGATGGCGGCGACGCTGGTCTACTGGCTCAACCCCGAGGGTAACCCGAGCATCGACCTCGCGGCGCTGGTCTGCATCGGCTTCCTGATCTACGGGCCGGTGATGCTGATCGGCCTGCAGGCGCTGGAGCTGGTGCCGAAGAAGGCGGCCGGGACCGCCGCGGGCTTCACCGGGCTGTTCGGCTACCTCGGCGGTTCGGTGGCCGCGAGCGCCCTGGTCGGCTACACGACGGACCATTACGGCTGGAACGGCAGCTTCATGCTGCTCATCGCCGCCTGCGTCCTGGCGATCGTGTTCCTCGCCCTGACCCTGCGGCACGGCGCGGCGGCGGCCCGGCCCCGCGCCCCGTCCGCAGCCCCGAAAGCCGCCTGACCGCATCCCGCGGCCGAGCCTTTCGGCCGCGGGATCCTTCCGCCCGCGGGGTTCTTCCGCCCGCGGCGTCAGTGCGCGCCTCCGGTCTCGACGAACTTGAACAGGAACAGGGCGGCGATCACCCAGACCACCGGCTTCACGTCCCGGGCGCGGCCGGTCAGCAGCTTCAGGGCGGCGTAGCTGATGAAGCCGAACGCCACGCCCGTGGCGATCGAGTAGGTGAACGGCATCAGCAGGGCGGTGATGCAGGCCGGGATCGTCTCGGTGAGGTCGTCCCAGTCGAGGGCGGCCAGCTCGCGCAGCATCAGGCAGGCGACGTAGAACAGGGCCGGCGCGGTGGCGTAGGGCGGCACCGAGCCGGCGAGCGGCGCGAGGAACAGGCAGAACAGGAACAGGACGGCGACCGTCACCGCGGTGAGCCCGGTGCGGCCGCCCGCCTCGACGCCGGCTGCGCTCTCGAGATACGCGGTGGTGCTCGATGTGCCGAGCAGGGCGCCCGCGAAGATCGTGGCGGAATCGGCCATCAGCGCCCGGTCGAGGCCGGCCCGGTGATCCGGCGACAGCAGGCCGGCGCGGCTCGCCACCCCCATCAGCGTGCCGGTGGCGTCGAACAGCTCGACGAGGAACAGCACCAGCACGACGTGCAGCAGCCCGGTGGACAGCGCCCCCGGGATGTCGAGGGCGAACAGCGTCGGCGCGAGCGACGGCGGCAGCGAGACCACGCCGCCGAACGTGTTGCCGGCGACCACGAAGCTCAGGGTGGTGACGGTCAGGATCGCGATCAGCAGCGCCGCCCGGACCCGCCGCACCGACAGCACCGCGACGAGGAGGAAGCCGAGGATGGCGAGCACCGTCGCGGGCTTGTGCAGGTCGCCGAGCGTCACGAAGGTCGCCGGGCTCGCCGCCACGACGCCCGCGTTCTTGAGGGCGATGATCGCCAGGAACAGGCCGATGCCGGCGGTCAGCGCGATCCGCATCGAGCGCGGGATGCCGTCGACGATCACCGCCCGCAGGCCGGTCAGCGTCACGACGAGGAAGCAGCAGCCCGAGATGAACACCGCCCCGAGCGCCGCCTGCCACGTGTAGCCCAGGCCCAGCACGATCGTGTAGGCGAAGTAGGCGTTGAGCCCCATGCCGGGGGCCAGCGCCACCGGCCAGTTCGCCCACAGGCCCATCACCGCCGAGCCGAGGGCGGCGGCGAGGCAGGTCGCCACGAACACCGCGCCGTGCGGCATCCCGGCCTCGGCCAGGATGCTCGGGTTGAGGAAGACGATGTAGGCCATCGTCAGGAAGGTGGTCAGGCCGGCGAGCAGTTCGGTGCGGACGGTGGTGCCGTGGGCCGCGAGCCGGAACCGGCGCTCCAGCAGGCCCGGCTTGGCCGGCAGGTCCGGCCCCCGGATCGTCCCGTCGCGCTCCGCGTCCATCTCGCCCCTCCGCCCCCGTCGCGTGGCCGGGCGGGATCGTGGCAGATTCCTTGCCATCGGTGGACCCGCTGCCCGGCCGCCCGTCACGAGAACCCGGAGACGATCCCCATGCCCCTGAGCGCGTCGCGGTACGGCAAGAGCCGGGTGCGGGTGATGCGGCTCGCCCGCGACGGCGACCACCACACCCCGCGCGAACTCGACCTCACGGTGATGCTGACGGGCGGCTTCGACGCCGCCTGGACCGCCGGCGACAACCGCGCCTGCATCGCCACCGACAGCGTCCGCAACATCGTCAACGTCACCGCCGCACGACATCCCGCGCTCGACGCTGAGGCGTTCGCGCAGGCCGTGGCGCGGGTCTTTCTCGACACCTACCCGCAGGTCGCGCAGGCGCAGGTCGAGGCGCGCGAGACCCGCTGGGTCCGCTGCGCCTTCGGCGGCGCGCCGCACGGGCACACCTTCGTGCGGGATGGCAACGGCGTCGGGTATGCGGACCTGACGGCGGGCCGCGACGGCTCGGTGCTGCGCTCCGGCCTGCGCGGCTTCACGTTCATGAAGACCACCGGTTCGGGCTGGGCAGGCTTCGTGGACGACGCCTACCGCACCCTGCCCGACGCGACCGACCGGATCGCCGCCACCAGCATGGACGCGACCTGGACGTGGTCCGGCACGCCGGCGAACTACGCGGCGGCGAACGACCGGATCCGCGACATCCTGCTCGACAAGTTCGGCACGACCTACTCGAAGGGCGTGCAGGACTCGATGTACCGGATGGGCGAGGCGGCGCTGGCGGCCGTCCCCGAGATCGCCGACATCGCCTTCGCGATGCCGAACAAGCACTACATCCCGATCGACCTCGGCCGCTTCGGCCTCGACAACCCCGGCACCGTGTTCCTGCCCACCGACGAGCCGCACGGACAGATCGAGGCGACGATCGTCCGGGCCGCCTGAGCCGGGACGGTCGCCGAACGTTTCACGGCCGCGCTTCATCCACAGCGGAGACGTTACGTCGCGCCGTACCGGGCTGCCCTCCGGCGTTGACGGCTCGCGAGGATGGGATGACGCCTCGGCACGAACGAGGGGCGAAGGGTCTGCGATGCGCGCGGGTGAAGGGGTGGGTCGGGCCGAGCGGGAGGCCGTGCTGGAGCGGGAGCGGATCCTCAAGATGGCCCGCTCGCCGCACGCCTACGTCCGCGGCAACACCCTGAAGTTCTACGAGTGGCTCGACGGCCTGCCGCGCGGGACCCTGCCGGAGGGGCCCGCGGTCTGGATCTGCGGCGATTGCCACCTCGGCAATCTCGGGCCGCTGGCCGACGCCGAGGGCGGCGTCGACATCCAGATCCGCGATCTCGACCAGACGGTGGTCGGCAACCCGACCCACGACCTCGTCCGGCTCGGCCTGTCGCTCGCCAGCGCCGCCCGCGGCTCGAACCTGCCCGGCATCGTCACGGCCCGGATCCTGGAGGAGATGATCCGGGGCTACACCCGCGGCCTCGCCGCACCGGAGGCCGGCGCGGCGCCCCCGGAGCCGGACGCGGTGCGCACCGTCCGCCGCCGCGCGCTCGGACGGCACTGGAAGCACCTCGCCCGCGAGCGCCTGAAGGACGTGGAGCCGGCCATCCCCCTCGGGCGGAAGTTCTGGGCCCTCGACGCGGAGGAGCGCGACGCCCTCGACGCCTGCTTCCGCCAGGACGACGTGCGGGCCCTCGTCCTGGCCCTGAACGGGCGCAGCGCCGAGGCCGACGTGCGCCTGCTCGACGCCGCCTACTGGATGAAGGGGTGCAGCTCCCTGGGATTCCTGCGCTACGCGGCGCTGGTGCGCATCGTCGAGCCGGAGGGCAAGCGCCGCCTGGCGCTGGTCGACCTCAAGGAGGCGGTGGCCGCCGCCGCGCCCCCGGCGCCGGACGCCGCGATGCCGGAGGATCCGGCCGAGCGGGTGGTGGCGGGGGCGCGGGCGCTCTCGCCCAACCTCGGCGAGCGCATGCTGCCGGTGCGCCTCCTCGACCGGTCGGTGGTGGTGCGCGAATTGCTGCCCCAGGACCTGAAGCTCGACGTCGACCAGTTCGGCCGCGCCGAGGCGGTGCAGGCCGCGCACTACCTCGCCTGCGTGGTCGGCCGGGCGCACGGCCGGCAGATGGACGCGGCCGTGCGCACCGCCTGGGCGGAGGCGGTCGCGCGGGGGCCCGAGGCGGGCGCCCCGTCCTGGCTGTGGTCGAGCGTCGTCACCCTGGCCGGCCGGCACGAGGTCGGCTACCTCGACCATTGCCGCCGCAGCCTGGAGGCGGCCTGAGCCGCGGCGGAGACCCGACGGTCGCCGCGGGTCTCTCCGGGGGCGGTGCCCGCCGCGGGGACGGATCACGGCCAACGGCGCATCGCGTTCCGCGCCGCCCGCCGCGCCTCGCGCCGGTCGATCAGGAAGGCCGAGACGCTGCCGTTCTCCGGCAGCACCGCGTCGGAGAGATCCTGACGCCACAGGCCGATGTCCCGCAACTCGCGGTCGCTGAGGGTCGAGAGCCTGTGCAGCACCCTGCGGTCGCGCGCCGGGCGGCCGAGATCGTCGGCGAGCCGCGCCAGCGCCGCGGCGATGAAGCCCAGCCCCCGCCGCACGCTCGACCGGGCGTTCCGCGCCTGTCCGAGATCCTCGCATCCGGAAGCCTGCATGGCGGTGTCTCCTGTCCGAAAGTCCGTTTCGACCCGGCCAGCATCGGCCCGGTCGGCTGGCGGCGACAGGGACACTCCTGTACGGTTCATCAGAATTGTCCGGTAAGGAGAGCGGTACGGATGGACGCGCCGTCCCAGGTTTCGTCCGGGTCTCAGCCCGGCTCCGGAAGCCGCACCGAGGCCGTGGCCGACGGCATCCGCGCCCGCATCGCCGCCCGGCAGCTCGCCCCCGGCTCCCGGATCCCGTCGGTGCGGGCGTTCGCGCAGGCGATGAGCGTGTCGAAATCGACCGTCGTCGAGGCCTACGAGCGCCTCGCCGCGGAGGGGGCGATCGTCGCGCGGCCGGGCTCGGGCTTCTACGTCGCCGGCAAGACCCGGCCGCTGGTGCTGAAGGCGATGGGCCCGGAACTCGATCGCGCCGTCGATCCGATGTGGCTCAGCCGGCTCCAGCAGACCGGGTCCGGCCTGATGCAGCCCGGCGCCGGCCTGCTGCCGGGGGACTGGCTGCCGGACGCCTCGGTCCGGCGCGGCCTGCGCGCGGTCGCCCGGACGGAGGCGGCCGTGCTCACCCAGTACGACAGCCCCTACGGCTACGGGCCCTTGCGCGCGCTGATCGCCCTGCGGGTGGCGGAGAAGGGGGTGCAGGCCGAGCCCGACCAGATCGTGCTGGTCGATTCGGCCACCCAGGCCCTCGACCTGATCTGCCGGTTCCTGCTCCAGCCCGGCGACACGGTGCTGGTGGACGACCCGTGCTACTACAACTTCCTGTCGCTGCTGCGGGCGCACCGGGTCGCGGTGGTCGGCGTGCCGATGACGCCCGCGGGGCCGGATCTCGCCGCGCTCGCCACCCTGCTGGCGGAGCACCACCCGCGCTTCTACCTCACCAACTCGGCCCTCCAGAATCCCACGGGCACGAGTCTGGCGCCCGCGACCGCCCACCGGGTTCTGAAGCTGTGCGAGGCGCACGACACCCTGATCGTCGAGGACGAGATCTTCGGCGACCTCGAACCCGAGCCGGCGCCGCGGCTCGCCGGCTTCGACGGGCTCGACCGGGTGATCCAGATCGGCGGCTTCTCGAAGACCCTGACGGCGGCGATGCGCTGCGGCTGGATCGCCCTGCGCCCCGACTGGGTCGAGCCGCTGGTCGATCTCAAGCTCAGCCTGAGCCTCGGCAACGGCCACGTGGCGGCCGCCCTCGCCCACGGCCTCCTGACCGACGGGACCTACCGCCGGGCGCTCGCCGAGACCCGCCGCCGGGTGGCCGGCGCGATGACCCGGGCGGTGCGCGACCTGCGGGCCTGCGGACTCGAACTCTGGGCACAGCCGCGGGGCGGCTACTTCCTGTGGATGCGGCTGCCGGACGGCGGCGACGCGGCCGAGGTGGCGCGCCGGGCGCTGCCGCGGGGCATGGTGCTCGCCCCCGGCGTCGTGTTCAGCCCCTCGGGCGGCTGGACCGACTTCCTGCGCTTCAACGTCGCCCACTGCGCCGAGCCGCGGGTGATGGCGACCCTGCGGGAGGTGCTCTGAGGCCGGACGCGCCCGCTACCGGCCCGTGAGCGCCGTGACCGTATGGCCGGCGATCCAGGCGGCGATCGGGATCTCGGCCAGCGGCCGCTCGCCGAGAAGCTCGCGGGCGACGAGGGCGAAGTCCACCCACGCATCGTCCTCCACTTGGTCCCGGGCCGCCTTGGCGGTCCAGGCCAGCAACTCGCCCCAGCGGGCGCGCCGGGCGGGCAGGACCTCGGCCAGGAGCGTTGCGACGCGCTCCTTCTTGCCGCGATGCGCCCGCAGCACCGCCTGCGCGGCCTCCCCGTCCTCGAACCAGGAATGCGGGAACGCGTAATGCTTGGACCATTGCTTCGAGGCAGCCAGCGCCGCGGCGGGCGGACGCTCCGGCGCGTCGGCCAGGAGTTGCGCGACGAGCGCCCCGGGCTCGATTCGGTCGGGCCGGACTTGCGTCAGCCCGACCGTTTCGAGGAATTGCACGAGCCCGAAGGGCGGCGGCTCGCCCCGGTCGAGGCTTACGGCGAGCCCGTGCGCGACGCCGTCGCGCACGATCTCCGGAGAGGCGTCGAACGGGTCCATGCCCGTCGCGATCTCGGCCTTGAGCTGCCCGATCTCCTGCATGCTCAGGCCCTCCATGACGAGGGCGTCCCGCAGACCGTAGCCGTGCTTCGCGAGCAGGGAGGCGAAGGCCATCTTGCGGCCCCGCTTGACCAGGACGAGGAAGGTCTGCGCCCCCGCCCCGTCGCAGCCCGAGGCCATCACGCTGGCGACCTGGATCGCCGGGCGCTCCGCCGGGGCCGCGGCGCGCCCGCGGCAGGCCCGGACGGCGCGGTCGACGCCGGCCTGCACGGCCTCGGGCAGCCACGGCCGCATCAGCGCCATCCGGCCGGCGGCCTCTGCCGACACCAGCCCCTGTTCGGCGGCCCGCGCGAGGCATTCGGCGACGGGCCGGCTCACGGACGGCGACGCGTCCAGCAGCCAGCCGAGCGCGGCCTCCCGCATCGCGGGCACGTCCGAGACGACGAAGGACTCGATGACGCGGCCCCGCTGCGCCTCGGGGAAGGCGGAGAGCTGCTCGGAGAGCTGGCCGTGGATCAGGAACGGGTCCCCGTCGAAGGCCGCGGCCAGGGCCTCGTACTGCGCGGCGATGTCCGTGGGACCGGCGGCGGCGCCGCCCCCCTCCTCGACGAGCCTGGCCATGAGCCTCCGGAGATCGTCGCCGGGATCGAGCTTCGCCGCGGTGAATTGCTGGATGAGGGCCATCAGCAGCGCGCCCGGGATCGCCCCGGCCTCGCCCGCAGCGCGGATCGATTCGCGCGCGCGTGCGACCACCTCCGCAGCCGGGCCGGCGGCGCCGGACTCGATGGCGAGGCGCGCCTCCTCCAGCGCCGCCCCGAACAGGGTCAGCAGCGCCTCCACGAGCCCGTCGTTCGGCCGCGTCTTGCGGATCTCGGCCTGGAGGAGTTCGAGGAGGATCGCGACCGCCTCGGGGCTGGCGGCGAGCTGCGCGCCGAGAACCGACAGAGCACCCGGCGCGGAGAAGCCGTCGCGCAGGTCGCGGGCGACGCGCTTGGCGAGCGTGAGCAGTTCCGCGCGGGGCGTGGCCGGCTTGGCGGGCATCGCGATCGATCCTCGTGGCGACCCCCGCTCCGGCATCGGTGTGGTCGGGCGTCCCTGCCGCCGATCCTGGCCGCTGCCCGGCCGGTTTGCCAGCCCCCTACCAGACCAGCCGCTCGATCACCGCGTCCGGGTGCACGGACTGCTCGGCCAGCCACTCCGCCACATCGCCGAGACGGTGGTGCTCGGCGGAGACGCCGAGCTCCTCCGCGTGGATGCCGCGGGCCACCAGGAGGCTGGCGATGCCGAAGCCGCGGGCGCCCGCGATGTCGGTGCGGATCGCGTCGCCGATCGCGATCACCCGAGACGGGTCGACCGCCCGGCCGCCGTCGAGGCCGGCGGCCAGCTTCAGGGCCCCCTCGTAGACCGGCCGGTGCGGCTTGCCGGCGTAGATCACCGCGCCGCCCAATTCCTCGTAGGCCGCCGCGAGCAGGCCGGCGCAGGGGATCAGCCGGTTGCCGCTCTCGACCACGAGGTCGGGGTTGGCGCAGATCATCGTCAGCCCGCGCCCGGCGAGCCGCGTCAGCTCGTCCCGGTAATCGTCGGCGGTCTCGGCGCGGTCGTCGAACAGGCCGGTGCAGACCACGAGGTCGGCCTCGGTCTCCGGCACCAGGGTCACGTCGAGGCCGCGGAACACGCCGAGGTCGCGCTCCGGCCCGAGATGGCGGATCCGGGCGCCCGGCCGCTCGGCGATCAGTTCGCGGGTGAGGTCGCCGGAGGTGAGGATCGCGTCGTAGGCCGCGCGCGGGACCTCGAACCGGTCGAGGATGCGGCCGACCCCGTCCGCCGGCCGCGGCGCGTTCGAGACCAGCACCACCCGCCGGGTGCGGGGGCCGGGCAGGCCGCGGAAGCGGATCAGCGCCTCGCCCGCCGGGACGTGGCCCTTGCTGCCATCGTGCAGCACGCCCCAGACGTCGCAGAGGATCAGGTCGTAGGCCTCGGCGATGGCGGAGAGGCCTTCGAGCGTCGGTATCGCTGTCATCTGTGGTCCCGGTGTATCGCGCGGGGGTTAGGCGGCCCGCCGCCGGAAGGCAACGCCGGCGGTTCGGTCGGCCCGCCAGTCGGCCCGCCAGTCACGCCGCCTTGGGCAGCCGGTGCTCGGCGAAGAAGTCGAGCATCGCGCGCGAGGCGTCCGGCCCGTCCGGGTCGGTGTAGCTGCCCTCGGAGAGCCCGCCGGACCACGCGTGGCCCTGGCCCCGGACCCGCCAGTCCTCCAGGACGACCTGACCGGTCCGGTCGGCGTAGCGGGTGCGGGTGAAGGCGTGGCCGCGCAGGGCGGCATCCTTGCCCTCGAAGGTCTCCGTGGCCGCGGTGAGGCCCGAGGCGCCGGCCTGCGCCAGGATCTGCTCGGCGTTGCGGGGGCTCACCGTGCCGTCCTCCTCGCCGTGGAAGACGATCAGCGGCACCCGGCGCCCGACGGTGGGTGCCCCGAAGCTCGGCGCCGTGCCGAGGCCCGGCGCACCGACCTGCATCGCCATGAGCGCCGAGCCGAGGTCGCGGGCGCAGCCGGCGGCGAGCCCGGAATGGACGCCGATCGCGGCGTAGAGGTCGGGGTAGGCGTGGGCGATGTTGAGCGCCGCCGCGCCGCCGGCCGACATCCCGGCGATGTAGACCCGCGCCGGATCGATCGCGTGGGCGGCCATCACCGCCCGGGTGATCCCGGCGATGATCGCGGGCTCGCCCGCCTCGCGGCCCTGGTCGCCCGGCTCGTACCAGTTCCAGCACTTCTGCGGGTGGGCCGAGCGGCTCTGGCCGGGATAGGCCACGTAGATCCCGGCGCGCTCGGCGAGCGCGTTCATGCCGGTGCCGGCGGCGAAGTCGTCCGGGTTCTGGGTGCAGCCGTGCAGCATCACCACGAGCGGTGCCGGCACCTGCGGATCGCTCGGGATGAACAGCTTGTAGTCGCGCGCGCCCGCCGCGTCGGCGTGGCTGCGGGCCACGAAGCTGCTGCTTCCCGGCGGGCGGGCCGGGCCGCGGCCGGCGGGCGCCGGGCGCAGCGGCTGCCCGAGCCCCTTCAGCACCGGCGCGAGGCCGCGCACGACGCTGTCGACCACGCCGCGCATCCGTGCCTGGGGCGCCGGGCCCGGCGCCTCGGACGCCTCGCCGCGGCGCTCGGCCTTGAGGTCGAGGGTCGGCGGTTCCAGCGCCGCCTGGCCCGGGGGCTGGGCGGGCGCCGCGCCGGACCGGCCGGTCAGGCTGCGCTGGATCAGGGCGGTCGCCTCCTCCAGCCGGCCGAGGCCGGTCAGGCGGGTCGCCTCCAACATGTCGGAGAGCGGGGAGGCGCCGTGGCCGTCGATCTTGCCGAAGGGTTTGGACATGCGGGCTGCGCCTCGTCTCTGGCTCGGTCGGGGACGGCGCGCCGCGGGGCGCGTCGCCGGGGTGGCCGCCGGTTCGGCGTCGAAGAACGCGTCGAAGAGAACTCGGGGACTGAACGCGGGGGACAGAACTCGGGAACGCGACGCGGGGACAGAACGTGGCGGCCGCGACGGATCGCGGCAGCCGATCAGCGCAGCCGGTCGGCGAGCGCCGCGCGGACCGCGGGGCTCGCCTGGAGGCTGCCGAGCACGGACAGACTGCCGATCGCCGCGCGGGCGAGGTCGGGGCTCACGTCCGGAGCGATGGTGGCCAGCCCGAGCACGCGGATGTCGAGCCGCCGCCCCTCGGCCTGGGCCGCCTCCAGCGTCGCCCGGTCGATCCGGCGCAGGCCGAGCTCGACGCTGCGCCGCGCCATCGACTGCCGGGTGATGTCGGCGTGGCGCTCGATCTGGTTGCGGATCGCGGTGCGGATGAAGTCGCTGCGGTTGGCGTAGACGCCCTCCGCGACCAGCAGGTCGACGTGGCCCAGGTCGACGTGGCCGAGGTTGACCGTAATCTTCTCGCTGTCGGGGAGGCGTGCTCCCGCCCCCCACGCGATGCCCTGTGCCACGATGAACTCCACGCCCGCCATCCGCTGGGATGGTATATGGCTGGCGCGTTGTGCGTTGCAATATGATTTATGTGCAATGCAGCAGTGCGGGTGGGCGGGGAACCGGGCCCGGCGCGGGCTCAGGCCGATTCGTCGGCGCCGACGTAGTCGGACCAGACGGCGGCCGGGCCGAGGCTCGCCCGGAAGGCGTCGTGGCGGGCGCGCTCGGCCGCGGTGAGGCGGCTGCGGAACGGGCGCGGGGCGGCTGAGACCGCCTCGACGACCGCGGCGGCGGCGGGCGCGGCGGTTTCGGCGGCCAGCAGCCCGAGGCTCGTCTGCTTGCCGCCGAGCAGCTCGACGTAGACCTCCGCCAGGATCTGCGCGTCGAGCAGGGCGCCGTGCTTGGTGCGCCGGGTGTTGTCGATGCCGTAGCGCGTGCACAGGGCGTCGAGGTTGTTGGCCGCGCCCGGGTGCTTGCGCCGGGCCATCGGCAGGGTGTCGACCACGTCCTCCAGGGCGATCGGCGGCGGCGCGTCCGCGCCGAGCCGCGCGTACTCCATGTTGAGGAAGCCGACGTCGAAGGGGGCGTTGTGGATCACGAGCCGCCCGTCGCCGAGGAAGGCGCGCAGCTCCGGCAGGATCTGCGCGAAGGTCGGCTTGTCGGAGAGGAAGGCGTCCGACAGGCCGTGCACCGCGAAGGCGCCCTCCGAGACCGGCCGGCCCGGGTTGCAGTAGCGGTGGAAGGTCTGGCCCGTCGGGATGTGGTTGAGCAGCTCGACGCCGCCGATCTCGATCAGCCGGTCGCCGTTCCGCGCGTCCGTGCCGGTGGTCTCGGTGTCGAGGACGATCTCGCGTAGCATCTGTCTGGCGGGTCCCGGGCCCGGCGCGGCTTGGCCTCCGAGGACTAGCCCCGAACCGTTAACCGATCCCGTTGCCGCGGCGGCGGGGCGATTTGATGGCTCGCGACGCGGGCCCCGGAGACGCCTGGGCGCCCCGCCGCGCGTCGGCAGGACGTGTGCGCCGCGGCAGGACAATGTTCGGCCGGCGCGTGTCGGTCGATGCGCAGCCGTGCCCCGCGCAAACCAAGTAGTCTGCCAGGATCCGCGGGTGCGGCTGCGCACTTTTTTCTGTTCGACCTCTCGGCATGTTGTTGCGGACCTTCCGCCGCGTCGCCATCTCAGGCGTGGGCCACGGACGGCGCTGGCCCTCTCGCGGCGATGGCACCCATGCTGACGCTCACCGCACCCGATCCCATCGAGCACCGCGGCCCGGCCGCCCGCCGCGCGCTGGCGGTGGCCAACGCGAACTGGTTCCGGGCCATGGCGCGGCGCGCCCTGCGCGACGGCGGCCCGCAGGCCGCCCTGCGCGCCGCCAACGCCCGGGCCGCCGCCCGCATCGTGCTCCGCCAGGCCAAGCGGGACGCGCTCGTGAGCCGCATCGCCACGGACGCCCTGAACGCGGCCGCGCACGGCCCGTAGGGCCCCGGCGGACTCACGGGAGGGCGGCGCTGGCGATCACCGCCGGCGGATCGCGCAGGAGGAGGCCGCGCAGGGCGGCCGCCGCCCCGGCCCCGTCGCGCGCGCGCCGGGTCGCCGCGATCAGCCGGCCGCAGGGCCCGGGCCCGCCCGGTGCCGCCCCGTCGGGCCGCGCGGCGGCGTCGGGCCGCGTTCCCGCGAGGATGGCGTCCAGACCCGGCGCGGCCGGCCGCCCGGCGCGGAGCGCGGCGTCGAGGGCGACGAGGTCGCCGTCGGCGACGGCCTCGCAGGCCTCGGCACCGGTATCGGCCGCTTCGAGCGCGGCCAGGACGACGCCTGCGAAACTCAGGACGGTCGCGTCGTCGGCCGCGCGCAGGCGCCGCCGGAGATGGGCGGAGGCCCGCCGCCGCAGGCCCTCGATCGCCGCCGCCTCGGACCGGCCGGCGAGGTAGCCGTCCCGATACCAGCCGGCGAGGCCCGCCACGGCGTCAACTTCTCCGGCCAGGACCGGCAGGTTGCGCAGGATCTGTGCCCGCGCCGCGGCGGGGCTCGGGTCGGCGTCGAGGGTCGAGTCCGGAAAGCGGCCGGTATCGACCAGGGCGGTGACGATTCCCGCTTCCCGCAGGCGGATCGGGTCGGGGATCCAGAGGTCGTCCGAGGGCACCGCCAGCGCCTCGGCCGCGAAGTCCGCCGGGACACCCGCCGCGAGGTAGGCGGCGCGCTCGGGCGCCGGGTCGACGGGGGTGGCCGCGCCGGACGGATCGGCCTCGTAGGGGGCGTGGAAGCCGAGCCGGCCGCCGGTCGCGAGGTAGCGCTCCCGGCCGCGCACGAACACCAGGGTGCAGGCGGAGGCGCAGGCATCCGGCACGTAGGTGGCGAGGCCCCGCGCGGTGACCAGCGCGCCGAGCGCCTCCGCCTCCGCGACGAGCCCGCCATCGCTGGTGAGATGGAGGCGCCCGACCCCGGGATGGGCCGAGAGCAGGGCCGCGACCCGCGCCGCCACGCCCTCGCTCAGGTCGCCGGCCACCCGGATGTCGCGGCCGCCCGGCCCGAGCGCGACGCGCGTCTCCGTCCCGGCGGGCTCCGCCGCGGGGCCGACCGGCGCGAGGACCGGCCTCGGGGAAAGGTCCTGCCCGAACGGCGGTGCCGCCGCGGCGAGGCAGGCGGCGCCGAGGACGGCGAGGGCGCGCAGGACGGGTCGGGCCGGACCGGGCTTGGCGGACGGTTTGGCGGGCGGCATGCGGGAAGCTCCGTCGATCGCTGCGCGCCGCCTCGACCGGGCGTCCGACCGGGATCGCGTGCTTGCGGGGAAGGCAGGTTCGGGGCCGCGCTCAAGGCTCCCGCGATGCGCTGCTGCGGGAGCTCTTGTGGACGTCGCTGCGGGCGCTACTGGAGGTAGGCCACGAACATCTCGGACACGGCGCGCGCCGCGTAGGCCGCCGGGCTCTCGCCCCGCCAGACCGGGAAGGCCTCGACGATCCGCCGGCCCGCCAGGATCTGCGACAGCTCGTCGGGCATCAGCCCGCCGTCGAGGGCGGTGGCCAGCGCCGCCCGCCCGTGGGAGGTGTAGCGGAAGCCGCCCTCCAGGAGCGCGTCAGCCGGCGTGTGGTGCGTCGTGTGATGCGTGAGCATGGCCGCTCGTCTCCCCCGCGTGTTCCCCGATGTCCGTCACTCCCTCGCGTCCGCAACAGGATGGGCTACAGCGGGTCATCGCGGCGGCTGCGTGCGTCCAGGCGACCATGGGATCCTCCGTCCGGCCCCGCGGCCGGCCCGTGCTGTCGATGCGGCATCGTACCCGTCCCGGCCCGGAATGTGCTCCCAAAGTCCCGCCGTTCCGCAGGCGAGCGCCATCGCGCCGACCGCCCGGCGGAGAAGATCGACGGCCGGCGCGTGTGGATGGTTCTTCTCATCGGGGCGGTCCGGAAGCCGGACCGGAGTGGGATCTTCTCGCAGCGGCGGCCTTTCCGGCATCTGCGCGCGGGACCGCGGCCCGACGCCGACCGCGCCCAGCGCGAGGCCGCGCCGTCAAGTATGGGAGTGTGCCCGCCCCCGGGCCCTGAGACCGGCGGGTTGCTCTTCACCCGAGGGGCGCCTCTTCGCGAGCCCGCACGAAGCCGCTTCGGCTCACGCTCCGCCGGGGCCGCCGATCCAAGTGCCCCGGAACGACAGCAGCGCCTCGTAGACCGGCTCGCCGGTCTCGTTCCAGATCTTGACCGTGAACTCCCGATTCCTGCCGTCCGGCAGGGTGTCGCTGGCCAGGAGGGTCAGGGCCCTGATCGCCTCGCGCCGTGCCGCCTCGGCCCCATCGTAGGCGGCCCCGTCGTCGTCCGGGGTGATGCGCTCGCCGTCGTGGAGATCGATGAAGTAGTGCGGCACGGCTGTCCTCGACCGGCGCTGGAGTCGCGTCCCCCGATCAATCGCGTTCACCCCCGTTGGTTCGAGCTTGGCCGCTGAGCGGGGGAACCGCTGAGCGGGCCGGCGGGCCAAGCTTGACTTCAGTCCCCCGTCCGCGCTGCCTGACGGGGCGAGCCGTGGGACACGGGCATGATCTTCGTCACCGACGCGAACGGCCGGGCCACCTTCGTCAGCCGCGACTGGGAGGAGCTGACCGGGCAGACCCTCCAGGAAGTGGTCGATTACGGCTGGATCCGCGTGGTGCATCCCGACGACCGCGAGGTGGCCCGCAACACCGTCGCGGGTGCGATCCGGGAGCAGCGCGAGTTCAGCGTGCGCTACCGGGTGCTGCGCCGGGACGGCCGGCCGCTCTGGGTCGCGGCGGGCGCCGTCCCCTCGTTCGGCCCGCCCGAGCGGACCTTCCTCGGCTTCCTGGGATCGATCACGCCGGTCGCCGAGGCGCCGGGCGGGAGCCTGCGGGCGGAAGGCGTGCTCGGGCGGTTCGTCCCGCTGCCCGCCCACGCCGCCGCGCTCCCGGCCTCGGCGCTGGAATCGGTGGCCGATCACCTGATCATGGCGCACGCGCTCGCCGTCCAGGGCGGGTCGGGGCGGGCGCTCCCCGCCATCGAGGCCGCCCTGCGGCAGGTCGGCCTCGAACTGGCCGGCACGGTCGCCGCCGAGCACGATGCCACGATGTTCCACTGAGAGTCTGTCTGGGATCATATTGTGGTTTGGCAGAGCTTTCGCGTCATGAGGCGGATGGAGGCGAGGAGGAGGAAGGCGCGGGCGGTGCGCGAGCGGCATTCCCAGTCCTTGGCCAGCCTCCGACAACGGTTGAGCCAAGCAAAGGTCCGCTCGACGATCCAGCGCTTGGGCAGCACGACGAAGCCCTGGGCCTTCTTGGAGCGCTTGACGATCGTCAGCTTGAGCCGACGGCAGACCCGGCGCAGGCCCGCCTTGAAGGCCGGTCCCTGGTAGCCGCCGTCGGCATACAGCCGCAGCAGGAAGGGATAGAGGCCGAACAGGGTCGCCATCACCCACACGCCGCCGGTGCGGTCCTGCACGCTGGCCGGGTGCACCAGGGCGTGCATCACGAGACCTTGCGTGTCGACGAGGATGTGGCGCTTCTTGCCGCGGATCGTCTTGCCCGCATCGTAGCCCGACGGGTCGATCGACGCCCCCCTTTTTCCGCGCCCTTGACGCTCTGGCTGTCGAGGATGGCGGCCGTCGGGCTGGCCGCCCGCCCGGCCTGCTCCCGGCAGGCCATGAACAGCGTGTGGTGGATCCGCGCCAGCGTGCCGTCGTAGTCCCATCGGTCGAGGTAGCCGTGCACGGTCGCGCGCGGCGGCAGATCCGTGGGCAGCGCCCGCCACTGGCAGCCGGTGCTGAGCACGTACAACAGCCCATCCACCACCGCTCGCAGATCGACCGTGCGCTTGTTGCCGCCCCGCTTGGCCGGCGCGATCAGCGGTTCGATCAGCGCCCACTCGGCATCCGTCAGGTCGCTGGGAAAGCGCTGGCCCCTTCGATCGTACCGGCCCCGGTTCTCCTGTGTCCACATCAGCCGCCTCCAAAAAGAGGCCGCATCTCAGCACAAGATGCCGCCGAACAACAATATGATCCCAGACGGACTCTCAGGTTTTTCGGATTTTCCTGCGGAGGATGTCGATCGGCCTAGCGCCGGTAGGTCGCACCCATCAGGTCCTCGACCGGGCGACCGACGACATCATGGCCCTGTTTCTGGCCTTGAACCGGGAGCTAGGTATCACCGTCCTGATCGTGACCCACAATCCCATCATCGCCGCGTGCTGCCCGCGCCGCATCGCTCCGATCGTAACGCCGACGGCGTCGTCGAGCCGGGTCCAGACCTAGTCCGTGATGGGGGACGGTTAAAACCGACAGATAGTTTGCTTTTGCCTGTTTGAGCCGACATAATGGCATGCATCGGAGAACCACTCATGCGCCGCGGCCATCTGCTGACCACCCCGCCCTACGAGGTCGAGACGGCTCTGAAGCGCCTGGGCGCGGATCTGCGCACCGCACGCCTGCGCCGCAACATTACCCTCGTCGAGATTGCCGAGCGGATTGGTGCGAGCCGAGAGGTGATCGGCGAGGCCGAACGCGGCAAGCCGTCGACCAGCGTCGCCATCTACGCCGCCCTCCTGTGGTCATACGGCATGGTCGAGCGTCTTGGGGGCCTCGCCGATCCTACGACCGATGCCGAGGGGCTCCGACTCGCATCCCTGCGTGAGCGGCGCCATGCCCGGGCGCCCCAAGCGCTCGACGACGACTTCTGATCGCGCCGATGCCTGAGGCTTACGTCTACATCACCCTGCCGGGTGCCGTTGCGGCCGTCACCGCCGGCCGCTTCGAGCACACCGTCAGCCGCAACGGCGTCGCAGTCGGGCGCTTCGTCTATGGGCGTCGCTACCGCGAGCGTCAGGATGCCGTCGAGATCGATCCGGTCGAACTTCGCCTCGGCAGGGCCGGCTTCGAGACGGTGCGCCTCAACGGCGTCTTCGGAGCGCTCCGTGATGCCGGCCCGGACTACTGGGGGCGCCGGGTCATCGAGAAGCATGCCGGCCTCGCACGGCTCGGCGAACTCGACTACCTGCTGTACGCACCCGACGACCGGGCTGGCGCCCTCGGCTTTGGCCTGGGCGTCGATCCGCCTGCTCTCGTGCGCGCGTTCAACAGGACCTGGGACCTGGAGAAGCTTCAGAGCTTGGCGGATGCCCTGCTCGCGGACGAGCCGCCTCAGGACGCCGCCCAGGTCGAGGAACTGCTGCTGCTCGGCACGTCCATGGGTGGTGCCCGCCCCAAGGTGGTGGTGGAGCACGAGGATGCGCTGTGGCTCGCCAAATTCAACCGCCCCGACGACCGGTGGAACATGGCGCGGGTGGAGCATGCGACCCTGGAACTCGCCCGCCGGTGCGGCCTGCAGGTCGCCGTCTCGCAGATCGCCGCCGTCGGCGGCCGCGACGTGCTGCTGGTGAAGCGCTTCGACCGGGAGCGCGTCGAGGGCGGCTACTCCCGCGCCCGCATGGTCAGCGCCCTCACGCTGCTCGAAACCGACGAGACGCCGGATGGCCGCGCGCGCTGGTCCTACATCCTCCTGGCCGAAACGCTGCGACGGATCAGCGAACGGCCGCGGGAGGACGCGCACGAGCTGTTCCGTCGGATGACCTTCAACGCCCTGGTGTCCAACATCGACGATCATCCCCGCAATCACGCGGCCTTCGCGCCGGCGCTGGGCTGGAGGCTGTCGCCGGCCTACGACCTGACGCCCACGCCCGCGGTGGCCGAGGAAAGGCGGGATCTCGCCATGGCCTGCGGTCGCCAAGGCCGTTTGGCAAACGCCGCGAACCTACTCAGCGAGTGCCGTCGGTTCCTCCTGACACCGGAGGAGGCCTCGGCCATCGTCGATGAGATGGAGCGGATCGTCGGCCAGGAATGGTACGCCGTGGCGCGTGGTTGCGGCATCAGCGAAGGCGACTGCGAGACCATCCGTCGCGCCTATGTCTATCCGGGGTTCCGCCACTGACGCTGCCCTCCGGAGGTTCGCGAGGGCGTTATCTTGACCATATCCGTGATCCCTGATGGGTGCGTACTCGCTTGTCACGCCGTCATTCGCGGTGTGAAGAGGGAGGAAGCCGCTGCCGGAATTCCCGGCTAACCTGCAGCAGGCTCACGTTAGTCGTCGATCCCCACGGGTCGGTCCGCCCTTCTGCCCAGCCGTCGCGATCCACTGGTGCCAGCCTGCGGCGGCATGCGCCTGCAACGCCTCCGGGTGAGGGTGCCGGTAGACGTTTCCGGTGCCGTAGGAGATCACCATCGTCGTGCCCAGTGCCGCGGGTGTGGGGATCTGTGTCACGGCCGAATGGAACCTCGCGCCGTGATGTGTCGCGATCAGGTGTGAGATTGGGCCGAGAGCCGCAATGGTCGTCGGAAGGCACTGGTAGTCGGCGTCCCCCTTTCAAGCGACACGCGGAACAGGGTTCTGCGTCACTTTGTGTGGTGGCACGGAGTGAGCGGGAGCGGTCGCGCTTGGCTGGGATTCGGATGGGGAGAATGCTGTCCCCGAGCTACCCATGCCCAAGCGCTTGCTCCCCTTCATCCCCTCCTCGCTGCGCGTCGTCGCTGTCACGGCCGAGCCCGAGCACGTGACGGTGCTGGCGGTGCCGCGCTCGGCGGCGGCGTGTTGTCCGGTCTGCCGGAGGTGATCCGCCCCCCTGTGAGTGGTCCGCCCTTTGGTATGGCCTGTGGGCCAAGACGAGGACGGACGGATGGGGACGAAGCGACACAAGCCTGAGGACGTGATCGCCAAGCTGCGGCAGGTGGACGTGT
>NZ_JAUYZI010000035.1 GCF_030700245.1 Methylobacterium amylolyticum
CGCGGCGGGGATGTCGGCGCGTGTTATTTGCGGCGGGGGGGCGGGGCGGTGAACCGGCGCCGCGCCCTCCCCCGGGAGGGCGCGGCGCCTCTCATTTCACGACGATCCAGTCCTCGACCACCAGGGCGTCGAGGCCGGTGGTGTAGAACATCAGGATCGCGTCCTCCGCCCCGTGGAGGATCGGTTTGCCCATCACGTTGAAGCTGGTGTTGAGCAGGATCGGCACGCCGGTGAGGTCGCGGAAGGCGGCGATGAGCGCCGCGTAGGCCGGGTTGCGCGCCGCCGTGACGCTCTGGAGCCGCCCGGTGCCGTCGGCGTGGACCACGGCCGGCACCCTGTCGCGGACGGCCTCGCGCCAGACCAGGGTCCGCTCCATGTAGGGGCTGTCGGCGTAGTCCTCGAACCAGTCCGGCCCGGCCTCGGCGAGGATCGAGGGCGCGAAGGGCCGGAAGCCCTCGCGGTACTTCACCTTGGCGTTGAGCGCGTCCTTGGCGCCGGCCGGCCGGGGATCGGCGAGGATCGAGCGGGCCCCGAGCGCCCGCGGCCCGAACTCCGCCCGCCCCTGCACCCAGCCGACGAGGCCGCCCGCGGCCAGGATCCGCGCCGCCTCCCGGGTCACGGCATCGTGCCCGAGTTTTTTCGCCCGCGGCTCCTGCTCGGCCAGCCGCTCCATCGGCGCCGTCGAGACGCGCGAGCCGAGATAGGGGGTGAGCGGGCGCGCCGCGGGCGGCGGTCCGGCCCAGTCCGGGTTGTCCTCGGCGAAGGCGAGCCACGCCGCGCCGACCGCGTTGCCGTCGTCGGCCGGCGCCGAGGGCACGTGCAGCCGCGCGAAGCCGGAGCGGCCGAGCACCCGGCCATTGTACGAGGAGTTGAGCCCGCAGCCGCCGCACAGCACGAGGTTCTCCCCCGGCGCCAGCGCGTAGGCCTCCGCCACGAGCACGTCCATCAACTCACAGAAAAAGTCCTGGCCGCAGCGGGCGAGGTCGGGCCAGCCGGTATCAAGAGCGTCCGACGGCCGCCGCGCCAGGATCGCGGCGGCGGTGCTGCGGACCGTCGCCGCGTCGGCGAAGCGCAGGCGGCCGCGCTCCACCGTGCAGAGGCGTCCGAGCAGCGCCGACAGTTCCGGGTCGCGGCGGCCGTAGGGGGCGAGCCCCATGATCTTCCACTCCTCGCCCTTCACCTGATCGAAGCCGGCGAGGTCGGTGATCAGCCCGTAGAGGAAGCCGAGCGAGCCGCGCCCGCGGTGGCGGCGCACCTCCGCGATCCGGCCCGCGCGCATCCGGTAGACGGCCGCCGCGCCGGTCTCGCCCATGCCGTCGACGACGAGGGCGGTCGCCGCGTCGAACGGGCTGCCCCACAGGCCGTAGGCGGCGTGGCAGAGATGGTGCGGGTAGCGCCGCTGCCCGGCGACCGTCGCCCGCGGCGCGGCCCCGGTCAGGCGCGCCTCCTGGTTGAGGGCGAGCAGCGTCCCGTGGCCGGCCCGCTCCTGGGCGAGGTGCAGGTCGGCGATGAACACCCGCTCGGCCTGCTCGGGCACGAACGAGGCGTTGAGCGCGGTCGAGTGGCGGCCGAGCGCGGCGAGGTCGAAGGCCCCCGCCCCCGCCTGCCCGCGCAGGAAGTCCGAGAATTGCGGCCCCCAGGTCGAGGCGACGACGATCTCCGAGCCGTGCGGGACGTATTCCCTCAGGAGCGAGGCCATCCGCACCGGCGGGTCCGGCTCGCAGTTCGGCGCGCGCTTGTATTGCAGGATCCGCTCGGCGGCCTCGGCGAAGAGCAGCGTCCCGTCCGGCCCGACCAGGGCCAGGGCCGGGTCGTGGAACGTGGTGGCGAGGCCGAGATAGAAGCGCATCGTGCGGGTTAGCCGGCGCCGGACCGCCCGGCAACGGCGCGCCGGGGCGCCAGGATCAGCACGAGCGCGCCGACGAGCCCGGACAGGAGCGAGCCGGCGAGCACCCCGAGCTTCACCGCCGCCTCGTTGCCCGGGCTCGGGAAGGCGAGGCCGCCGATGAACAGGCTCATGGTGAAGCCGATGCCGCACAGCACCGCCACCCCGTAGACCTGCCCCCAGCCGGCGCCGGCGGGCCGCTTCGCGACCCCTAGGGCGACGGCGAGCCGCAGGCTGGCGAACACGCCGACCTGCTTGCCCACGAACAGGCCGGCGGCGATCCCGAGCGTCACCGGGTGGAGCAGCGCCTCCGGGCCGAGCCCGGTCAGCGTCACCCCCGCGTTGGCGAAGCCGAACACCGGCACGACGCCGTAGGCGATCCACGGCGTCAGCGCGTGCTCCAGCCGGTGCAGCGGCGAACGCACGTCCTCCGGTCGGCCGGGGCTCGGGCGGATCGGGATCGTGAGCGCCAGCGCCACCCCGGCCACCGTGGCGTGGACCCCGGAGCGCAGCACCGCGACCCACAGCACCAGCCCGAGGGCGAGGTAGGGCGACAGCCGCGTCACCCCGGCCCGGTTGAGGCCCCAGAGGGTGGCGAGCACCAGCGCCGCGAGTCCGAGCATCCCCGGATCGAGGCCGCCGGAGTAGAACAGGGCGATGATCACCACCGCGCCGAGATCGTCGACGATCGCCACCGCGCTCAGGAAGATCTTCAGCGACACCGGCGCGCGGGCACCGAGCAGCGCCAGAACGCCGAGGGCGAAGGCGATGTCGGTGGCCGCCGGGATCGCCCAGCCCCGCAGGGTGTCGCCGCCGAGGTTGAAGGCGGCGTAGACCAGCGCCGGCACGACCATGCCGCCGAGCGCCGCGAGCCCCGGCAGCACCCGGTCCGGCCACGTGCGCAGGCGGCCGTCGAGGGCCTCGCGCTTGATCTCCAGCCCGACGAGCAGGAAGAACCCGGCCATCAGGCCGTCGTTGATCCAGTGCTCCAGGCTGAGCGGGCCGAGCTTGGCGTGCAGCGCCGCCGCATAGGCCCCCGCGAGCGGCGAGTTGGCGACCGCCAGCGCCAGGGCGGCGGCTGCCATCAGCACCAGCCCGCCCCCCGCCTCGCCGGTCAGGGCGGTGCGGATGGCCGAGAGCGGCCGGGGACGCGGGTTGCCGGAGCGGGGACGGTGCGGCGGGGGCGGCGATGACATCGGGCTCGCCTTGCCGGGTGGCGCGGGCGGGGGCAAGCCTTGTCGCTCGTACCGTCCTGCGGCTGGTCGCCTGCCACGAGGCGCGCTAACCTGCGCGCGCTGATGGCAAGGAGATCGGGGTGACAGCGTCGAAGCCTGCGATCCGACCTGACGACGCGGAGCGCGCGGCCTCCGCGCGGGTTCACGCCACGATTCTGGAGGAAGCGCGCCGCGCCGGGCTTCTCGATGAGGCCGTGACGGAGCAGGTGAGCTTCAGCGCGCCGCCCGCCCTGGTCGAGGCTGCCAAGCGCGAGGCCGGGATCGAGTCGACCCGCGAACTCGGTGTCCTCGCCCTGGCGATGCTCGCGCGGCCCGATCCGGTCGCCGCGTTCCTGCGCCGGACGGACGGGCGGCTCGGAGCCGACCACGACCTCGACACCGGCTCGCGTTGAGCGCGGATCTCCGCGCCGCGCTTCGGCGGCGCAAACCGGAGCGACGGACCGCGCGGCTGACGCGGCGCCCGATCCCAGATTGGACGGCCTTGGACGGGGGTGCCCCCACGGCCCTGGTTCTCGACACCGCGGTCTACATCCACGGGGCGGCCGGCCGCCTTCCGTCCGGCCTGCGCGACCTCCTCGAACGATCGCTGCTGTTCCACTGCGCGGTGGCGCTCACCGAGTTGTCCGTCGGCGTCGCCGCGGCCGATCCTCGGAGTCCGCACTGGACGGCGCTGCGCGACCACTACACCGAGCTTTTCGCTCAGATCCCGGAGACGCGGCTGCTGACGCCCGATCCGCAGACCTTCATCGAGGCCGGGCTGGTCGCCGGAGCGCTGGCCCGCCTCCAGGGCTACCAGCCCCATCAGCGCGCCGCCTGCCTCAACGACGCGCTGATCCACCTGACCGCCGCGAAGGCGGGCCTGCCGGTGCTGACGGCGAACGGCGGGGACTTCGACCTGATCCAGCAACTCGCGCCGGAGGGCCGCTTCATCGCCTATCGACCGGACTGACCGACCGCACCGCCCTCACCCCGTCCGTCCCAGCGCCGCCCGGATCAGCGCCAGCCCGTCCGGGCTCGACCACTCCGCCGGCCCCTTCATCACGCCGATGGTGCAGCCCGTGGCGTCGATCAGCATCGTCGTCGGCAGGCCGGCCGAGCCGGTATCGCGCTGGATCGCCGGCAGCACCCGGCCGCCGGGATCGGCGTAGAAGGCGAGATTCGCGATGCCGGCCTGGCGCAGCCACTCCGCCGGCTTGTCGAGGTTGCGCGTGTCGACGTTGATCGCGACCACGGCGAAGTCCGGGCCGCCGAGCGCCGCCTGGAGCCGGTCGAGGGCCGGCATCTCCGCCTTGCAGGGGGCGCACCACGTCGCCCAGAGGTTCACCAGCAGGAGCCGGCCCTTCAGGTCGGCAAGCCCGGTCTCCGCCCCGTCCGGCCCCTTGAAGCGCACGTCGGGCGCGGGCCGCGGGGCGGGGGGCGCCTGCATCGCCGCGACCTGACCCCGGGCGGCCGCCTCGACTCGGGCGAGCCCCGGGGCGGAGGCGCCGCAGGGCACGGGCCCCGTGTTGCCGCCCACGAGACCGCTCCCGTATAGGGCGAGCCCGGCGAGCGCGGCGAGGCCCGCGCCGGCGACGAGCGTGGTGACGAGCGTCCTGCGAGCGGGCATCAGGCTTGCCTGGCGGGGATTGCGGGGCGGGGAGCGGGCGACATGAGCAACCGGATGTGGGGCGGGCGCTTCGCGAGCGGCCCCGCCGAGATCATGGAGGAGATCAACGCCTCCATCGGCTTCGACAAGCGGCTGGCCCCCCAGGACATCCGCGGCTCGCTGGCGCATGTCGCGATGCTGGGGGCGGCCGGCATCCTGCCGGCGGAGGATGTGGCCGCGATCGAAGCCGGGCTCAAGTCCGTGCAGGGCGAGATCGAGGCGGGGACCTTCGTGTTCCGGCGCGAGCTCGAGGACATCCACATGTCGGTGGAGAGCCGGCTCACCGAGATCGTCGGGCCGGCGGCGGGGCGGCTGCACACCGCGCGCTCGCGCAACGACCAAGTCGCCACCGACATGAAGCTGTGGGTGCGCGACACCCTCGACGCGCTCGACGGGCAGGCCGCCGCCCTCCAGCGGGCGCTGGCCGAGACGGCGCTGGCGCAGGCCGGCACGGTGATGCCGGGCTTCACCCACCTGCAATCGGCCCAGCCCGTGACCTTCGGCCACCACTGCCTCGCCTACGTGGAGATGCTGGCGCGCGACCGCGGCCGGTTCCGCGACGCGCGGGCGCGGCTCAACGAGTGCCCGCTCGGCGCGGCGGCGCTCGCGGGCACCGGCTTCCCGATCGACCGCCACGCCACCGCGGCGGCGCTGGGCTTCGACCGGCCGACCGCGAACTCCCTGGACTCGGTCGCCGACCGCGACTTCGCGCTGGAGGCGCTCTCGGCCGCCTCGATCTGCGCGGTGCACCTTTCGCGCTTCGCCGAGGAATTGGTGGTCTGGACCTCGGCCCAGTTCAACTTCGTGCGGCTGTCGGACGGGTTCACCACCGGCTCGTCGATCATGCCGCAGAAGCGCAATCCCGACGCGGCCGAGCTGGTGCGCGCCAAGGCCGGGCGGATCGTCGGCGCGCTGACCGGCCTGCTCATCGTGATGAAGGGGCTGCCGCTCGCCTACTCGAAGGATATGCAGGAGGACAAGGAGGGCACCTTCGACGCCCTCCAGGCCCTGTCGCTCTGCCTCGCCGCGATGACCGGCATGGTGCGCGACTTGGAGCCGAACGCCGAGGTGTTGGCCCGCGCTGCCGGCTCGGGATTCAGCACGGCGACCGACCTCGCCGACTGGCTGGTGCGCGAGCTCGGCCTGCCCTTCCGGCAGGCCCACCACGTCACCGGCCGCCTCGTCGGCGCGGCCGCCGCCCGGGGCGTCGGGCTGGAGGATCTCACGCTCGCCGAGATGCAGGAGGCCGAGCCGCGGATCACGGAGGCGGTCTACGCCGTGCTCGGGGTCGAGAACTCGGTCGCGAGCCGCACCAGCTACGGCGGCACCGCCCCCGACAACGTCCGCGCGCAGGCGAAAGGGTGGCTCGACCGGCTCGGGGATGCCGGCTGAGGGGCTGTGGATGCGTGTGGATATGATGCGGCGCAACCTGGGGGCGGCACGCGCGTTCACCGCTCAGCTAAGTTCGCCGCGTTAGTCGGACCCGCCTGATCCGGAGAGACCGCCACGCCATGCCGATCGAGAGTTGGACGACCCAGGAGGAGACTCCCGATCTGGCGGCCCACGCCACGGCGATGATCGACGCCGCCCTCGTGGGCAAGCCGCTGGCGCGCGACGCCTACTGGGCGGCGGTGCGCAAGGGCTACAACACCCCCTACAACGACCCGCCGCGCAAGCGCCCGGCGGCTCCCGCGCCGGAGCCGGTGCTGGAGATCGCCCTCGGCGCCGAGCCGCTGCCGGTGATCGTCGCGGCCGTGGCGGCCGAGGCTCGGGCGGCCTGAGCGGAGCGCGCGCATCGCGCGGTCTGCTGCGGATCGCGCGTCCACCGGCGGCTCGGGGTCGCCATCTTGCCGACGTTTTACGCGGGCTTCACAGTTCCCGTGTTCCGGCGCGTCCCCTCGGCCGCGCCGCTACCAGGAAGTGATGATGGTCCGCGTTCGCCGCCTGCTCCCGGCCGGAGCCCTCGCCCTGCTCGCCGCCGGCCCCGCCGCGGGTCTCTCGGTCGGCGCCTCGGGCGGCCTCCTGGCCGGCGCGCTCGGCGGCGCGGCCCTGTCGACGACCGCGGCGCTGGCCCAGGACGCCGGGGCCGAGGCGCCCGCGGAGGGTTCCGGCCGCCGGTCCCGGCGCCGCGAGCGGTCGCGCAAGACGGAGCACAAGGCGGCGACGCCGCCGGGCATGCAGCAGGCCGCGCCGGTGGCGATCTTCGGCGACTGGAACGTGTTCGTGAACGGCGAGGGCCGCAACCGGATCTGCTACGCCATCGCCCAGCCGACCGCCCGCACGCCCAAGACCCTGAAGCGCGACACCGCCTACCTGTTCGTGACCGTGCGCAAGGGCGAGAACGTCCAGAACGAGGTGGCGGTGATGCTGGGCTTCCCCTCGAAGCCCGCCGCCGCGCAGGTCAAGCCGGGCTCGGCCGCCGCCCCCACAGACCCGAGCCTCAATCTCGGATCCGCCCGCTACGGCCTCGTGGTCAAGGACGGCAATGCGTGGTTGCAGAACCAGGCGGAGGAGACGCGCGTGGTCTCCGAGATGAGCGGCCGCAACCCGAAGCTGATCATCAAGACCACCTCGATGCGCGGCAACCCGACCGCCGACGAGTACGCGCTCGCCGGCTTCGCGGAGGCGATGAAGCGCACCCGCGAGGAGTGCAGGTAGCGGCCGATGCTCAGACTGCGAGCGCCCGCAGGCTCCGGCGGGCGTCGGGGCTGATACGCGCCCGGACCCGCTCGCGGGCGGCGCGGGCCGCCTGCTCGGCGCTGCGGAACACGGCGCCGTCGAGACCGTCGAAATCGCGGCTCGACGAGAAGAACCGCACGCCGCGCCCCTCGGGCACGGCGATGCCGGCGGTGACCTCGCCGATCTCGATCACCCGCGCCGGCGCGGCTTGCGGCTCGGAGCGGTCGCGATCGAGGGTGGGGACGGCGTCGGGGCGGTCCGCGGGCATGGTGGCGTGAAGGCTGTACATCGGATGTCGGGCTCCGTCGGCCGGCAGCAAGAGCCGTGCCTGAAGGCGGTGACGCGCGGGTGACGGTTTCGTCCGGGACGATGCGGTCAGCGTCGACAGTGGCGCGGTGCGCGGGGAGCCGGGATTCGATGCGGGAGACGAGCGAAGGTCTTCAACAGGTCCTCCAGACTGAAGGACTACGAGGCACGAGCGCCGTCGCAGTGCTTTAGCATTTGATGACGCGGTGCAAGCTACGGATTTCAAATCACCGCGGCTGAAGGCAACAACCGCCCTCAACGGATATCAAGATGGCGGCTCGAACGCCGGCCGTCAACGGAATCGGTTTCCGAATTCTTCGCGCAGCTTGGCAGAACGACGCCGCCGAAACGCACTTCGGGAGGCCGATGCGTCAGGCGCCCGAGATCACCGCGGCGAGGTCGGTGAAATCGGAGAAGATCCGGGCCGCGCCGGCCCGCAGCAGGTCGGCGCCTGCCGGATCGTGGCCCCAGTGGCCGCCGCCGGTGAAGCCCGCCACCCGCATTCCCGCCGCCCGCGCCGCCGTCACGCCCGGCACGCTGTCCTCGATGACGAGACACGCCGCCGGCGCCGCGCCCATCCGCTCGGCGGCGAACAGGAACAGGTCGGGATGCGGCTTGCCGCGCGGCACCTGCACCGAGGAGAAGACGTTGCCGGAGAACAGCGGCAGCAGGCCGGTGAGGGTCAGGGAGTGGCGCAGCCGCACCGGATCGCTGCTCGACGCCACGCAGATCGGCAGGCCGAGCGCCGGGATCGCCGCGGCGGCGCCGCGCATCGCCCGCAGCTCGGCGTCGAAGATCCGCAGCGTCTCGGCCTTCACCGCCTCGACGAAGCCCGGGGGCGCCGCGATCCCGTAATCGGCGGCGATGTGGGCCATGATCGAGGGCATGGACGTGCCGGCGAAGCGGGCGCGCACCGTCTCCTGGTCGATCGGCACGCCGATGCGGTTGAGGCCCGCGGTGAGGCAGGCGAGGCTCAGCGGCTCGCTGTCCACGAGGACGCCGTCGCAGTCGAAGATCACGAGCGCCGGCGGCACGGTCGGCTCTGTCTGCACGCTCACGTCGGTGGGGTCCTGCCGACGGCCTGCCGCCGCCCGGGCGGCTGTGGCACGCGCCCGGCGGCGCGGCAACCGCTTGCGCCCTGCCCTCCGGCCCCGTAGGCCGTTGCCGCGCCCCGACGGCGCGGCTCGAAGATCTGCCTCGAAGACCCCGCGATGTTCCGTTTCCTGGCCCGCCTGCTCGGATTCCTGCTGATGGCCGGCGGCTTCGTGGCGCTGGTCTACGACGGGGCCCGCTCCATCGCCAACAACGGCCTGCGGGTGACGCCGCTCTCCGAGGTGATCCTCACCCTGTTCAAGGACAAGGCCGGCGCGCTCCAGGCCGGGGTCGAGGGCACGGCGCCCTGGCTGTGGAACCTGCTGGTGCTGCCGCTGACCCTCGCGCCGGCCTCCCTGGTCGGCCTTGGGCTCGGCGCCGCGCTGCTGTGGCTCGGCCAGCCCGGCCGCGAGCCGATCGGCTTCCTGACGCGGCCCTGAGAGTCCGCGCTCGCGCGTTCAGCCGCGCGCCGCCAGGGCGGCCTCGGCCTCGGCCAAGCGCTCCTTCAGCCGCGCGATCTCGGCGTTGAGGTCGTAGTGCTCGGTGACGTCGAGCTGCGAGGCGAAGAAGTAGACGACCTGACCCGCCCCGTCGCGCACCGGCCCGAGATAGAGGGCGTTGCGGAAGGTGGTTCCGTCCTTGCGGTAGTTCAGCAGGTCGATCTGGATGTCGGCCTCCTCGCGGATCGCGGCGCGGATCCGGTCGACCGCCGCCGGGTCGGTCCCCGGCCCCTGGAGGAAGCGGCAGTTGCGCCCCGTCACCTCCAGCCGGGTGTAGCCGGTGAGCTTCAGGAAGGCGTCGTTGGCGAAGACGATCGGGTTGTCGAACTGGCGCGGATCGGTGACGATCATCGGCATGCGGGTCGCCCGCACCGCCGCCGCGAACGGGTCGCCCACGTGCGACTCCGCCTGCAGATTGCCTGTGGTCCCGCCCGTAGCCACCGGCTGAGCCCCCCTTCGCGATGCGCCGTCGTTCCGTGCGTCTAAAATCAGAAAACTGCGGCCAAGGTCCAGTCCCGCGAGCGGTTTCCGCGTGCGTCGCGACACCGGACCGGCGGGGCGCTTCCGCGCGGGCGGCCCCGACCCCATATCTCGCGGTGATCCGAGACGAGGCGACCCGATGTTCCTGTTCCGCAAGCGCGCCGAGATGCCGAACCCCGCCGATGCCCTGCCGGGGCGCCCGACCCCGCTGCCGACCGCGCGGACGCACTTCGTCAACGGCAACCCGCTGAAGGGGCCCTACCCGCCGGGCACCGAGACGATCGTGCTCGGCCTCGGCTGCTTCTGGGGGGCCGAGCGCCGCTTCTGGCAGATCCCCGAGGGCGTGTTCGTGACGGCGGTGGGCTACGCCGGCGGCTACACCCCGAACCCGACCTACGAGGAGGTCTGCTCCGGCCGGACCGGCCACAACGAGGTGGTGCTGGTGGCCTTCGACCCCGCGGTGCTGCCGCTCGACGCCGTGCTGCGGACCTTCTTCGAGAGCCACGATCCGACTCAGGGGATGCGCCAGGGCAACGATGTCGGCACGCAGTACCGCTCCGGCATCTACACCGGCGGCCCCGGGCAGGAGGCGACCGCCCAGGCGGTGCGGGCGGCCTATGCGGCGGCGCTCAAGGACCAGGGGTTCCCGGACGTGACAACCGAGATCGTGCCCCTGACGGAGTTCTACTTCGCCGAGGAGTACCACCAGCAGTACCTCGCCAAGAATCCGGGCGGCTATTGCGGGCTCGGCGGCACCGGCGTGAGCTGCCCGGTCGGCGTCGGGGTCGCGGCCTGACCGGCCCTCGCCGGCCGGCCGCCGCGCCCCAGATGGCGGGCGGATGGACACCGTGAGGAGAGGCCGGCCGTGACGCAGGATACCCCGGAGATCGACGTCACCGCCCGCCGGCTGGCCGAGTCCGTCTACGTCGCCTTCGCGCAGCAGGCGACGATGCCGGCCCACCCGCTGGCCGAGCAGACGGTGGTGACGCGGCTCGTCGAAGCGATCCGCGGCCGGCTGCCCGGCGGCTCGGGCGACGAGATCGCGGCGGCGATCAACGGGGCGCTCGACGCCTGGGAGGCGCGGGAGCCCGAGGTCCGGGGCCCGCGCGTCGCCGCGGTCGATCTGGCCGCCGGGACGGCGACCCTGCGTCCGGCGTGATCCGTCAGGGCGCCGTCAGCACCGCCCGGCAGGCCGCCGGGAGGGCCGCCATCGTCATCGGCGGCTTCGGCTTGGGCTTCACCTTCGGCGGCTTGGGGTGGAGGATCGCGTCCGAGAACCAGTAGGCGAGGTCGCCGCAGCCGTCGCCGGAGGGCGGCGGGTCCTGCGACTGGCAATCGTCCTGGCCGGCGGGGCAGGCCAGCCGGATATGGTAGTGGTAATTGTGCCCGTACATCGGGCGCACCTTCGACAGCCAGCGCCCGCCCCCGGCCTCGCGGCACAGGGCCTTCTTGATCGCCGCGTTGACGAAGATCCGCTCCACCTCCGGCTGCTCGGCGGTGAGCTTGATCAGTTGCAGGTGCTGCGGCGTCCAGACGTTCGGGTCGATGTCGAGGCGGTCCGCCCGGACCATGTCGGTGGCCGAGGTCTCCTCGCGCTCGGCCCGGCTCATGCGGTGGCCCGGCATCGGCGTCAGCCACACGTCGGCGTCGATGCCGATCTGGTGCGAGGCGTGGCCGGTGAGCATCGGGCCGCCGCGGGGCTGGGACATGTCGCCGACGAGCAGACCCGGCCAGCCGACGCGGGTCGCCTTGGACGAGAGGCGCTCGACGAAGTCGACGAGGTAGGGCGTCCCCCACATCCGGTTGCGCGAGGGGCGCATCACCTGCCAGTTCGGCCCGTCGAGCGGCAGCGCCTCGCCCCCCGAGAAGCAGCCCTTGGCGTAGAAGCCGTGGATGCGCGCGGGCCCGGCGGCGCCGCGGGTGACGCGGCCGAACAGGGCCTTGGCCGGGGTGCCCGGCGCGTCGGGATTCTCCAGCGGGGGCAAGGGCTTCGGGTTGACGCTGCCCCGGTCCTGGGCCTGCGCCCCGGTGCTGAGGGCCGCGAGGGCGACGAGGCAGGCGAGGCGCGGGATCGGCATGCGGGTCCGGGAGCGGGCGGAGCGGGCGGTCCGGAACGTCGCCCGGCGCCGGGGCGTTTTTCGGGCAGGATGTAACACAGTTCAGGGGGACCGCGATGGCGCAGACGTCGGAGCCGGCGGCGCGGGAGCCGCGCAGCCTCATCGCCAGCGACCGGGTGATCGGCACCGACGTGCGCCGCCCCGACGGCACGAAAGTCGGGCGCATCGAGCGGCTGATGCTCGACAAGCTCTCGGGCCGGGTCGCCTACGCGGTGATGAGCTTCGGGGGATTCCTGGGGCTCGGCGAGGACTTCTACACCCTGCCCTGGAGCGTGCTGCGCTTCGAGCCGGACCAGGACGCCTACGTCGTCGACATCACCGAGGACCAGTTGCGCGCCGCGCCCGCGCGCACTCCCGAGGGCACCGATCCGGCCGAGGACGGCGCCTGGGAGGAGCAGATCCACCGCTACTACAACGCCGCGCCGTACTGGGGAATCTGACGGCGCCCGGGAGCCTCGCCGGGCGCGCGCGAGGAGGCGACGGCGGCATAGCCCGGATGACCGGACGGTTCACCCCTTGGACGGCCCGCACCAGCCCGGAAGGTAGCCCGCGTCCTTCGCCCTCGCGAGGCTCATCGCCTCCTCCAGGGCGGCGTCGAAATCGTTCTCGACGTGCTTCGCCTTGATGTTGCGGCGCAGGTAATCCGCCCACAGGAACTCGCTGAACGGCGTCGTGTCCTTGGCGAAGCCGCCCGCCCGGCGCAGTTCCCCGGCGAGGCTGCGGAACGGGTCGTCGGCGAGGTCGGCGATCACCTTCGGGATGTCCTCGAACGGCTGCCGCACGCCCTTCGCGTCGTAGGGGTGCACCCAGGACTTGTGATCGCAGACCGTCCAGAACGCGTCCTTGTCGAGCTTGTGCAGGTCGGCGACCACCGTCACCAGCACGGCCTCCTGCCCCTCGGCCAGCAGGGCACGCGCCAAGTGGTGGTGATCGATGAGGTAGTGGTTCTTCTTGGGCCCGAGCAGCGTCGGGATCATGTGGGAACCGAGGAATTCCTTCTTCTTGTCGGGATCGTAGGTGCGCCAGCGGCGGCGCTTCTCCTCGACCTCGCGAAGCCCCACCGTCATCTGCGTCGGGCGCAGCTCGGCGATCGGGACCAGCTTCAGCCGCGGTTCGCGGATGGCCATGCGTTCGTCTCCCCCGGAAACCTGTGCGCAGATGTCACACGGGCTGGCCGGAGGGAAGGCATCGCGCGGTCACGTTTCGCGGACCGGCGCGCACCGCAGTCGCCGAGGGACGGGACCCGGACGCATACGCGTCGCCCCGGCGGCGCGGCTCGAAAGGGGTGCGGGATCCGAGACTCGGCCGACGCCGCCGGCCCGAGATGCATCGGAGGCGCGTCCCGGGCCGGGTCCGGCAGGCCGTCGATCCCAATGGCGTCGGCGCCGATCCCGACCGGTTCGATCCGGCACGCGGCGCACCGCATTGGGGAGGCGGCCGGCGGTGAGATCGGCCGCCTGCGGGGTCTCTCGGGCGTCAGAACGAGCGGTTGCGGGCACCGTGCGGACCGCCGTAGCGGCGACGCAGCCAGGAGACGACCTTGGGGAGGAGGAAGGCGATCAGGATCTTGCGCACGGGCGGACTCGCATCATCACGGGGTTGTGAGCGAGCAATGTCCGGGGCCGTCCCGGGTTCCGCTCACAGCTCCAGCGTCAGCGTCACCGGCGCGTGGTCGGAGGGGCGCTCCCAGCCACGGGCGTCGCGCAGCACCTCGACCTTGCGGACCGTGCCGGCGAGATCGGGCGAGACCCAGGCGTGGTCGAGGCGCCGGCCCTTGTCGGCGGCCGACCAGTCGGGGGAGCGGTAGCTCCACCACGTGTAGATCTTCTCGGGCTCCGGGGTGAGGTGGCGCGCCGCGTCGATCCAGCCGGCCTCGCCGCGCAGGGTCTCCAGCGCCTCGGTCTCCACGGGGGTGTGGCTCACCACGTCGAGGAGCTGCTTGTGCGACCAGACGTCGTGCTCCAGCGGCGCGACGTTGAGGTCGCCGACCAGGATCGCCGGGCCCGAGACCCGCCGCCCGCCCCAGGCGCGCAGCTCCTGGAGGAAGTCGAGCTTGTGCGCGAATTTCAGGTTCAGCCCCCGGTCGGGCACGTCGCCGCCGGCCGGCACGTAGAAATCGTGGAGCACGATCCCCGCCGCCCCCCCGGCCTCCGGGCCGAGCACCGCCGAGATGTGGCGGGCGTCCTGGCGCTCGCAGAAGCCCATCACGTCCCGGGTGTGCAGGGGGAAGCGCGACAGGATGGCGACGCCGTTGTAGCCCTTCTGGCCGGCATAGACGACGTGCTCGTAGCCCGAGCCCCGCAGCGCCTTCAGCGGGAAGGCGTCGTCCGGGCACTTGGTCTCCTGGAGGCAGAGCACGTCGGGCCGCTGCTCGGCGAGGACGCGCAGGACGAGGTCGATGCGCAGGCGCACCGAGTTGATGTTCCAGGAGGTGACGGTGAGGCGCAACGCGGGGAACTCTGTGCGGGACGGACCGGGCGAGCGCCTGAGAGAACTCAAAACCTCACTGGCGCTGCGACTGCTGGAGTGCCTGCTGCGCCGCCTTGTCCTCGGCGCGGCCGTAATTGATGAAGAACAGACCGCCGTCGAGGCTCTTGCCCTTCTGGAGGTTCGAGAGCTGCACGATCGTGAGGTAGCCCTGCGGGTCGGTGATCCGCCACTGCGACAGGGTCTTCACGTCGGCGTCGAAGAAGAGCTGGATCTTCGAGGTGCCGCCGAAGGTCGCCCGGTCCTCCAGGCTGATGCGCACCCCGCCGGGATCGTTGCTCACGTCGGTGACGCTGAGGTCGCGGGCGAGGTCGATCTTCTCCCGCAGCAGGAATTTCAGCGGGGTCTGGGCGATGAAGTAGAGATCCTGCGTCGCGAGCTTGCGGTCGCGCACCGCCACCGAGGTGCCGTCGGCCACCACTTCCAGCGGCGAGGGCTGGTCGTAGTCGAAGCGCAGCCGCCCGGGCTTGGCGATGTAGAGCTTCCCGCCGATCCGCCGCCCGTCCGCGCCGATCTGCATGAACGCGCCGGTGAGCGTCGACATGCCGTTGAAGTAGGCGTTGGCCTGGGCGAGCACGGTCGCCGCGTCCGCCGGCTCGGCGGCGGCGGGCGCCACGGGGGTGCCGACCGCCGCGACCCGCGGCTCGGCCGCCCTGGACTCGGCCCCCTTCTCGGCGCCCTTCGCGCCGGGCTTGATGCTGGCGGTCTTGTCCGGGGCGCCCTTCTCGGTCCCCCCCTTCTCCGCAGCCTTGGCGTCCTTCTTCGGCGCCGGCTTCTTGGCGGCCGGGGCGGGCGCGGGAGCCGGGGCGGCCTCGGGGGCCGGCTCGGGCGCGGGCTGCTCCTTGCGGCCGAACAGCCCGTCGAGGAACGAGCTCACCTGCGCCTGCGCCGGCGCGGCGACGAGAAGGGGCGCGAGGGCGAGCCACAGGCCCGCCGCGAGCTGGGGGCCGGCTGTGCGCGTGCGGCGGCCGATCATCGGCAAACTCTCCTCGGGGCCTGCGGGCGACGCGCGGCCCGGGCGGAAACGGCGGGCGGGACTCGTCCGCTTAGAGCCCCGCCCTGTGGCGAAGATGCGACGCGCGCGCCGCGACGTCTCGCCGGGATCAGTCGTCGTCGTAGGCCACCCCGGCGCCGTGGGGTGCACCGGCGACGAGGATCTCGCGCTTGCCGGCGTGGTTGGCCGGCCCGACGATGCCCTCAATCTCCATCCGCTCCATGATCGAGGCGGCGCGGTTGTAGCCGATCTGGAGCCGGCGCTGGATGTAGCTCGTCGAGGCCTTCTCGTCGCGCAGCACCACCTCGATGGCCTGCTTGTACAGCTCGTCCGAGTCTCCTCCGGCTGCCGCCGCAAAGGCGCCGATGTCGAACACCGTGGCCTCCTCGGCCTCCTCGGCGCGCTCGGCCTTCTCGGCCTTGGCGCCGCGGCCGGACTTGCCCTCCTTCGGCGCATCCTCCGGCGCGTCGTCGGCGGTGACCGCATCGAGGTAGCTGGGCCGGCCCTGGCGCTTGAGGTGGGCGACCACGCTCTCGACCTCGCTGTCCGAGCAGAACGGCCCGTGCACCCGCGTCGTGCGCCCGCCCCCGGCCATGAACAGCATGTCGCCCTGGCCCAGCAACTGCTCCGCGCCCATCTCGCCCAGGATCGTCCGGCTGTCGATCTTGCTGGTCACCTGGAAGCTGATCCGGGTCGGGAAGTTCGCCTTGATCGTGCCGGTGATCACGTCCACCGACGGACGCTGCGTGGCCATGATCAGGTGGATGCCCGCCGCCCGCGCCATCTGTGCAAGCCGCTGGATCGCCCCCTCGATGTCCTTGCCCGCCACCATCATCAGGTCGGCCATCTCGTCGACCACGATCACGATGTAGGGGAGCGCGGAGAGGTCCATCTCCTCCTGCTCGAACACGGCCTCGCCGGTCTCGCGGTTGAACCCGGTCTGGACCGTGCGGGTGATGACCTCGCCCCGATCCCGGGCCTCCTTCATCCGGGCGTTGTAGCCGTCGATGTTGCGCACGGCGATCTTGGCCATCTTCTTGTAGCGCTCCTCCATCTCGCGCACGGCCCATTTGAGGGCGATGACCGCCTTCTTCGGGTCGATGACGACGGGGGAGAGCAGGTGCGGGATGCCGTCGTAGACCGACAGCTCCAGCATCTTGGGGTCGACCATGATGAGGCGGCACTCCTCCGGTTTCAGCCGGTAGAGCAGGCTGAGGATCATGGTGTTGATCGCCACCGACTTGCCCGAGCCGGTGGTGCCGGCCACGAGCAGGTGCGGCATGCGCGCGAGGTCGGCGATGATCGGCTCGCCGCCGATGTTCTTGCCCAGACACAGCGCGAGCTTGTGCTTGCTCTCGTAGAAGTCCGGCACCGAGAGCAGCTCGCGCAGGTACACGGTCTCGCGGACCTCGTTCGGCAGCTCGATGCCGATGACGTTGCGGCCGGGCACGACCGCGACGCGGGCCGAGACCGCCGACATCGAGCGGGCGATGTCGTCCGACAGGCCGATGACGCGGCTGGACTTGGTGCCGGGGGCGGGCTCCAGCTCGTAGAGGGTGACGACCGGGCCCGGGCGCACCGCCAGGATGTCGCCGCGCACGCCGAAATCCTGCACCGTCTGCTGGAGGTTGAGGGCGTTCTGCTCCAGCACGTCGGCGTCGACTTCCTGCGCGTCGCTGCCCTGCGGCTGGGCCAGCAGATCCAGCGACGGCAGCGTGTAGTCGGCGTTCTCGACGCTCGCGATCTCGAGGTGGCGGTTGGCCGGGATCCGGTGGGTCCGCGGCGCGACCACCGGCACGGACGGCGCCGGGGCGGCGGGCTCCTCCGCGAAGGGCAAGGGCGTAACGGACTCGGCCGCGACGGGCTCGGGTTCGCCGGCCGCCGGCTCCCCGGCCGTGATCTCCGCGATGGCGGGCTCCTCGACGGGCTCGGGCGCCGGGGCGAGCCGGCCGCGCAGCAGCACGGGACGCGGCGGGATCGGGATCACGACCCGCTCGGCGGGCTCGGCCGCGACGCTTGCGGGGGCCGGCGCGGGCTCGACGGGCGCTGCCGGGACGAACGGCGCCGGGACGAACGGCGCCGGCACGGCCGCCGGGACGGCCTCGGCCTCGGGCGCGGCCGGGCGGGCGGGCTGGCCGGCCGCGCGGATCGCGGCGCGGGCCGCCATGGCGCAGAGCGCGCGGCGCGGCGCCGCGGGAACGGGCTCGGCCGGAGCGGTCTCGGCGACCGGCGGGGTCTCGGCGGGAGGCGCCTGCGCGGCGCTGCCGGGCCCGAAGACCAGCGACAGGGCGGGCCGGACGGGGAGGAAGGCCACGTGGTTGGCGGCCTCCGCGCCCTCACGGTCGTCCTGGCGGCTGCCGTTGTCCTGGCCGTCGGCCGGAAGCGGCGGCTGGTCGAAGCGCACGAGCCGGTCGAGGACGTAGACCGGCTTCGGCGGCAGCGCCCGCAGCAGCGAGATGTCGACCGGCACCGAGACGAAGCGCTCGGCCGCCTCCAGCGGCATGGGCGCGCTCACCCGGGCGATCCCGATCGCGTCGATCCCGGCCGCGACCGGTTCGCCGGGGACGATGGCGGGCGGGGCGGCCTCGGGGACGGCTCCGGGCTCCAGCCCCGCCCAGACCTCGACCGACGACCAGTCGTCGCCGAACCAGGGCTGCGCCCCCGACCAGTCGGGCAGGTCCGACCAGTCGCGCGGCTCGGCCGGGACGGACGCGACGGCCTCGGCGACGCGGTCGACGGGGGCGGGTGCCGGGACCGGCGGGACGGGCTCGATATGCGCGGTCGAGGCCGACAGCTCGACGGCCGGGCGGGCGGGGCGCCGGTCGGGCGTGCGGAAGTAGCGCACGCCGGGCGGGGCGACGAAGGGCTGGCGCCAGAGCGGCACGTCGGCCGGCACGGCCTCCGCGACGCGGGTCTCCGCCTCGCGCTCGACCGTGCGGGCCGCCTCGACCCGGACGGCTTCGGCGCGCACGGCGTCCTCGCGGGCGGTCTCGACGGCGACGAGCGCCGCCTGGGCCTCGGCGCGGGCGCGCTCCAGAGCGACGCGCTCGGCCTCCAGGGCGCGCTGGCGGCGCTCCTGCAGGACGGAATCGGGGGTGCGGGTGTAGCGCACTGCGGACGGCGCGGTGGACGGCGCGGCCGGCATTGCCGGTGCGGCGGTCACCGCCGCCTCCGGGGCTATCGCCGCGGGCCGGCGCGGCTGGCGCACCAGCACGCCCGGCGAGGACGCCTCGCGGTCGATGCGGCTCTCGGGTCGCTCGTCCGCCCGGGACGCGTCCCGCATGTCGAGGCTCGCCCGGTCGTCGAAGACGTGGTCGGGCCACAGGCTCTCGCGCGGCGCCGACCGCGGGGCGCGCTCGGGCCCCTCGCGGCCGACCATGGCGGCCGGCGGCGTCAGCCAGCTCGGCTCGGCGCGCCGGCCCGGGGCGCCGTAGCCGACGCGGGCGGGACCGCTGGCGGCCCCGGTCAGGCGCCGGGTCAGCGTCGCCCGCAGGGCCATCAGGCGGTGGGCCAGGGCCCCGAGGGAGAGGCCGGAGCGGTCGCCGCCGCGGACCGGCCGGGCAGGGTCACGGTGAGAGTACGGAGGCCGTCCCGATGCGCGCATGGGTTCTCGAACGATACTCGAAACAGGGGGACCCGCCCGTGGGCAGGCGGCTCCCGACGAGTTAGAACCGGTAGCGTTAACGGAGGCTTGAAAAGCGGACGGCGACGTGAACGCACTGGGAATTCTCGAAACCAATAGGACGTAGTACACCAACAGCAATCGATGCATTTAAGGCATGATGATAGCGATGACGGACGACGTAATATCAAGCGACGACATAAAATCGGGACTTGTTGCAGAATGGATGCAATTGATAGATGCATCTCTTGCTAGAAGATCCGTTGATATTTCTTCTCGTTTATGGCCGGCTTGCGCGCTATTCGTTGAACATGCCATTGTGAGTTTTGGTTCAGGCGAAGATGCTATTATCCCTGATGCTGAAATGCGCATGAAGTTTTTCGATAGCAAGTCGTTCCAAGAGTTTTTTATATTAATTTTAGACTGGTATAGGAAAAAATATGGTAAGTCGTTCGATACAAAGGACGATTGGGTGCTAAAGGGAGTCACGATCTTCTCGGGAGTGCCCTTTGAGTTGCGCGTGCCCGTGCTGCATAAAAAATCCTCAAGCAGGGAATATTTAGAGATAAAATTCTCTGAGAGCGTTGAGGATGATGAATTTGCTCTTGATTGGATTGCTGATCCACCGAACTGGGCTGAATTTTCGACTGAGGAAGTTGAAACGATAAGATTGGAAGCAAATTGGCTAGCGGGAAGAATTAGAAAAATAAAATCTGAGCTCCTTACGCCAGAAAGATCAGATAAAATGTGTGAGGCACTGAGCGGCGACATTTCAATGCATTTAGAGACTGCAGCGAACCACATTTTGCAAGGCAGAAGCTACGGTCTGGCTTATTGGGAAAGTCATCAAGCCTGTGAAAAAGTTATAAAATTTATCCTCCGGCAATCAAGCGTGAAATACAACCACATACATAACTTAGTTGAGCTATATAATATGATACCAGATATAAAAAAGAGAAAAATTGGCTCAATAATTATGCATGATCTGCCAGATGGAAGACAAGCAGTCAAAGCCAGGTATAGCGGAAATGGAGAAATTAACCTCGCCGCTGCGTATGCTTCATACAAGAGATCGATTGACTTCGTTGCAAATGCAACGAAGTCTTTTGAATTCAAACACCGACTGGCAGGGCAATCGATGAAAATCCGCAAGCCAGCGTTCATCCCTTGAACCAGTGAGAATTCCGCCGTGAGCGCGTCTCGTCATAGCAACACCTTCCGCTCGCTCTACCGCCACGGCTTCGCCCGGGTCGCAGCCTGCACCGGCCGCAGCCATCCCGGCGTGCCGGAGCGCAACGCCGAGGCGGTGCTCGACCTCGCGCGGACCTGCCACGAGGCCGGCGCGGCGGTGGCGGTGTTTCCGGAACTCACGCTCTCGGCCTACGCGATCGAGGACCTGCTGCTCCAGCAGACCCTGCTCGACGCGGTGGAGGCGGCGGCCGGCCGGCTGATCACCGAATCGGCGGGCTTGCGTCCGCTGCTCCTCGTCGGCGCGCCGCTGCGTTGGCGCCACCGGATCTACAACTGCGCGCTGGCGGTCCAGGGCGGGCGCCTGCTCGGCGTCGTCCCGAAGATCTTCCTGCCGAACTACCGGGAGTTCTACGAGAAGCGCCACTTCGCCTCCGGCGCTGGCCTCGCGGGCGAGACGATCCGCGTCGCCGGGCAGGAGGCGCCGTTCGGGGTCGACCTGCTGTTCCCGGCCGCCGACTTGCCGGGCCTCGTCGTCGGGGTCGAGATCTGCGAGGACCTGTGGGTGCCGCAGCCCCCCGGCATGCGCGCGGCGCTCGCCGGGGCGACCGTGCTCGCCAACCTCTCGGGCAGCCCGATCACCGTGGGCCGTGCCGAGTCGCGCGCGCTCCTGTCGCGGGCGGCCTCGATGCACGGTGCCTGCGCCTACCTCTACGCCGCCGCGGGCCAGGGCGAATCGACCACCGACCTGTCCTGGGACGGGCAGACCTCGATCGACGAGCTGGGCGTGCGGCTGGCCGAGGGGCAGCGCTTCCCGCTCCAGCCCGTGGCGACGCTCGCCGACGTGGACCTCGACCTGATCGCCCAGGAGCGCCTCCAGGCCGGCAGCTTCGACGACGCCGCGCGGCTGTCCGGCCCGGAGGCTTGGCGCCGCGTGCCCTTCCGCCTCGATCCGCCCGCGGGCGATCTCGGCCTGCGGCGGCGGGTCGAGCGCTTCCCGTTCGTGCCCGCCGACGCCGCCCGCCTCGCCCAGGATTGCTACGAGGCCTACAACATCCAGGTCGCCGGGCTCAGTCAGCGGCTGGAGGCCACGGGCACGCGCAAGGCGGTGATCGGCGTCTCCGGCGGCCTCGACTCGACCCACGCGCTGATCGTCATCGCCAAAGCGTTCGACCGCCTGGGCTACCCGCGCTCGGACATCCTCGCCTACACGATGCCGGGCTTCGCCACCTCGGCGGGCACCAAGTCGAACGCGCACGCGCTGATGCGGGCGCTCGGCTGCACGGCGGCCGAGATCGACATTCGCCCGGCGGCCGAGCGGATGCTCGCCGACATGGGCCACCCCTACGCGCAGGGGGAGCGGGTCTACGACGTCACCTTCGAGAACGTGCAGGCGGGCCTGCGCACCGACTACCTGTTCCGTCTCGCCAACAAGGCCGGCGGGATCGTGGTCGGCACCGGCGACCTGTCGGAGCTGGCGCTCGGCTGGTGCACCTACGGCGTCGGCGACCAGATGAGCCACTACGCGGTCAACGCGGGCGTGCCCAAGACCCTGATCCAGCACCTGATCCGCTGGGTGATCGCCTCGGGCGAGTTCAGCGCCGAGGAGGGGCGGACGTTGCGCGCGGTGCTCGACACCGAGATCTCGCCGGAGCTGGTGCCGGCCGACGCCGACGAGGCGCCGCAGAGCACCGAGGCCGCGATCGGCCCCTACGCGCTCCAGGACTTCAACCTGTTCTACACGCTCCGCCACGGCTTCCGCCCCTCGAAGATCGCGTTTCTGGCGCTGCACGCGTGGGGGGATGCCGCCGCCGGCTCCTGGCCGCCGGACTTCCCCGACGAGAAGCGGATCGCCTACGACCTGCCCGAGATCCGGCGCTGGCTGCACGTGTTCCTCGCCCGGTTCTTCGGCTTCAGCCAGTTCAAGCGCTCGGCGATCCCGAACGGGCCGAAGGTCGCGGCCGGGGGCGCCCTGTCCCCGCGCGGCGACTGGCGCGCGCCCTCGGACGGCTCGGCCCGGATCTGGCTCGACGAGCTGGAGCGCAACGTTCCGGAAACTTGACCGTCACAAACCCGACCGATTGTGCCATTATGACCACGGTCAAGCCGATTCTTCGCAGTGCAACGAGGGGTTGGCAACCGGAGGCGGCCTAGCGGAGGGGTTGCGATGCGCAGCTACAACCTGTTCCAGCTCAAGAGCGTCGAGGGCCTCTGCTGCGCGGTCCCGGAATCGAGCACGGTGCCGGCGTTCATCGGCGCCGGCCGCTGGACCTTCGGCGGCAAGCTCGGCACGGAATGCCGGCTGCCGCTGGACTTCGACGACCGCGCCGCCGACACGGCCGTGCGGTTCAACGGCTTCTACCTGTTCCAGACGGTCGACCGGCGCTTCATCGCCTGAGCGCCGGACGCGAAGCGCGGATCACGACCAGCATTCCTTAAGAGCTGCCGTGCAGTGATCCCGGCGACGTCGCATTCGCCGGGATCGGACCATGTCCTCCGACAATCGCAGGGAGCCGCGCCAGAGAGTCTTTCTCAAGGGGCGCATCACGTTCAACAACGGCGCGTCGAGCTTCGACTGTCTCGTGCGCGATCTGTCCGGCCTCGGCGCACGGCTCGCGCTGAGCGAGACGGCGTCGCTGCCCGAGGCGTTCGACCTCTACATCGCCCAGAAGGACCGCACCTACCGCTCGATGCTGCGCTGGCGCCGCCAGGACGGGATCGGCGTGACCTTCGTCGAGGCGGCCCAGCCCGCCGCACAACCCGCCGCCGAGCCGGCGGGGGGCGACGCCTCGGTCGCGTTCCTGCTGCGCCGGATCGGCGAGCTGGAGGCGGAGAACGCCGCCCTGCGCCGGATGCTGGCCGGCACGACCGGACCGGGGGTCGCGGGGCCGGGTGACGCCGCGAGCGCGGCCTGACCCGGCGCCCGCTCAGCCCAGGGCCGCGCGGATGCGGGCGGCGTGCTCGGCCAGCACCGCGCCGTCGGCCATGCCGCCCTCGTGGCGCTTCAGCGGCACGCCGTCCCGCCGCGGGATGATATGAAAGTGCAGATGGAACACCGTCTGCCCGCTCGCCGGCTCGTTGAACTGGAACACCGTCAGCCCGTCGGCCTCGAACGCCGCCTTCACCGCCCGGGCGACCGTCTGCACGCTGCGCGCCAGGGCGGCCAGCGTCTCCGGCTCGGCGTCCAGCAGCCCGCGGGACGGCGCCTTCGGGATCACCAGGGTGTGGCCCTCGCCCTGGGGCATCACGTCCATGAAGGCGAGCGTGTGCGCGTCCTCGTAGACCGTGTGGGCCGGCAGCTCCCCGCGCAGGATCTTGGCGAAGATGTTGTCGGGATCGTAGGCCGCGCTCATCCGCCCTCCTCGTCTCGTGCCGGTCCGTTGCCGCTTCGGCGGGCCGCCGCGATCCGGCGTCTCCCGGCCCGGCAGGTTGCACGGCCCCCGGCCTCGCGTCCACACGGGAACCGTCCGGGCCGGGCGCGGCTTTCATCCCCCGGTCCGCGACCCACGCGCGCGGCGTAGGGCACGGGGGCGCGCATGGCGCACGAGAGCACGGGCGCGATCTACGCCGCCGCGGGGGCCAACCTCGCCATCGCCACCGCCAAGTTCGTCGGCGGGTTCCTCACCGGCTCGACGGCGATGATCGCCGAGGGCGTGCACTCGGTGGTCGACACGGCCAACCAAGTGCTGCTGCTCGTCGGCCTGAAGCGCTCCGAGAAGCCCGCCGACGCGCGCCACCCGTTCGGCTACGGTCGGGAGATCTACTTCTACGCCTTCGTCGTCGCCCTGATGATCTTCCTCGGGGGCGGGCTGTTCGCGATCTACGAGGGCCTCCACCGGATCTGGCATCCCGAACCCGACCGGGACGCGGAGTTCCTGGGCTACCGGCTGCCGGGCTTCTGGGTGAACGTCACCATCCTCGGCTTCGCCACCGCCGCCGAGGGCTTCTCCTGGGTGGTGGCGATGCGCCAATTCTGGAAGGAGAAGGGCGCGCGCTCGGCGCTGCACGCCATCCGCCGCAGCAAGGATCCGAGCCTGTTCACGGTCCTGGCCGAGGACACGGCGGCGCTGATCGGCCTGCTGATCGCGTTCGCGGGCGTGATCCTCGCCCACCTGCTCGAGATGCCGATGCTCGACGGCCTCGCCTCGGTGGGGATCGGGCTGGTGCTCGTGGGCATGGCGGCGTTCCTGATGTTCGAGACCCACGGCCTGCTGATCGGCGAGGCGGCCGACCCGGAACTCGTCGCGCTGATCGAGGAGCTGGCCCGGGCCGAGCCCGGCGTGCGGCACCTCAACGAGGTGCTGACCCAGCATCTCGGCCCCTCCGACATCCTCGTGAACCTCAGCCTCGACATGGCCGACGACCTGAGCGCGGGCGAGGTCGAGAGCCTCGTCACCCGCCTCGACCGCACCCTGAAGCAGCGCAATCCCGACGTGAAGCGGGTGTTCATCGAGATCCAGGCCAAGGCTGCCGCGCAGGCCCGGGCCGCGGCCTGACGATCGCCGCCCGGGACGGACCCTCAGCTATCCGCCTTCTGCTCGGCGGTCTTGCGGGCGAGGTAGGTCTTCGTCGTCGTCTCGATGATTCCGGACAGCGCCTCGGCGCCGGCCTCCTCCTCCGCGACGGCCTTGCGGAACCTCCGGCACCTGCGCCGACTGGCCCGCCGCCTCGGCGATGACGCCCAGCGAGCGGTAGGCCGCGATCTGCTCGTGCTGGTAGGCATAGGCGGCGTAGAGGTTCTTCAGCGTCTCGTCGCCGGCCACCGCGTGGGCGGCCCCCGACACGAGGCCCGCCACGCTGGTCACCGTGTCCTTGAGCGTCGAGGACGACTCGCCCACCGCCTTCAGGGCGGCGTCGAGCCGGGCGATCTGCCCGTGCGTCGCGTCGAGGTGCTGGCGGGTGACGCGCTCGTAGTCCGGGTAGTGTTCCAGGCCCTTCAGCACCGTGGTCATGGTGTGCACGCCCTGCAGCTCCGCGACGCGGGTGTTGCGCAGGGCGGTCGCGTAGATCTCCTGGATGTCGGTCGTCATGCTGGCTCCGGTCGAGGGCGTCCCGCGCGGGTTCACGCGGGCTTCACCCGTCCAATCGAGCGGAGGGATCGATGTTTCTGCGCCCAAATCGCGCGTGCGGCGTCGTGCCGGTGCGCCTTGACCCGGGCCGCCCCGGGACCCTCAGAGTGCGGGGTCGGCGTGCCCCACCTGGGCGAGGCTGAGCGCCCAGAGCCGCTCCTGTACGGCCTCGTCGCGGCTCTCGGGGGAGGAGGTGCGGGGCGTCGAGCGGGAGAAGTACAGGCCGGTGACGCCGTCGAGCCCGGGCTCGCTCGCCACGTGGAGCGAGGTCGCCGCGCCCTGCTCCGGGCTCTTCAGCAGCGGCCGCATCAGCCCCCAGGCGAAGCCGAGCACGCCGCCCGTGTTGCGCGCGAAGCCGGAATTGATCACCCCCGGGTGCAGGGCGTTGACGGCGATGCCGGGCAGACGCCGCGCCAGGGCGTAGGTGAACAGCACGTTGCCGAGCTTCGCCTGACAATAGGCCCGCATCGCACCGAAGCGCCGCGCACCGGCGATGTCGTCGAAGTCGATGTGCCCGCGCCGGTGCGCCTCCGAGGCGACGTTGACGATCCGCGGCCTGGCCCCGGCCGCGGCCGAGGCCCGCAGCGGTTCGAGCAGCTCCAGCGTCAGGAGCACGTAGCCGAGATGGTCGAGCGCCCAGGTGCGCTCCAGCCCGTCGGCCGTGAGGACCCGCCGGTCGAAGATCGCCCCGGCATTGTTCACCAGCACGTCGAGGCGCGGGTAGGCCGCCCGCAGCTCGGCCGCGAGCCGCCGGATCTCGGCCTGGGACGACAGGTCGGCCACGTGCACGTCGACCGCGGCGCCCGGTACGGCCGCGCGGATCCCCTCCGCGCAGTCCCGCGTCCGGACCGCGTCGCGCCCGACGATCCCGACCCGCGCGCCCATCCGCGCGAGCCCGAGCGCCGTCTCGTAGCCGATGCCGTTGGTCGCCCCGGTGACGAGGCAGACCCGCCCCCGCATCGCGCTCAGAACACCGCCTGCCCGACCGCGAAGGCGATCACGACGATGACGATCGCGACGAGCAGGAACAGGCCGAACAGGATGCGCGCCAGCGAACTCGCGCCCGAGGCGATGCCGGTGAAGCCCAGCGCGCCCGCGACCAGCGAGACCACGAAGCAGATCAGCGCCCATTTCAGAAGGGTCATGCGCCTCACTCCGGAAGGCCCGGCGGCCCCGGGCGTGAACGATCGGTCGCTCAACCGGCTTCAAGCGCGACCGTTCCGCGCAAAACCCGCCGCGCAAGCCTTTATTCTCAGCCGCGCTCCGCGGCGGCTGGGGCGGCCGGCTCCGGAGGCGCGGCGCGCTCCAGCATGATCTCGGCCAGGGTGTGGTAGAGGCCGCCCCGGCAGATCGCCTTCGACGCGGCGTCGGCGATCAGCGCGGCGATCATCAGCGGGATGATCAGCGCGTGGTTCTGGGTCATCTCGGTGACGATGACGAAGCTGGTGATCGGCGCCTGGAGGACGCCGGCGAGGTAGGCCACCATGCCGATCAGCACGAGGGCGCCCACCTCGACCCCCGGCAGCAGATCCTGCGCCATCACGTGCACCGTGCCGCCGAGCCCGGCGCCCACCGCCAGCGAGGGCGCGAACAGGCCGCCGGGGATGCCGCTCACCGAGCTGAGCACCGTCGCGACGAACTTCAGCGGCGCGAAGGCGAGGCTCGCGGCCGAATCGCCGTGCAGGATCGCCCGCGCCTCCTCGTAGCCGGTGCCGTAGGCCGCGCCCCCCGAGGCCAGCCCGCAGCCGGCGACGCCGAGACCGCAGAGTGCGGCGAACAGCACCGGACGCCGCCGGATCAGGCGCCCGGCGCGTCCCGGCAGGCCGCGGGCGAACAGGATCAGCAGCCGGCTGAAGACGCCGCCCGCCAGCCCGCCGACGAGCGCCAGCACCGGCACGATCCATCCGGCACTCGCCGGCAGGGTCGCCTGCGTCGTGCCGAAATAGGTGTAGTTGCCGCTCAGCCAGATCGAGGTCAGGCCCGCCGCCACGATCCCGGCGGCGATCAGCGCCGAGGAGCGCGCCTCGTAGGCGCGGCCCAGTTCCTCGATCCCGAACACGATCCCGGCCAGCGGCGTGTTGAAGGCGGCGGCGACGCCCGCCGCGCCGCCGGCGAGCAGCAGGCCCGGCAGGCGCTCCGGCGTCAGCCGGCCGAAGGCCGCCATGATCGCGGCGCCGACCTGCACGGTCGGCCCCTCGCGGCCCGCCGACGCCCCGCAGAACAGGCCGAGGAACAGCACGAGGACCTTGCCGACCGCGACCCGGGGCGAGATCAGGCTCTGGCGGTAGCCCGCGTCCCGGGCGTGGCGGGCGGCGATCACCTGCGGGATGCCCGAGCCCTGCGAGTTCGGGAACACGGTCAGCGCCAGCAGCGCGGCCAGGGCGAAGCCCGCGGGCGTCAGGATCAGGGCGACCAGCGGCTCCGGCTCGACGATCCGCCGGAAGCCGGCCTGGGCGAGGTCGGCCCCCTTGGCCATCAGCACCGCGGCGAGCCCCACCCCGATGCCGCCGACGAGGAACAGGAGACGCCCCCGCCAGAGGGGGTAGGCCCCCCGGGAGGCGGCGCGCAGGCGGGCGATCGCGCGGCGGGATCCCTTCGGGGCGCCGCTCCGCGCCTCGTGCGACGCCTCGTCCTGCGTCCCCGCCATGCGTCCTCGCCCCCGTTCCAGCCCGTGTCCGGGACGGCACCCCGCCGAACCGGCCTCGCCGGACTGCGTCTAGAGCCACGCTCGTCCGCGATGCAAACGGTGCCGGCAAGAGGCGGGCCGGGATCGGCGCCGCCCGGTGCCCGGGCGCGGCGGCGTTCGCGGTCGGCCGCGCCCGGGCGGAGGATGGGGGCTGAGGACGGGGGCGGACGGCGCAGCGCCCCCTCACCCCTCCGCCGCGCAGAGCCGCTCGACCGCGGCCACGTAGCCCTTGGCATCGAACTTCTTCAGCGAGTTCTCGCTCTGGTAGCGCACGGTGCCGAACACCTTGCGCTGGGCCCACGGACGGTCGTGCAGGCCGAACACCCAGGCGACGTTGGTGAAGGAGTTCGCGTCGCGCCCGTCGAGGAAGTAGCGGTTGTTGAGCCGGAGCGTGCGGGCGAAGGCCTCCTCCGGCGAGGGGGACCAGTCGAGGATCTTCTTGCCCCAGTACATCCGGAGCTGGTTGTGCATGTAGCCGGTCTCGCGCATCTCGCGCATCGCCGCGTTCCAGTAGCGGTCGTGGGTTTCGCCCGCGGCGAGCTGCGCCTCCGTGTAGGCGTGCGGGCGCGGATCGTCCGCGTGCTCGGCGAGCGTCTTGCGGGCCCAGTCCGGCACCGCCCGCTCGTACCGGTCGTAGCCCTCCGTGTAGAACACGTGGTTCATGGCGAGTTCGCGCCGGACGATCAGCTCCTCCAGGTAGGCGCCCCGGTCGTCCGCATCGCCCGCCTTGGCCTCCCGCACGGCCAACGCGATCTCCACCGGCGAGATCTGGCCGAAATGCAGGTAGGGGCTCATGTGCGAGGCGGCCGCCGCCTCCGGCCGGTTGCGGCCGTTGCCGTAGCCGGCGAGCCCGTCCTTCAGGAACGCCCGGAGGCGCCGCCGCGCCTCGGTCTCTCCGCCGCGGAACCGCTTCACCGGCCCGACATCCCGGTCGAGGGTCATGCCGGAGAGGACCTTGTCGGGGTCGGAGACGTCGATCTCGCCCGCCAGCCCGAGCCCCTCCGCGCGGTGCTTGACGGGGCGGGCTCGGAGGTTCTCGACGAACGGCTCCCAGACCCGGTGGAGTTTGGGCCGCAGGGTGCGGGCGGCGAACTCGTGCTTGGGCGAGGCGGTCTCGACGGGGACCACCACGTCGCCCTCGACCTGGACGATCCGGGTCTTCGCCGCCCGGGCGATCTGCGCGTACCAGCCCTTCTGGATCGCGAGGTAGCCGCGGTCGAGGACGAGCAGCGCCGCCTCCCGGGCGAGGTCGATCGCGATCTCGGCGGGCGAGCACCGGCGCATCACGAAGCCGATGCCCCGCCGGTCGAGGCCGGCCTTCGCATCTGCGAGACCCTGGAGCAGGAAGGCGTAGTGGCGGGCGTTCGCCTCCGGGAATCCGTTCCTCCCGTCGAGCAGGCCGAAGCAGGCGACGACCGGCAGGCGGAGCCGGTTCGCCTCTTCGACCGCAAGTTCAAGCGCCGGGTTGAACGCGGCGCGATTGGCCTGTTGCAGCAGATAGAGGACGTAGCGCCCGTCTTCGCGCGCCGGAACATCGTTGAGGACGCGGATCCGCTCGCTCTGAATCGCCATGTCCGTCCCCGCCCCCTGTCGGAACCGCCGAAAGTCCCCGCGTGAAAGCTAGGGCGTGGTGGGCCGGCGTCCGCGCCCCGGATGTGGACGGCTCAGATCAATCGAGCGCGCGATGCTCGGGCCCCGATCCGCCGCGAAACCGGGACGGGGCCGATCTTCCGCAGACGGTGGCCCCTGGTCCCGAACGGCGACCATTGAATTCGGCCGGCCGAGGGGCGCTGCGACATTTTCAGCACATCGTCCCCGGGGCATGTGCGCAGGCGCACGAAATCGCTGCCGTGCCGTCCCGGAGCCCTTGCAATTCTCCGGCGCGAGCGCAGATTGTGCAGCGCGGGAGGGCGATGGCGTCGCCCTTCAGCAGCCCTTCTTGGGCGTTTCCTCCCTAGACTTCGGGCCGCTCCTTCGGGAGTGGCCTTTTTTCTTGGTCCCCGGTTCTTCTCGGGCCCCGCTGTCACCGGACGGGCACCGAGCCGCTGGCGGCCGGCTCCGCGGGGCGTCATCCTGCCGCCGCGCGCCGGGACGGGCGCCGGGAGGGGACGCCATGAAGAGACTCGCCGCCGCCACGGCGCTCGCCTGCCTGCTCGCGGGAGCGCCCGGCCGTGCCGCCGACGCGCCCCGCTTCGCGGTCGACCCGGCTTGGCCGAAGCCGCTGCCGAACGACTGGATCATGGGGCAGGCCGCGGGCGTCGCCGTCGACGGGCAGGACAACGTCTGGGTGATCCAGCGTCCGCGCTCGCTCACCGACGACGAGAAGGCCGCGAGCCTCGACCCGCCGCGCACCAAGTGCTGCAAGCCGGCCCCGCCGGTGCTGGTGTTCGACCAGGACGGCACCCTCGTCAGGAGCTGGGGCGGGCCGGGAAGCGGCTACGACTGGCCGGGCAACGAGCACGGCATCCAGGTCGACGAGAAGGGCTTCGTCTGGATCGCCGGCAACGGCGATCAGGACGGCCAGCTCCTGAAGTTCACGCCGGAGGGCACGTTCGTCCTGCAGATCGGCAAGTCCGGCCCGCAGACCGACAGCACCGACACGACCCGCCTCGGCAAGCCCGCCAACGTCGACTTCGACGCGGCGATGAACGAGGTCTACGTGGCGGACGGCTACTACAACCACCGGATCATCGTGTTCGATCGCGACACCGGCGCCTTCAAGCGGATGTGGGGGGCCTACGGAAAGCCGCCGACCGACGAGAAGCTCGGCCCCTACGATCCGGCGGCGGCGCCCCGGCAGCAATTCGCCAACCCGGTGCACTGCGTGCGCATCGCCCGCGACGGGCTGGTCTACGTCTGCGACCGGACCAACGACCGGATCCAGGTGTTCCGCAAGGACGGCACCTTCGTGAAGGAGATGTTCATCGAACCGAAGACCCGCGCCAACGGCTCGGTCTGGGAACTGGCCCTCTGGCCCGACGCCGGCGGCGACTTCCTGCTCAACGCCGACGGGGCCAACAACGAGGTGCGCACCCTCTCGCGCGAGACCGGCGCGACCCTGGGCGCCTTCGGCCGTAACGGCCGCATGGCGGGCCAGTTCCACTGGGTCCACAACCTCGCGGTCGATTCCAAGGGCAACGTGTTCACCACCGAGGTCGACACCGGCAAGCGCGCACAGAAGTTCCTGCTGACGGGGGATTCGGTGGTGCGCAAGCGCGTGCCGTGACGGCCCGGATCGATCTCGCGCCGGCCCCTCGGAAGCCGCGCGGCGAGCGCCGGCACGTCGCGTGGCGTCCGTTGGACGCGCGTTTCTCCGCTGATAGCGTCCCGGCGCGAGGTTCTCCCGGAAGCGGTGCGGTCCCGACGCCGGACCTACCGCTTCGCGCGGGCCGCGCGTCCGAGGGCGGCCATCCGCAGACGGCGAAAGGTGGGACACGCCGCGTGGCTCGGAGCGCGGCACAGCGCAGCGCGCCGGAGACCGTCGCGGAGCGCCGCGAGTTTCCGGATGGTGCGATCGATCGCGTCCGCCCGTGCGGCCAGCGCGCCCCGGTCGATCCGGAACGCGCCGTCCGGACCGAGCATCCCGCCGATCTCCGCGAGCGAGAATCCGGCCGCCCGGCCGAGCGCGATCAGCGAAAGCCTATCCAGGACGACCGGATCATACGTCCGTCGCAGGCCACGTCGACCAAGCGGTTCGATCAGCCCGATCGCCTCGTAATAGCGCAGGGTCGACGCTGCCAGCCCCGTTCGGCGGCTGACCTCGACGATATCGATCAGGGCCATGCTTGACCTCAAGTCGGCTTGAGGTGGCACCTTACCGCGTCGCATCGATTGCGACAGGGAGGTGGCTGATGGACACGCAGCGGCGCGAGGACCTGACCTGGGAGGCGCGGCGCGGGCGCGCGTGGCTCGATATGCAGGTGGTGCTGGACCGGCTCTTCCTGCCACTGGAGCGGATCCTGATCGACACCGCGGTGGAGGATGGGGTCGGCACCATCCTCGATGTCGGCTGCGGCACCGGCTCCACCACGCTCGCCTTCGCCGAGCGCCTGGGCCCGCACGACACCTGCACCGGCCTCGACATCTCAGACCTCCTCCTGAGCGTCGCCCGCCGGCGAGCCGCCGCGAAGGGCGCAGCCAACGCGCGCTTCATCGTCGGCGACGCCCAGCGCCATCGCCTCCCTCCGCAGGGGTTCGACGCCGCGGCATCGCGCTTCGGGGTGATGTTCTTCGACGACCCCGTAGCCGCCTTCGCAAACATCAGGAGCGCGGTGCGTCCTGGCGGCGCGCTGACGTGCGTGGTCTGGCGCGGCCGGGGAGACAACCCGTTCATGACGGCGGCGGAACGCGCGGCGGGCCCCCTGCTGGGGTGGAGCGATCAGCCCGACCCGGACGCGCCTGGCCAGTTCGCGTTCGCCGATGCGCGGCGCGTCGAGCGGATCGTGCGGGCGGCGGGTTGGGGGGCGGTTGAAATCAGTCCCCTCGACGTCCCGTGCGCTCTGCCGAAGGCCGACCTCGACCTCTATGCGCGCCGCATGGGCCGCGTCGGCCTGATTCTCCCGGACCTCGAAGAGGCCCTTCGCGAGCAGGTCCTGGCAGCCGTCGAGCGCGGGTACGCCGCGTTCCTGCTGAACGGCGTCGCGACGTTCGATGCGGCCTGCTGGATGGTGCGGGCACGGGCAGGATGACGCGACGTGCCGAGGTTCGCGGGCCGGACGCGATGGCCTCCAACCCTGACCCCGCGACCCGGCATCCGCGGCGGACGCGTCAGCGCGTCGCCGAGTTCTGGCCCCGGCGCGTGGCGGCCAGGGCCGCCGCCTTGCCCGCCGCCTTGTAGAGGTTGAGCCGGGAATAGAGGCCGAAGGCCGAGCCGTCGTCGAGGAAGCCGCCGCCCGGCCCCTGCGTCTCGGTGAGGATGGCGTTGGCCTCCGCCAGGGTCACCTCTGGGAAGGCGGCGGTCAGCAGGTAGCCGGCCTCGGGGGCGACCTTGGCCACGTCCTCGGTCCGGCCGGCGGTGTCGGCGTGGACGACCGGCAGGCCGTAGGTCTGCGTCGCCTCGTAGGAGGCCGCGTTGGCGGCCGCGTCCCGGAACCGGCCGCCGTCGTCGGCGGCGCAGGCGGCGACCGGCCGGCCGCAGGCGTCCTTGAGATAGGCTTCGAGGTCGGCGCGCGCCGCCTTCACCAGGGCCGGGAAGTCGGTGACCTTGACCGTCTTGTCGGCGTCGGTGGTCATGGGGTCGAGCACCGCGGGGTTCTTGCGGATCTGCCCGACATAGGCCGGATCGTTGGCCAGCAGGTGGGCGACCGCGTGCAGCGAGGTCGTCCGGCCGCCGAGCACGTCCATCGCGTAGTGCGCCCCGACGATGATGCGGTTGTTGCCGTACTCGGCGGCGCGGGCAATCATCTGCTGGTAGCGATCGGGCACCAGGATCGCGAGGATCAGCGATTCGGTGTAGCCGTAGGTCGTGTGGCCGCTCGGATAGGACGGGCTGTTGATCAGGTTCATGCTCGGCCCCAGCAGCCAGTCGAGGCTCTGGGACGGCGTGCCGAAATAGTCGTTGCCCCGGTAGGCCACGAGCAGCGGCAGGGTCTGGAACGGCCGCGAGTTGCCGAACGCGTCGGCGCCCGTCGTCCCGGCGAGGCGCCCGTAGGCCCGGCCGAACACGTCGGTGACGGCGCCGTCCTTGAGGATCGCGGCGGCCTCCGGCGAGACCGGCTTCTTCCCGTCGGTCGTGGCGTTGGCGAAGAAGAACTTGCCGGCGTTCGAGTCCGCCTTGGTCACCGTGTTGGTGTAGCCGAACAGGTCGCTGACGGCCGGGGATACGGTGGTGAAGGTCTTGAAGTCCGCGTAGGAGGCCTTGGCCTGATAGGCGCGGGCGAGCGCCGTGCCGAGGCCGTCGGCGAGTTGGGTCCCGTTGCCGTCGGTGATGAAGGCGTCGCGCAGCGCGAGCTGCCGCTGCTCGGCGAACGGCAGCAGGATCGGCTGCTTGAGGGTGCCGGTCTGGATGTCGCCGGTGACCGTAAGGTTGGCGTCGAGCGCCGCCCGGCCCTCCGGCGTCTTCGGGAGCGCGGCCACCGGCGCCAGCCCGCGCAGGGCGGTGAGGTTGGTGGCCGACTGCGCCAGCGCGGGCAGGGGCGCCGCCGCGCAGGTGAGGGCCAGCCCGAGTCGCACCATCCCGTACATGCCGCTCTCCCCCGCTTCAGGAATCGGATATCGCCGGTCGCGGCGTCATAAGTCCATCGCGTGATGCCCGCGTGACATCCGGTTCCGACGGCGATCGGCCGGCGGTGTCACCCCCGGAGCCGGTTCGACCGGGCGCGCCGGTCGTCCGTCGAAACACGGGCTCCGATCTTACCATCTCATCGGACCAGCGCCCCAAGCCGCCCAGGATCTCCGCAGGACCTCGGGTGCGCCGGTCCCGGTCAGCCTCGTCGGCGTCGGGCGCGGATCACGGCGACGCCTGGGTCCGGAACGCGGCGAGCACGTGGACGCGGATCGCCGAGGACAGGTTGCTGTCGCCGCGCGCCGCGTCGATCGCGCCGATCAGCGCCTGGACCGAGCGGCCTTCGGACGCGGCGAGCGCCCGCAGCGCCTCCCAGAACGGCGCCTCCAGCGAGACGCTGGTGCGGTGGCCCGCGATCATCACCGAGCGCTTGACGATGTCGCCGCCCACCGCGACACCCTCAGGCGTCGGTCTTCGGCCCGCGCTCCAGCCGGTGGCCCTCGTGGCGCTCGGTCTCCAGCGCCTTGCGCCGCTGCTGGAGGGTCTTGGCCTTCTTCGGCCGGCCGAAAGCGATCCGGTTCTCCTCCGCCTTCGCCTCGGCCTCGGCGCGGGCGCGCGCCTTGCGGACCTGGCGCAGGTTGATGATCTCGGCCATCGCGCGCTCCCCAGTTCCTGAGCCGGCGCAGGGTCACCCGCGCCGGCAAGCTCCCAAAAAAGCTAGTCGGCGCTGGGGGCCAGCATCGTCTCCGGCCGCACCACGCGCTCGAACTCCTCCGCGGTGACGTAGCCGAGCCGCAGCGCCTCCTCCTTGAGGGTGGTGCCGTTCTTGTGGGCGGTCTTGGCGATGGTGGCGGCCTTGTCGTAGCCGATCGTCGGAGCGAGCGCGGTCACCAGCATCAGCGAGCGGCTCATCAGGTCGGCGATCTTGTCCTCGTTGGCCTTGATGCCGACCACGCAATTGTCGGTGAAGCTCACCGCCGCGTCGGCGAGCAGCCGCACTGATTGCAGCACGGCGTTGGCGATCACCGGCTTGAACACGTTCAGCTCGAAATTGCCCTGCGAGCCGGCGAAGCTCACCGTGGTGCCGTTGCCGACGACCTGCGCGCAGACCATCGTCAGCGCCTCGCACTGGGTCGGGTTGACCTTGCCCGGCATGATCGACGAGCCCGGCTCGTTCTCGGGCAGGGACAGCTCGCCGAGGCCCGAGCGCGGCCCCGAGCCCAGCAGGCGGATGTCCTGGGCGATCTTGAACAGGCCGGCGGCGAGCGCCGAGAGCGCGCCCTGCGTGAACACCAGCGCGTCGTGGGTGGCCAGCGCCTCGAACTTGTTCTGTGCCGAGGTGAAGGGCAGCCCGGTCAGTTCCGCGACCTTGGCCGCGAACTTGTCGGCGAATTCGGGGTGGGCGTTGAGGCCGGTGCCGACCGCGGTGCCGCCCTGCGCGAGCGCCAGCACGCCGGGCAGCGTCGCGGCGACGCGCGCGCCGCCGAGCGCCACCTGCGCCGCGTAGCCGGAGAACTCCTGGCCGAGCGAGACCGGCGTGGCGTCCTGCAAGTGGGTGCGGCCGATCTTGACGATGTGGTCGAAACCCTTCGCCTTGTCGTCGAGGGCCGCGTGCAGGTGCCGCAGCGCCGGCATCAGCCGGCCCTCGATCTCGCGCGCCACCGCGATGTGCATCGCGGTCGGGAAGGTGTCGTTCGAGGACTGGCCGCGGTTGCAGTGGTCGTTGGGGTGGACCGGTGCCTTGCCGCCGCGCTGGCCCCCGAGCGCCTCGTTGGCGAGGCTCGCGATCACCTCGTTGGCGTTCATGTTGGACTGCGTGCCCGAGCCGGTCTGCCAGACCACCAGGGGGAACTCGTCGTCGTGCTCGCCCGCGACCACGGTGGCGGCGGCGGCGGCGATGGCGTCGGCGAGCTTCGGCTCCAGGGCGCCGAGGTCCTTGTTCACCAGCGCGGCGGCCTGCTTCACGAGGCCGAGCGCGTGGACCAGCGGCGCCGGCATGTGCTCGGTGCCGATCTTGAAGTTCTGGATCGAGCGCTGGGTCTGCGCGCCCCAGTAGCGGTGGGCCGGGACCTCGATCGGACCGAAGGTGTCGGACTCGGTGCGGGTCGCGGTCTGGGTCTCGGCGGGCGACATCGTGGCCTCTACGTCTGGTGCGGTGCGGCGCCTACTTACCGGAGACGGGCGGGAAGCGCGATGGCGCAATTCCTGAGCCTCCCGACACGGGCCGGGCCCTGTATCCGGCGAAAAGGAGCCGATGAGCACGATCATCGCTGAGCCGATCCGAGATGCCGCGACCCGCTTCCGCCCGGCGGTGCCGCCGCCGCTGCGGCAGCCGATGGGCCTGCGCGACTTCCTGCGGCACGGCCGCAAGAACCTGATCACCACCCTGATGGAGGCGCATTTCGACCTGCCGATCGTCGCGGCCGAGGGCATGGTCGGCCGGATCACCATGGTGAGCGACCCGGCCCTGATCCGCCACGTGCTGGTCGACAACGCGGCGGCCTATCGCAAGGACGACCTCCAGCGCCGCATCCTGGCGCCGGGGCTCGGCAACGGGCTGCTCAGCGCCGAGGGCGACGAGTGGCGGCTCCAGCGGCGCACCCTGGCGCCGGTCTTCTCACCCCGCACCGTCCAGGGGTTCTCCGAGGCCATGAACGCCGCCGGCGCCCGGCTGGCGCGGCGGCTCCGGCGCCGGGCCGGCGCCCGGGTCGACGTGTTCCTGGAGATGACTCGCGTCACCCTCGACGTGCTGGAGCGGACGATCTTCACCACCGGCCTGCCGAGCGACCCGGACGCGCTGGGCCGCGCGATCACCCGCTTCCTGGAGGCGGCCGGCCAGATCGACCCGCTCGACATGTTCGGCGTGCCCGACTTCGTGCCGCGCATCGGCCGCTTCCGCGCCCGGCCGGCGGGACGCTACCTGGAAGAGGTGGTCGACGCCCTGATCGCCCGGCGCCGACCGCTGATGGAGGCGGGTACCGCGCCGCGCGATCTCCTGACCCTGCTGCTCGCCGCCCAGGACCCGGAGACGGGGGTCGGCCTGTCGGAGCACGCGGTCAAGGCCAACATCAACACCTTCATCGCCGCCGGCCACGAGACCACCGCGGTCTCGCTGACCTGGGCGCTCTACTGCCTGTCGCAGGATCCGGCGGCGCTGGCGCGGCTGGAGGCCGAGGTCGACGCCGCGGGCGCGGGCGACGTCTCGGTGGAGCGCCTGCCCTTCGCGCGGGCGGTAGTCGAGGAGGCGATGCGCCTGTTCCCGCCGGTGCCGTTCCTGAGCCGGCAGGCGCTCCAGACCGACCGGCTCGGCCGGATCAAGGTACCGCGCGGCTCGGTGGTGATCGTGGCGCCCTGGGTGGTCCACCGCCACCGCCTGCTCTGGGACGAGCCCGAGGCGTTCGTGCCGGAGCGGTTCCTGCCCGAGAACCGCGACCGGATCCCGCGTTTCGCGTACCTGCCGTTCGGGGCGGGCCCGCGGATCTGCATCGGCCTGAGCTTCTCCGTGCAGGAGGCGACGATCCTGCTCGCCCACATCGTCCGCGCCGTGCGCTTCCGCCTGCCCGACGACCACCCGCCGGTCCTGCCGCTCCAGCGGGTGACGCTGCGGCCGGCGCAGGGACTGCGGATGGAGGCCGAGGCGCGTGGGTGAGCGCTACCTGCGGTCGCGGGCGGCGGCTTCGAGCCGGCGCGTGTTGCGGTCGTAGATGCGCGCGGCGACCAGAAGACTGCCGAGTCCCAGGATGGAGAGCACGGCCGAGATGCCGGCGATCTGGAGCGCGTAGGCGTCGGTCATGCCGCTCAATCCTCGGGACGGAGCAACCGGATGGCCGCCGGCGCGCTCAGCTCTTCTTGCGGAAGGCGTCGAGGCTGACGACCTCGGCGCTGCCCTCCTCGCCCTCCTTGCGGGCGGCGGGGCGGGGCGCCTTCTCGTCCCCCTTGCCGGGCGTGCCGGCGGCGGGAGCCGGCAGCACCTTCGGGACGTTCGAGCCGATCGCGGCGAGCCCGGTGCCCTTCGGGCTCACCTCGCCGGGCTCTGAGGCCGCGCCGCGCGGGCCGGCCTTGGCCGGAGCGGCCTCGGCGGGCACCTCGTTGGCGGCCTCGCTGAGGTCGAACTTCAGGCCGAACTGCACGGACGGGTCGAAGAAGCCGGACAGGGCGTCGAACGGGACCAGGAGCCGCTCCGGCACCCCGGAGAAGGACAGCCCGACCTCGAAGGCGTGCTCGGTGACCGCGAGGTCCCAGAACTGGTGCTGGAGGACGATGGTCATGTCCTGCGGGTACTTGTCGCGCAGGGCCTGCGACATCCGCACGCCGGGGGCCTCTGTGCGGAACGAGACGTAGAAGTGGTGCTCGCCCATCAGCCCGTCGCGGGCGGCGTCGGTGAGCACCTTGCGCACGACGCCGCGCAGGGCGTCCTGCACCAGGAGGTCGTAGCGGATCAGGTCGTCTGCCATGTCGCGGTCGCTCTGTCCGGCCTGCCCGGCGCCCCGCCGCGGATGGCTGGACCGAGGATTCTGAAGTGAAGGCTTCTGTTGCCAGGTGCCTCCGAACCCCGCCTATGCGGTGCTACCCGCTAGGACTTCAGATCGGTTTTGGGGACCGCTTACGCGGCCACCGCCACCGGAGCAAAGTTGTCGTTGGCAACTATTGCAATGGCCCGATAACGGCGGAACCATGCCGAGCGAAAGCTCAACCTTTACGCCCTCGTCGATCCTATTTCGCCCCCGCCAGAGCCCAAGCGCACCCCGCGGCCTTGCGGCCATCGGTCCTGGGTTCGGGTGGAGGCGCCGGGTACCGCCCCCGGGTCCGATAGGTTTATTGCGAAGAACGTTTATCGCCATAGCCGGCCTCGCGACCGGCAGGGCGAATATAGAGGGGATCGGCCCGGTTTTGAAGCCCGAACGCGCCGCGTCCGCGCCCGAAAGCGGGGTTGAGCCGGGGCCTGTTGCCGGAAGCGCGCAGTGGTGCGCCGAGACCCGGGCCGCGCGGGGCGCGCCGCCCCCCCGGGCGGCGGCCCGGGCGCTCGCGGCGATGATCGCCACGGCGCTGGCCTGCCTCGCCGCCGCGAGCCTCCTCTCGCTCGCCGTGGTGCGCATCGGCTTCGACCTGTGGGCGGGGATCGACCCGTTCCTGCCGCCCGAGCGGCGACCGTTCCTCGGCGCGGTGGAACTCGCCCACCGCGCCTTCGCCGTCGACGCCCTCCGACAGGTCTTCCTCGCCGCCCTCGTGATCGGGATCGCGGTCCGGCGGGCGGGCGCCGGCTGGCGGGCTCGCCTCGCCCTCGACCGCGAGCGCCCGAACGGCATGCGGCCGGTCGCGCTGCTCGCCCTGCTGCTGGTCTGGCCGGTCCTGCACATCGCGTGGGTGACGGGCACGGCGGAGGTCTTCGGCGCGAGCTTCGGCCGGCACGTCCGGCTGTCGCCGTTCCTGAGCCCGGCGGCTGTCGCGGCGTGGCTCGTCTACCTCGCCCTGCTCGCTCCCGTGGCCGAGGAGCTGCTGATGCGCGGCGAGTTGTACGCCCGCGCCCGCGAGGGGCTCGGCCCCGCGGGCGCGATCCTCGCCACCGCCGCGATCTTCGCTGCCGCCCACGTCTCGTCCTTCGGGCTCGCCCGGCCGGTCTCGCTGGTGCCGCTCGCCCTGGCGCTCGGCTGGCTGCGCTGGCGCACCGGGCGGCTCTGGCCCTGCGTGGCCCTGCATGGCTGGTCGAACCTCGCGCTGGTCGCCTACCTGCTCTGGCCGGAATGAGCGAGGCCGTGCATCCCGGTGCGCCGGGCGCCGCTTAACCCGTTCGAAAAGGCCGGACCGCTACCGAGGATGTGCGCGAGCCCCGGCCGGTCCCGGGCGGCGGACGGGGCTCGAGGCCGGGCCCGATCGCGTGATGACGGGGTCCGTCCGGGCTCACCGGTGCGCCCGTCGGCCCGCCGCGCTGTGGGGGAGCGTGACCATGCCACACCCGGAACGGCAATATCTCGACCTGCTCGAACGGGTCCTGGAGACGGGCGACGCCCGCATCGACCGCACGGGCGTGGGCACCCGCTCGGTGTTCGGCGCGATGATCCGCTTCGACCTGTCCGGCGGCGACGCGCCGATCCTCACCACCAAGCGCGTCTACTGGAAGACCGCGGTCAAGGAGATGCTGTGGTTCCTCACCGGCGGGACCAACATCCAGGCGCTTCTGCGCGACAACGTCCGGATCTGGACCGACTGGCCGCTGGCCCGCTACCGCCGGGAGACGGGCGAGGTGATCACGCAGGCAGCGTTCGAGGAACGGATCGTCGGGGACGACGCCTTCGCCGCCCGGTGGGGCGAACTCGGCCCGGTCTACGGCAAGCAGTGGCGGCAGTGGCTGGGGGCGGACGGACGCGCGCACGACCAGATCGCCGAGCTGGTGCGGACCCTGCGCGAGAACCCCGCCAGCCGGCGCATGCTGTTCCACGGCTGGAACGTGGCCGAGATCGGGGACATGGCCCTGCCGCCCTGCCACATGGTCTACCAGTACCACGTGACCTCGGGCGGCCGCCTGAACTGCCTCCTGTTCCAGCGGTCCGCCGACCTGCTGCTGGGCGCGCCCTTCAACTTCGTGGGGGCCACCGCGCTCCAGTTGATGCTGGCGCAGCAGGCCGACCTGACGCCCGGCGAGCTGGTCTGGGTCGGCGGCGACGTGCACCTGTACCTGAACCACCTGGAGCAGACGCGCGCGCAGCTCGCGCGCGAGCCCCGGCCCCTCCCGCAGATGCGGCTGACCCGCCGAGCCGCCAGCATCGACGCGTACGGGATCGCGGATTTCGCGGTCGACAACTACGCGCCCCACGCCGCGATCCAGGCCGACGTGGCGGTCTGAGCGCGGCTCGGCACGCCCCCGCTGGCCGGGACTCCGGTTAAGCGAGGGACGCTCAAGACTCGCGGTTGCGACCGCGGGCGCGGCGACGCGCCCGACGCCCTCAGATCACGCCGCCGTCCGGTAGTGCCGGAACACCGACCACAGCGAGATGGCCACCGAGCCGAAGACGACGAGGAAGACGAAAAAGGAGTTCTCATGCCCCGCGCCGTTCTTGGACGACAGGTGCGCCAGGCAGAAACTCGAAACGCACACGGCAGTGGCCCAGAAAATCCAGGCCTTGAGGTTGAAAGCCTTCACGCTGCTTCCTCTTGGGATTGGCTCTTCGCGATCAGCCCGTCCCAGGCGCTTTTCTCCCGGTGCGGGCTGTCGCTGGCCGGGGGCCGACCGTCAAGGCGGCGGCCCCGCCCGCGAAGCATGGCTCGGCTGCGTGCGGCCGGGGCTCCCGGCCCTGGTCCCGCCGTCACGCCTGCGTGTCCGGCCTGAGGCCGTGCCGTCGGGCGGGCCGCGGCATCCCCGTCCCCGTCCACCCGCGGACCGAGGCCGGCTCCCTCGCCGCCGGTGATCACCTGCGCGCTCGCGGGTGATCAGGACCGGCGGCGCCCATGTCCCGCGTCCAACGAGGGTGATCGGCCCCCGGCCGAGATCGCCGCGGCTCGCGAACGCCAGCGCATCGTCCTGGATGTCGGATCCAGGACGATGCGCTGGCCCTTTGATTTTGCATCATCTTTTCCGAAAGCCGGTGACAACCTTTCGGGACGATGCTCTCTCTTCCGCCTCGGTGGACGATCGCGGCGTCCTCGCCGCTCAAGGCCCGTCGAAGCCTTCGCGGTAATCGAAGAAGACGCGATCCGGATCATACGCGTCGCGCAGGCGGCGGAGCCGCGCCCACTTCTCGGGCGTGAAGGCCTTCGGCACGATGTCGGGTTGATCGGCCGTGTTGGACTCGCTGATGTAGTACCCGATCTTGTAGGGCTCCAGGGCCGCCGTCATCGCCAGATGCCAGTCGGCGTTGGCCTGATCCGCCTCCGCATCCCGCCACATGGTCCAAGGACCGCCGTAGACCTTCGCGGTCATCGAACGGGCCATGTCGCGCTGCGGCCCCGGAACGTCGGGGCCGCAGAAGATCGTCAGCAGGAACACGGTAGTCGCCGACGGCGCTGCCGGCCACAGGGGAAGGATGGCCTCCATCAGCGCCCCGGGACTGTGGTTGGAATAGGTCGCCTCGACCCGAGAGCGAACGCCTTCCGGAAAGAGCGCACCGGAGGCATCGAAGAGCTGCTCGAAATCGAGCGGCACATGGGTCGAGCGCGACAGGGCCCGGATCGGCGCCTGCTCCAGCGGCTGCAACGCGAGCCCGGCCGCTTCCGGGGTCTCCTCGAAGGCCGTTGCGGTCACCATGCAGACCCAACCGTTCTGCGCGGCGGCCGCGTCCTTGAGCGCCGGTGGCGCCTGGACGATGAACTGACTCAGCTCGACGCTCGGAGACATCGTCGGCGCCCTGTCGCCGAGCCAGTGGCCGATGGCCGGCGCGTCATCGAGCCGGAAGAAATACGTGCTGCCGTGAATGGCCTTGGGGAGCGGGTGGAGCTTGAGGACGTACTTCGTGACGACTCCGAAGAAGCTCGACCCTGCACCGCGCGCGGCCCAGAAGACATCGGGGTTCTCGGTTTCGCTGGCCGTGATCAACTCTCCCTGGGCGGTGACCAGTTCGACCGCCTCCAGGCTCTCGGCGCCGTAGCCCCAGACCGTGGGATTCCAGGCCATGCCGCCGCCGAGGAAATAGCCGCTGGCCTTCACCTGCGGGCAATGGCCGGTCGGAAAGGCCAGCCCCAGGGGATTCAGGGCCCTCTGAATGTCGCGGTTGCTGATGATGGGCCGGATCACGGCCCTGCGGCCCGCCGCGTCGATCGAGACGACATCGGTGAAGTTCTGAAGGTCGATCAGGATGCCGCCGTTGCGCAGCGTCGGCTGGCACCAGTTGTGTCCGCCGCCGCGGACCACCACCTTCACGCCGTTCGCGCGGGCGAACCTGATCGCGGCGATGATGTCCTGCTCGTCCGCGGCCTGCACGACGACCTGCGGCGCGCGGTCGGGAATCAGCCGGTTCCACAGCGTGCCGTGGATCGCGTCCGGGAACCGCGCGTCGTCCGGCGCGATGACCGGGCCCCGACAGGCCCTCTTCAGGCTCTCGATGTCCATGTCTGAAGCACTGCGCGCGGGAGGACCCGCCCGGACGGAGACGACCGAGCGGGCCTGAACTGCGATCCGGTGCGGGATCGGGGGATCAGTAGGGGACGCGGTCCGCCTTCTGGGAATACTTCTTCCACACCTCGACCGCCTCCTCGCGCATGATCTGCTCGGTCGGGATCGAGCGGTCGCCGACGTCCTTCTTGAGCTCGGCGTAGATCATGCTGTCGTCGAAGCCGCCGTATTCCAGCGCGTCCTCGACCTGGGCGGCGTAGTAGACCCTCTTGATGCCGGCCCAGTACGCGGCCGCCATGCACATCGGGCACGGCTCGGCGCTGGTATACAGCGTCGCGTCGCGGAGCTTGAAGCTGCCCTGCGACTTGCAGGCCTTGCGGATGGCCTCGATCTCCCCGTGCCAAGTCGGATCGTTCTCCGCGACGACGCGGTTGGCGCCTTCCGCGATGATCTCGCCGTCCTGAACGATCACGCAGCCGAATACCCCGCCGGCGCTGTCGATCAGAGACGTCTTCTCCGACAAGGCGATCGCGCGGGCCATGAACTCTTCGTGCTTGCCGGTCATGGGAACCTCTACCCTGGGACTAGACGGTGATCGATGAAACGGAAGGCGACAGGGGGTGCAGGCCTGCCACGCGGCCGCAGGGGCCGATGCGCGCAACTCAGACTTCCCGCCGCGAACCCTGGCCCGGTCGGCATGCACGCTTCCCGACCGGCACCGAGTCCATCACACTTCGCCTGCCGAACCGATAAACATGCTTTTCAAGTTGCCGTCAATATGGTCAAGCTTCGATTATACATCGTTTTGTAAACACGAAGAACACGAACATTGACGAAACCATTCGAAGTTTAAGCACTCGGCAAGAGCGTTTTCTGCATCGGCGCAGCGGCTCTCCAGCGCGATAGAGGACACGGAAGCGTCCGAGGCTCGGATCTCCGAGACGCACGGACAAGGAAAAATTGGGGATGCCGCACCGGCGCGTGCGCTCACAGGCTCTCGATCCAGGTGCGCAGGATCGCGGTGTCGACGCGGGCCGACCCGGCGGCGACGTGGTGCAGCGTGGCCGCGCTCGGAATGAAGCCGAACCGGCGCTTGAAGGCGCGCCGGAAGGTCCGCTCGTCCGAGAAGCCCGCCGCGAACGCGACCTGCGAGACGCGCGCCGGTCGCGGCGCCGCGCCCCGGATCAGCAGGCGCATCGCGTGCATCAGGCGCCGGTCGCGGATGTAGGAGACGATGCCGTTCGGGGAGAACAGGCGGTAGAGCGTCGAGCGCGACAGGCCGAGCCTGTCCGCGATCAGGGCGGGGCTGAGATCCGGGTTGCCGAGTTCCGCCTCCACGAAGCGGCGAACCCGGATCCGCAGATCCGGGTTCTGGCCTGCCGGGGTCGCGTCTTCGCGGCCCGTCAGCCACGTCGCGCAGAGCCGCGTGATCGCCGACGAAGCCGACAGGGCCTCGCGCTGGTCGAGGCGGTCGCCGCAGGAGACGACGTTGGCGGCGAAGGCGTGGACCAAGCGCCCGAACGGATCGCCGTCGTGGTCGAGGGCCTGGCCGTGGAGCGCGTCCGGCCGGCAGCCCAGCGCCTCGAGCCGCGCCCGGGGGATCACGACGTTCGTCGCGTCGACCGCGCCCGCGACGATGCGCACGGGCTGGGCGAGGTCGAACACGATGCAGTCGACATCCGTGACGCGGCGCGTCAGCCGCTCCGTCTCGACCACGCTCTCTCCGCGCCGGTAGAACTGCAGCAGGACGTGATCGATCCCCTGCTGCTGGATCATGTCCGGCGTCCGCTCGAGGGTGTGAGCGGGCGCGATCACGTCGCCGAGGAGGAGTTCGCCGAGATGGTAGCTCCGCATCGCGATCGGCGCGCTCAGATCGGTCTCGGGCCTAAAGCTGACGGCGAAGACCGGCGCGATGTGCTCCCGCCACGCCCGGCCGAGGTCGCGCCGGTCGTCCGGCGGCTCGAACCGCAGGCACCGGACCGTGGCCTCCGGCGCCGGGTCGCGATCCCCGGCGGTGCTCGCCTCATCATCCCGCATCGATTCCGCTCGGATCCTGTTCCTGCTCCCGGCCGACGTGACCCGTCGAACGCCGTCCGTCCCCGCGTTCTGGCGTTCCGCTCGGCCGCTCGGCCCACCGGGTCTTCCAGCAGTCGTGACAAGGGGGCGTTCCGTCTCAAATGGGGGTGACGCCAGTGCCAAGTGTTGTGCTGGCGGGTTGCTGTGGCCACGGCGTCATAGGGGCCGGTTCGCGGCGATTGTATCGGCTTTATGTCTCTCCCCGTGACATGGACAAGAGTCGCCCGTGATATCGTCTTTCGCCGCACGGACGCTGAACGTCGGTCGGGCCGATGAACGTCTCGGGATCCCGCAGCCGCGGCGGGGCCTCCGGACACGCCCGTGGCTGAAGCTGAGCTGCTCGCTGACCGCGCTGGCCGCGGCCCTGGGGCCGGCCGCCGCGCAGGGCATCGACGTCCCCCGCTCGCCCTCGACCCTCGGCCTGACGGCGGCGGACTTCGACACGCCCGAGTACCGGGCCGATTACGGCCTCGCGCAGATCAACGCGGCGACGGCCTACGCGCGCGGCTTCACCGGCCTCGGCGTGCTGGTCGCGGTCTACGATTCCGGCATCGACGCGAACAACCCCGAGTTCCGGGGCCGGATCTCGTCCGCCTCGGGCAACTTCTTCACGGGCGTGCGAGCCGGGGAACTGGCCCCGGGCTACGTCACCCCTGGCCCCGACTTCGACGACGCGCACGGTACCCACGTCTCCGGGACGATCGGCGCCGCCCGCAACGGCGTCGGCATGATGGGCGTCGCCTACGAGAGCACCAACCTGACGCTCTACACGCTGGCTTCCGACCAGCTCAAAGTTGATCTCGGGGGACTCGACGACGCTGGGCCGGCGGCGATCGACCACGCCACGCGGCAGCGGGCCCAGGTCTTCAACGGAAGCTACGGACCGACCCTGTCGGCCCCGACCGACAGGAATGGCGCCAGGAACCCGACCTACCGGAGCCTCTCGCGGCAGGAATACGCGCTGTCCGACATGGACGAGTACAACGCGCTCAAGCGGGCGGCCGACAGCGGCATGCTCCTGGTCTTCGCCGCGGGCAACGACCGCCAGAGCCAGCCGGACGTCACGCAGAATCCGAGCGGCGCCGCCCTCTACCCGTACATCAAGCCCGCCAACGCCGGCAGCGGCGTCTACCAGTTCTACACGAACACGGGGAACAGCCCGGACATCGCGCCGACCGGTCCGGTCGATCAGAGCCGGATCGACTTCTCCGGGCTCGCGGGCTCGATCGTGTCGGTGGTGGCTGTCGATCGCAACAACCGGATCGCCGATTTCAGCAACTGGTGCGGCGTCACGGCGGCGTGGTGCATCGCGGCCCCCGGCGTCCAGATCGTCTCGACCGTGCAGGTCGGGAACGGCCCGGGCGGCTCGAACTACGGGGTGATGAGCGGCACCTCGATGGCCGCCCCGCACGTCGCGGGCGCCGCGGCGGTGCTGATGCAGGCCTTCCCGTTCCTCACCGCCCCGCAGATCGCCCAGACGATGTTCACGACCGCCACGAATATCGGGCCGGCCGCGATCTACGGCTGGGGCCTGCTCAACCTCGGCAAGGCGATCGACGGGCCCGGACAGTTCACCACCACCTGGACGGTGGACACCAAGGGCTACAACGGCCGCTTCGCCAACGACATCGGCGGAGCCGGCGGGCTGATCAAGACCGGAATCGGCACGCTGCAACTGTCCGGCACCAACAGCTACGGCGGCGGCACCGCGATCAACGGCGGCACCCTGGCGGTGTCGACTGACCGCAACCTCGGCGCGGCGAGCGGGGGGCTGGCCTTCGGCGGCGGCACGCTGGAGGTGCTGGCGGACGGCTTCAGCACCGCCCGGCCGATCACGCTCAACGGACCGGGCACCCTCCAAATCGACCTCGGCACCGCGGCCTTCGCCGGCGCGGTGGCGGACGGGACCGGCCCCGGCTCGCTGACCAAGACGGGTCCCGGCACGGCGGTGCTGTCGGCCGTCAACACCTATACCGGGGTGACCACGGTCGCGGCGGGTACGCTGGCGCTCCAGGGGGCCGGCTCGATCGCCGCCTCGCGGCTCGTCTCCGTGACCGGCACCTTCGACATCTCCGGGGTCGCGGGCGCGGGCACCAGCGTGACCACGCTCGCCGGGGCCGGCCAGGTCGCGCTCGGCGCCCGCACGCTGACCGTGTCCAACGGCTCGACGTCCTTCGACGGCACCCTCTTCGGCACGGGCGGGTTCACCCTCGCGGGCGGCCGGCTGGCGCTGACCGGGACCAGCACCTATTCCGGCGCGACGACGGTCACCGGCGGCTCGACCCTGGTGGCCTCCTCCACCGCCTCCCTCGGCGACGGCAGCACCACCAACGCCCTGGTGTTCGACCGCGGAACCCTGCTCGCCGCCGGCCGGATCGACTCGCCGGCGAGCCGGCCGGTGCAGATCGCGAGCGCGGGCACGATCGATACGGGCGGCAACAGCGTGTCGATCGCCGGCGCGCTGGGCGGGCCCGGCGCGCTCACCAAGGCCGGCGCCGGGACGCTGACGCTCTCGGGCACCGGCGCCCATGCCGGCGGGACCGCGGTCGCGGCCGGGACCCTGGCGCTGACCGCGACCGGCAGCCTGCTCGCGCCGGTGAGCGTGGCCGCGGCCGGCACCTTCGCCAATGCCGGCCTCGTCGCCGCCAGCGTGACCAACGCCGGCCTCACCACGAACGCGGGCACGTTCGCGGGCGGCGTCGCCAACGCGGGGATCCTGTCCAATACCGGCGCGATCACCGGGGGACTGGCGAACGTCGGCCTCGCGTCGAACACCGGCACGATCGCCGGCGGCGTCACCAATGCGGGCGTGCTGGCCACGGCCGGGGCGATCACCGGGGGCTTGCGGAACACCGGCACGGTGGTGGCGAGCGCCGGCCGCATCGACGGGTCGGTCGTCAACGCGGCCGGCACCGTCGCCGTCGCGGGCGCGGTGGCGGGCGACGGCGGCTTCGCCAACGCGGCCGGCGCGAGCCTGAACGTCGCCTCCGGCGGCGCCTACGCCCTCGGTGGAACGCTCGACAGCGCGGGCACGGTGTCGGTCGCCCCGGGCGCCGCGCTGTCGGCCGCCGCGATCGGCAATGCCGGCCTCCTCGTCAGCGACGGCGCGCTGAACGGGTCCGTCTCGAATACCGGGGTCGCGCGGCTGTCGGGCCTGCTCACCGGCGCGCTCGGCAACGCGGGCACCGCTCTGATCACCGGGCCGCTGGCCGGCGTCACCGCCCTGGTCAACGACGGGGCGTTCGACCTCGGCGGCGGCGCGCTGACGGCCGCGAGCCTGTCGGGGGGCGCAGGCGGCGCCATCGGCAACGGCCGCCTGACGGTGGGCAGCGCCGCCGCATCGACCTATGCCGGCGCCTTCGTCGACGGCGGCAGCGCCACCGGGCTCACCAAGGTCGGGAGCGGGACGCTGACGCTCACCGGCACCGGCCGCATCTCCGGCCCGACCGCGGTCGAGGCGGGCACGCTGTCGCTCAACGGCCTGTGGACCGCGCCGGTGACGGTCGCCGCGGCGGGGACGCTGCGCGGCATCGGCACCGTCGCGGCGCCGATCCTGGTGGCGGGCGCCCTGCGGCCGGGCAACTCGCCCGGCACGCTGACGGTGGCCGGGCCGGTGACCTTCGCGCCCGGCAGCACCCTCGGCCTCGACATCGACGGCACCGGCACCGGCACCGGGGCGGGCAGCTACGCCCGGCTGCTGGCGGTGGGACCGACCGGCGCGGTCGCGGCCGGCGGCACCCTCGCCCCGGCCCTGCGCGGCATCGCCGGCAGCGCCACCAACGGGTTCACGCCCGCGCTCGGCCAGCGCTTCAACGTGCTGGTCGCCCAGGCCGGGCTCGGCGGATCGTTCGCGGGCCTCGCCCAGCCCGCCGCCGGCCTGCCGGCCGCGACGCGCTTCGACGCGCTCTACGCCGCCGACGGCCTCGATCTCGTGGTCACGCCCGCCGCCTACGGCAACCTCGCCGCGGTCGGCCTGCCCCAGAGCGGCAACGCCCGCGCGGTCGGCGCGGCGGTGGACCTCGCCCGCCCGGCGGCGGGCACCCGGCCGGACGCGGCCCGCGCGCGGGTCTACGACGCCCTCTACACCGCGCCCCCCGCCTTCCTCGGAGCCGGCCTCGCGAGCCTGTCCGGCCAGACCTACGGCGACGCGGTGATGGCCGACCTCGCCGCCCGCCGACTCGTGGCCGACACGATCGACCGGCACCTCACCGGCGGCGGCGGTGCGATGGTGGGCCTGAGCGCCGGCGATCCCGGAATCGGGCCCAACCGGACGGCGATCGAGCTGCGCGCCCGGCCCGGTGCGGCCCCGTCCGCCCCCGCCCTCGCGATCGGCGAGGGTCGGATCTGGGCGGACGCCCTGTACGGCCGCGGCGACCGCGCCGGCGACCGGGCGGCCGCGGGGGCGGGCTTCGATGCCGGCGGCCTGCTGCTCGGCGTCGACCGCTCGGTCGGACCGAGCACCCTCGTGGGCGCGGCGTTCAGCTACCTGCGCACGGACGGGTCGTCGCGCGGCACGGGCGGCAGCTTCGGGCTCGGGCGCTTCGCCGCGGACAGCTACGGCGGTACGCTCTACGCCAGCACCCGCCTCGGCGACGTCGTCCTGCGCGGGCAGGCGGGCGGGTCCTACGTCGACGCGCGCATCGACCGCACCGTCGCCCTCGGAGGATCGCCGGCGCGGGCGAGCGGCGCTCCGACGGGCGGCGATCTCGGCGTGTCCGGGTTCGCGGGCTACGCGCTCCGCACGGGGCTGCCGGTCGACGTCATCCCGGAGGTCGGGTTCAGCTACGACCGGCTGATCCGGCGGCGCGCCGACGAGCGCAACAGCCTCGTCGCTCAGTCCTTCGCCACAGCCGACCTCGACGCGGCGCGGACGCTCGTGGGCGGTCGCGTCGCCGGCCTCGGCGCGTTCGGCGTGGACGGCCTGCGCGTCGACGCCCGCGCCTACTGGGCCCACGAGCTGGCCGACACCGCCGCCGTGGTGCGTTCCGCCCTGTTCGGCGCGCCGTTCGCGTCCCGGACGAGCGCGCTCGCCCGGGACGGGGCCGTCATCGGCCTGAACGTCGGCGGCGCGGTCGCGGCGGGGACGTATCTCTCGCTCGCCTACTCGGCCGAGCTGCGCCCGGGCGCCACGGCCCAGATCATCTCGGCAGGCCTTCAGGCCGCGTGGTGAGGGGCGTGCGGCCGCCGGTCGGCGCGGTCGCCCCGTCGTGCCGGACCCGCGTGCGCCGGAGCGAACAGCACCGGCGCGATCGAGAGCGATCCGATCGTCCCGCGCGTCCGGACGATCGCGGCGATCCGCGCGACGCTAGAGGGCGAGGGCGTGCGCGTCGTCGGCAACGAGCGGGAGGGCTACGGAGTCCTGCTTCGCCCGCGCCCGGAAGCCCCGCGCCCGGACGGGGGGAGCCGCGTCGGCTGACGCGTCCGCACGGCGCCTCGCGCTGCGTCGCGCCTCCGGCAAGGCGGCGCGACAGGAACCGCGATCCGTCCGTCCTCGGACGGCAGATCAGATGCTCCAGACGCTGTCGAGCAGGTTGATCCAGTTGCGCCCCAGCACGTTCTCGATCTTCCGGTCGCTCCAGCCGGCACGCCCCATCGCGTCCGCGATGTTGGGGAAGTCGCTGATCTTCTGGAAGCCCGCCGGGTTCACCACGGCACCGAAATCCGTCAGCCGGCGGCCGAATCCCTTGTCGTGCGTGATCCAGTCGAAGAACGCCTGATCGTAGCCTTGCGTGAAATCGGTGCCGATGCCGACGGAATCCTCGCCGACCAGGTTGATGACGTAGTCCATGGCGGACACGTAATCGTCGATGGTCGAGTCGACGCCCTTCTGCAGGAAGGGCGGGAACATGGTCACGCCGACGAAGCCGCCCTTGTCGACGATGTAGCGCAGCTCGTCGTCGGACTTGTTGCGGGGGTGCGTCTTCAGGCCGGACGGCAGGCAGTGCGAGTAGGCGACGGGCTTCGTCGAGGTGTCGATCACGTCGCGCGAGGTCTTCGGGCCGACATGGCTGAGATCGCACAGCATGCCGACGCGGTTCATCTCCAGCACGACCTCGCGGCCGAAGTCGGACAGGCCGCTGTCGCGGCTCTCGTAGCACCCGCTCCCGACCCAGTTCTGCGTGTTGTAGGTCAACTGGACGATGCCCACGCCGAGCTTCTTCAGGATCTCGACGTACCCGATCCGGTCCTCGAACGCCGACGTGTTCTGCATGCCCAGGATCACGGCGGTCCTGCCCGCCTCCTTGGCGGCCCGGATGTCGGCGACGGACTCGGCGCGGACGATGTAGTGGGAGAACTCCCGGAACCACCCGTTCCACGCGGACAGGTTGCGGACGGTCTCCTCGAAATTCTCCCAGACGCTGCACGTGCAGTTCGCCGCGCTCAGGCCGGCTTCGGACATCTCCCGGAAGACGTCCTCGCCCCATTTCGAGATGATGAGGCCGTCGACGACGATGGACTTGGAGTAGAGCTCGTGCCGCTCGTGCGCCATGGCAGGGTATCCGCTGTGTTCGATGGGGGCGAGGTGGGAGGATGCCTCGATCGGCCGTGGTGGGTCGGGGTTCAGGGGTTCAGGCTCGCTTCGAAGCGGCAGGCGGCGTCGCCCAGCGCCTGGCACTGCACTTCCCGGCACGTGATCGACGAGAATCCCAGGCCCTTGTCTTCGGCGAGATAGGTGAGGCCGCCGACGATGAACCCCTCGAACATGTAGCAGACGGGGTGCTCCGCTTCCGCCGACCGGCCGAGGACGTAGATCGAGTTCACGAGCCGGATCGTCGCCGTGCCGCGCGCGAACGCCGCGTCCTCCAGCGTGAACTGACCCCAGCCCCGGGTCGACAGCCGCGCGAGGTAGTGCTCGAAGACCGCGACGCCGTCCAACCCGCGCGCCGCGGCCTGCTGCTTGCACCAGAAATAGGCCGAGCCCGCGCCGGACTCGGTCAGCACGTCCCTGTAGCGCTCGCGGCCGAGCGCCCGCTCGACCGAGTCGTGGATCCCGAGCATGAAATGCCGGGGGATGTAGACCATCGGCAGGCCGTCCGTCGTCCAGACGCCGGTGCCGTCGTCGACCTCTATGTCTACGGCGGGTCTCATCGCCTTCCTCCGCTTGGGTATCGTCGATTCATCACAGGCCGCGACGGACGGGGGGCCGCCTCCGGGCGTCGCGGGCGACTTCGGCATGGCACGGGCGATCGCGCGACCGCCCGCGCCATGCCCCGCTCACGTGAGGGCCGGGTTCACCGCGGCCGCGTCGATGCGGTCCCCGAGCGTGTCGTCGGACAGCGACTTCCGGTAGGTCTCCGGAAGCGCGAGGCCGCCCGCCATCGCCAGCAGCGCGATCCCCATCAGGTAGAAGGCCGGGGTGAGGGTGCTGCCGGTGGTGGAGATCAGCCACGTGGCCATCAGCGGCGCGGTGCCGCCGAACACCGTGTAGGACACATTGTAGGTGAACGCCGACGCGGTGTAGCGATTGCGCGTCGAGAACGTCTCGGACAGGAGCGCCGCCGTCACGACGTTGCAGACGAGCGCCCCGATCGCCAGCAGCAGCACGCCGCCGATCGCGTTCACCAGCGATCCCGAACTCGCCAGCCAGAACGCCGGCAGCACGGCGACCAGCGTCCACACGCAGACGGACGCGATCGTCTTCCGCCGGCCGACCCGGTCGGTGAAGAGGCCGGCGACCGGGCAGGCGGCGGCGGAGAACAGGAGCGCCACGGTCGAGACCAGGAGCGCCTGCGGACGGCTCAGGCCGCCCGCGACCTGGAGGAACGTCGCGAAATACGTGGTGAAGGTGTAGAACGAGAGCGCGGTGAGCGAGATGAACGCCCCGAGCCGGCACATCGCGTAACCCTGGGTGCGCAAGGTCTCGGACAGCGGCGAGTGTGCGTGGTTCGCCGCCTCGGCCGCGATCGCCTGGAAGGCCGGCGTCTCGTCCATCCGCCACCGCAGGTACAGCCCGACGACCCCCAGCGGGGCGGCGATCAGGAACGGCACGCGCCAGCCCCAGCTCCCCATGGCCTCGGCGGACAGGGCGTTCTCCAGCGCGAACGCGATCAGCGCGGCGGCGGCGAAGGCCGTGAACGTGGAGACCGGGATGAAGCTGCCGTACCACCCGCGCCGGTGGCGGGGCGCGTGCTCCATCACGTAGGCGATCGAGCCCGCATACTCGCCGCCCGCCGAGAAGCCCTGGATGCAGCGCAGCAGGGTCAGCAGGATCGGCGCCAGGATCCCGATGCTCCCGTAGGTCGGCAGCAGGCCGATCAGCGTCGTGGCGGACGCCATGAGCAGGATCGTGACCGAGAGGATCGTCTTGCGCCCGATCTTGTCGCCCAGAACGCCGAAGAAGATCCCGCCCAGGGGGCGCATCGCGAACGCGACGGCGAACACGCCGAACGTCTTCAGCAGCGAGAGACTGACGTCGGTGCCGGGAAAGAACTGATTGGCGATCGCGGTTGCCAGGAAGCCGTAGACGGCGAAATCGAACCACTCGACGAAATTGCCCAGCGCCGCCGCGCTGATGACCTTCCGCAGCCGCTGGGGCGTAACCTCGGTCACATCCTGCATCGCTCGCTCCTCCTCTGCCGTCGGGTTGCGCACGCACGACCGTGCGAACACAGTGAATCTGCGCTGATACGGCGGGCAATGTCCCGATTTTTGTATTTTTTTTAGCCTGGAGGCTTATGTTTTAGATTTTACGTCGATTTTAATCGTCACGGTCGCCGAAAGATGCTTGTGTTCGCGACCGCGGTTCCGCAAGCACGTCCCGTGCCGCGAGCTTGATCTGTCGAGCGATAGAAGAAACCGAAGGTTCTCCTCCGCTGACCGGGTTCGAGATGCGAAGACGCACGCCCTCTGCGGTGCCTCGCATCTGTCGGAGGCGCTCGCCCGTTCTCGGGCTCGACGCCTCCCACGACTCGGGAGCATGGGTGGTCGGGGCGCGATTGTGAAATATCAAATGGGGCTTTATTGATAGCTCTTGGTTATCGAAGTGCGGGCGCGCATGAGCATCGATCTGCGCCATCTCAGGGCCTTCGCGGCCCTCGGCCGGGAGCTGCATTTCGGGCGGGCGGCCGACGGCCTGCAACTGGCCCAGCCCGCCCTGACCAAGACCATCAAGCAGCTCGAAGCGGAGGTCGGCGTGCCCCTGCTCGTGCGCACGACCCGCCGCGTCGAACTCACGGAGGCCGGCAAGGTGTTCCTCGCCGAGACGACGAGCGTCGCGGCGCAGATCGCGCAGGCGGTCGAGCGGGCGCGCTACGCCGCGCGGGGCCTGCGCGGCGACCTGCGGGTGGCCTACACCGATTTCGCCATCAACGGCCGCCTCCCGCACTTCCTGCGCGACTTCAACAGCGCGCACGGCGACATCCGCCTGGATCTCGTCTTCATGCCGACGGTCCACCAGCGCGTCGCGATCCTCAAGCAGACGATCGACGTCGGCTTCCTCTACGGCGAGTCCAATCACCGGGCGGTCAAGTGCCTGAACTTCGATGCGGGGACGTATGTCGCCGTCCTGCCGGCCAACCACCCGCTGGCCGCCAAGGAAGTCCTGACGCTGTCGGAGCTGAGGGACCAGAAATTCGTCTTCGGCACGGGGGATAGCTGGTCGATCTTCCGGAACGACGTGTTCGCCGAGTGCCGCGCGCGCGGCTTCTTCCCCGACATCGCCCTCGAAGCCACGAACACCGACGGCATCTTCGGGCTGGTCATCGCCGGGGCGGGCGTCGCCGTGTACTCGAGCTGCATCGGGAACCTGCCGCGGCAGGGGGTGGCGGTCCGCCCGTTGAGCGACCTGTCGACGAAGCTGCCGATCACCGTGGTCTGGGAGCGCAGCAACCGCTCGGAGCTTCTGGACACGTTCCTGCGGTTTCTCCGCCGCTGGACGCAGAGGGCCGCGTCCGGCGGCGGTTGAGACGCCTCAGCCCCGCGCGCCGGACCGCTCCCGCGCGCACGACTCCCGCACGCGCGACTCCCGCACGCGCGACGGCGCGGACCCGCGGCGCTGCCGGTAGGTCCGGGCGAAGTGCGAGGTGTCGCAGAAGCCCGTCGCCGTCGCGATCGCCGCGACCGTCTGGCCGGTGCTCCGGAGCAGCAGCTCCGCCTGGTCCAGGCGCATGGCCATGTAGCAGTCGCTCGGGGAGCGGCCGAGATGCCGGTCGAAGCGGCGCTCCAGGCTGCGGCGCGCGACCCCGACGCGGCGGGCGATCTCCGCGATGGTCAGCGGCGTCTCGAAGTTCTGGCGCATGTGGAGGACGGCGCGCTTGATCAGGTCGTCGGCGGGGACGAGGTCCAGCGGGACGCCGGGCTGCGGCTTGTCCGCCTGCGCGTCCGCGTCGAAGATCATGATCTGAAGGCTCTTGCGCGCGGGGGCGATCCCCACGTGCTTCTCCACGAGATGGGCCGCGAGATGGGCCGAACTCGCGCCGCCGGAGCAGGTCAGGCGGTCGCGGTCGACGACGAAGATCCGGTCGGAGACCGGCACGAGGCCGTCGAACCGCTCCAGGAAATCGGCGTGGTGGAACCAGCTCACGCAGCAGCGGTAGCCGTCCATCAGCCCGGCCCGGTGCAGGATGAACGCGCCGGTGCAGACGCCGACCAGGGCGGTGCCCGCCTCGGCGCTCCTCCGCAGGAAGCGCACGAGATCGGGCCCGAGATGCGAGATGTCGTCGATCAGGCCGCCGACCACGACGACGTAGTCGAGGGGCGGCGCGCGGTCGAGGCGCGTGTCCGGCTGGACGGCGACGCCGCAGCTCGATCGCACCGGCTCCATGGTGTCCGACAGGATCGACCACGTGCACAGGATCGGGCGGCTGCGGTCGCCGTCGTCGGCGGCCAGCCGCAGCACGTCCACGAAGTTCGCGAACGCGCACAGGGTGAAGCGCCGCGCCAGCACGAAGCCGACCCGCAGCCGGACGCGGGGGGGCGTATCGGGGGCGGGCTGGCGGTCGGGCTGCATGGCACGGACTCCCTCCGGGACGCGGGGCCGAGGAACGATCGGTCCAGCGCCCGGTGTCGCAAACTTCGTCCTCATATGGCGCGATCGTTCTGTCCACCGAGGGGGCGGGGACCGTATAGGTCCGCCTTCGGATGAGGACGGCGCGATGAGCCACTTTTCCTTCCCCGCGCTGCTGGCGAAGGCCCTGCGCGGCAACACCGGCTGGCAGCCCCAGTGGCCGGACGCCGAGCCCAAGGACGCGTACGACGTCGTGGTGGTGGGCGCGGGCGGCCACGGCCTCGGCACCGCCTACTATCTCGCCAAGGAGCACGGACTCTCCCGCGTCGCGGTGATCGACAAGGGCTGGCTCGGCGGCGGCAACACCGGGCGCAACACCACCATCATCCGCTCCAACTACCTCTACGACGAGAGCGCGCGGCTCTACGAGCACGCGATGAAGCTCTGGGAAGGGCTCAGCCAGGAGCTCAACTACAACGTCATGTTCTCGCAGCGCGGCGTCATGATGCTCGCGCACACGGTCCACGACGTGCAGAGCTTCAAGCGGCACATCCATTCGAACCGCCTCAACGGCATCGACAACGAGTGGCTGACGGCCGAGCAGGCCAAGGCGTTCTGCCCGGCGCTCAACGTCGCGCCGGACGCGCGCTACCCGGTGGTCGGCGCGGCGCTCCAGCGGCGGGGCGGCGTCGCCCGCCACGATGCGGTGGCCTGGGGCTACGCCCGCGGCGCCGCGGCGCGGGGCGTCGACATCGTCCAGAACTGCCCCGTCGTCGCGATCCGGCGCGACGCCGCCGGCCGCGTCAGCGGGGTCGAGACGGCGCGCGGCTTCATCAGGGCGAAGAAGGTCGCGGTCTCGGCGGCCGGCAGCACCTCGGTCGTCATGGGCACGGCCGACGTGCGGCTCCCGCTGGAGAGCTTCCCGCTCCAGGCGCTGGTCTCGGAGCCGGTCAAGCCGGCCTTCCCCTGCGTGGTCATGTCCAACACGGTCCACGCCTACATGAGCCAGTCCGACAAGGGCGAACTGGTCATCGGCTCGGGCACGGACCAGTACGTGTCCTACAGCCAGCGCGGCGGCCTGCCGCTGATCGAGCACACCCTGGCGGCGATCTGCGAGGTGTTTCCGATCTTCACGCGCATGCGCATGCTGCGCAAATGGGGCGGCATCGTCGACGTGACGCCCGACCGGTCGCCGATCGTGGCCAGGACGCCGGTGCCCGGCCTCTACGTCAATTGCGGCTGGGGCACCGGCGGCTTCAAGGCGACGCCGGGCGCCGCCCACGTCTTCGCCCACACCGTGGCGCGCGACGCGCCGCACCCGATCAACGCGCCCTTCACGATCGAGCGCTTCACGACCGGCCGCCTCATCGACGAGGCGGCGGCCGCCGCCGTCGCGCACTGAGAGGGTCGGACCGTGCTGCTCATTACCTGCCCCTACTGCCGGGAAGCCCGCCCCGAGGTCGAGTTCGCCTACGCGGGCGAGGCGCACATCGCCCGGCCCGCCGACCCGTCCGCCGTCGGCGACGCGGCGTGGCGCGACCACCTCTACATCCGCAGCAACACGCGCGGCCTGCACCGCGAGCGCTGGCGCCACGTCAACGGCTGCGGGCGCTTCTTCAACGCGGTCCGCGACACCGTCACGGACAAGTTCGCGGCGACCTACAAGGCCGGGGCCCCGTGCCCGATCGACTTCGCCCGTGAAGGAGCCGAGCGATGAGCGACGCCCGCGTGATCGATACCGGGGACACCCCGGCGCGGCCGTCCGCCGCCACCGCGCCGGCCATCGGCAGGGGGCTGCGCGTCCCGGGCCGGGGCCGCAACGCCGCCGCCGCGCCGGTCCGCTTCACCTTCGACGGCCGCACGATCACCGGCCGGGCGGGCGATACCCTGGCGGCGGCGCTGCTCGCCGACGGCATCCACCTGGTCGGGCGCTCGTTCAAGTACCATCGCCCGCGCGGCATCCTCTCGGCCGGCAGCGAGGAGCCCAACGCCCTGGTCGGCACGGACCGCGGCGACGGGCGCTACGAGCCCAACACCCGCGCGACGACGGCCGAGATCTTCGAGGGCTTCCGCGCGTCGAGCCAGAACCGCTGGCCCTCCCTCCGGCACGATGTCGGCGCGGTCAACGACAGCCTGTACATGCTGTTCTCGGCGGGCTTCTACTACAAGACGTTCATGTGGCCGAAGTCCTTCTGGAACACGGTCTACGAGCCGCTGATCCGCGGGGCCGCCGGGCTCGGCGCGCCCCCGACGGAACGCGACCCGGACAGCTACGCGGCCCGGCACGCGCATTGCGACCTCCTCGTGGTGGGCGCGGGCGCCGCGGGCCTCGCCGCCGCGCTGGCGGGCGCCCGCGGCGGCGCGAAGGTGATCCTGGTCGACGAGCAGGCCGAGGCCGGCGGCTGGCTGCTGTCGGAGCCCGAGGTCACGATCGACGGGCGGACCGCCTGGACGTGGCTCGCGGACACGCTCCGGACGCTCGCGGCGATGCCGAACGTCACCGTCCTCAACCGCACCACCGCGATCGGCTACTACCACCAGAACTTCGTGGGCCTGTGCCAGCGGCTGACCGACCACCTCGCGCAGGTGCCGGAGGGCGCGCCGCGCGAGCGGCTCTGGAAGGTCCGGGCCAAGCAGGTCGTGCTCGCCCAGGGCGCCATCGAGAAGCCGCTCGTGTTCGCGGGCAACGACCGGCCGGGCGTCATGCTGGCGGGCGCGGCGCGGACCTACCTCAACCGCTACGGCGTCCGCGTCGGCGACCGGGCGGTGGTCGTGACCGCGCACGACGCGGCGTGGGCGGCCGCCTTCGACTTGGCCCGCGCCGGCACGACCGTGCCGCTGATCGTCGACATCCGACCGGTCGTCGGCGGGGATCTGCTCGCACAGGCGCGCAGCCTGGGGATCGAGACCCTGTGCGGCGGCACGGTGACGGACACGCGCGGGCGGCTGCGCGTCTCGGCCGTCCGGGTGAACCCCGTCGACGCCGCGGGGAGAGCGGGCGGCGGCCGCTGGGTCGCCTGCGACGCGCTGCTCATGTCGGGCGGCTGGACGCCGAGCCTGCACCTGTTCTCGCACACCGGCGGCAAGCTGGTCTGGGACGAGGCCGACCAGGTCTTCCTGCCCGGCCGGGCGACCGAGGCCTGCCGCTGCGCGGGCGCCGGCACGGGCCGGTTCGGGCTGGCCGCCGCGCTGGCCGACGGCGCCGCGGCCGGTGCGGCTGCGGCCGTCGACGCCGGTCACCCCGCCGAGACCCCGGCCTTCGCGGTGCAGGGCGAGGGGTCGATGGCCGGCACGGCCTGCCGCGACCTGCCGACCGACCGCAACGGGGCCTTCGCCAAGGCCTTCGTCGACTTCCAGAACGACGTGCTGGCCAAGGACATTCGCCTCGCCGTGCGCGAGGGCTTCCGCTCGGTGGAGCACATCAAGCGCTACACCACCAACGGCATGGCCACCGACCAGGGCAAGACCTCGAACATCAACGGCCTGCAGATCGCCGCCGACGCGCTCGGCCGCGCCGCGCCGAGCGTCGGACTGACCACCTTCCGGCCGCCCTACACGCCGACCACCTTCGGCGCCTTCGCCGGGTACAACCGCGGCCGCCTGTTCGAGGTCACGCGGCGCACGCCGATCGACGCCTGGGCGGCCGAGCGCGGCGCCGTCTACGAGCCGGTGTCGCTGTGGCGGCGCGCCCGCTACTTCCCGCAGCCCGGCGAGGACATGCACGCGGCGGTCGCCCGGGAGTGCCGCGCGGTCCGCGCCGGCGTCGGCCTGTTCGACGCCTCGACCCTCGGCAAGATCGAGATCGTCGGCCCGGACGCCGCGACCTTCATGAACCGGATGTACACCAACGCCTGGACCAAGCTCGAACCGGGGCGGTGCCGTTACGGCCTGCTGCTCGGCGAGGACGGCTTCATCCGGGACGACGGCGTCATCGGGCGCATGGCCCCCGACCGCTTCCACGTCACGACGACGACGGGCGGCGCGGCCCGCGTGCTCACCACCATGGAGGACTACCTCCAGACCGAGTGGCCGGACCTGAACGTCTGGCTGACCTCGACCACCGAGCAATGGGCGGTGATCGCGGTGCAGGGGCCGAGCGCCCGCGCGGTGATCGAGCCCCTCGTGGAAGGCATCGACCTCGCCCCCGGGCGCTTCCCCCACATGGCCGTCGCCGAGGGCCGCATCTGCGGGGTGCCGACCCGCCTGTTCCGCGTCAGCTTCACGGGCGAACTGGGCTTCGAGGTCAACGTCCCGTCCCGCTACGGCCGGGCCGTCTGGGAGGCGATCCACGAGGCGGGCCGGGCCCACGGCATCGTCCCCTACGGCACGGAGACGATGCACGTCCTGCGCGCCGAGAAGGGCTACATCATCGTCGGCCAGGATACCGACGGCACCCTCACGCCGGCCGACGCGGGCCTCGACTGGGCGATCGGCAAGGCCAAGCCCGATTTCGTGGGCAAGCGCTCCCTGGCCCGGCCCGACATGCACAGGCCCGACCGCAAGCAGCTCGTCGGCCTACTGACGCAGGACCCGAACGTGGTGCTCGAAGAGGGCGCGCAGATCGTGGCCGAGCGCGACGGGCCGATCCCGCGCACGATGATCGGCCACGTCACCTCCGCGTACTGGAGCGAGGCGCTCGGCCGGTCGATCGCCCTGGCGGTGGTCGCGGGCGGGAAATCCCTCCAGGGCCGCACGGTGTACGTGCCGATGCCCGACGCCGTCCACGCGGCGACGGTCGGCGGCACGGCGTTCCTCGACCCGGAGAACACGCGGCTGGCGGTTTAGGTGAGGCCATGATTCAGGCGCGCATGATCCAGGAGTGGAAGACCCTCGCGGGTACGCCGATCCCCGAGGTCGCCGGCCGGCTCTCGGTGGCGCTCGCCCCGGACTGCGCGCGCTTCAGCCTGCGGGTCCGGCCCGACGACCGCGCCGCCCTCGACGCCCCCCTGGGCATCGCGCTGCCCGACCGGATCGGCGGGGTCGCCGTGGGCGCGGGCGGCCACGCCCTCTGCCTCGGGCCGGACGAGTGGTCCCTGCTGCTCCCCGCGGAGGCCGCCGCCGGCCTCGGCGAGCGTCTGGGCGCCGCAGTGACCGTGCCGTTCAGCCTCGTGGACGTCGGCCACCGCGAGGTGGGCATCGCGGTGAGCGGCCCGGCCGCGACGCTCGCCCTCTCGTCGCTCTGCGCGCTCGACCTCGACGCGATGCCGGCGGGCTCGGCGACGCGCACGATCCTCGACCGGGCGCAGGCGGTGCTGATCAAGCACGATGCCGAGCAGTACCGCATCGAGGTCTGGCAATCGTTCGCGGACCACGTCTGGACCCTGCTCGAGGTCGTCTCGCGCGAGATCGCGCTGGACCTGTGACGGTCCCGGGCGGCCCCGGCGCGGCGGCGCGCGGATCCGGCGGCGTCCGACCGGCTTGACACGACGGAGTGCGGCGAGGCCGGCCGCAGCGGCGGACGGTGGCGATGTTCCTCAGCGTGTTCGACGTCTTCAAGCCGGGGATCGGCCCCTCCTCGTCCCACACCATGGGGCCGATGACGGCGGCGGCCGATTTCCTCGATCTCCTGCGCGGCAGCGACGCCGCGGCCGGGGCGGCCGCGATCCGCGTGACCCTGCACGGCTCCCTCGCCTTCACGGGCAAGGGGCACGCCACGGACCGGGCGGTGGTCCTCGGCCTCCTCGGCTACCGGCCCGCGGACATCGAGATGGAGGCGGCCGAGCGGGCGCTGGCCGACCTCGAAGCGCGCAGGACCCTGGTGCCGGACGGCCTGCCGGAGATCGCCTTCGACCCGGCCGACGCGATCACGTTCGATTTCGGTCCGCCGCTGCCCGGGCACGCGAACGGGCTGACGATCACGGCGCTCGATTCCGGCGACGCGCCCGTCCTCTCGGAGACGTACTACTCGATCGGCGGCGGCTTCGTCGTCACGGCGGCGCAGCGCGCGGCCTGCGCGCCGCCCCCCACCGAAGCGACCGACCCGCGGCTGTGGCCCTACCCGTTCGAGACCTCCGCGGCGATGCTGCGGATGGCGCGGGAGAGCGGCCTGTCGATCGCCGCGATGAAGCGGGCCAACGAGGCCGTCGGCCGCTCGGACGCGGAGATCGACGCCGGGCTCGCGGGCATCTGGGGGACCATGAACGGGTGCGTCGAGCGCGGGCTGGCCCGGGACGGCGAGCTGCCCGGGGGCCTGCGCGTCCGGCGGCGGGCGCGGCGCATCCGCGAGCAGCTCGAACGCGAGCACGGCTCGAACGCGGCGCAGCCGCACGTCATCACCGACTGGCTGAGCGTCTACGCCATGGCGGTGAACGAGGAGAACGCGGCCGGCGGCAAGGTCGTCACCGCGCCGACCAACGGGGCCGCGGGCGTCATCCCGGCCGTGGCCCGGTACTACCTGGACCACTGCATCGGCGCCGACGCGGCGCGGATCCCCGAATTCCTGCTGACGGCCGCCGCCATCGGCGGCCTGATCAAGCACAACGCCTCCATCTCCGGCGCCGAGGCGGGCTGCCAGGGGGAGGTCGGCTCGGCGAGCGCGATGGCGGCGGCGGGCCTGTGCGCCGTGCTCGGCGGCACGCCGGCCCAGGTCGAGAACGCCGCCGAGATCGCCCTGGAGCACCATCTCGGCATGACCTGCGACCCCGTCGCCGGCCTCGTGCAGGTGCCGTGCATCGAGCGCAACGGCATCGGGGCCACCAAGGCGGTGGCCGCCGCGTCCCTGGCGCTGCGCGGGGACGGCACGCACTTCATGCCCCTCGACAACTGCATCGCCGCGATGCGGCAGACCGGCGAGGAGATGAGCACCAAGTTCAAGGAGACCAGCCAGGGCGGTCTGGCGGTGAACCTGCCCGAGTGCTGACCCGCGCCCCGACGCTGAGCCGGAATCCGCGGCCGCCGGGAGCCAGCCATCTCCCGGGCCGCCGCACGCGAACCGTGGAACGAGGAGACCCATGCCGCTGACCCCCGACGACCTCCTGAGCCGGCTGCGCGATCGCGACATCGCCTACACGCTCCACGAGCACCCCCCCGTCCTGACGGTGGAGGCGATGATGGCCGCCTGCGGCGACATCGCGGGTGCGCACACCAAGAACCTGTTCCTGCGCGACGGGAAGAAGACGTACTTCCTCGTCACGCTGCGTCACGACGCGCAGGTCGATCTCAGGGCGTTCCGCTCGGTGCTCGGCGCGCGGGGCGGCCTGTCCTTCGCGAGCGCCGAGGCGTTGCGCGAGCAGCTCGGCGTCGAGAGCGGCGCGGTCTCGCCGCTGGCGGCCCTCAACGCCGCGCCGGGCAGCGTGAAGGTCTTCATCCAGGATCGCCTGCTGTCCGAGCCGCTGATCAACGTCCACCCGCTCGTGAGTACGCGCACACTCAGCGTCGTACCGGACGATCTTCTGAACCTGCTGCGCGCAGACGGGCATTCCGTCGAGGCTTTCGCCCTGCCGGACGCGGATCGCAGCGGGTCGGACACGACCACGGTCTGACCGGATCGACCGCACGGCGCGCCGCGTGGCTGGCCCCGGTCGCCGCGCTGGCAGCGACGCCGATCCAAACACGCGGCTTCATGGCGTCCCGCGGCGTACCGGACCGGATCGAGAGGCTATCGTCCCGGTTCCTTCACGATTACGACGCGCAGCGGCCATGGACCGCTGCGCGGCGAGTCGCGATCACGGACGCGTGCCGATCTGCTCATCACAGTAGCGCTTTCCAGAACAGCCGGGAGGACGAGATGCGTGACGACGGTCTGGATTTTGCCGAAGTGTTCGCGCGCTTGGCCAGGGATGGGCAGCGGGAGAGCACGACGGAACTCGGTGGCGTCGCGGTGCACCTCGTCCGCGTCGCCGGCGGAGGCGAAGGCCGCTGGGACAGCCACGCCGCGACGTCGGAGACAGTGATCGTGTGGAGCGGCGACTTCGCGGTGGAGTTCCGGGATCGCACGCTGCATCTCGGTCCGGGCCGATGTTGCGTCGTACCGGTGGGGGCCGAGCACCGCGGCACGTCGAAGGGCGGTGCCGAAGTCATCCTGTTCACCGCCGCAGCGTGAGGGGCGAACGGAGGCCGTGACCGGCGCCGCGGGAGCGCGGCTGCGCGATCTGATCGCGGCCGCCGGTCGTCGACGGCCTTCGGTACACCGGCAAGCGGTGCAGGCACGCGCCTCGGCGAGCGCGGTGACCCGACCGGGGTCGCCGTCTCAGGCGGTCCGCACCGCCGCGAGCCTGTGCGGGAGCGCGTCCTCGGCCACCGCCTCATCCGCGGCGATGTCGTCGAGATAGGTCTCGGGGCCCATCCAGACCGCGACCGCCGTGATCACACCCAGGACGATGGCGTAGATCGCGACCGGCCAGGACGAGCCGGAGGCCCAGGAGACGAGTGCGGTCGCGAGGGCCGGCGCCGGGCCTCCCGCGATCAGCGAGCCGAGCTCGCGCGCGAAGGCGAAACCGGAGAACCGTCGCGCCGGTCCGAAGAGTTCGGAGAAGTAGGCGGCCTGAACCCCGAACATCATGCCGATCGCGAGTTGCGCGAGCCAGAAGGCTCCGATCGAGGCGAGGAAAGATCGCGATTCGAGCAGCCAGAAGAACGGGAAGGCGATCAGGCAGCCGATGACGGCACCGCTGATGTAGATCGGCCGCCGCCCGATCCGGTCCGACAGCGCGGCGAAGCCGATGGTGGCGGCGATCTGCACCGCGTAGCTGCTCATCAGGACGAAGAGCGTCGCGTCCTTCGGGAAACCGAGCGTGTTGACCGCGTAGCTCAACCCGAACACCGGGAAGAGGTAGCCGAAGCCGTTCTCGGCCAGCCGCGCGCCCAGCACGACGAAGAAGTTGCGGGGCTGCTTCGTGATCGAATCGAGGATCGGGTTGCGCGCCTTGGCGCCCCCGCGCTCGACGACCTTCTCGAAGACCGGCGTCTCGTCGATGCAGGCGCGCACGTAGAGCCCGAACGCGATCATCACGATGCTGGCCAGGAACGGCAGGCGCCACCCCCAGCTCAGGAAGTCCTCCTGGGGGAGTTGCGAGACGAGCCAGAACGCGCCCGAAGCGAGCAGCATGCCGAGGCCGACCCCGGCCGGTGCGAACGACGCCCAGAACCCGCGCCGCCCAGGGGGAGCGAATTCCGCCAGCATGATCACCGCGCCGGTGTACTCGGCGCCGGCGGCGAAACCTTGGACGAGGCGCAGCACCACCAGCAGGACCGGTGCCCAGATGCCGATCCGGTCGTAGGTGGGCAGCAGCCCGATGAGCACGGTGCCGATACCGACGATCATCAGCGTCAGGAGCAGCACCGGCTTGCGGCCGATCCGGTCACCGAGGAAGCCGAAGAACAGCCCGCCCAGCGGACGCGACAGGAAGCCCACCCCGAATGTCGCGAGCGCGATGAGCGTGCCGACCGAAGGGTCGAACTTCGGGAAGAAGAGTTGTCCGAAGACGAGCCCCGCCGCCGTGGCGTAGATGAAGAAGTCGTACCATTCGAGGACCGAACCCACGCAGGAGGCCACGATGACGCGGCGCGGGTGCTCGTGTGCCGTCACGGCCATGGCGTGTTCCTCCCCAGGAACGATTGTTGGCGAGCGCCCGGCGCCTCGTTGGGCGCCGGGTCGTTCGAACGACCGGGTTCGACCCGGTCTCAGGCGACGCGGTCGGCCGCGGGCTTCTGTGCCGCGAAGGCGCTGACCGCGCCGGCGCTCTGCTGCGTCTTGAAGATCGAGGACGCGTCGGGCGCCGGCGGGAGCGGCAGGAGAACCGGCACATCCTTGAGACGCGGCCGCATCGTCTGCTCGCCGAAGATCATCCGGCTCTTGACCGTGTCGTAGACCTGCTGCTGGTTCAGGCCGACGAAGCCGCCCCCGGCCCCCGCGAGCGGCCACGCGTCGGCCGCGCACATCTCGTAGAAGCACATCAGCCGGGCGCGGTCCGACATGTTCGGCGCCGAGCCGTGCAGGGTCCGGCAATGGTGAACCGAGATGGAGCCGGCCTTGCCGGTCAGGGTCACGATCTTGTCCCGCTCGAACAGGGGGTCGGACGGATCGATCGCGCCCGCGAACACGCCGTTGACGAAGTGCGAGAGCACCGGCCCCTTGTGGGTCCCGGGTATGACGAGCAGCGGCCCATTCCCCTCGTGGACATCCTCGAGCATCAGCCCGATCGCCAGCACGTCGTCGTTGGTGTGGGGGTAGAACGCCCAGTCCTGGTGCCACTCGACCGCCGCGCCACCGCCGGGTGCCTTGGTGTTGAGTTTGCTCGTCTGGAGGCGAACGGACGGGCCCAGCAGCTTCTCGAGAACGCCCCGCATCTTCTTCGAGCGCAGAACCTCGAAGAACTCCGGCATGTGGACATGCGGAAGCTTGATGCGTGTGAGGCGCGGATTGTCCTTCGAATGTCCCTCGTCGAGGTCGAAGACGGCGTCGCTCTGCCTGATCTCCCGTGAGCGGTCGATCATCTGGTAGGTGAGCCTGCGGAGTTCGTCGAGTTCGCCTCCGGTCACCGCATCCTCGACCAGGACGTAGCCGTCGTCGTGGTAGGACTGGACCTGCGCGTCCGTCAGCATCGTCGTTCACTCCCGGAATGAATTTTGTTGTCGAGCGCCGCCGCGAAGCGCATCGCTGCATGATGTTTGCGCAAACATAAAAGCCTGTCAAGGCGGTCCGAGTGGCGCCGGCCACCGACCCGGGATACTCGGACGGGATGGAGAAAGACGGCCGCCGCCGCACCCGGATGGACGACGTCGCGGCCCGCGCCGGCGTCTCGCAGATGACCGTGTCGCGCGTGATCCGCACCCCGGACAAGGTCGCGGCGGCGACGCGCGCGCGCGTCAATGCGGCGATGGCGGAACTCGCCTACGTGCCGGACATGCTGGCCGGCGGCCTCGCGGCCCGGCGCAGCGGTCTCATCGGGGCCGTCATCTCGACATTCGAGAACGCGATCTTCGCGGAGACGATCGCGGGCCTGACGGAGACGGTCGAGACGGAGGGGTTCTCGCTCCTGCTCGGGGCGTCCGGCTACTCCTTGGAGGGCGAGGAGCGCCTCCTGCACGCGATCCTGGGTCGGCGGCCGGACGGGATCGTGCTGACGGCGACGCTGCACACGCCGGCGGCCCGGCAGCTTCTCGTCGGCTCGGGCGTCGCGATCGTCGAAGCCTGGGAGATCCCGAGCGATCCCGTCGACATGGCCGTCGGTTTCGACAACAGGGCCGCCGGGCAGGCGATGACCGCGGCGTTGCTCGACATCGGGTATCGTCGCATCGCCTTCGTCGGCGCGACCGGCGGCAGGGACGTGCGCGGGTTGCGGCGTCGGGACGGGTATCGGGTGGCGCTGGCGGAGCGGGGCCTCCCCCCGCGCGAGGTCGGCTCGGCCGCGTTACCGCTCGGCATCGAGAACGGTCCGGCGTTCCTCGACGAGATCCTGGCGCGGTTTCCCGATACGGACGCCGTGTTCTGCTCGCTCGACGCGCTGGCGGCGGGCATCCTGCTCGCGGCGCGACGGCGCGGCCTCGACGTTCCGGGTCGTCTCGCGGTCGCGGGATTCGGCGACTTCGCGATCGCTCAGCCGAGCGGTCTCGACCTCACCACGGTCCGGATCGCCGGCCGCGCCATCGGGGTTCATGCCGGCCACCTGTTGCTTGGTCGCATGAGCAAGGTGCCGCTGGAGGAGACGATCATCGACGTCGGATTCGAGGTGGTCCGTCGCAGCTCGACTTGAGCACCGGGTGTCGTCTGACGTCGCCGAGCCTTCCTGTGAGCAGGCTCGGCGAAGTCCCGGCGGGTTTGGGCCTCCGTATCCCGGTCCTGCCGGAGCGCCGTCCGGAACGGACGCCGCCGGCCCACCGCGTTCCCGCGATCCGCGAGCGGCAACGACGGCCTCGTGATCGCGCGGCCCCGCATCCGACGCGCGGGACCGCCCCGCGATCCGACCGCGTTGGCCGCTCACCCGGTCACCTTGGCCGGCCGCATCAAATTCAGCCCGACTGCAACCAGCCCGCGCGGCCCCGCGCGCGAACGCACCGACCCCTCTGTCGCGGCCGATACGGGAAGAGCCCGCGTCGCGACGGCGAGCGGCCTCGCCGAAGCCGGGATCACACCTGGAAGGGGCCGGTTCTCAGGCCGGCGCGCGCAGCGCCGGGGCGAGCGGTGCCCCGCGCATCAGCAGCACCTGGAACAGGGCGCCGAGGACGGCCCCGACCAGCCAGCCCCAATCGCCGCCGTTGTGGATCGCGCCCGCGGCGCCCGCCACCGACAATCCGATCGAGACCGCCCCCGCCGCGGCGAGGGCGATCAGCGCCCGCCGGTTCCAGCCGCCCTGGTAGTAGAGCGAGCCGTTCGGATCCATCGAGTAGAGATCCTCCAGCACCACCCGCTGCCGCTTCACGAGATAGTAGTCGGCGACCATGATGCCGAACATCGGCCCGAGAATCGCGCCGAACACGCTGACGAAGGCGGTGATCGCCTGGGGACTCGACACGAAGATCCACGGGCAGACCAGCACCGAGAGGATCGAGGTGATCAGACCGCCGAGCCGGAAGTCGATCTTCTCCGGGTAGAGGTTGGCGATGTCGTAGGCCGGCGAGACGAAGTTGGCGACGATGTTGATCCCCATCGTCGCGACGATGAAGGTGATCGAGCCGAGCGCCACCACCCAGGGGTTGCCGATGCGCTCCACGATCTCCACCGGGTCCATGATCGCGGTGCCGAACACCTGCACCGTGCCGGCGGTGACGATCACCGTGATGATCGCGAAGACGATGAAGTTGACCGGCAGGCCGAGGAAGTTGCCGACCGTCATCGCCCGGCGGTCGCGGGCGAAGCGGGCGAAGTCGCCGAAGTTCAGGAGCAGCGCCGCGAAGTAGGCGACGATCAGCATCGCGGCGTTGGCGATGTGCCACGCCGTCCCGCCCTCGGCGGCGGGGGCGAGTTGCAGCGACAGGCTCGACGTGCCGGTCTGCGCCAGGATCCAGAGGGCGAGGGCGAACATCACCACATAGACGACCGGCCCGCAGAAATCGATGAACCGGCGGATCGTCTCCATGCCGTTGAGGAAGATCAGTAACTGGAACAGCCACATGAACAGGAAGCTGAACCAGCCGAGCGGCGACAGCCCGGCGAAGCTTCCGGCCGTGTAGGCCTGCGCCGCCGGCCAGAAGGTGAGGATCAGGACCTGCACCGCCTTCGAGGCGAAGTACGTCTGGACGCCGTACCAGACGATGCCGACGATCCCGCGCAGCACCGCGGCGAGGTTGGCGCCCATCACCCCGAACGACATGCGCGCGACCACGGGGAACGGGGTGCCGTACTTGAGGCTCGGGCCGCCGATCAGGTTCATCAGCACGTTGACGATGCCGATGCCGACCACCATCGCCGCCAGCACCTCCCAGCCGGTGAGGCCGAGGAAGAACAGGCTCGCGGCGAAGGTGTAGCCGCCGACCGAATGCACGTCCGACATCCACATCGCGAAGATGCTGAACACCCCCCAGGTGCGGCCCTCCGGCGCGGTCGGGGCGAGGTCGTGGTTGTAGAGCTTCGGGTGGGCGCCGGGGACGGCCAGCACCGGGGGCGTCGCGTGCGCGGAACCTGCCATCGTCTCGCCTCCCGGGGCGTGATCGAGCCGGGCGAGGAGGGGCAATCCGCGTGCCGTCAGCCGCGGGCCCGCGCCCGAATCATGAAGTTGTCGTAAGTGTACTCCGCCACCTGGAACCAGAGGTACTCCTCGTTGCGGAACGTCCGCATCGCCTCGTAGACCCGGCGGAAATCGGCGTTCTTGGCGGCGATCTCGGCGTAGACGTCGTTGGCGTTCTTGAGGGCGGCCTCCATCACCTCCTGCGGGAAGGGCCGCAACTGCGCACCCCCGGCGACCAGCCGGCGCAGGGCCTGCGGGTTGCGGGCGTCGTACTTGGCCTGGACCTCGGCCCCGACCTGGGCGGCGGCGGCGCGCAGGAGCGCCTGGTAGGGCTTCGGCAGCGCCTTCCACGCCCCCGCGTTGATCCAGAAGTGCAGCATGGCGCCGCCCTCCCAGAAGCCGGGATAGTGGTAGATCGGCGCCACCTTCTGCAGCCCGAGGCGCTCGTCGTCGTAGGGGCCGATCCACTCGGCCGCGTCGATCTTCTTCGTCTCCAGCGCCGCGTAGATCTCCGGGCCGGGGATCGCCTGCGGCTGCACGCCGAACTTCGCCAGCACCTGCCCGCCGAGACCGCCGATGCGGAACTTGAGCCCCTGGAGGTCGGCGAGGGTCTTGATCTCCTTCCGGAACCAGCCGCCCATCTGCGCGCCGGTGTTGCCCCCCGGCAGGCAGACGAGGCCGACCTTGGCGAAGATCTCGGCGAACAGCTCGGCGGCGCCCCCCGCATACCACCACGCCGCCCCGCCCCGGGCGTTGAGGCCGAAGGGGATGGCGGTGGCGAGCGCGAAGGTCGGGTCCTTGGCGGTGGCGAGCGAGGCTGGGCCGTGGCCCATCTCCACCGTGCCGCCGGCCACCGCGTCGAGCAGCCCGTCGGCCGGCACCGGGTCGCCGGGGCCCTGCACCTGGATCTGGAAGCGCCCGTCGGTCGCCTCGGCGACGATCCGGGCCATCGCCTCGGGGGCTCCGAACAGGATGTCGAGGCTCTTGGCGTAGGCCGAGGACAGGCGCCAGCGCAATTCGGGACCGCCCTGCGCCCGGGCGGGCGTCGCGAGCAGTGCGGCCGCGCCGAGCCCGGCGGTCAAGAGCGCGCGCCGCGGCGCCCGGGCCGGCTGCGTCCGGCCGGTGCGGCTCTCGGAGGGCATCGCGTCCGGCGGCACGGCGTCCGAAGTCACGGCGTTCGAAGGCATGTCGTTCGAAGGCATGGCGTCCGAAACGTCTCCTCGCCCCGGCGGGATCCGGGGGGCGGGGGTTAGCACGTCCGCACCGCGTCCCGAAACGGGGCGCCCGCGAGCGGGCCCGGCGGTTGGACAGGCGGGCGGGCGAGGGTTAGGCGCTGTCCATGCCCGCCCCGTCCGAACCCGCCGTCACCCTGCACACCGTCTGCGGCCTGGAGGAGCTGGCCGGCCACGGGACGCGGGGCATCAGCCACGTCCTGTCGCTGCTCGATCCGGGCACGCCCGAGCCGGCGGCGTTCTCCGCCTACGGCCCCCACCGGCGCACCACCCTGCACTTCCACGACTGCCTCGGCCCCGGCACCGGGCCGGGCGGCCCGCTGGTGCCGCCGGAGCCGGAGCACGTGGCGGAGATCCTCGCTTTCGGGCGCGACCTCGACGGGGCGGCCCACCTCCTCGTGCACTGCCACTACGGCCTGTCGCGCTCCACGGCGGCGCTGCTGATGCTGCTCGCGCAGGCCGAGCCCGGCGTGGGGGCCGAGGCTCTGGTCGCGCGGCTCCACGCCCTGCGCGAGCCCGCCTGGCCCAACGCCCGGATGATCGGTTTCGCCGACGGGATGCTCGGGCGCGACGGCACCCTGAGCGCGGCGGTGCGGGGCCTGCACGCCCTGCAATTGCAGGTGCGCCCGCATCTGGCCGACGTGCTGCGCGGCCTCGGGCGGGGCGCGGAGGTCGAGGCGGCGCTGGCCGAGCCCGCTACTTCCCCGCCGGGGTGAAGGCCCCGTCCTTCCAGACGTAGAGCACGTAGCCTTGCGCGGTCACGTCGCCCTTGGCGTCGAAGCCGACGGTGCCGAGGACGAGGTCGAACCGCTCGGTGTGAAGGGCCTGGGCGATCGGCCGCGGATCGGTCGAGTGGGCGAAGTTGCCGGCCGCGACGAGGGCCTGCATCGCGGCGTAGCCGTAGATCGTCGATCCGGTCGGATCGACGCCCTCCGCCTTGAACGCCTTCACGACCGCCGCCGCCGCAGGCTGCCGGCTCGGGTCGAGGTAGAAGGTCATCAGCACGCCGTTGCTCGCCGGCCCGGCGATCTTGGCGAAGTCGGGGGTGGCGATGGCCGAGGTGCCGAACCATTGCGGGCGGAAGCCGCGCTCGGCGGCGATCTTCACGAGCCGGCCCATCTCCGCGGCGTCGCCGCCGTAGTACACCACCTCGATCCCGGCTCCCTTGAGGCGGTCGACCAGCGCCGCGTCGTCGGCGTCGCTGGGCTGGAAGGAGAGGAACAGCGCCTCGTTGATGCCGATGCGGTTGAGGTTGTCCTTGGTGGCGGCGGCGAGCGCCCGGGCGGCCGGGGTCTGGTCCTGGATCAGCGCGATCTTGCGGTCGCGGAACCGCTCGGCGAGCACGGCCGCCGAGAGCCGGGCCTGATCGTCGTCGCGTCCGCAGACCCGGAAGATCGTCGGCAGGCCGCGGTCGGTGAGCTTGGCCGCGACCGAGGCGGCGGTGATCATCACCATCCCGTTCTGGGCGTAGATGTCGGAGGCCGCCAGCGAGGCGTTCGAGCAGACGTGGCCGACCACGAGGCGGACGCCGGAGCGGACGAAGTGGTTGGCCACCGCGACCGCCGTGTTGGAGTCGCAGGCGTCGTCCTGCACGTCGAGGGTGACGGGCTGGCCGTCGAGGCCGCCCATCGCGTTGGCGTCGCGCGCCGCCGCCTGGACGCCGCGCAGCACCTGCTCGCCCACCGCGACGTAGGGGCCGGAGCGCGGCACCGCGACGCCGACGGTCACGTCGGCCGCGGCCGGGGTCGCGCCCAGCAGCGCGAGGCACAGGCTCAGGGCGGGAAGCGCAGGACGGAGCGGGCCGCGGGCGGGGACGGGACGTCCGAAGGTCATCGGGCTCTTCTATGCACCCTTCCGCGCGGCGGCCACCCGGCGGCCGTCGCGAGCGGCGACGCACCGCCCACAGCCCCATACGTGAGGAGGCGGCGTAATGCGACTGCTTTCGAATGCGGTCCGCGCGTCCCGGGTGCGGTCGAAGCCGCTATCTGGCGTAGTTGTAGGCGAGAGCTGCGGACGAGACAGGCCCCGTGACGCTGGAGAAGACGCCGATGACCTTCTGCACCTCGGTGAACGGGGCGTTCGAGACGTAGACCAGATCCCGGTTGCGCATCCGGAACGCCTGGCTGGTGAACAGGCTGTTGGGGTCGCGCATGTTGATCCGGTACACCACCGGCACCAGAGGCGTGCCCAGCAGCTTCGAGTCCGGCGCCAGACGCCGCACCACGGCGGCCGGCTCGAACCGGAAGATGAACGTGCCCGCCGGGTCCGCCTGGAAGTCCGACAGCCCGCGCGCCTTGGCCAGCGCCTGCGCCAGCGTGATGCCGTCGGCGGCGAACGGCAGCTCGGTGGTGTTGCCCAGCGCGCCGACCGCGATGAACGTCTGCGGATCGCGCACCAGGGTGAGCACGTCGTTGGGCCGCAGGTAGATGTTCTCACGCGGGTTCGACACCACCGTGGTCATCGGCACGGTCGCGGTGACCTTGCCGCGCGACAGCCGCACGAAGGTCTCCGACACCGGCGAGCGCACGCCGCCGGCGGCCGCGACCACGTCGAGGATGCGGTCGCCGTGGCCCGACAGCGGCAGGCGGGCGCCGGCCGCGCCCTCGCCGGTGACGGTGACCGCCTGGCTGATCGG
>NZ_JAUYZI010000036.1 GCF_030700245.1 Methylobacterium amylolyticum
GCCGCGGTGTCGGCGTATCCGGTGATGAACAGGACCTTGAGGGCGGGGCGGCGGGCGCGGCCGGCATCGGCCATCTGCCGGCCGTTCATGCCCCCGGGCAGGCCGACATCGGTCACCAAGAGGTCGACCCGCACGTCCGAGTGCAGCACCCGCAACCCCGCCGCGCTGTCGCCCGCCTCGATCGCCGTGTAGCCCAGATCCTCCAGAACCTCGGTCACCAGCATCCGCACCGTCGGCTCGTCGTCCACCACCAGGACCGTCTCCCCCCGCTCGGCGCGCGGCGCCGCCCCCGGGCCGGCCACGGCGGCCGCCGCCTCCGCCGGGCCGTCGTGGCGCGGCAGGTACAGGCACACCCGCGTCCCCCGCCCGGGCGTCGAGGCGATCCGCACCTGCCCGCCCGACTGCCGGGCGAAGCCGTAGATCATCGACAGGCCCAGCCCCGTGCCCTGGCCGGTCGGCTTGGTGGTGAAGAACGGGTCGAAGGCGCGCGCCACCACCTCCGGGCTCATCCCCGTGCCGGTGTCGGCCACGCACAGCGACAGGTACGCCCCCGGCGGGATCGCGTCGCCGGCCGGGACGTCCCCGGCGCGGGCGGCGGCTTCGTCGAGGCGGCGGTTGGCGGTGACGATGGTGATGCGGCCGCCCTCGGGCATGGCGTCGCGGGCGTTGAGGCAGAGGTTGAGCAGCGCGTTCTCGAGCTGGTGCGGGTCGACCAGCGCCGGCCACAGGTCGGGGTCGGGATCGGTCTCGATGCGCACGGCCGGGCCGACGGTGCGGCGGATCAGCTCCTCCATGCCGGCGACCAGGCGGTTGACGTCGGTGGCGCGGGGGTCGAGCGTCTGGCGGCGGGAGAAGGCGAGCAGGCGGTGGGTGAGGGCGGCGGCGCGCTGGGCGGCGCCTTGCGCGGCGGCCATGTAGCGGTCGACGTCCTTGAGCCGGCCCTGGCCGATGCGGGTCTGCATCAGCTCCAGCGAGCCGGTGATGCCCGCGAGCAGATTGTTGAAGTCGTGCGCCAGCCCGCCCGTGAGCTGGCCCACCGCCTCCATCTTCTGGGCCTGACGCAGGGCTTCCTCCGCCCGCATCAGCTCCGCCGTGCGCGCCGCGACGCGGCTCTCCAGCGTGTCGGTGAGCGCCCGGAGCTGGGCGATGGCGCGGTCGCGCTCGGCTTCCGCCGCCCGGCGCCCCTCCACGTCGATCAGCACGCCGGGGAAGCGCAGCGGCGTGCCGTCCGGGCCGCGTTCGACCCGCCCGTTCGCCTCCAGCCAGTAGTACTTCCCGTCGGCGCGGCGCACCCGGTACTGGTGGGCGTAGGGACCGCCGCGGGCGACCGCGTCGGCGATCGCCGCGGCGAGCCCCGGCTTGTCGTCGGGGTGCACCGTCTCGACCACCTGGGCGAGGCTCAGCCCGTCCCGGCCGAGCGCCGGGTCGAGGCCGAAATTGCGCGCGAACGCCTCGTCGACCGTGAAGCGGTCGCTCGGCAGGTCCCAGACCCACGTTCCGATGATCGCCCCGGCCGAGAGGGCGAGCTGCACCCGCTCGGCGTATTCCCGGGCGAGCGCCTCGCTCTCGCGCAGCCGCCGCTCGATCGCCACCCGCTCGGTCACGTCGAGTTCGGCGACCACGCCGCCGATCACCGCCCCCCCGGCGTCGCGGATCGGCGCGGCGTTGTTGAGGAAGAGCCGACGGCCGCCGCCGTCGAAGCGCGCGCACTCGACCAACTCGTCGCGCACGGTCTCGCCGCTGCGCAGGGCCCGGGCCATGGCCCAGTCCTCGGCGCGCAGGCGGGCGCCGGTCTCGGGCCGGTAGCCCACCCAGTCGCCGTACTGCTCCCAGTTCAGGGTCTCGGGGGGCATCCCCCAGATGTCGCGGTTGGCGGCGTTGTCGCGCAGGATCCGCCCGTCCGCGTCGGCGATGATCACCCCGACCGGCAGCGCTTCCAGGGTCGCGGCGAGGAAGGCCTCACTGCGGCGCAGGCTCTCCTCGGCCTCGCGCCGGGCGGTGACGTCGCGGTAGAACACGGCCAGCCCCTCCGGCACGGGGTAGGCGCGCATGTCGATCCAGGCCGAGCGCCCGTCGGGCCACGCGTAGCGGTGCTCCAGCGCCACCGGCACGCCGCCGTCCAGGGCGCGCCGGTAGGCGTCGAGCAGGGCGGGCTCGGCGTCGGGATGGACCTCCGCGTGGGGCCGGCCGACCACCGCCGCGCGCGGGCGGCGCTCCATCCGCATCGCCTCGGCGTTCATGGCGACGATCCGGAGGTCGCGGTCGATGAGCGCGAACGCCTCGCCCATGTTGTCGAGCACGCCCTGCGCCCGGTCGCGCTCGGCGCGCAGTGCCGTCTCCGCCTCCTGCCGCCGCCGCTCGGCGACCACCCGCTCGGTGGTCTCGTTGGTGAAGATGAACAGGCCGGCGATCCGGCCGTCGCCGTCGAGCACCCGGGAGTAGGAGAAGGTGAACCACGTGTCGGCGGCGCCGCGGTCGGTGTCGAGCCGCCACGGCAGGTCGTCGAACCGGCGGCTGCGCCCGGCGAAGGCGTCGTCGATGATCGGCTTCGCCTGCTCCCAGGCGTCGGCCCAGACCCGGTCGAAGCGCTCGCCCGTCGCCCAGGCGATCCGGGGCCCGAGCAGCGGGATGTAGGTGTCGTTGAAGAAGAAGTGCAGCTCCGGCCCCCAGGCCAGGATCATGCTCTCGGGCGAGTTCAGCACGAGGCTGAGCGCGACGCGCAGGGCCTCCGGCCAGCCCTCGGGGGGTCCGAGCGGGTGGCCGGACCAGTTGCGGGCCCGGATCAGCCGGGCGGCCTCGCCGCCGCCGGCGAGGAAGGGGAGGGCGTCGCTCATGGATCCTGGGACGGCCTCACCACGGTGGTTCACGAGCGGCGCGCGCCGGCCTCCGCGAGCCGGCCGCCCTGGCCCGGGCGTACCGCGTGGTCCGGCGGTCGCGCCGCGGCCTAACACCGGCGCGGGCGGAGCGCAAAAATCCGTTGCGGCCCGGGTCAAGGATTCCCGACCCGGGCCGCCCTTGACGCCGCCGCGCCGCGGATGCTCAGACCCGGGCCGGGCGTGACCCCCGGCGGCACCGGCCCGGCGGGCGGGGCCGCCGGAGGAAGCCCGCTTGAAACGTTCCCGCCGCACCAAGATCGTCGCGACCCTCGGGCCCGCCTCCGACACGCCGGAGATGATCGAGCGGCTGTTCCGCGCGGGCGTCGACGTGTTCCGGCTCAACATGAGCCACCTGCCCCGGGAGAAGCTGCCGGAGAAGGTCGAGGCGATCCGCGCCGTCGAGCGCGAGGCCAAGCGGCCGATCGGCATCCTCGTCGACCTCCAGGGCCCGAAGCTCCGGCTCGGGGTGTTCGCCGAGGGCGCGGCGATGCTGGAGGCGGGCGCATCCTTCGTCCTCGACGGCGACCCGACCCCGGGCGACGCGGCGCGCTGCCACCTGCCGCATCCCGAGATCCTCTCCGCCCTGGAACCCGGCCACGCGATCCTGCTCGACGACGGCAAGCTGCGGCTCGCGGTGGTCGAGGTGTCCGAGAACCGCGCGCTCACCCGCGTCGAGGTCGGCGGGCGCATCTCGAACCGCAAGGGCGTGTCGCTGCCCCACACGGTGGTGCCGCTGCCGGCGATGACCGACAAGGACCGCTCCGACCTGGAGGCGGGCTTGAGCGCGGGCGCCGACTGGATCGCCGTCTCGTTCGTGCAGCGCCCCGAGGACGTGGCCGAGGTCAGGCGCGTCTGCGCCGGCCGCGCCCTGGTGATGGCCAAGATCGAGAAGCCCCAGGCGCTCACCCGCCTCGACGAGATCATCGAGATCTCGGACGGGCTGATGGTCGCCCGCGGCGACCTCGGGGTCGAGATGCCGCTGGAGCAGGTGCCGGGCGTGCAGAAGCGCATCACCCGCGGCGCCCGCCGCTCCGGCAAGCCGGTGGTGGTAGCCACCCAGATGCTCGAATCGATGATCACCGCCCCGGTGCCGACCCGGGCCGAGGTCTCGGACGTGGCCACCGCGGTCTACGAGGGCGCCGACGCGGTGATGCTCTCGGCCGAGAGCGCGTCCGGCAGCTATCCCCTCGAAGCGGTGGCGACGATGAACCGGATCGCCGAGCAGGTGGAGCGGGACACGCTCTACTGGTCGATCATCCGCGCCCAGAACGCCACCCCCGACCAGACGGCGGCCGACGCCATCGCCGCGGCCGCCCACCAGATGGTCGACGCCCTCGACCTGACCGCGATCATGGCCTGGACCAATTCCGGCTCGACGGTGCTGCGCCTCACCCGCGAGCGGCCGAACGCCTCGGTGATCGCCCTCACGCCGCGCCGCGAGACCGCCCGGCGCCTCGCCATCGCCTGGGGGGCGCACCCGATCGTCACCAAGGACGCCAGCGACGTGGACGACATGGCCTTCCGCGCGGCGAAGTTCGCGGTGCGCGAGCGGTTCGCGGCGGTGGGCGACCGGGTGATCGTCGTAGCCGGCCTGCCCTTCGGCACACCCGGTGCGACGAACCTCGTGCGGCTCACCTTCATCACCCGGGAGCACGCCGAGAAGGCGTGAGGCCGGCGCTCACCGCCCGGCGGCCGTCTCCGCGAACCGGCCGACCTCCTCGGCCAGCCGCTCCGGCGCGGTGTAGTGCAGCATGTGCCCGACGCCCGGCAGCAGGACGAGGCGGGCGCCGGGGATCGCCGCGGCGAGGGGCTCAGCCTGCGCATCGGGCCGCACGACCGGGTCGGCCGCCCCGGAGACGATCAGGGTCGGGACCCGCAAAGCCCCGTAGCGCGGCGCCTGCGCCGCCAGCGCGGCCGGCAGGGCGACGAGATCCTGCACGCCGGCGAGCAGGGTGTTGGGCCGCAGCACCAGCGCGGCGCGGGCCCGCTCGCGGTAGACGGCCACCGGCGCCTCGGGCGCGAACACGTTCCGCGCCGCCGCGTCGAGGTAGAGGAGCGCGACCGGCGGGCCGATCGTCCGGCTGAGCAGCCACGCCACCGGCGGGGACAGGGCGAGCCGCCAGAACCAGGGCAGGGCGTCGCGGCGGGCGGGGAACGGCATCGCCACCGGCGCGGCGAGCGCGAGGCCCGCCACCCGCTCCGGGTGGTCGAGGGCCAGCGCCAGGGCCAGGGCGCCCGACCAGGAATGGCCGAACACCACGGCCGGGCCGACGCCCATGCCCGCGAGCGCCTCGGCGATGATCCGCGCCTGCGCGGCGGGGCTGGCCGCCGCGGCGCCGCCGAGGCGGTCGCTCCAGCCGAAGCCCGGCCGGTCGAAGGCGATCACCCGGAACCCCCTGTCCGCCAGCAGGCCGCCGATCCCCGCCATCGGGTCGGCGGCGTTGGCCGCGGCGCCGTGCAGCAGCACCACCGGGACCCCGTCCGGAGGCCCCGCCTGGAGCGTGGCGAGCCGGCCGCCCGCGACCGGGACGAACGGCCCCGCGGGCGGGTGGAGCGCGGCGACCCGCGCGGCGATGACGAGGCTCGCCGCCGCGCCCGCGGCCAGCGCGAGGCCGGCCAGCACGACGGGCAGGGCGAGGAGGACGAGGATTGCGGCGGCCACAGGCCGGACCCGACCCGCGGCCGGGCTCACAGGTCGCGGCCGTCGACCTCCGGCGCGAGGCGGTCGACGGCCTCGCGGACCTTCTCCATCTGCGGGTAGAGCCCCTGCGCCCGGCGGAAGGCGGCCAGCGCCCGGGCCTTGTCCTCCATCGACTCGTAGATCCGGCCGAGCGACGCCCAGGCCTCGAAGTGGCGCGGCTCCAGCACCAGCGCCCGCTGGAGGTCGGCCAGCGCGTCCGCCTTGTCGGACAGGAGCCAGAACACCGTCGCGCGCCGGTTCCAGCCCTCGGCCCAGGTCGGCTCCAGCGCCGTCACCCGGTCCATCAGCTCGGCGGCGAGCGGGAAGTCGTGGCTGGTCATCGCCTGCCGGGCGCGGTCGGTGAGCAGGTCGGCGGTGGCGCTGCCCGAGCGGTCGAGGCGGCGCTCGATCAGCCGGGCGATGCCCTTGGCCTCGGCCGGGTCCGCGCTGGCCTTCAGGCGGGCGAACAGGTCGTCGAGGCTCGGCGGCTTCGGCGCGGGCTTCTCCGGCGCCTCCCGGTCCGCCTTGCCCGGGCGTCCCCGCTCGGGCGCGGCCGGCGCGCCGCCCGCAATCAGCACCGCCGCGGCCAGCACCGCCGCGGCGACGAGGAGCGGGCGCAGGAGCGAGGTCGGGATCATGGCGCGAGCCTGCGCGCGCCGGGGCCGTCCGTCAACGCGCCCGAGCGACGCGCCGCGCGCGCGACGCGCACGGCAAAGCGGCCGCGCCCTCCCGGACGCGGCCGCCTCGAACTCGCGATCCGGACCGCCTGCGGCCGGAGAAGGCTCAGCCCTGGCGGGCCTTGAAGCGCTTCTGGGTCTTGTTGATGATGTAGACGCGGCCCTTGCGGCGCACGAGCTGGTTGTCCCGGTGGCGGCCGAGCAGGGACTTGAGGGAGTTGCGGATCTTCATCGGTCTCTCGGCCCGGCGGGGCCGCTCGAAAGGGGGCTTCGGGAACGTCCGGCCGGTCTCGGGACGCGCACCGCGCGCCCGGCGACGACGGCTCAGGCATCGCGGGATGGGCGCGGCCATATCAGGATTCGCCCTCGCGAGGCAAGCCGGGCCGGACAAGCCGGGCCGGATCCGCGGCGCGCGGCCCCCGCCCGTATTGCACCGGGGGGCCCGTTCCACTACCCGGTGGATCCTGCCGATGGATCCTGCATCGGCGCGCGGGGCGGCCCGACCGCGAACGGGCCCGGGCCGGGCTCGGCGGAGGCGCCCGGGGGACCGCGCGCATCGCCACCGCGCCGCGCCGGCGCGAAGCCGGGACGCGAGGGCAGGCGTCCCCGGCCTGCGGATCTGGCGCGCGCCTCAGAACCGGAACCGTCGTGCCCGAACCCCAAGCCGTCCCGAAGCTTCCCAAGGCGCCCACCGGCATCGCGGGCTTCGACGAGATCACCTTCGGCGGCCTTCCGGCCGGACGCCCCGCGCTGATCTGCGGCGCCGCGGGCTGCGGCAAGACGCTGTTCGCGACCACCTTCCTCGTGAACGGGGCGACGCTCTACGGCGAGCCCGGCGTGTTCATGAGCTTCGAGGAGCGGGCGGAGGATCTGGCCGCCAACGTCGCCTCGCTGGGCTACGACCTCGACGGCCTGATCGCGGCGGGCAAGCTCGCGATCGACCACGTCCGCGTCGAGCGCAGCGAGATCGAGGAGACCGGCGAGTACGACCTGGAGGGCCTGTTCATCCGCCTCGGCTTCGCGGTCGACAGCGTCGGCGCCAAGCGCGTGGTGCTCGACACGATCGAGACGCTGTTTTCCGGCTTCACCGACCCGTCGCTGCTCAGGGCCGAGCTGCGCCGCCTGTTCGGCTGGATCAAGGATCGGGGGCTCACGGCGGTCATCACCGGCGAGCGGGGCGACGGCCAGCTCACCCGCCAGGGCCTGGAGGAGTACGTCTCCGACTGCGTGGTGCTGCTCGACAACCGCGTGGCGGACCAGATCACCACCCGCCGCCTGCGGGTCGTGAAGTACCGCGGCTCGGCCCACGGCACCAACGAGTACCCGTTCCTGATCGACGAGGGCGGCATCAGCGTCCTGCCGGTCACCTCGGCCGACCTGAACTACGGGGTGGCGGAGGGGGTGATCTCGTCGGGCGTCGCCGGCCTCGACGCGATGCTCGGCCCCGGCGGGTTCTACCGCGGCACCAGCGTCCTGATCTCGGGTGAGGCGGGCACCGGCAAGACCATGCTGTCGTCGAGCCTGATCGACGCCGCCTGCGCCCGCGGCGAGCGCTGCCTCTCCTTCGTGTTCGAGGAGAGCGGCGCGCAGATCTGCCGCAACGCCCGCTCCATCGGCCTCGACCTCGCCCGCCACGAGGCGAGCGGTCTCCTGCGCTTCGAGGCGGCGCGCCCGACCCTGTTCGGGCTGGAGATGCACCTCGCGCGCATGCACCGCGACATCGACCGGTTCCGTCCAGACGTGGTGGTGATCGACCCGCTCTCGGCCCTGCGCGGCCCGACGAGCGAGTTGCAGGCGACCCTGCTGCGGATGATCGACCTCCTGAAGGGCCGCGGCATCACCGCGGTGTTCACCAGCCTGCGCCAGGAGGGCGTCGTCGAGGCCGCCGACGATCTCGGCGTGTCCTCGCTGATGGACACGTGGATCAAGCTGCTCAACGTCGAGGCGAACGGCGAGCGCACCCGGACGCTCTACGTCATCAAGGCGCGCGGCATGAGCCACTCGCACCAGGTGCGGGAGTTCCTGATGTCGGGGGACGGGATCCGGCTGGTCGACGCCTACATGGGCCCCGCCGGGGTCCTGACCGGCACGGCCCGCCTCGTGCAGGAGGCGCACGAGCGGGCGGAATCCCTGCGCCGCCGGCAGGAGACGGAGCGGCGCGTCCGCGACGCGGCGCGGCGGCGCGCGGCGATCGAGCGCCAGATCGCCGAACTGCACGCCGGCCTCGACGCGGTGGCGGACGAGGAGCGCCTGCTGCGGGACGAGGACGCGCTGCGCGAGACGGCGCTGGCGGACGAGCGGGACGAGCTGCGGGCGAGACGGAGCAGGGCGGAATGAGCGGCGACATCTCCCAGGCCGGCGAACCGGAGGCGGATCCCGACGGCGATCCCGGCCACTACCACCTGCGCCTCTACGTCGCCGGGCAGACCGCCAAGTCGCTCGCCGCCATGAAGAACCTCCAGCGGTTCTGCGAGGAGCACCTCGCGGGGCGCTACGACATCGAGGTCGTGGACCTGATGAAGAACCCGCAGCTCGCGGCCGGGGACCAGATCCTGGCGATCCCGACCCTGGTGCGGCGCCTGCCCTCGCCGCTGAAGCGGATCATCGGCGACCTGTCCAACACCGAGAAGGTGCTCGTCGGGCTCGACATCCGCCCGAAGGACGACCGGCCTTGACCGGCGACGCCGCGCCGGGCCGCTACCTCCTGCGCCTGTTCGTCGCCGGCACGGCGCCCCGCTCCCTGCGCACGGTCGAGAGCCTGCGCCGGATCTGCGAGGCGCACCTCGCCGGCCGCTACGAGCTGGAGGTGATCGACATCTATCAGCAGCCGGAACTGGCCGAGCGCGACGGCGTCGTCGCCGCCCCGACGCTGGTCCGGGCCGCCCCGGCTCCCGTGCGCCGGATCACCGGCGACCTGTCGGACCCGGGGCGCATCCTGCGCGGCCTCGATCCGTCGCTGGCGGAGGCGCGCCTATGACCGGCCTCGACGACCTGCTCCCGGGCGGCGAGCCGACGCCGGAGGCCTACCGCGCGCATATCCGCGAGCTGGAAGCGCGGCTGGAGGAGAGCGAGGAGACGCTGGCCGCGATCCGCCGGGGCGATTTCGACGCGGTGGTGGTCGAGGGGCCGAACCACGAGCGGCTGGTCTACACCCTGGAGAACGCCGACCGGCCGTACCGGGTGCTGATCGAGCAGATCCAGGAAGGGGCCTTCACCCTCGGGCCGGACGGGGCGCTGCTCTACTGCAACCGGCGGTTCGCCGAGATGCTGGACATCCCCCAGGAGCGGCTGATCGGGCAGGCCCTGCGCCGGCTGGTGGTCGATCCCGGGGCCCTCGATCGCATGGCCGGCGCGGCGCTGGACGAGCCCGCCCGCGACGAGGTCTGCCTGCGGGCGGCCGACGGCGCCGAGCGGCCGGCCCACCTGTCGCTCAGCCGGCTCGACCGGCAGGACGGCCAGACGCTGCTCTGCGGCGTCCTCACCGATCTGACCGAGCAGACCCGCCACCTGCGCGCGCTCGCCGAGGCCAACACCCGGCTCCAGTCCGAGAGCCAGGAGCGCGAGCGCGTCGAGGAAGCCCTGCGGCAGTCGCAGAAGCTGGAGGCGGTGGGCCAGCTCACCGGCGGCGTCGCCCACGACTTCAACAACCTGCTGACCGTCATCAAGTCCTCGACCGACCTGCTGAAGCGGCCCGACCTCGCCGAGGAGCGCCGCCGCCGCTACGTCGAGGCGATCTCCGACACGGTGGACCGGGCGGCCAAGCTCACCGGCCAGCTCCTCGCCTTCGCCCGGCGGCAGGCGCTCAAGCCCGAGGTGTTCGAGGTCGGCGCCGCCCTGCGCGCGGTCGCCGAGATGCTCGACTCGGTCACCGGCGCGCGCATCGCGGTGACGGTGAGCGCGCCGCCCGAGCCGTGCTACATCCGCGCCGACCTCAGCCAGTTCGAGACCGCGCTGATCAACATGGCGGTCAACGCCCGCGACGCGATGTCCGGCGAGGGCGCGCTGACCCTGAAGCTCGTGGCCGGCCGGCCGATGCCCCGGATCCGCGGCCACGCCGGCTCTCAGAGCGCCTTCGCGGCGGTGTCGCTCACCGATACCGGCGCCGGCATCGCCCCGGAGGTGCTGCCGCGCATCTTCGAGCCGTTCTTCACCACCAAGGAGATCGGCAAGGGCACCGGCCTCGGGCTCAGCCAGGTGTTCGGCTTCGCCAAGCAGTCGGGCGGCGACGTGGACGTGCACAGCGCGCTCGGCGCCGGCACGAGCTTCACCCTGTACCTGCCGGAGGTCGAGCCGCCGCAGGAGGCGGAGGCCGCCGACGGCGCGCCGGGGACGCCCGAGCCCGGCGGCCTGTGCATCCTCGTGGTGGAGGACAACGTCGAGGTCGGCCGCTTCGCCACCCAGATCCTCCAGGATCTCGGCCACGACACGGTCTGGGTGACGAACGGGGAGGAGGCGCTGGCGGAGCTGGAGAAGGTCCCCTTCCGCTTCGACGCGGTGTTCTCCGACGTGGTGATGCCGGGCATGGGCGGGATCGCGCTGGCAGAAGAACTGCGGCGGCGGCGCCCCGACCTGCCGGTGGTGCTCACCTCCGGCTACAGCCACGTGCTGGCCCAGGAGGGCGCGCACGGCTTCACGCTGGTGCAGAAGCCCTACTCGGTCGAGCAGCTCTCGCGGGTGCTGCGCGAGGCGGTCAGCCGCCACCGGCGCGCCGCCGCGGCCGGCCCGCGCTGAGACCGGCCCGCCCCGCTCAGGCGGGGCGCTCGGCGTCCAGCATGTAGTTGACTGCCGCGTCGCGGCTCGGGCGCCAGCCCCCGGTCAGCGGGTTGAACACCACGCCGACCGTCTCCCCGACGGCGAGGCCGCCCGCGCGGATCGCCCGCGACAGCTCGTCGGGGGTGACGAACTTCTCCCAGTCGTGCGTGCCCCGCGGCAGCCAGCCCAGCACGTACTCGGCCCCGACGATGGCGAGCGCGAAGGAGCGCAGGGTCCGGTTGATCGTCGCCGCGAAGAGCTGCCCGCCGGGGCGCACCGCGGCGCAGGCGGTCCGCACGAAGGCGGGCATGTCGGAGACGTGCTCGACCACCTCCATGATCAGCACCGCGTCGAAGGTCCGCCCGGAGGCGACCAGGGCCTCGATCGTCTCCGCCCGGTAGTCGACCGGGACGCCCGCGGCCTCGGCATGCGCCCGGGCCACGGCGAGGTTGTTCGCGGCCGGATCGAGCCCGGTCACCGTGGCGCCGAGGCGGGCGAGCGGCTCGGACAGCACGCCGCCGCCGCAGCCCACGTCGCAGATCGTCAGGCCCTCCAGCGGGAACGGCGCCTCCGGGTCGCGCCCGTGGCGGCGGCACAGGGCGTCCCGGATATGGGCGACGCGCACGGGATTGAAGCGGTGCAGCACCCGCATCGGCCCGGCCTCGTCCCACCACGTGGCGGCGAGCGCGTCGAACCGCGCCACCTCGCCCCGGTCGATGAAGCCGCCCGCGCTTTCGCCCACCATCGGCCACCCACCCTCAACACCGTGTCCCGGCCGCCGCATAGCACGCCGCCGGTCGCCCGTCCCGGGCGCGCCGGGGCCATGCCGAGGGGCATGCCGAGGGGCATGCTTGGCCGGACGTTGACTCCGGTCCGGGCCGCTTGTACCCGCCGGGCGCCGGCCGGGTCCGGCCGCCACCCGGCACCGGAAACGCGAAGGGACCATGCCCCGTCTGGTGATGAAATTCGGCGGGACCTCCGTCGCCAACGTCGAGCGCATCCGCAACGTCGCCCGCCACGTCGCCCGCGAGGTCGCGGCCGGCTACGACGTGGCGGTGATCGTCTCGGCGATGTCGGGCAAGACCAACGAGCTGGTCGACTGGATGAAGGACGCCGATCCTCTCTACGACGCCGCCGAGTACGACGCGGTGGTGGCGTCCGGCGAACTCGTCACCGCCGGCCTGCTGGCCACCGCCCTGCGCAAGGACGGGATCGCCGCCCGCTCCTGGCAGGGCTGGCAGATCCCGGTGCTGACCAGCGACGCCCACGGCTCGGCCCGCATCGCCGACATCCCGGCCGCCAACCTGGAGGCCGGGTTCGCCCGCGGCGAGGTGGCGGTGATCGCGGGCTTCCAGGGGATGCACGCCGAGACCGGCCGGGTCACGACCCTCGGGCGCGGCGGCTCGGACACCTCGGCGGTGGCGGTCGCCGCGGCGATCGGCGCGGAGCGCTGCGACATCTACACCGACGTCGACGGCGTCTACACCACCGACCCGCGGATCGTGCCGAAGGCGCAGCGCATGGAGCGCGTGACCTTCGAGGAGATGCTGGAGATGGCCTCGCTCGGGGCCAAGGTGCTCCAGGTCCGCTCCGTGGAGCTCGCCATGGTGCACCGGGTGCCGACCACCGTGCGCTCCTCCTTCGACCCGCCGGACGCGGCGCGCCCGGGCACCCTCATCTGCGACGAGGACCAGATCGTGGAACAGCAGATCATCACCGGGATCGCGTTCTCGCGCGACGAGGCGCAGATCACCCTGCGCAAGGTCAAGGACAGCCCCGGCGTCGCCGCGGCGATCTTCGGCCCGCTGGCGGACGCCAACATCAACGTCGACATGATCATCCAGACCGTGTCCGGCGACGCCTCGACCACCGACATGACCTTCACGGTGCCGACGGCCGAGTACGGGCGCTCGCGGGCGATCCTCGACGCGGCGCGCGAGACGATCGGCTACGCCCAGATCGAGGGCGCCACCGACGTGGTCAAGGTCTCGGCGATCGGCGTCGGCATGCGCAGCCACGCGGGCGTCGCCGCCAAGGCCTTCCGGGCGCTCGCCGAGAAGGGCATCAACATCCGCGCGATCACCACATCCGAGATCAAGTTCTCCGTGCTGATCGAAGCGGCCTATACCGAGCTTGCGGTGCGGACGCTGCACTCGCTATACGGCCTCGACCGAAACTGAAGGTTGCGGCGGAACGATCCGCCGGACCATAGGTCTTGATTTTAGGGATCCGCGCGGCCAACGCGGGGGTTCCGGCGGCACCCTCCCGGGTTGGCGCCGAGGTTGCAGGGCGATCGACGCCACGGCCGCCCGCCGACGCTGGAACGACGAGCCGATGCCCGCAACGCCCGGAGGACCGCGCCTGCTGCTGCGCCGCCTTCGCGAGGCGATGGCGGACCCGGTCGGCCCCCAGGCGCGCCTCGACCGGATCGTCGTCCTGATCGCCGCCAACGTGGTGGCCGAGGTCTGCTCGGTCTACGTCCTGCGCACCGACAACACCCTGGAGCTGTTCGCCACCGAGGGCCTGAACCGGGAGGCGGTGCACCTCACGCGGATGCGCGCCGACGAGGGCCTCGTCGGCCTGATCGCCTCCACCGCCGAGCCGCTGGCGCTCTCCGACGCCCAGAGCCACCCGGCCTTCTCCTACCGCCCCGAGACGGGCGAGGAGGCCTACCACGCCTTCCTCGGCGTGCCGCTCCTGCGGGCGGGCAACACGCTGGGCGTGCTCACCGTCCAGAACAAGACCTACCGGGTCTATTCCGAGGAGGAGATCGAGGCGCTCCAGACCACCGCGATGGTGCTCGCGGAGATGATCGCCTCGGGCGAGCTGGAGGGGCTCGCCACGGACACCGGCACCGCCGCCCGGCGCCCGCTGGTGGCCAAGGGCGTCGCGCTGGCCGACGGGATCGGCCTCGGCCACGTGGTGCTGCACGAGCCGCGCGTCGTCGTGAAGACCCTGATCGCCGAGAACGTCGAGCGCGAAGTCGAGCGCCTCGACGCGGCGATCGAGGGCGTGCGCTCGGCCATCGACGCGCTGGTGGAGCGCGGCGACCGGATCGGCACGGCGGATGCCCGCGAGGTGCTGGAGACGGTGCGGATGTTCGCCCACGACCAGGGCTGGCTGCGCCGGATGCGCGAGGCGGTGGCCTCCGGCCTCACCGCCGAGGCCGCCGTGGAGCGGGTGCAGTCCGACAACCGCGCGCGGATGATGCGCCAGAGCGACCCCTACCTGCGCGAGCGCCTGCACGACCTCGACGACCTCGCCAACCGCCTGCTGCGGGCGCTGACCGGCGACGCGGCCACCGGCGTGGGGCTGCTGCCCGAGAACGCGATCCTGGTGGCGCGCACCATGGGCCCGGCGGCGCTGCTCGACTACGAGGCCTCGACGCTGCGCGGCATCGTGCTGGAGGAGGGCGGTCCCACCAGCCACGTCGCCATCGTGGCCCGGGCGCTCGGCATCCCGGCGGTGGGCGAGGTCGAGAATGCCACCGCGCTGTGCGACGCGGGCGACGCGATCATCGTCGACGGCGTGGCCGGCGAGTTCCACGTCCGGCCCGGCCCCGAGGTCGAGGCGGCCTACGCCGAGATGGTGCGCCTGCGCGCCCGGCGGCAGGAGCAGTACCGGGCCCTGCGCGACGTGCCGGCCGTCACCCGCGACGGGGTGCATATCGGCCTGCACCTCAACGCCGGCCTGCTGATCGATTTCGGCCATTTGCACGAGACCGGCGCGGAGGGCGTCGGCCTGTTCCGCACCGAGTTGCAGTTCATGGTCGCGCAGCGCATGCCGACCGCGGCCGAGCAGCAGGAACTCTACCGCAAGGTGTTCGCGGCCTCGGGCGGCAAGCCGGTCACCGTGCGCACCCTCGACATCGGCGGCGACAAGATCCTGCCGTACATGGCGAAACTCGAGGAGGAGAACCCGGCGCTCGGCTGGCGGGCGATCCGCATCGGCCTCGACCGGCCGGGGCTGCTGCGGATGCAGCTCCGCGCGCTGCTCAAGGCCGCGGACGGGCGGCCCCTCAAGATCATGTTCCCGATGGTGGCCACCGTCGACGAGTTCGTCCGCGCCAAGGGCATCGTCGCCCGGGAGAAGGCGCATCTCAGCCGCCACGGCCACCGGCTCCCGAGCGAGTGCCGGCTCGGTGCCATGGTCGAGGTGCCCTCGCTGCTGTTCCAGATCGACGAGATCGCCCGGGAGGCCGACTTCCTCTCGGTCGGCTCGAACGACCTGATGCAGTTCCTGTTCGCCGTCGACCGCGAGAACCGCCGGGTCGCCGACCGGTTCGACCCGCTGAGCGTCGCCGCCCTGCGCGCCTTCCGGCTGATCGCCGAGCGCGCCGCGGCGGCCGGCTGCCCGGTCACCGTCTGCGGCGAGATCGGCGGGCGGCCCCTCGACGCGATGGCGCTGATCGGGCTGGGCTACCGCAACCTGTCGATGTCGCCGGCGGCGATCGGCCCGATCAAGGCGATGGTGCTGAGCCTCGACGCCGCCGCGGTGCGCGCGACGATCGAGGCCGAGATGGCCCGGATGCACGACGGCGATTCCCTGCGCCCGGTGCTCACCGCCTTCGCCCGCGCCCGGGGCGTGCCGGTCTAGGATTCCTCGTGCCCCGCCGCCGGCCTTGCGGACTCTTCGGCCGGGGTTGTACGGCGTCGCGGCGAACGGCGGTCGTGTCACCGCGAGACCGTCGACAGAGTCACAACAACAGCGATGATCCCCTTTCCTCCCGAGCGCCTCGACGCGATCCTGGCCCGGCACGACCTCGTCACTGCGCAGCTCGCCTCCGGCGAGGGCGAGGCGGGCCTCGTCGTGCAGCTCTCCCGCGAACTCTCCGACCTCGATCCGGTGGTGGCGGCGATCCGCAGCTACCGCGCGGCTCTGGCCGACCTCGCCGGCATCGCGGCGATGATCGACGAGCCGGGCTCGGACGCCGAGATGCGCGCGCTCGCCGCCGAGGAGAAGCCGGGGGCGGAGGCCGCGCTCGAAGACGCCCACCGCGCCCTCCAGCTCATGCTGCTGCCCAAGGACGCCGCCGACGAGAAGAGCGCGATCCTGGAGGTCCGGGCCGGGACCGGCGGCGACGAGGCGGCCCTGTTCGCGGGCGACCTGTTCCGGATGTACGCCAAGTACGCGGACTCCAAGGGCTGGCGCGTGGAGGTGATCTCCGAGAGCGAGGGCACGGTCGGCGGCTTCCGCGAGGTCGTGGCCGAGGTGAAGGGCCGCGGCGTGTTCGCCCGGCTGAAGTACGAGAGCGGCGCCCACCGGGTGCAGCGGGTGCCCGACACCGAGACGCAGGGGCGCATCCACACCTCGGCGGCCACCGTGGCGGTGCTGCCCGAGGCGGAGGAGGTCGACATCGTCGTCAGCGACGCCGACCTGAAGATCGACACGATGCGGGCGCAGGGCGCGGGCGGCCAGCACGTCAACAAGACCGAGTCGGCGATCCGGATCACCCACCTGCCGAGCGGCATCGTGGTGTTCGTCCAGGAGGAGCGCTCGCAGCACAAGAACCGCGCCCGGGCGATGGCCCTGCTGCGCGCCCGCCTCTACGACGCCGAGCGGACCGCCAAGGACTCGGCCCGCGCCGCCGACCGCCGCGCCCAGGTCGGCTCCGGCGACCGCTCGGAGCGGATCCGCACCTACAACTTCCCGCAGGGCCGGGTGACCGACCACCGCATCAACCTGACCCTGTACAAGCTCGAAGAGGTGATGGCCGGCGCCGCGCTCGACGAGGTCGTCGACGCGCTGATCGCCGAGCACCAGGCGGAACTGCTCGCCGCCGAGGGGATGGCGTGAGGGTTTCGACGCGCGCGCGGAGGCTGCCTTTCCGGCAGGGAGAGGCCCGAGCGCGTCAGACGGATCCCCTCTCCCCGCTCGCGGGGAGAGGGCCGAGCCCCCCTTGCAGGGGGCGCGGCGAGGCGGCAGCCGGAGGTGAGGGGGCGTATCCGACGGAGGCGCATCCGGCGATACCCCCTCACCGCCGCTCCGGCTTCGCCTCCGCTTCCCGCACGGACGACGAGGTCCGTGCGGGCCTCTCCCCGCCCGCGGGGAGAGGGGACACCCGCCTCCCGGCCCCGCTTCGTCGACAGGCCCCACACGGCTTCGGACCCCGGCCGTTCCGAGGCCCGCGGCGGCGCGAGGTGTCTCTCGTCGGACGATGGCGTGGCTCGCTGCGGCGAGCCGTCCCGTGAGCCCGGGCGGGACATCCCGGCCCATCGTAGCTGCGCTCATCGACGAGAATCTCTCCCGCCGCGCCGCCCTGCGCGCGGCCGCCGCGCACCTCGCAGCGGCGGGGATCGCCGACGCGGAGCGGGAGGCGCGCTTCCTCGCCCTCGGGGTGCTCGGCCTGACGGCCCGGGACCTCGCCCTCGACGGCGCCCGCGCCGTCGGGGCGGCGGGCGCCGCGGCGCTGTCGGCGGCGCTCGCCCGGCGGGCGGCGGGGGAGCCGGTGGCGCGGATCCTCAGCGCCTGGGAGTTCTGGGGCCTGCCCTTCCGCCTCGCCCCCGAGACCCTGGTGCCGCGCCCCGACACCGAGACCCTGGTCGAGGCCGCCCTCGGGCTGGTGCCGGACCGGGACGCGCCCCTGTCGGTGCTCGACCTCGGGGTCGGCTCCGGCTGCATCCTCGTGGCGCTGCTGTCCGAGCTGCCCGCCGCCCGCGGGCTCGGGCTCGACCGCTCGGAGGGCGCCCTGCGCACCGCCCGCGCCAACGCCCGCGCCAACGGCGTCGGCGAGCGCGCCCGCTTCGCAGCCGGCGACTGGTGCGACGCCCTGCGCGGCCCCTTCGACCTCGCGGTCTCGAACCCACCCTACATCGCGAGCGCCGTCATCCCCGGCCTCGACCGGGCGGTGGCGGAGCACGACCCCGCCGCGGCGCTCGACGGCGGCCCGGACGGGCTCGACGCCTACCGGCGCATCCTCGCCGGCCTGACCGGCCTCATCGCCCCCGGCGGCCTCGTCCTCCTGGAGATCGGCTACGACCAGGCCGGGGCGGTGGGCGACCTCGCCCGCACCGCGGGCTGGACCGGGCGCGGGCTGTTCCGCGACCTCGCCGGCCGCGACCGGGTGCTGGCCTTCTCCGCCTGACCCTGCCGCAGCCGCGCCTTGATTCCCGTGCAGCCTGCGGCCGGAGAAAAAGGCTTGTTGGCTCAAGCGGGAGACGCTAAAGTCGGGTTGAAGATCGCGAACGTTTCGTTAAGACGGACGGCACTAGGTTCGATGAGAACCGCGGTCGCCGAAGTGTTCGCAGATCCCCCGAACCGCCGGATCGAGGCGCGCGCGAGGTCAGCGCGACGGACCGGCCGCACGCGAACCTGACAACCGGCCGATATCCCGCGCTGCCAGCGCGGCGTGCGGGATGGGTCAGGCAGCCGGCCGGCGCGCAGCCGCCGGATCGCCGGCACCGGGCGCCTCGACAACATGTCTGCGTGAACGAGGGTCACCGAAGACCGATGAGACCGAACCAGAATCGACGGATGCGCGGCCGCAACCGGCCCAAGGGTCCCAATCCGCTGACGCGCTCCTACGAATCCAACGGCCCCGACGTCAAGCTCCGCGGCACCGCCCAGCACATCGCCGACAAGTACGCGCAGCTCGCCCGCGACGCGCAGGCGGCGGGCGACCCGGTGGCGGCCGAGAACTACTTCCAGCACGGCGAGCACTATTTCCGGATCATCTCCGGCGCCCAGGAGCAGAACCGCCCGGCCCATGGCGGCGGCTACGCCAGCCGGCCCTACGACGACGACCTCGACGAGGGCGACGACGAGGGGCAGGGCTCCGGCCCGCAGCAGAACGGCCACGCCTACAACGGCCAGGGCTACGGCGGCCAGGGCTACAGCGGCTACGACGAGCAGGCCGATCCCGGCCAGCAGCCGCAGCCCTACGAGAGCCGCCCGGACAGCCAGCCGGAGGGCCGGAACCGCGACCGCTTCCAGAACCGCGACCAGCGCCGCTTCGACAACAACCGCCAGGAGAACCGCGGCGAGTACGGCCGCGACCGGCAGCGGCCGGATTACGGCCGGCAGGACGGGCCGCGCCAGGACGCGCGCCAGGACGGGTCGCGCCAGGATTACGGGCGGCAGGACCGCGGCGAGTACCGGGGCGAGGGCCGGCCGGACGACCGCCGCGACTTCCGCGACGGGCGGCAGGAAAGCCGCCAGGACAACCGCCAAGAGAGCCGTCAGGACAACAACCGCCAGGACGGCCGCGGCGAGCCGCGCGCCGAGGGCCGGCCGGAGTACCGGCAGGACCGCCCCGAGCGCCAGCGCCGCGAGATGAGCGAGCAGCCGCGCGCGGCCGAGCCGGCCCCGCGGCGCGAGCGCCGTCGGGAGGAGCCCGTCGCCGCCGCAGAGGATCCGGCCGGGCTGCCGGCGTTCCTGATGGCCCCGGCCCGTCCGGCCGCGGCGCCCGTCGCCCCGCCCTCCGCTCCGGCCGCCGCGACCGCGGCCCCGGAACCGGCGCCGCCCGCCCACGAGGCCGCCGCGGACGAGGCGCCGGCGCCCAAGCCGCGCCGCCGCCGCCGGCCGCGCTTCGAGGGCGTGGACGGGGCCGAGGCCGCCGCGCCCGCCGGAGCCTCGCCCGCCGGGGACGCGCCGACCGAGTGAGACGCGCCGCCCCGTCCCGCGAACCGGGACGGGGCGCAGTCCCACGGCTTGCCCCGTCCTCGCCGCGTCCCACCTGCGGTGGGCCGAGAACAGGGATCCCGATGATACCGTACCCGCGTGCACGCCGCCTCGCCGCCGGCCTCGTCCTCCTGGCGGGGACCGCCCAGGCCGCACCGACCGCGCCGGCGGCTCCCGAGGCCCCGGCGGGGAAGGAAGTCCCGGCGGGGGAGGGGGCCCCGGAGGTGCTCGCCAACCACCGCGCCGTCTACGACCTGTCGCTGGCCTCCGGCGGCGGCACCCGCGCGGTGGAATCCGCCCGCGGGCGGATCGTCATCGACTTCCGGGGCGACGCATGCCGCGGCTACACGATGCAGACCCGGCAGGTGACGGAGCTGACCTCCGCCGAGACCGGCGCGCGCCTGTCGGACATGCGCAGCACCACCTTCGAGGGCGGCCAGGGGCGCGAGTTCCGCTTCAAGACGACGACGCTGACCGACAACAAGCCGGCCGCGCCGGTGGACGGCACCGCCACCGCGACCGCCGACGCCCTGACCGTCAAGCTGAAGGGCCCGGGCAAGCCACTGTCGGTCGAGGGGCCGGTGCTGTTCCCGAGCCTGCACATGCGCCGCCTCGTCGAGGCGGCCCGGGCCGGCAAGACGACGCTCTCGGCCAAGGTCTACGACGGCTCCGACGACGGCCGGAAGGTCTACGACACCTTCGCCGTGATCGGCCACGCCGCCACCGGCCCCGCCCCCGCCGCGGGGGACGCCCGCGACAAGCCCCTGCGCACCGGCCCGATCGCCGCGGTGCCCCATTGGCCGGTGACGCTGAGCTACTTCACGGCCGGCGCCGGCGAGCGCACGCCGATCTACACCCTGTCCTTCGACCTGTACGAGAACGGCGTCAGCGGCGCGCTCAAGCTCGATTACGGCGAGTTCGCCATCCGCGGCGACATGACGGCGCTCGATCTCGAAGCCGACAAGGCGGCGGAGAAGGGCGGAGAGAAGGGCCGGGGCGGGGAGGCGAAGGGCTGCGCGCCCTGAGGCGGGCCGGCGGCCGCCCCGGATCCGGCCTCAGGCCCAGTCCTCGCCCGGATCGGGCGACAGCCGCCGCCACGCCTCGGCGATGCGCTCGGGCTCGACGTCGAGGGCCCGGGCGCAGGCGAGCAGAACCGGCTCGTCGCCCATCACGTGGTCGAGCACGCCCGCGAGGAAGCCCGGCTCCCGCGCGCTCGCGCGCAGGGTGTCGGGGGTGAGGCCGCTGGCGGCGAGGAACGGGCCCATGCGGTCGTCGTCCCCGGCGATCCACAGCAGAACGTCGAGGGCGAGACGCTCCGCGGATTCATCCCCTTGAAGAGATTTGCCTTTCATCAACATGTAACCGCTACAATGACCTGTATGGGGCTCACGGGTCGTTAATCATGATCGGCGCGTACCGAGGCAGCGGCTCATGAAGAAGACGGTGCTGATCGTAGAAGACAACGAGCTGAACATGAAGCTGTTCAACGACCTCCTGGAGGCGAACGGCTACGCGACGCTCAAGACCGCCCACGGCATCGAGGCGATCGAACTCGCCCGCGCCCACCATCCCGACCTGATCCTGATGGACATCCAGCTCCCCGAAGTCTCGGGGCTCGAGGTGACCAAGTGGCTGAAGGAGGACGACGACCTGAAGGGCATCCCGGTGATCGCGATCACCGCCTTCGCCATGAAGGGCGACGAGGAGCGGATCCGCGAGGGGGGCTGCGAGGCCTACCTGTCCAAGCCCATCTCGGTCGCGAAGTTTTTGGCAACGGTTCGCACGTATCTTGAGCCCAAGTGAGGGGCGGGGCGACGCCGCCGGGGCCTGAGGCCCCGCGGCACGCGCCGGACAGCGCCGGGGGCGGCGCGGCCCGGGTTCGGAGGCCGGCGCCCCCGCGCAGCGAGGTAGCATGTCGGCCCGCGTCCTGATCGTCGACGACCTGTTCCCGAACGTGAAGCTGCTCGAGACGAAGCTCGCGCTCGAATACTTCGACACGCTGGCCGCGATGAACGGCCCGGACGCGATCGCGATCTGCGAGCGGGGCCTGTGCGACCTCGTCCTGCTCGACGTGATGATGCCGGGCATGGACGGGTTCGAGGTGTGCCGCCACATCAAGAACAACCCGGTGACCGCGCACATCCCGGTGGTGATGGTCACGGCGCTGGACCAGCCCGCCGACCGGCTGCGCGGCCTCGACGCGGGCGCCGACGATTTCCTGACCAAGCCGGTCGACGACACCGCCCTGTTCACCCGGGTGCGCAGCCTCGTGCGCCTCAAGGCGGTGACCGACGAGCTGCGCCAGCGCGCGCTCGCGTCCCGCGAGTACGGCATCGGCGATCCCCTGGCGGTGGCCGCGGCCGAGACCGGGCTCGACGCGCGGATCCTGCTGGTCGAGGACCGCCCGGGGGCGGCCGAGCGGATGGCGGCGGCCCTGCGCCAGCACCACGCGGTCACCGTCGAGCCGGACCCGGCGGCGGCACTGGCGGCGGCCGGGGCCGAGGCGTTCGACCTGATCCTCGTGAGCCTCGATCTGGCCGGCACCGACGGCCTGCGCCTGTGCAGCCAGCTCCGGTCCCTGGACCGGACGCGCGCCGTGCCGCTGATCATGCTGGCCGAGGAGGGGGATCGCGCCCGGGTGATGCGCGGGCTCGAATTCGGCGTCCACGATTTCCTGATGCGCCCGGTCGACCGCACCGAGCTGCTGGCCCGCGCCCGCACCCAGGTGCGGCGCAAGCGCTACTCGGACGTGCTGCGCGGGGCGATGCAGGCGGGCCTGCAGATGGCAGTGACCGACGGGCTGACCGGCCTGCACAACCGGCGCTACCTCGACAGCCACCTCGGCGCGCTGTTCGCCGAGGACGGGCGCCGCCGCGGCGTCGCCGCGCTGATCCTCGACATCGACCGCTTCAAGGGCATCAACGACACGTTCGGCCACGAGGCCGGGGACGAGGTGCTGCGCGGCTTCGCCGAGCGCGTCCGCCAGCACACCCGGCCCGCCGACATCGTCGCCCGCTACGGCGGCGAGGAGATCGTCGTGGTGCTGCCCGAGGCCGGCCTCGCCGAGGCCCAGGGCATCGCCGAGCGCATCCGCGAGCGGGTCGAGGCCGCCCCGTTCCCGGTGCAGCGCGCCACCCGGTCGGTCCCGGTCACCGTCTCGATCGGCGTCGCCGTGCGCCGGCCCGAGGATGCCGGCCCCGGCGACATGCTCCGGCGCGCGGACCTCGCCCTCTACCGGGCCAAGCGCGCGGGCCGCAACCGGGTCGAGGCGCAGGCGGCGTGAGGGGCGGGCGTCAGGGTCTCGTACGGCAGGAACAGGATCCGGCCGTCGGCCGGAAACGGGGTGAACTCCGCACGGATCCGCGGGCGGGTCGAGGCGCAGGCGGCGTGCGCCTGCTACGGCAGCAGGGGCCGTGACCGGCTCCATACGTCTTTGCGAGCGGAGCGAAGCAATCCAGTTGCGCCACGGTCTGAAACCGCGCGCAGCCCTGGGTCGCTTCGCTGCCGCTCGCGATGACGGCGTTGGCGCGGACAACCGGGCGGTTCGACCAGCACCGGTATCACAGGTCGAACCCGTCCCGCCGCACGTCCTGCATCAGGCCGGTCCGTGCACGATGGGCGCCGGCCGGGAACGGCATCGCGTTGACGATGCCCCCGTCGCCAGCCGGCACGGTTGACACCCGCACCCGCTTTCCCGACACCACGCGCCATTCGCCCTGAGGACATCCCGCGTCGCGCGGGGCGGCAGGACAGGACCCCCGTGCGATGGCGGTGACGCGCACCTATCTCGACTTCGAGAAGCCCGTGGCCGAGCTGGAGGCCAAGCTGGAGGAGCTGCGGGCGGTGGGCGCGCAGGACGGCGCGGTGTCGATCGCCGAGGAGGTCGGGCGGCTGGAGGCCAAGGCGGGTCAGGCGCTCGCCGAGATCTACGCCAACCTCACCCCGTGGCAGAAGACACAGGTCGCCCGCCACCCGCAGCGGCCGCACTTCGTCGACTACTGCGCCGGCCTCATCACCGGGTTCACGCCGCTGGCCGGCGACCGGGCCTTCGGCGAGGACGCGGCGATCCTCGGCGGGTTCGGGCGGTTCCGCGGCCGCCCGGTCTGCGTGATCGGCCAGGAGAAGGGGGCGACCACCGAGGCGCGCCTGCGTCACAATTTCGGCATGGCCCGCCCCGAGGGCTACCGCAAGGCGGTGCGGCTGATGGAGACCGCCGACCGGTTCGGGCTGCCGGTCATCGCCTTCGTCGACACCGCCGGCGCCTATCCCGGCATCGAGGCGGAGGAGCGCGGCCAGGCCGAGGCCATCGCCCGCTCCACCGAGGCCTGCCTCGGGCTCGGCGTGCCCAACGTCGCGGTGATCATCGGCGAGGGCGGCTCGGGAGGCGCCATCGCGCTCGCCACCGCAAACCGCGTGCTGATGCTGGAGCACGCGATCTACGGGGTGATCTCGCCGGAGGGCGCCGCCTCGATCCTGTGGCGCGACGGCGGCCGCGCCCACGAGGCGGCCACCGCCATGAAGATCACCGCCCAGGACCTGCTGCGGCTCGGCGTCATCGACGCGATCGTGCCCGAGGCCACCGGCGGCGCCCACCGCGACCGGGCCGCCGCCGTCCGCGCCGCCGGGGACGCGGTCGCCGAGGCGCTCGCCGCCTTCGAGGGCCTGCCCGGCGCCGAGATCCGCGACCGGCGCGCCCAGAAATTCCTCGAGATCGGCCGGCGGCTGTGAGCGGCGCGGACGGGTCGCGCGGGCAGCCGGGCGGCCTGCTCGGCGCGCTGGGCCGGCTGGGCCGCCGGCTCGGGCGGTCCGAGCGCGAGCCGGGCGGGTTCAACCACATCTCGCTCGGCTGCAACTGCCAGATGGCGCACGTCCTCAAGACGCTCGACCTGCGCGGCTGGACCGGCCCGTTCGACTGGATCTTCTCGATGCCCGGCATGGTCCGGGACTGCCTCGCCGACGACTTTTCCGATCTGGTCGACCCGGCTCAGTTGGAGAGCATCCCGCTGCCCGAGCGGCGCGGGCCCGAGATCTGGCGGGGGCGCCACCGGCTCTACCGGGAGCGCCACGGGCTCGAATGCGTGTTCAACCACCACGACCCGGCCGCGAGCGCTGCGGACTACGCCTTCCTCACCGAGGGCGTCCGCCGGCTGCGCACCGCCCTGGACACGCCCGGCACCGGGAACCGCCTGTGGATGATGACCCATCTCCACACGCCCCGTCCCGTGGCGGAGGCGATCGACGACCTGCTCGCCGCCCGGGCCGCGCGCAACCACCTGACGTTCCTGCAACTGGAGCCCGGCCACCCCCGGGTGGAGGTGGCCGAGGCCCTCGACCTGCGGCCCACCCTGCGCTGGCTCACGGTCCGCACGCCCTCCGAGCCGGTCGGCCTGCGGCTGGCCGACCCGGCCGACGACGCCCGGCTGGTGGCGCTCATCCGCGACGAGGCCGGGCGCCGCGTCGGCTAGGATGCCCCGCGGCGATCCTGTCCCCGGCATCCACAGGCGGATGCGCGCGCGGACGGATCTGTGTTGCAGCGGGGTCATTGCGGTAACGTCCGCGCAAGCTTAACGACGTTAAAGGGTTGGGGAGTGGCGCCCGACGCGAGCCCGAAGCGGCCCGCGGGCGCACGTGACTTGAGGACGAGGTTCCCCATGACGGCGCGTCCCGCGACCGCGCGGATGCTGGCGGCCGCTTCCCTGACCGCCCTGTCCCTCGGCGCCTGCCAGGACGGGGGCGTCGGTGGCCCGTCCGCGCGCAGCATCGCCCCGATCCCGCCGCAGACCCTGGCGCTGATGCAGACCAAGGGGATGCAGCAATCCGACCCGATCCTGATCCGCGCCTACAAGAAGGAATCGGAGATGGAGATCTGGAAGCGCGGCGCCGACGGGCGCTACGCGCTTCTCAAGACCTACCCGATCTGCCGCTGGTCCGGGCAGCTCGGGCCGAAGAACAAGCAGGGCGACCGGCAGGCGCCGGAGGGGTTCTACACGATCACCCCGGGCCTGATGAACCCGAACTCCTCGTACTACCTGTCCTTCGATACCGGCTTCCCGAACGCGGTCGACCGGGCCAACGGGCGCACCGGCACCTACCTGATGGTGCACGGCACCTGCTCCTCGGCGGGCTGCTTCGCGATGACCGACGCCTCGATCGCCGAGATCTACGCGGTGGCCCGGGAGGCGTTCTCGGGCGGGCAGCGGGCGTTCCAGTTCCAGTCCTACCCGTTCCGGATGACGGCGCAGAACCTCGCCAAGTTCCGCAACGACCCGAACATGCCGTTCTGGCAGAACCTCAAGGAGGGCTCGGATTATTTCGAGGCGCTGCACGAGGAGCCGCGGGTGGGGCAGTGCGGCACCAAGTACGTGTTCGGCGGCGCGGACGCCGCCGCCGGGTCCTGCACGCCGCGCGTGGAGCCGCTGGTGGCCGAGAAGCGCGAGCGCGACACCCGCGACGTCGCCGACCTCGTCGCCAAGGGCACCCCGGCGGTGCGCGTCGTCTACCAGGACGGCGGCCAGAACCCGGTCTTCCGCCCGCAGAACAACCCGAGCGCGTTCGCAAGCCTCGGCGGCACCGAGACGGTGCTGCCCTACGACGCCAAGGAGTACGGCCGCCACAACCTCGGCGAGGTGAGCCGGCCCGAGACCCTGGCCGCGGGTCCGCAGGAGGTCGAGATCGATCCCAAGGGCCGGCCGGTGATGCTGGCGGGCGTCGAGGCGCCGGCATCGGCCGCGTCGCACGCCCACGGCGCGGCCAAGGCGACACCGAGCGGGACGGCGACACCGAGCGGGACGGCGACGCTGGCCCCGGCCCCGGCGGCCGCCCCGTCGACGCTGATGGCGGCCCGCGAGCCGGCCAAGCCCGCGGAGACGGCCGCGGGAACGCCCCCCGGGACGAATGCCGAGGCGCCGCGGCCGGCGCGGATCGCCGTGGCCGACGCGGACGGCGACCCGAGCGCCTACCAGAAGCTGCTCGGCCGCCTGTTCACCCGGGAGGCGGCGGCGCCCGCCAACCCGACCGCCGACGCGGCCGCGACCGGCTCGCTCCAGCAGGCCGAGGCGCCCAAGCCGGCGCCCCGCCCGGCGGCCGCGCACCCGGCCAAGCCGGCCCGGGTCGAGGCCAAAACCGCCGCCAAGCCCGCGACGCCGTAGCGGGTCCGGGAATCCGGGGATCCCGAAGGGACGTGTCCCTTCGGCGGGGTTCCGGGGCGGCGCCCCGTGCGCGCCTCAGAGCAGCGGCCGGTCGCGGTTCATCAGCCACAGCGCGTGGACCGTGCCCGGCAGCCAGCCGAGGACCCACAGCAGGACGTTCAGCAGGAACTGGAGGCCGAAGCCGGTGGTGACGAGCACCGCCACCGGCGGGATGAAGATCGCGAGCAGGATACGGATCAGGCTGGACACGGGGACTCCGGACAGGCGGGTCTGAGGGGTTCACCGCCCCAACGAAGCGGGGCGGTTCGCGTTCCCCGGAGCGGGCTCGGCTCCGACCCGGGGGTGCGATCTCAGTTCCGCTTCGGCGGCACCGTCGCGCCGGGCACCGCGATCGCCTGCTTCTCCGGGTTGCGCACCTGGCTGTAGGCCACGTTGGCGAAGGAGCCGATCACGGTCGGCCAGCCCGGGCTGCCGTATTGCGGGTCGTCGCGGCCGACGGCGCAGAAGGCGTCGGTGAGGCCGTTGACGATGTCGTCGTCGCTCGCCCCGGTCGGCACCGCCTTGATCTGCGGCACGAGGCGGGCCAGCGTCGGCACGAAGTCCTGCATCTTCAGGCCCTTGAGGCTGTCCTGGATGCCGACCTGCTGGAACGCCGCCTTGAGCTTGTCCTGGGCGATCACGCCGCAGGGCGCGGTGCCCGCGAGCATGGTCTTGGTCGCGGCGCGCGCCTCGGAGGCCTTGTCGCCGGTCACCACCGGCGCCTTGTTGCCCCAGGAATTGCGGACGTAGTCGGTGACGTTCTTCACCTCGACGTCGGTCATCTGCTGGCCGATGGCGAGCATCGGCGCGTAGCCGCTCTGGGCGGCCAGCCCGCCGTAGATCACGCGCAGCACCGTCTCCGGCCCCTCGGACTGGACGGAGGTGTTGCCGGCGAGCCCCGGGACCGCGCCGGGGATGCCCTTGCCGTCGGGCTGGTGGCAGGAGGAGCAGTAGGTCAGGTAGGTCGAGGCGCCCGGCGCGTCCGCGGTGTCGAAGGCGGCGAGGTCCTTCGGCTTGTAGGTCTGCTTGGCGGGGACCGTGCGCAGGTAGAGCACCATCGCCCGCAGGTCGGCCTCGGGGAGCTTGGAGAGCGATTCCTCGATGGTCTGGCGCATCGGGCCGGCGGCGACGCCGGGGCGGTCGCCCGGGGCGGTGCCGGTCTTGAGGTAGGTCACCACCTGGTCGTCGGTCCAGGCGCCGATGCCCTGGTGATCGTTGGGGGTGATGTTGGGGGCGTACCAGCCGTCGATCACCCCGCCGCCGAACCGGCCGGCGAAGCTCGAATTGCCCACCAGCTTGTTCTCGTTGTGGCACATGGCGCAGTGGCCGAGGCTCTCGACGAGGTAGCCGCCGCGGTTCACCTCGGCGCTCGCCGACGGGTCGGGCTTGAAGCGCTCGTTGGTGAAGAACACCGTGCGCCACGTCACCAGCGCCTCGCGGACGCTGAACGGGAACGGGATCTGATTGTCCTTGCGCTTCTCGTTCACCGCCGGCACCGACTGGAGGTAGGCCCAGATCGCCTTGGTGTCGTCGTCCGTCACCTTGGTGAACCAGCCGAACGGGAAGGCCGGGTAGAGATAGCCGACGTGCTTGCTGTAGCCGTTGCGGAACGCCTGCTCGAAGTCGTTGTAGCTGTAGTCGCCGAGCCCCGTCTCCTTGTCCGGCGTGAGGTTGGGGGTCATGATCACCCCGAACGGCATGTTCAGCGCGTAGTTGCCGGCGAGGTACTTGCCGCCCGGCGCGGTGTGGCAGGCGGCGCAGTCGCCGACCGTGACGAGGTACTTGCCGCGGTCGATCTGGCTCTGATCCCCCTGCGCCAGCGCGGGCGTCCCGAGAAGGAAGCCGGCGACCAGACCGAACGACAAGACATCGCTGCGTTGCATGGTCCGTTACCTCCCGGAAAGCGTGTAATTTAGAGTCGTTTCAGAGCGCGGACGCCCGTGAACGCGCCGTCTATTCGGTTGTTCCCTGAAAGATCTGTCCTGTCCCGCGGCGAACGGCCCTGTCGCAGCCGCAATCCGAGATCGGCGAGATGGGCGACCAGCCCGGCGAGCAGGCAGCCCGCGACGATCGGCCACCCGGCGCCGGTGAGCGCGGCGCGCAGGGCGAGCATCAGCGCCGCGCCCGCGGCGAGGTTGGCGACGAGGCCGGCGGAGAGCCGGCGCCGCAGGCCCAGGACCAGCGCCTCGCCGAGGACGCCGAGCAGGATCAGGTCGACGATGTGGCCGGAGGCGAACAGCGCGTCCATCATGCCCCCTCGCACGTCCCCCCATCCGCCCCCCGGCCCGCCCGCCCGCCCCGCCGCGGGTTGAGCCGGACGATGCGCAGGTTGAGGCAGGCGGCCACGCTGACCCAGGCGAGGTAGGGCAGGTTCAGGAGCCCGGCGGCGAGCAGGGTGCGGCCGGTCACCAGCATCAGCACGGCGATCGACAGCCACAGCACCGCGACCTCGGCGAGCGCCCAGTCCGGCCGGCGGAAGCGGAAGAACAGCACGCTCCAGGCGATGTTGAGCACCGCGTTGACGGAAAAGGCGGCGATCAGCAGCCCGCGCGCGCCCGCGTCCGGGGCGGCGTTCCACGCCAGCACCCCGGAGGTCGCGGTGCAGGCGAAGATGGCGGCCCAGACCGGCCCGAACGCCCAGTCCGGCGGCTTCCAGGCCGGCACCCGCAGCCGGCGGTACCACGCGTCGGTGGTGGTCGCGAGCCCGCCCGCCACCGCCACCAGCACGGCGCAGAGTGCCGCCACGAGGGGCGGCCCCAGGCCCTGCCCGGTCAGCGCGGTCACGGGGAGACCCAGCGGAACAGGTGGGCGAGGTCCTTGAAGAAGATCCGCACGTGCGCCACCGGCCTGTTCCGCACGAGCTCCTTGTTCATGTAGCTGTCCCAGGTGAGGCGCTGCACGTCCTTGTCGCGGCAGATCGAGACGAAGCGCTCGCGCAGGGCGTCGCTGCGGTACCAGACCCACTGCATCATCCCGAGCACCCAGAACACGCGCCCGTGCAGGCGCATGAACCGGCGCCGGGCGAGTTTCAGCGCGCCGGCCTCCCCCGTCCGCAGGAACACGTCGGCCGCCTCGGCCGAGAGCCGGCCGCCGAGCATCGCGTAGTAGATGCCCTCGCCGGAGGCCGGCGCGACCACTCCGGCGGCGTCGCCGGCCAGCAGCACGTCGCGGCCGTTGTCCCAGCGCCGCAGCGGCTTGAGCGGCAGCGGCGCGCCCTCGCGGCGGACCGTCTCCGCCTCCGCGAGGCCGGTGGCCTCCCGCAGCGCCCGGATCGAGGAGCGCAGGGAGAAGCCCTTGCGGGCGCTGCCGGTGCCGATGCTGGCGGTCTCGCCGTGCGGGAAGATCCAAGCGTAGAAGTCCGGCGAGTGCCGGCCCTGGTAGTAGACGTCGCAGCGCGCCGCCTCCACCGCCCCGTCGCCGGCCTCGCCGGCCCGGGGCACCCGGACGATCTCGTGATAGGCGAAGACCTGCCGCATCTGGTCGTGGCCCGGCACCTCGGCCCGGCCCACGGGGGAGCAGGCGCCGTCCGCGCCGATCACGAGGCGGGCGCGCACCGCGTGGCGGGCGAGGTCCGCCCCCTTGCCGGTGGTGAACCGGACCCGGGGCGGGCCGGCATCCGGCCGCTCCAGACCCTCGTAGGCGGCCTCGCGCAGGTCCGCCCCGGCCTCGGCCGCGCGCGCGCGCAGCCACGGGTCGAAGTGCTCGCGGTCGACCATGCCGACGAAGCCCTCGCCGACCGGCATGTCCACCGTCTTGCCGCTCGGGGCGACCATCCGCGCCGCGCGGATCTTGGCCACCAGCAGCGCGTCGGGGATCGCGAAGTCGCGGATCAGGCGCGGCGGGATCGCGCCGCCGCAGGGCTTGATGCGGCCGGGCTTGTCGAGGAGCAGGACGCTGTGGCCCGCCCGGGCGAGGTCGGTGGCCGCCGTGGCGCCGGCCGGCCCGCCGCCGACCACCACCACGTCGTAGATTTTTTCCTCCGCAGCCTGGGCGATCCCTCCCCCCTCTGCGGGGGAGGGTGGCCCGCGAAGCGGGTCGGGAGAGGGGAGCCCGGCCTCAGAACGAGGCTGAGCCGCCGTGAAGGCCACGGCCTGATCCGGCACCGCCGCTCCCCTCTCCCGACCCTCGCTCACGCGAGGCCCACCCTCCCCCGCAGAGGGGGGAGGGGGTGCGGCTGCACCCAAGGTGCCATCTTGCGGAGACACCATGCCTACCTCCCCTCGAAGGCCGGGTTGAGCGCGACGGCCGGCTCGGGCGCCGCATCGACGCGCAGCGCCACGGCGACCGCCACGAGAAACAGGAGCCCCTCGGCGCAGAACACCGCCGCGTAGGCCTGGACCGGGTCCGGGACGGCGAGGCGCAGGGCATCGACCGCCACCGCGCCGAGGAACCCGCCGCCGCCGAAGGCCAGACCCTGCGCCGCGCCCCAGACGCCCATGCGGACCCCGCGCTCGCGGGGGTCGCCGCGGCCGGCGAGCGCCATCATCGAGCCGATCGCCGCCACCGCGTAGGCGCCGTTGGCGAGCCCCAGGGCGAACACCGCCGGGCGCAGGGGGAACTCGGGCCCGAGCGGGCCGCCCCAGGCGATGGCGAACAGGGCGAGCGCCGAGCCGGCGCAGCCGAGCGCCGTCCACAGCTTCAGCGAGGCCAGGGCGGTGCCGCGGGCGGCGAGCGTGACGCCCGCCACCAGCAGCATCCCGGCGAGCACGCCGCCGTGCTGGAGGCCGGCGAGCTTGGTGGTGGCGCCGGGGCTCATCGCGAAGACGAGGCCGGCATAGGGCTCCAGGATCAGCTCCTGGGCGCTGTAGGCCAGCATCGAGATGAACACGAACACCGTGAAGCGCTTCGCCACCGGGTCGGCGAGGACCTGGGCGAGGACGGCGAGGAAGGGCCGCTTCGCCGCGGCCGGCTCCGGCGGCGGGAGGGGCAGGCGGCGCTCGACCCCCGCGACCGCGAGTGCGGCGACGCAGAAGGCGATCAGCGACACCGCCCCCGACACGGCCACCAGCCGCGCCTGCGAGAACGGATCGAGGAAATGCCCGGCCAGGGGCGCGGTCAGCGCGAACCCGACGATCATCATCACCCACACGACCGTCGCCGCGGCCCCGCGGCGGGCGGGCGCGACGCCGCCCGCGAGCAGGACCAGCAGCGAGGTGCCCGCCGCGCCGGCGCCGAGGCCGACCAGCAGGAAGGAGAGGGCGGCGAGCGCCAGCCCCAGGACGACGTCGGTCGCCGCCAGCGCGGTGCCGGCGGCGGCGCCGACCCCGCCGATGCACAGGGCGGCCATGCCGCCGACGATCCAGGGCGTGCGCCGGCCGGTCCGGTCGGAGCCGTAGCCCCAGCGCGGGCGCAGCACCTGCACGGCGTAGTGCAGGGCGACGAGCAGCCCCGGCACCAGGGCTGGCAGCGCCAGCTCCACCACCATCACGCGGTTGAGGGTCGAGGTCATCAGCACCACGACGCTGCCGAGCGCCGTCTGCACGAGGCCGAGGCGGGCGATCTGGAGCCACGAGAGGGTTCTGGCGGCGTCACCGCCCGGCTTCCCTCCCCCCTCCGCGGGGGAGGGTGGCCCGGCCGAGAGGCCGGGTCGGGAGAGGGGAGCGCCGTGTCCGGAGAGGTCGCGCGGCCCCTCTCCCCGCCTGCTGCGCAGGGGACCTTCCCCCGCTCGAAGTCGGGCTTGCCCGACTTCGACAGGAGGCGTGCCGATCTCGGGCAAGCCCGAGATCTGTCGGGGGGGAGGGGGAGCGGCGGTCGTCCGGGCGGATGGCATACCCATCACGCCCCCACCAGCGGCCGGAGGGCGAAGGCGGCGGCGAGCATGCCGAGCACGTAGAGGCTCGTGCCGGTGCCGTTGTACCACGCCGCCCGCTCCCGGGGGGCCTGGAGGAAGCGGACCATCAGCGCCGCCTGTCCCGCCAGCAGCGCGGCCACGATGGCGGCGTGCCAGGGCCGGTCCCAGGCGAAGAGCAGGGCGACGACCACCGCCTGCGGCGCCGCCATGACGCCGCAGGCGAGGCGGGCGGCCGCCTCCGAGCCGAGCTGGACGGGGAGGGAGCGGACGCCGGTCGCCCGGTCGCCCTCCACCGACTTGAAGTCGTTGAGCGTCATGATGCCGTGCGCGCCGACCGAGTAGAGCAGGGCGATCAGCAGCACCCGCCGGTCGGGCATCGCGGCCGCCATCACCGCGGCGCCGGTGAACCACGGCAGGCCCTCGTAGCAGAGCGCCACCGCCGAGTTGCCCCACCAGCCGTTCTTCTTCAGGCGCAGCGGCGGCGCCGAGTAGATCCAGGCGAGCACCAGCCCGAACAGGGCGGCGCCGAGGATCCACGGCCCCAGCGCCGCGGCCACGACCAGGGACAGGGCCGTCCAGCCGAGCGCGAGGTAGAGGCCCCAGCGGCCGGGGATGCGCCCCGAGGGGATCGGCCGGCCCGGCTCGTTGATCGCGTCGACGTGCCGGTCGAACCAGTCGTTGGCGGCCTGGCTGGTGGCGCAGACCAGCGGCCCGGCGAGCAGCACCCCGGCCGCGATCACCGGCCACTGCCCCTGCGCGGGCTGGCCGGACGAGACCACGCCGCAGGCGAAGGCCCACATCGGCGCGAACCACGTGAGCGGCTTCAGGAGCTCGACGACGGCACTGGGAGCGGGCGTGGCGGCCATGGACGGAGGCTATCGGCGGCCGCGCGAGTGTCAAGCCAGGATGACAGGTACGGTCGTCATCGCACCCCGGGTTGTCGCCCGGAACCCGACCGGGCCAGAATGTATTTAGAATATGTCGTGCCCGCCCGGAGCGGCGCGGATCGCGGCCGCGCGCGGCTCCCCATTCATGCCGCAATGCAGCGACGGCCGGCGGCGACGCTCATCGGGCGTGCGCCGCGCGCGTCGGGCGCTCGTCGGCGTAGCCGCAGCGGCGCGCGCCGAGCGTTCGCGGCCCGACGGGCCCACGCCCGCGCAGCGCCCGGATCCCGCCGCAGTGCACAGAGCGATCGCCCCGTCTCGCCGCAGCGCCACGAATCGCGGGGGCCGCGGCGCCCGGCCATCAGGCCTCGTCGTCGGCCGCCCCGTCGAGGTCGCCGACGCCGTAGCGGCGCATCTTGGCGTAGAGGCCCTGGCGGCTCAGCCCGAGCATCTCGGCGGCCGAGGCGCGGTTGTCGCGGGTGATGCGCAGGGCCGCCTCGATGCACAGCTTCTCGATCAGGTCGGTGGTCTCGCGCACCAGCGTCTTCATCGAGACGCGGCCGACCAGCTCGGCCATCTGCTCGACGGAGCGCGGCACCGGGTGCCCGGGCAGGGGCACCGCCTGCCGACGCGGCAGGGTGCGGATCGCGAAGCCGAGGCACGCGTTCGGCCCCGGCACCGAGACCGCGGCCACCTCCACGTCCTCGACGACGCCGTAGGTCCCGCGCACGGCGGTCGCGAACCGGCGGACCGCGCCGTGGTCGAGCAGCGTGGCGAACAGGGCCTGCGCCTCCGTCTCGCCGCGGCCGAGCCACTCGTCGAGGGGGCGGCCGCGGGCCTGGCTCTCGGTGGCGAGCTGGGCGAGTTCGAGGAAGGCGGCGTTGGCGGTGAGCACGCGGCGGGCGGTGTCGGTGACGACGAACGCCTCCGGCATCCGCTCGATCACCGCCCGGGTCGGCGCCTCCTCCGGCGCCGGATCGGGCCCCACGCGATCCGACACGAGGCGCAGGAGCACGCCGGTCATCCGCTCGCCGCGGAACAGCGAGGCCGAGACCACCACCGTGCCGCGCCCCTGGGGGAGGACGGCCCGGGCATCCGCCGCCTGGCCGGCGGCGCGCAGGGCCGAGAACTGCGCCTCGACGGCCCGGGCGCCGAGCCCGTCGAACAGCTCGACCGCGTCCTGGCCCGCGAGCCGCCGCACGGGGCGACCGAGGAGGCGGGCGGCCGCCGGGTTCGCCTCGACCACCCGGCGGGTGGCGGCATCGGCCACCAGCACCGCCTCGCCGGAGACCTGGAACAGCAGCCGGTAGCGGGTCTCGGCGGCGCGCAGACGGTCGTAGTCGCGCTCCAGCACCTGCTGCGCGTCGGCCAGCCGCCGCTGGAGCGCGGCGACCGCCCGCATGTCGCGGCCGAGCACGAGGATCGGGCCGTCGTCCGCCGGGCGCAGGGCGGCGTAGCGGATCGGCAGATCGATCCCGGTGGGGGAGGGGTGGTTGACCTGGCGCCAGCGGGTGACGGCCCCCGGGCCGGCGTCGCGCAGCAGGGCGTCGACCTTCGGCCGGCTCTCGACCGTGACGGTGTCGACCCAGCGGCGTCCGAGCCAGCCGCCGATATCCTCGGCCGCCAGCTCCTCGCCGCCCACGGCCTCGCGGATGACGCCGTCGGCATCGACCACCAGCGACACGTCGGTCGCCGTCGCGATGGCGAGCCCGGCCGCCTCGCCCCCGAGCAGGCCGGCGACCTGCTGCAGGTTCGGGATGGGCCAGAGCGGCGCTGGTCGGGTCTGGGGCGTCACGGTCACCTTATCGTGATGCGTCGCGGGTCGGGGTCTTTCAACAGGCCAATCGTCGGTTGTCCAGCAAAGCTTCAGCTATCCCAGGCGCGAGTCGACCGTCGAGGGCGCAGGCATCCGCCCCGACGGCGCCGGCGTCCGCACCCGTGCGGGCGAACCACGTGCCGCCGACGATCACGCGCAGGGCAGGATTGCGCGAGGCGCGGCGCAGGGCCGGAATCGCCGCGCGCAGCCCCGGCAGGTACACGTCGCAGGACAGGGACAGGCCGAGCGCGTCGTACCAGCCCTCCGCCAGCATCGCCTGCAAGATCTCGGCCGACGCCTCGCCGCCCGCGACGCGCGCCTGCCAGCCGGCCTCGCGGAAGAAGCTCGCCACCAGCGCGAGTCCGTAGCCGTGGGTCTCGCCGGGACTCGGGGCCAGGAGGATGCTGCGGCCGCTCTCCGCGGGATCGCCCTCCAGCCGGTCGCAGAGCCGGCGGGTGATCGCCTGAAGGCGTCCCAGCCCCTCGGTGACGGCGAGGAAGTCGCTGGCATCCTCCTCCCACAGCACCCCGAGATGGCGGGCGGCCGGGGCCAGCAGGTCGAGGAGCAGGGTGGGCAGCGGCAGGCCGCCGTCGAGGAGCGCGCGCACCTCGGCATCGAGGTCCACCGGCCCCGGCGCGAGCAGCAGCGCGCTGAACCGGGCGGTCTCGTCCGGGCTCGGGCGCCGGGTCGCGGCCGGGCGGTCCGGGCCGTCGGCGTGGGCGAGCATCAGCCGCGGCAGGATCTCGGCCTCGACGAGGCGGAACAGGGCCCCGGGGGCGTGGCAGGCGGCGTGGAGGCCGGGGGCGTCGTCGATGGCGGCCGACGCGACGGGCCACGCGACCCAGTCGGGCGGGGAATCCTGGCAGTCGACGACGTGCCCCCAATCCCGCATCGGCTTTCCTCCGACCCTTCGGCGCGGACCGCTCGGACGGCGGTTCCACACCCTGCACCCGACGGCGCCTGGGCGCCCCGCTTCGCTCGCCTGCCGCCTCAACCCAATGTCCGGAGTCCCTCGCGGTCGCCGTGGCGTGGACGATACGCCTCCGCGCCGCCTTGGCAATGGGCTTGAGCGCGAAAGTCGCCGACGCTTGTCACACACAAAGAACGTAAAGCTGGATTGACACTTTTGGACGCCCGGCCCTACCCTCGCGGCAATCGGGCCCGTCCGCGGGACCCGCTGGGGAAAGGGGGCGGAGGCATGGCACGCGAGGGACGGCCGGCATCACCGCTCTACACGAACGCCGAGCGTCGGCGGCGCGACGCCTCGCCGTGGACGCTGGTGCAGGGCGTGTTGGCGCCGCTGCAATTCGCGATCTTCCTCGTGAGTCTCGCCCTGGTGCTGCGGACGCTGGCGACCGGCGAGGGCGCGGCCGCCGCGCAGGCCTCCGTCGTGGTCAAGACGCTGGCGCTCTACGCGATCATGGTCACCGGCTCGATCTGGGAGAAGGCGGTGTTCGGCCGCTGGCTGTTCGCGCCGGCCTTCTTCTGGGAGGACGTGGTCAGCATGCTCGTGCTGGCGCTCCACACCGCCTATCTCGTCGCCCTGGCGACCGGGCTGCTGGACGAGCGGGCGCTGCTGCTCCTCGCGCTCGCGGCCTACGCGACCTACGTCGTCAATGCCGGGCAGTTCCTGCTCAAGCTACGGGCCGCGCGCCTCCAGGGCCCCCGGGCCGGGGCGGCGCTGGCGGGAGCGCACCCGTGAACGCCCCCGTCCTCCCCCCCGCCGGCGGCTGCGGCGGCATCGACCTGCGCCAGGAGGACGGGCAGCGGGCGGTGTTCTGCGGCCTGACCGGCATCGTCTGGCTGCACCGCAAGATCCGGGACGCGTTCTTCCTCGTGGTCGGCTCGCGCACCTGCGCGCACCTGATCCAGTCGGCCGCCGGCGTCATGATCTTCGCCGAGCCGCGCTTCGCCACGGCGATCATCGACGAGCGCGATCTCGCCGGCCTCGCCGACGCCAACGACGAGCTCGACCGGGTGGTGTCGCGGCTGATCGAGCGGCGCCCCGACATCAAGCTCCTGTTCCTCGTCGGCTCCTGCCCCTCGGAGGTGATCAAGCTCGACCTGTCGCGGGCCGCGCAGCGCCTCTCGGCGCGGATGGCCCCGGTGCGGGTGCTGAACTACTCGGGCTCCGGCATCGAGACGACGTTCACGCAGGGCGAGGATGCCTGCCTCGCCGCCCTGGTGCCGGACCTGCCGCGGGAGGCGCCCGACGCCGCGCCGTCGCTCCTCGTGGTCGGCTCGCTCGCCGACGTGGTCGAGGACCAGTTCCGGCGGACCTTCGCCGCGATGGGCATCGCCGACCTGCGCTTCCTGCCGGCCCGCCGGGCGGGGGAGATGCCGGCGGTGGGCCGCGGCACCCGCTACCTCCTCGCCCAGCCGTTCCTGGCCGACACCGCCCGGGCGCTCGACGGGCTGGGTGCCCGCCGGCTCTGCGCCCCGTTCCCCCTCGGCGCCGAGGGCACGACCGGCTGGCTGCGCGCCGCGGCGGAGGCGTTCGGCGTCTCCGAGGAGACGTTCGCGACGGCGACGGCCTCCGGCCGCGCCCGCGCCGAGACCGCGCTGGCCGCATACCGCGACAAGCTCGGCGGGCGACGGGTGTTCTTCTTCCCCGATTCGCAGCTCGAAGTGCCGCTCGCCCGCTTCCTTGCCCGCGAGCTCGGGGCGGAGCTCGTCGAGGTCGGCACGCCCTACCTGCACCGGGCGCATCTGGCCGCCGAGATCGAGCTGCTGCCGGACGGCACCCGCGTCACCGAGGGCCAGAGCCTCGACGACCAGATGGACCGTTGCCGCGCGGCCCGGCCCGACCTGACGGTCTGCGGCCTCGGCCTCGCCAACCCGCTGGAGGCGGAGGGGCTCGCGACCAAGTGGTCGATCGAGCTGCTGTTCACCCCCGTCCAGGGCTACGAGCAGGCCGGCGACCTCGCCGAACTGTTCGCCCGGCCGCTGCGCCGCCGCGCCCTGCTGGAGGTGTAGCGATGCAGCTCACGCTCTGGACCTACGAGGGGCCGCCGCATATCGGCGCCATGCGGATCGCCACCGCGATGCGCGGCCTGCACTACGTGCTGCACGCGCCCCAGGGCGACACCTACGCCGACCTGCTGTTCACGATGATCGAGCGCCGCGACCGGCGCCCGCCCGTGACCTACACCACCTTCCGCGCCCAGGATCTCGGCCGCGACACCGCCGAGCTGTTCAAGACCGCGGTGGCCGAGGCGCATGCCCGCTTCGCCCCCCAGGCGATGATCGTCGGCGCCTCCTGCACCGCCGAGCTGATCCAGGACGATCCCGGCGGCCTCGCCCGGGCGCTCGACCTGCCGATCCCGGTGGTCCCGCTGGAGCTGCCCGCCTACCAGAAGAAGGAGAACTGGGGGGCCGCCGAGACCTTCTACAGACTGGTCCGCGCGCTGGCGGGCCCGGCGGTGAGCCGACCGGTGCGCGAGCCCGGCCGGCGCCCGCTCTGCAACGTCCTCGGGCCGACCGCCCTGGGCTTCCGCCACCGCGACGACCTCGTCGAGGTCCGGGCGCTGCTCGACCGGCTCGGCGTGGACGTGAACGTCGTCGCCCCCCTCGACGCGACGCCCGCCGACCTCGCCCGACTCGGCGCGGCCGACTTCAACGTCGTGCTCTACCCGGAGACGGCGCGGAGCGCGGCCGACTATCTGAAGAAGCACCACGGGCAGCCCTTCACCCGCGAGGTGCCGATCGGCGTCGGCGGCACCCGCCGCTTCGTCGAGGAGGTGGCCGCACTCGCCGGTCTCGACGCCGGACCGGTGCTCGACGGCGCCGGCTCCCGCCTGCCCTGGTACAGCCGCTCCGTCGACTCGACCTACCTCACGGCCAAGCGCGTCTTCGTGTTCGGCGACGCCACCCACGCGATCGGCCTCGCCCGGGTGGCGGCCCGGGAACTCGGCTTCACGGTGGTCGGGCTCGGGACCTACAGCCGCGAGTTCGCCCGCGAGGTCCGGGCGGAGGCCGCCGAGCACGGGGTCGAGGCCCTGATCACCGACGATTACCTCGATGTGGAGGCGGCGATCCGCGCCGCGGCGCCGGAACTGGTGCTCGGCACGCAGATGGAGCGCCACGTCGCTAAGCGGCTCGGGCTGCCCTGCGCGGTGATCTCGGCCCCGGTCCACGTCCAGGATTTCCCGGCGCGCCATTCCCCGCAGATGGGCTTCGCGGGCGCCGACGTGCTGTTCGACACCCTGGTCCACCCGCTGATGATGGGCCTCGAAGAACACCTCCTCGGCATGTTCCGGGAGGACCCCGAATTCCACGACGGCGTCGCGCCCTCGCACCTCGGCGGCCGGCCGGCGGCGACGCCCGAGGCCGTCGGACGGGCGCCCGTCGAAACCCCTGAGGCCTCTGCGCCCGCCTCCCCTGGCCCCGCCGGCGCGGACGCGATCTGGGCGCCCGACGCCGAGAAGGAGCTGAAAAAAATCCCGTTCTTCGTGCGCGGCAAGGCGCGCAGCAACACGGAAAAGTTCGCCCGCGAGCGGCGGCTGCCGCTCATCACCCTCGAGACCCTGTACGATGCCAAAGCGCATTTCGGCCGCTAGGCCCGAACTCCGCGTCGTCGTCGTCACGCTCGACAATCACTTGGCGAGCGCGGTGGAGCGGGCGCGCCTGCGGCTCCGGGCCGAGATGCCGGGCCTCCAGCTCGGCTTCCACGCCGCCGCCGAGTGGGAGACCGACCCCGCCGCTCTCGACGCCTGCCGGGCCGACATCGCCCGGGCCGACATCGTGCTGAGCGCGATGCTGTTCATGGACGAGCACGTCCGCGCGATCCTGCCGGCGCTCCAGGCGCGGCGGCCGCACTGCGACGCGATGGTCGGCTGCCTGTCGGCCGCCGAGGTCGTGCGCACGACCAAGCTCAACCGCTTCGACATGAGCGGGACGAAGCGCAGCGCGCTCGACTTCCTCAAGCGGCTGCGCGGCAAGCCGGGGGCGGAGGGCAACGCCGCCCGGCAGATGGCGCTGGTGCGCAAGCTGCCGAAGATCCTGCGCTTCATCCCGGGCTCTGCACAGGACGTGCGCGCCTACTTCCTGACGCTGCAATACTGGCTCGCCGGCTCGGACGAGAACGTCGCCGCGCTGGTGCGCTTCCTCGTGCAGCGCTACGCGGCCGGCGAGCGGGCGGGGTGGCGCGAGGGCGCGCCGGCGCCGGCGCCGCTGCACTACCCCGAGACCGGCCTCTACCACCCGCGCCTGCCCGGCCGGATCGGCGAGGACGCGTCGCGGATCCCGCGGCAGCGGGGGGCGAAGGGGCGCGTCGGCCTGCTGCTGATGCGCAGCTACGTGCTCGCCGGCAACACCGCCCACTACGACGGGGTGATCGCCGCCCTGGAGGCGCGCGGGCTCGACGTGGTGCCGGCCTTCGCCGCGGGCCTCGACAACCGGCCCGCGGTCGACGCCTTCTTCACCCGGGACGGGCGCGCGACGATCGACGCCCTCGTCTCGCTCACCGGCTTCTCGCTCGTCGGCGGTCCCGCCTACAACGACGCCGCGGCGGCCGAGACGGCGCTCGCCCGGCTCGACGTGCCCTACCTCGCCGCCCAGGCGCTGGAGTTCCAGACGATCGAGCAGTGGGAGGCGGGCGACCGCGGCCTGTCGCCGGTCGAGGCGACGATGATGGTCGCCATCCCCGAACTCGACGGCGCGGTGGCTCCGATGGTGTTCGGCGGTCGCTCCTCGGCCTCGGGCGCCGACAACGCCCGGGACATGCGCGTCCACCCGGAGCGGGCGGAGCGCCTCGCCGAGCGCGTCGCGCGCCTCGTGGCCCTGCGGCGCAGGGAGAAGGCCGAGCGCAGGCTCGCGGTGGTGCTGTTCAACTTCCCGCCGAATGCGGGCGCCACCGGCACCGCCGCCTTCCTCGCCGTCTACGCCTCGCTGCTGAACGTGCTGCGCGGCCTGAAGGCCGACGGCTACACGGTCGACGTGCCGGAGAGCGTCGACGCGCTGCGCGAAAGAATCCTCGGCGGCAACGCCGCGCGGCTCGGCACCCCGGCCAACGTCCACGCCCGCATCCCGGCCGAGGACCACGTCCGCCGCGAGCCGCATCTGGCCGAGATCGAGGCGCAGTGGGGCCCGGCGCCGGGCCGCCACCAGAGCAACGGCGCCGAGATCCTCGTCCTCGGGGCGCAGTTCGGCAACGTGTTCGTCGGGGTGCAGCCGGCCTTCGGCTACGAGGGCGACCCGATGCGGCTGCTGTTCGAGCGCGGCTTCGCGCCGACCCACGCCTTCAGCGCCTTCTACCGCTACCTGCGCGAGGACTTTGCCGCCGACGCGGTGCTGCATTTCGGCACGCACGGGGCGCTGGAATTCATGCCGGGCAAGCAGACCGGCCTGTCGGCGGCCTGCTGGCCGGAGCGGCTGATCGGCGCGACGCCCAACGTCTACCTCTACGCCGCCAACAACCCGTCCGAGGGCACGCTCGCCAAGCGCCGCTCGGCCGCCACGCTGGTGAGCTACCTGACCCCGAGCCTCGCGGCCGCCGGCCTCTACCGCGGGCTGATCGACCTCAAGAGTTCGCTGGACCGCTGGCGCGCGCTGGACGGCGCGGCCGGCGAGCGCGCGGACCTCGCCCGGCTGATCCAGAGCCAGGCCGCCGCCGTCGACCTCGCGCCGGCCGAGCCGGACTGGGACGGCGACCTCGGCGCCCGCGTCACCGCCCTGTGGGAGGCGGTGGTCGAGCTGGAGCAGACGCTGATCCCGCACGGCCTGCACGTGGTCGGCGCAGGCATACCGGCCGAGGAGCGGATCGACCTGCTCGCGGCGCTCGCCGACGCCTCGCACGGGCTGAAGCCGGACCGCGCGGGCCTCATGGCCCTGGTGGCGGGGGAGGGGGTCGAGGTGGCGCTCCGCGCCTCCGGCCTGCCAGCGAGCGAGCCCGTCCGCGCCGCCTTCGCGAGCCTCGCCGAGACCGACCGGCTGCTCGCCCGGGACCACGAGGTGGCGGGGCTGCTGCGGGCACTCGACGGCCGGTTCGTACCCCCGGTCGCCGGCGGCGACCTGCTGCGCAACCCGTCCGTGCTGCCGACCGGCCGCAACCTGCACGGCTTCGACCCCTACCGGCTGCCCTCCGCCTTCGCGGTCGCCGACGGCGCCCGGCAGGTGACCCGCGTGCTGGAGCGGCACGCGGCGGAAGGCCGGCCGCTGCCGGAGAGCGTGGCGATCGTCCTGTGGGGCACCGACAACCTCAAGAGCGAGGGCGGCCCGATCGCCCAGGCGCTGGCGCTGATCGGCGCCGTGCCGCGCTTCGACGGCTACGGCCGGCTGTGCGGGCCGGAACTGATCCCGCTGGAGCGGCTCGGGCGCCCGCGCATCGACGCGGTCGTCACTCTCTCCGGCATCTTCCGCGATCTGCTGCCGCTCCAGACGAAGCTGCTGGCGGAGGCGAGCTTCCTCGCCGCCACCGCCGACGAGCCGGTCGAGCGGAACTTCGTGCGCAAGCACGCGCTGGCGATCCAGGCCGAGCAGGGCTGCGACCTGGAGACCGCGGCGCTCCGCGTGTTCTCCAACGCGGAAGGCGCCTACGGGGCGAACGTCAACCACCTCGTCGAGTCCGGCGGCTGGGACGACGCGGACGAGCTGTGCGAGGCTTTCTCGCGCCGCAAGAGCTTCGCATACGGCCGCACGGGCCGGCCGGCGCCGCAGCGCGCGCTGATGAAGTCGGTGCTCGCCTCCGTCGATCTCGCCTACCAGAACCTCGACTCGGTCGAGGTCGGGGTCACCAGCGTCGACCACTACTTCGACGGGCTCGGCGGCATGGGCCGCGCGGTGGCCCGCGCCAAGGGCGCGGCGGTGCCGATCTACATCAGCGACCAGACCCGCGGGGAGGGTCGGGTGCGCACCCTGCCGGAGCAGGTGGCGCTGGAGACCCGCACCCGCATGCTGAACCCCAAATGGTACGAGGGCCTGCTCGGCCACGGCTACGAGGGCGTGCGCCAGATCGAGGCGCAACTGACCAACACGGTGGGCTGGTCGGCCACCGCGGGCGCCGTGCAACCCTGGATCTACGAGCGCATCACCGAGACCTTCGTCCTCGACCCCGCCATGCGCGAGCGCATGGCGTCCCTGAACCCCACCGCCTCGGCCAAGGTGGCGAGCCGCCTAATCGAGGCGCATCGCCGCGGCTTCTGGACCCCCGACGCGCAGACGCGCGACGCCCTCGATCGGGCGGAGGAGGAGCTGGAGGACCGGCTGGAAGGCGTCACCCCGGGAGTGGCCGCATGAACATCGCCATCCGCAACCCCGTCGTCGCGCGGAAGGAGGAGGGCAGCCTGCAGGTCGCCCTCGACCCGGACGTGCGGATCGAGACCGCGAAGGTGTTCGCCGTCTACGGCAAGGGCGGCATCGGCAAGTCGACCACGAGCTCGAACCTGTCGGTGGCGTTCTCGCGGCTCGGCAAGCGGGTGCTCCAGATCGGCTGCGACCCCAAGCACGATTCGACCTTCACGCTGACGAAGCGGCTGGCGCCCACCGTCATCGACGCCCTCGAATCGGTGAACTTCCACTCCGAGGAGCTGCGCGTCGAGGATTTCGTCGTCGAGGGCTACAATGGCGTGATGTGCGTCGAGGCCGGCGGGCCGCCGGCCGGCACCGGCTGCGGCGGCTACGTGGTCGGCCAGACGGTGAAGCTCCTCAAGGAGCACCATCTCCTCGAAGACACCGACGTGGTGGTGTTCGACGTGCTGGGCGACGTGGTCTGCGGCGGCTTCGCCTCGCCCCTCCAGCACGCCGACCGGGCGCTGATCGTCACCGCCAACGACTTCGACTCGATCTTCGCGATGAACCGCATCGTCGCGGCGATCCACGCCAAGTCGAAGAACTACGGCGTGCGGCTCGGCGGCGTCATTGCCAACCGCTCGGCAAAGACCGACGAGATCGACCGGTTCAACGAAGCGGTCGGCCTGCGCCGTCTCGCCCACTTCCCCGACCTCGACGTGGTGCGCCGCTCGCGCCTCAAGAAGTCGACCCTGTTCGAGATGGACGATTCGCCCGAGCTGCGCGCCGTGCAGGACGAGTACATGCGGCTCGCCGAGGGGCTCTGGGCCGGCGCCGAGCCCTGCGAGGCCGTGCCGATGAAGGACCGCGACCTGTTCGAGTTCCTGGGGTTCGACTGATGGCAACCGCGCCCTACGAAGCCCGCCGGGGCGAGCTGACCACCTACTTCGACCGCACCGCGGTCGAGGCCTGGGCGCGGCTGACCTCCGACGCGCCGGTGAGCCGGGTGCGCGCCACGGTGCGCGCCGGCCGCGACGCGATGCGGGCGAATCTGCTGTCGTGGCTGCCGGACGACCTGACCGGCGCCCGCCTGCTCGACGCCGGCTGCGGCACCGGCGCGCTCGCCGTCGAGGCGGCCCGGCGCGGCGCGGAGGTGGTCGCGGTCGACGTCTCGCCGACCCTGGTCGGGCTCGCCCGGGAGCGGCTGCCCGCCTCGATCGGCGCCGGCCGCATCGCGTTCCACGTCGGCGACATGCTCGATCCGGGGCTCGGCCGCTTCGACCACGTGGTGGCGATGGATTCGCTGATCCACTACCGCGCCGCCGACATCGTCCGGGCGCTGAGTATCCTTGCCGAGCGCACCGACGGCTCGGTGCTCTTCACGGTCGCGCCGCGCACCGCCCTGCTGACGGTGATGCACGCCGCCGGCAAGCTGTTTCCCCGCGGCGACCGCTCGCCGGCGATCGTGCCGGTGACGGAAGGCGGCCTCCGTCGGCGGATCCTGCGCGAGCCGGGGCTGTCCGGCTTCTCGGTGATGCGCAGCCGGCGGATCGACAGCGGATTCTACCTCTCGAACGCGATCGAACTCGCGCGCGTCGTCCCTCCCCCCTCCGCGGTTCCCGCCGGGGGCCTGAGATGAGCGTCGCCCCGTCCAGGAGGATCACCGGCGCCCTGATGCGCCTCACCCCCGCGATCCTGCCCTTCGCGGACGCGGCGACCGCGGAGCTGCCGATGGGCCGGCTGCTGCGGCTCGCCTTGTTCCAGGTCACGGTCGGCATGGCCGCGGTGCTGCTGATCGGCACGCTCAACCGGGTGATGATTGTCGAACTCGGCGTGCCGGCCTGGATCGTGGCGGTGATGCTCGCCCTGCCGCTGGTCTTCGCCCCCTTGCGGGCGCTGGTGGGGTTCCGCTCGGACACGCACCGCTCGGTGCTCGGCTGGCGGCGGGTCCCCTACATCTGGTTCGGCACGCTGCTCCAGTTCGGGGGGCTCGCGATCATGCCCTTCGCCCTGCTGATCCTGTCGGGCGACACGACCGGCCCGCTCTGGGTCGGCGACGCGGCCGCGGCGCTCGCCTTCCTGCTGGTCGGGGCGGGGCTCCACACCACGCAGACGGTGGGCTTGGCGCTCGCCACCGACCTCGCCCCCGCCCACGCCCGGCCGAAGGTGGTGGCGCTGCTCTGCGTCGCGCTGCTCGTCGGCATGATGGCGAGCGCGCTGCTGTTCGGCCTGTTCCTGGCGAACTTCTCGGCCCTGCGCCTGATCCAGGTGATCCAGGGTGCGGCGCTCGCCACGATCGTCCTCAACGGTCTCGCCCTATGGAAGCAGGAGCCGCGCGATCCGGGCCGGACCCGAGATGCGCCGCGGGCGAGCTTCGCCGAATCGTGGCGGGGCTACGCGGGGCGCGGACACGCCCGGCGGCGGCTCGTGGCGATCGGGCTCGGCACAGCGGGCTTCTCGATGCAGGACATCCTGCTGGAGCCCTACGGCGGGCAGATCCTGCATCTGCCGGTCGGCGCCACCACCGCGCTCACCGCCCTGCTCGCGGCCGGCGGCGGCCTCGGCCTGGTGATCGCCGCGCGCTGGCTCGGCCGCGGCGGCGACCCGTTCCGGGTGGCCGGGGTCGGGGTCGGGGTCGGCATCCTCGCCTTCTCCGCCGTGGTCTTCGCCGCGCCCCTCGCCTCAGCCCACCTGTTCGCGGTCGGCGTCGGGCTGATCGGGCTCGGCGGCGGCCTGTTCGCCCACGGGACCCTCACCGCCTCGATGGACCGGGCCGGGCCGGAGGACACGGGCCTCGCGCTCGGGGCCTGGGGCGCCGTCCAGGCCACCGCCGCGGGCCTCGCGATCGCCGCGAGCGGCGTCGTGCGCGACGTCGGCGAGGCGGTCGCCCGGACCGGCGTCCTCGGGGCGGGGATGGACGAGCCGGCGATCGGCTACCTCATCGTCTACCACGTCGAGATCGCCCTGCTGTTCGCGGCCCTCGTCGCCCTCGGACCGCTGGTCCGGGAGGACAGGGGCCGCGTCCTCATCGAACGCACTGCCTGAGATCGGGGAGGAACGTCATGCCCACGGGTGCCATCACCGGATACGTCGACGTCGCGCAGCTCGTGCTCTACGCGTTCTTCCTGTTCTTCGCCGGCCTGGTGTTCTACCTGCGCCGCGAGGACCGGCGGGAAGGCTACCCGCTGGAGGACGAGGCGGTCGGCCTGCGCCACACGCCGGCCCCGTTCCTGGTCCCCTCGGCCAAGGCCTTCCGCCTCGCCGGCGGCGAGGTGACCTACGCGCCCCAGGCGATGAAGGGCCGCGACGACATCGAGACCGGCATCCCGGCGCGCAAGCTCGAGCCCTGGCCCGGTGCCCCCTACCAGCGTACCGAGACCTCGCTCGCCGCCGGCGTCGGCCCCGGCTCCTGGGTCGATCGCCACGACGTGCATGACCGGACCTGGGACGAGCAGATCCGCCTCGTGCCGCTGCGGGTCGCCAAGAACTTCGTCGTGCACGAGCTGGGGCCGAACCCGATCGGCATGACGGTGTTCGGCAGCGACGACGCGGTCGCGGGCGTCGTCACCGACCTGTGGGTGGACCGGGGCGAGTCGCTGGTGCGCTACTACGAGGTCGAGCTGCCGGCGGGCGGGCGGCGGCTGATGCCGGCCACCTTCTGCCGCACCGGCCGCTTCACCAAGACCGTGAAGTCGGAGGCGCTGCTGGCCGCCCAGTTCGCCGACATACCGGGCACCCGCGACCCCGACAGCGTCACCTTCCTGGAGGAGGAGCGGATCGTCTCCTACTTCGGCGCCGGCACCCTCTACGCCACCCCGGCCCGCGCGGAGCCGCTGCTGTGAGCGGCGACTTCCTCCCCGAGGGCACCCTGCGCGGGCTGCCCGGGCCGCTGCCGCGGGGCGAGCGGATCCTCTGGCAGGGGGCGCCGACCACCGCCGGCCTGCTGGTCCGGGTGTTCCACGCCCGGCTCGTGGTGCTGTGGTTCGCCGCCTGCGCGCTGGCGGTGGCGTCCACCGCCGGCTCGGTTCAGCGGGCGCTGATGCTCGCCGGGCCGACGGTGCTGGTCGGCGCGGCCGCCGTGGCGCTGCTGTGGCTGCTCGCGTATCTGACCCACCGCAGCACGGTCTACACGATCACCGATCGCCGGGTGGTGCTCCAGGTCGGCATCGCCCTGCCGGTGACCCACAACCTGCCCTTCGCGCAGATCGAGAACGCGGGGTTCCGCGCCTTCACCGACGGCAGCGGCGACCTGCCTCTGCGGTTGCAGCCCGGCCTGCGTGTCGCCTACCTCCAGCTCTGGCCCCATGCCAGGCCCTGGCGCCTGTCGCGGACCGAGCCCATGCTGCGTTCCGTGCCGGAAGCGGATACCGTGGCGCGGCTGCTGGCGCGGGCGCTCGAAGCCCACGCCGACGGGGCGATGGCGCCGGTGGTCGTGGCGCGGGCGCGCCCGGCGGGCGAGGAGAATCCGGGCCGCCTCATGGCCGCGGAGTAGGGAGGGACGATGGCCGGGCCAGCGCAGATCCGCCGCGAGACCGGGCCGGTGCCGGCGCTGACGATCATCGGCGCCGGGGCGGTCGTCGGCTTCGCGATGCTGGCGGTGGCGGTCGGGCGCGGCGAGGGCATCGGCCTGACCCAGCTCCCCCCGGCCAAGCCGGTGGTGCGGCTCGACTTCCGCGCCGAGGACCAGGCCGATGGGTCGATCGCGCTGCGCAACGCCGCGGGCGGGCGGGTCATCGCCTGGATCCGCCCCGGCGAGGACGGGTTCCTGCGCGGCACCCTGCGGGGCCTGGCACAGGCCCGCCAGCGCGACGGTCTCGGGCCGCAGGCGCCCTTCAGCCTGACCCGCTACGACGACGGCCGCCTCCAGCTCTCCGACGAGGCCACCGGCCGGCGCGTGCCCCTGGAGGCCTTCGGCCCCACCAATGCCGGCGCCTTCGCCCGTCTCCTGGCGCCGTGCCAGCCGCAGGCCGGCGGGGCGCCGACCCCCTGCCTCGCCGCGCTCCCGCACGCCGATCAGGCCGCGGCGGCCGGGCCGGCGACGGAGACGCGCTGATGGGCTGGCCCGGATCGCGCACCGTCACCGTGCCGTGCACGGTCGAGATCGAGCAGACGCCCGAGAGCCTGCACGCGCACGTGACCCTCGACGCGGATTTCGAGATCGAGCCCGGCGACGCGGTGCAGGTGCACGACGCGCCGACCACCGTGCCCTACGGCGAGCGCCTCGTCGTGCGCCGCACCGCCACCGTCACCCGCGCCGGCGTGCTGGAGCGGCTCTGGACCAAGCTGACCGCCCACCTCGAACTGACCGAGCTCTACGAGGTGAGCTTTTCCGAGCGGAGGAAGCTGTGAACGCCACCGTCCAGCCCCCGACCGGCATCCCCGTACCGAGGACGCCCGTCAACGAATCGACCCGGGCCGCGCAGGAGACCACCTTCCTGTCGCCGCGCTTCTACACCACCGATTTCGACGAGCTGGACCGCACCGACGTGGAGCCGGTGCGGCGCGACTGGGACCTGCTCATCGCCGAGCTGCGCGCCGACCCGAACAAGCGCCACTTCGTGCGCAACGCCGAGTTCGACTGCGACCTGTCGGGACTCGATCCGGAGCTGCGCAAGGAGTTCCTGGACTTCCTCGTCTCCTCGATCACGGCGGAGTTCTCGGGCTGCGTGCTCTACGCCGAGATGCGCAAGCGCGCCAAGAACAAGGACATCAAGGAGCTGTTCGGCTTCATGAGCCGCGACGAGGCCCGCCACGCCGGCTTCATCAACGACACCCTCAAGGATTTCGGCATCGGCGTCGATCTCGGCTTCCTGACCAAGACCAAGAAGTACACCTTCTTCAAGCCAAAGTTCATCTTCTACGCGACGTACCTGTCCGAGAAGATCGGCTACGCCCGCTACATCACCATCTTCCGGGAACTCGAAAAGCACCCCGAGAGGCGCATCCACCCGATCTTCAAGTGGTTCGAGAAGTGGTGCAACGACGAGTTCCGCCACGGCGAGGCGTTCGCGCTCCTGATGCGCGCCAACCCGCGCCTGACGAGCGGCGTGAACCGCTACTGGATCCGCTTCTTCCTGCTCGCGGTGTTCGCGACGATGTACGTGCGCGACCACCATCGCCCGGCCTTCCACGCGGCGCTCGGGGTCGACCCGACCGACTACGACTTCAAGGTCTTCCGGATCACCTCCGACATCTCGAAGCAGACCTTCCCGCTGGAGCTCGACATCGACAACCCCCGGTTCAAGGCGGGCCTCGACCGGCTGCTCGCCTGCTCGCGCGGGATCGCCGACGCGAAGGCCCGGGGCGGGATCCTCGGCCGGGTCGCCCAGGCCGGCCACGCGCTCGCCGGGGCGGTGACCTTCGTCCGGCTCTACGCGCTGCCGGTGAAGCCGAACGCCCTGCCCGCCGACATCCGCCTGCAACCGGTCTGGTAGGATGACGACCTACGCCGGACCCGCCCTCTACGCGGTGCTGCTCTGGTGGTTCTCCACCGGGGTGATCCTGATGCTGGACCACGCCCCGCGCCGCACGCACCCGTGGAGCATGGCGGCGGCGACGCTGGCGCTCGCCGCGGCCCTGTGGGCGATCCGGACCAGCGCCGGGGACGCGAGCGCGACCGGCGCCTACACCGCCTTCACCGCCGCCCTCGTCGTGTGGGGCTGGCAGGAGATGAGCTACTACATGGGCTTCCTGTCCGGCCCGCGGCCGGTGGCCTGCCCGCCCGCCACCCGCGGCCTCGACCGGTTCTTCGCCGCGCTGGCCACCAGCCTGTGGCACGAGTTCGCCATCGTGATCGGCGGGCTCGCGATCCTCGTGCTCGTGTGGGGCAACCCGAACAAGTTCGCCCTGTGGACCTACGGGACGCTGGTGGTGATGAACCTCTCGGCCCGGCTCAATCTGTTCCTCGGGGTGCGCAACCTGCACGCCGAGTTCCTGCCGGACCATCTCGGCTACCTCGCCTGCTACCTGACGCGGAAGCCGATGAACGTGCTGTTCCCGGTCTCCGTGACCCTCGGCACGGCCGCGGCGGTGCTGCTCGGGCGGGCGGCGCTCGCCGAGGCGGCCCCGGAGCACGAGCTGGTCGGCTTCGCGGTGCTGACGACGCTGACGGCGCTCGCGGTGCTGGAGCACTGGTTCCTGATGCTGCCGCTGCCCTCCGCCGCCCTGTGGCGGTGGAGCCTGCCGGGGCGGGACATCGACGGCGCGGCCCGGCCGCGCGACTGAGCACCTCGCGCCCGGGGCCTTCTTCCCGGACGCGTGCGCGCACCCATCTGGAATTCGTCCAAGGCGAATTCCGGATCACCGAAGAAAGCGGCGGGAAGCCGCGACGGGATCGGGAGAGGCGAATGGACTACGAGGCCTTCTTCGGCGCCGAGATCGCCGGGCTGCACCGCGAGGGGCGCTACCGCGTCTTCACCGATCTCGAACGCCACGCCGGCAACTTCCCGCACGCCACCCACCACCACGCCGGCGGCACGCGCCCGGTGACGGTGTGGTGCTCCAACGACTATCTCGGCATGGGCCAGCACCCGACGGTGGTCGGCGCGATGCACGAGGCGCTCGACCGCTGCGGCGCCGGCGCGGGCGGCACCCGCAACATCTCCGGCACCAACCACTACCACGTGCTGCTGGAGCGCGAACTCGCCGACCTGCACGGCAAGGAGGCGGCGCTGCTGTTCACCTCCGGATACGTGTCGAACTGGGCGGCGCTCGGCACCCTGGCCTCCCGCCTGCCGAACTGCGCGGTGTTCTCCGATTCCGAGAACCACGCCTCGATGATCGAGGGCATCCGGTTCTCGCGGGCCGAGCGCCACGTCTTCCGCCACAACGACCCGGAGGATCTGAACCGCAAGCTGGCGCTGGTCGATCCGTCACGCCCGAAGCTCGTGGCCTTCGAGTCCGTCTACTCGATGGACGGCGACATCGCGCCGATCGACGAGATCTGCGACGTGGCCGAGGCGCACGGGGCGCTCACCTACCTCGACGAGGTCCACGCGGTCGGCCTGTACGGCGCGCGGGGCGGCGGCATCTCGGAGCGCGACGGGGTGGCCCACCGTCTCGACGTGATCGAGGGCACGCTGGGCAAGGCCTTCGCCGTCCACGGCGGCTACATCACCGCCAGCGAGCGGCTGTGCGACTTCGTGCGCAGCTTCGCCTCAGGGTTCATCTTCACGACCTCGCTGCCCCCGGCGGTGGCCGCGGGCGCGGCGGCCTCGATCCGCCACCTCAAGGCCAGCGGCGCCGAGCGCGCCCGGCATCAGGAGCGCGTGGCGCGGGTCCGCGCCGCCCTGGAGGCCGCCGACATCCCGGTGATGCCCAACGACAGCCACATCGTGCCGGTGATGGTCTGCGATCCCGTGCTGTGCAAGGCGATCTCCGACACCCTGCTCGACGAGTTCGGGATCTACGTGCAGCCGATCAACTACCCGACGGTGGCCCGCGGCACCGAGCGCCTGCGGATCACCCCGTCGCCGCTCCACTCGGACGCCGACATCGCCCACCTCGTCGACGCGCTGAGCACGATCTGGGGCCGGATCGGACTCCGCCAGAAGGCGGCGGAGTAGGCCGGTGGAGTAGGCCGAACGACGGGGACGGCCGACGCGCACGTCCCCGGGCCGCGGCCGCGTCGGTGGATGCGGTCGGGCCCGTCCGGCCCGTTGGCGACCCGGGGGCGTTGCGGTCCGATCGAGGCCGGCGCGCGCCGGACCGAGGGCGGGATCTCGGCACCGCCCCCATCCCGGCGTAGCCGTCCCAGGCGCGCGGGCGGTCGCGCAGGCTGAACGCCCGCCGCTGGCCGAGCGCCGCGGCGAGGAGCGCCCCGATCGTGCCGCGGTCCGCCGCGCGGACCTGCTCGGGCCAGCCGACTCCCAGCGCCTCCGCCTGGGACTGTCCCGTGAAGGCGGCCCATTCCGAGCCGATGCCGGTGAGGGCGCCTCGGGCGTCGGTCACGACACTCATCGCACTCGGCTCGCGGATCAGCGGCACGGGGTGGCATGCGTCGGACGAGAGTCAGCCATGCCGAAGCTGTTCCTCCCCCGCCGGGTTACTTCGAGGTCGGCGTAGCCGTAGGCCCATGGGTCCCGGCCCCCTAACACACGGCCGTTTTGCGCGCGGGCCCGGGCGCGGCGGGACGCGCGCCCTCCGCCGGGGCGTCGCATCGGCGGACCTGCCATTCAGGAGCGGCGCTCATGGAGGACGATCGCTCGAAGGCGGCGCGGACCCTCCGACGCATCGCCGCCGCACTCGGGACGGACCCGGCAGGTTTCACCGCCCCCCAGGCGCGGCCGGACTTCGATCGCGAGGCGGTGGAACTGCTGCGGCTGTTCGCGGGCCTCGCCGATCCGGCCGAGCGCCGCGCCTGCCTCGACTTCGTCCGCGCGGTCGCCGCACGTGGCCGGCCGACGTGATCCCGCGTGGCGGGGGCGCGGATCAGTGCAGGCCGCGGGCGTCGCCTCGGGTGTGGCGGGCCAGCAGCGTCCCGAGTTCGTGCAGCAGCGCGTCGATCAGCGTCCGCAGGATCGGCGAATCGAGATCCTCGGTCAGGGGCCGCACGGCGAGCAGCGCATCCGCGATCCGATCGACCGCCTGCACGGTCCGGTCGCCCGCCGGATCGGCCTGACGGCTGTCGGTGACGTCGACGGCGATGCCGAGGCAGCGCAGCCCGCGTCCGGCCGCGTCCGTCTCGACCCGCCCGCGCGCCGCCACCCAGTGGTCGCCGTCCCGGTTCCGGGTGCGGAACTCGGCCTCGAACCGCCCCGTCGCGGTGTGGGCCTCGCGGACGAGATGGGCGACGCGGGCACGGTCGTCGGGATGCACGCCCTCCAGGAACGCCGCGAGCGGCACACCCGCCGCCGCCCGCGGCGCCGCGATGCCGAGCAGGTCGGGCAGGGCGCCGGTGAGTGCGACCACCTGCGTGTCGAGATCCGTTTCCCAGGTTCCGACGTAGCCCGATGCGTCGAGGGCCGCCCGAAAGGGAGAAGTCATGTCGCTGCCTCCTCGCGAACAGGCATGCGGCCGCGCCGCGATGTGCCAGGAGGTATCACAACCCTACGCTGTTGAAAGGCCGCGAAACGACCCATGCGTTGCCCGCGGGATGCATACCGCAGGTTCTCAGGATCGTCGGCGCGCCTATGCGCAGGACGCCAGCGACGGTTGCGGCGCGAGCGCGCTATCCCCACGGGCACCGTCTCCGTAGGCGCTGGCTCCGGACGTGCGGATTCCGTGCGCCCGATCGAGCAGGGCGCAGATCTCGGCGCCGACCGCCCGCGCGATGGCCTCGGACGCCTCGCCCTCGGTGCGTCCCTCGCAGATGCGCTTCAGGACACCGAGGGTGCGCAGCTCGATCACGTGGATGATCGCCTCGGTCACCGCCGGCCGGGCGCCGCTCAGCAGCGCGGCGAGGTCGCAATAGGCGTCGCGCACGAGGTGCAGCAGCAGCCGATCGACGGCGCCCTCGTCGTCAGGCGACAGGGTGGGCATCAGGTTCTCGCCTACAGGTTGCATATCCGAGGCGCTATCGGCCCATGGTTAACGAAGCGTCAAGGGTGGCCACATCGCGAGCGCGCCGTCGCGGAGCACCGAACGCGTTGGGGATCCGCGCGCCGATGCAATCTCGCGCTCCACGACGGATTGACCCCGGAGCCGGCGCGCGGACAGCGCGGCGTCTCCCGCCGCGGGACCATTGATTCTGGCTCCGCTTAAGCTTAACCTTGGAACAATTGAAAGTTGAGAACGGCGAGGGCGGGGAGATCCCGATGAGATCGTCCGAGTGCTGTGTCTTCCGGGTGATCGGCGCCGCCTTCCTCGGCAGCGGCATCGTGCTGGCGACGCTGTGGGCCCACGGTCCGGTGCGCGCCATGATCCTCGCCCCCGTCGGCGGCAGCCTCGCCGCGGCGGCGATCGTCTCGCTCCTCTACGCCGCCGGCCGCTTCGCCGCGCATCCCGCGCCGGAAGCTTGAACGCCGGATCGCCCGGAGACCGGGGCCCGATCCCGGACCCGCGATGCCGGGGGCGCATTATGTTGCCGGATTATGTTGCCGGATTGCACCAGACCTACGGGATCGGATTCCTCGACCGGAAAGTGTGCTGGTCAAAGAGCGCGCATGTGACATCCTCTGATGCCGTTTGCGCAGGCAGAGGCTTCGTTTCCTGCCGATGCAACGCATCATAGTGCTGAAGCGTTAGGCGGCTCTGGACAGGGCTGCGTGGCGGGCCTGTCGGAGGAACGTCGGTATGCTCTACCTGATGCGCGACGCGTGCGACCTGATGCTCGCCCCCGCCCGAATGGCGGTGACGGCGACCCGGAACGCCTGCGAGAGCCCGTTCAGCCCACTCGCCTACACGCCCAGCAGCCGGGCGCTGGCCGCCTCCTGCGAACTGTTCGAGCGCGCGACGCGCACCTACGCCAAGCCGATCTTCGGCCTCGGCGTGCCCGAGCGGATCGTCTGGGAGCGGCCGTTCTGCCGCGTCATCGCCTTCGGCCAGCCCTCGGACAAGCCGAAGCTGCTGCTCGTCGCACCGCTGTCGGGGCACTACGCGACCCTGCTGCGCGGCACGGTGGCCGGCTTCCTCGACACGCATCAGGTGTTCATCACCGACTGGACCGACGCCAAGCAGGTGCCGGTGACGGCCGGGCGCTTCGACCTCGACGACTACATCGACACCTGCATCGCCCTGTTCGAGGCGCTGGGTCCCGATCTCAACGTGATGGCCGTCTGCCAGCCCTCGGTTCCGGTGCTGGCGGCGATCGCCCGCATGGAGGCGGAGGACCACCCCGCCATACCGCGCACCGCGACCCTGATCGGCGGCCCGATCGACACCCGCCGCGGGCCGACCGCCGTCAACCGGCTGGCGCAGGAGCACCCGATCGCGTGGTTCGAGCGGCACTGCATCCACACGGTGCCCTGGCCGCACGCCGGCCACGGCCGCGACGTGTACCCGGGCTTCCTGCAACTCGCCGGCTTCGTCAGCATGAACCTGGAGCGCCACCGCAAGGCGCACTGGGACCTGTTCGACCAGCTCGTGCAGGGAGACGGCGATTCGGCGGCCAAGCACCGCGAGTTCTACGACGAGTACCTCGCCGTGATGGACTTGCCGGCGGAGTACTACCTCCAGACCGTGGACACGGTGTTCATCCGCCACGCGCTGCCGAAGGGCGAGATGCGCCACCGGGGCCAGCCGGTCGATCTCGGCGCGATCCGCCGCTGCGCTCTGATGGCGATCGAGGGCGAGAAGGACGACATCACCGGGATCGGCCAGACCCGCGCCGCTCTGGACCTAACGCCGAACCTGCCCGACGCGCGGAAGGCCTACCATCTCCAGATGGGCGCGGGGCATTACGGCGTGTTCAACGGCTCCCGGTTCCGGGCCGAGATCGTGCCGGAGATCGTCGCGTTCATGGCGCGCCATACCGCCGATGCCGTGGCGGACGCGGCGCCGATCGAACTCCCGCCCACGATGGTCGTGCCGCTGTCCGAGGCCGAGACGCGCGCGCCGCTCCCGGTGATCCCCGCACTCGTCGAGGGTCCAGCCCCGGTCAAACTTCACGCCTGAGCGGCTCCGCGACGGCGCCCCCATCGTCATCGCGAGCGTAGCGCCGCGACCCTGCGGCGCTACGCTCGCCGGTTGTGCGCTTCCCGAGGTCGCATCGCTCCGCCCGCAAGGATGCCGGAGACGACCACGATCCCGTCGAGCGGATACCGCTCAGTGAAGCGAGGCGCCCTGGGCCGCGCCCGTCGGGCGGTCCGCGGCCATCACCCGCGTCGCGCGGCGACGCAGGCGTTCCAGGCGGCCGTTCAGCCGAGCGCGGGCGCGGTCACGCCGCAATTCGAGCTGCGCGAGGATCCGGTCGCGCTCCTCGGCGGGGCCGACCCAGCCGTCGAGGCGCGCGCGGTCGGCCCGGAACCCGAACTCGACATCCGCCAGCGCGGCGAGCGTCAGTTGCAGGTTGCCGGTCAGATCCTCGACTTCGTACCCCGCATGCCCGGGCGTCGTCCGCCCGTCCACGTCCCGTGTCGAGGCGCGGGCCGAGTCCCATGGCGAATCCCACGCCAGATCCGGCGGCGCCTCGAGCGGCTCGGCGCGGCCGGGCACGGTGATCGGCAGCAGCACGTTGGAGGCGGCCACGAGGGTCCCCGACGCGTCGCGCAAGGGGGTCGGGTAGGGCATGAACGGGATGCGCGTCCCGTCGGGCCGCTCCAGCACGGCCTGGATGCCGCGCACGGCGCGCCCTTCACGGATCGCGATCGCCATCGGGCACCGCTCGTGCGGGAGCAGTTCGCCCTCGGGCGTGAAGATCCGCCACGCGCCGCACCAGCGCGTGCGGCCGAGTTCGGGCCGGTAGCCCCACAGGTCGGAGGCCGCGGTATTGTAGAAGGTCAACCAGCCCTCGGCGTCGGTGGTGTAGACCGGGGACGTGAAGGCCTCGAACAGGTCGGCCCGCGACGGCTCGTGGTTCCAGCCGCGGTCGGGCCCCCCGGCCGCGTCCGAGAGATCGTCGGGGAAGTCGTCGTCCGGGAACATGGGCCACCCTCGATCGACCGGCGGGCGCGAAATGCCCGCCTCAGCATTCCGGTCGCCCCCCTCTGTCGCGGGTGCTGCGGGCCGACTCCGGCGACGCGCCGGGCTCGGCCCCCAGAGACGCGCGGACGCGTCGCACTCCAGATCGTCCAGCCCGACGGGATTGTGCCGCGAAGCTTCCGGGGGCGGTCGCTCCGAGACGCCATAACCGGCACACGCCGGCCTGGGCTCTCCCGCAGGGCCATCTGCGGACTGGAGTACTTTGCACGGACGACAGGATCACGACAAGTGCCCGGCGCGTCGTTCGCTGCCGCCGATCAACCTCGAGTGGTTGCCCGGACCCGGGTGCGGGTCTCGTGCGGGACGGGCGGCGGCGGACGGGCCCTGTCCCCGATGCACCGTCCCTGCTAGAATCGGACGGCAAGGCGTGGCGGGTGCAGCAGCAGGTCGGGGTTTGCCGCTGGCAGGTGATGCAGACGGGCCGTACGGGTCGCTCCTCGATCGGGCCGGGGCGCGGCTGGACGCGGCGGGCTCGCGCGACGCGGTGGTGGCCGCCCTGCGCGGGACCGCGCGGGGGATCATCGGTTCCGACGGCATCGCCGTCGTCCTCAGGCAGGGCGACACCTGCTTCTACGCCGCCGAGGACGCCATCGAGCCGCTCTGGACAGGGCGCCGATTCCCCCTGACGGCCTGCATCTCGGGCTGGGCGATGCTCCATCGCCGGACGGTGACCATCGCCGACATCGAGGGCGACCCGCGCGTGCCGATCGACGCCTACCGCCGCACCTCCATCCGCAGCCTCGCGATGGCGCCGATCGGCGCCCCCGAGCCCGTGGCGGCGCTCGGCGCCTACTGGTGCGCGGCGGTCGATATCGACGCCGCCACGGTCGGTCGCCTGGAACGGCTCGCGGCCCTGGCCGCGGCCGCGCTCGCGCGGCTGAGTTTCGGCGGGATCGAGCTCGGAGCCCGCGTCGCCGCGGCCGGATGAGGATCCTCGGCTCCGGTCAGGGCGGGACGAGCTTGCCGGCCCAGTCGAACACGCCCCCGGTATCCTTCGGCCCCAGGCCGTCGAGCACGTCGAGCAGGTGCCCCGCGCTCTGCTCCGGGGTGAAGAGCCCCGGCGCGTCGGCGTCGGGCCGGAACGGGCGCGACAGGTCCGTGGCCACGGTGCCCGGGTGCAGCCCCGCGACGATCGCCTCGGGGCGCGTGCGCGCCACCTCGATCGCCAGCGTGCGCAGGATCTGGTTCAGGGCCGCCTTCGAGGCGCGATAGGCGTACCAGCCGCCGAGGCGGTTGTCGCCGATCGATCCGACCCGCGCCGAGAGGGCGGCGAAGACGCAGCGCCCGTGCCGGGGCAGGAGCGGCACGAAATGCTTGGCGACGAGGGCCGGCCCGATCGCGTTGACGGCGAACACCGCGGCCAGGGCCGCGGGGTCCAGCGCGCGCACCGCCTTCTCCGGGGCGATACCCGGACCGTGCAGCACCCCGCTCGCCACGACGACGAGGCCGACCGGCCCGGCGGCCGCGACGGTCTCCGCCGCCGCGGCGACGGAGGCCTCGTCGGTCAGGTCGATCGGGACGTGGGAGACCGGTCCCGATCCCGCTCCATCGCCCCCGGAGCGGGACAGGGCGAAGACGGACGCGTGCGCGCCGCGCTCCGCGATGGCCCGGATGAGGGCGCGGCCGAGCCCGCCCGAGGCGCCGACGACGACGGCATTCATGTCGGGTCGGCACCGATGCGGTGCGGAGGGCGAACGGCAGCAGGGCGGAGGCCATCCCCAGGCACAGGGCGCCGGTCAGGAGGGCGACGGACAGGGGACAGACCGGAACGCGACGCGGTCCCGGCATCGGGTAGCGATACGCTTAACGCTCGGCACTGCGCGGCCTTCCCGCCGGCGTCATCCCAGCGCCACGCTTGCGGGCACACGTTCAAGCGCGTTTGGCGAGCCGCATCGCCCGCAGCCGCGCGGTGCGCCGCTCCACGGCCTGGCGCTCCGCCTCGATCTCCTCCCACACCTCGGCGGCGCTCGTCTCCCGGACGGTCGCCTTCACATGCGGGCTCGTCCGGTCGCTGCGGCTCGTGGTCGGGAAATGAGACATGCGTCCACCTCGTTAACCAGGGTTAGGCCGACATAGAGCGCCGTCGGGGGTCGGCGACCCTCCGCCCGGCGCCCGCGCGGTCAGAACAGGGCGACCAGCCCGACCCCGGCGACCATCAGCGCGCCGCCGAGCAGGCGCCACCGGCTCGCCGGGTGCACGTCGAAGCCCGCCCAGCCGAAATGGTCGAGCAGGATGGAGGTCGCCACCCCGGCCGTGACCAGCAGGCCGAGGAAGGCGCCCGCGCCGATCTGGCGGGCGATCAGCAACTGCGCGACCACGATGCCGCCGCCGAGGACGCCGCCGAACCACGCCCACCACGGCACCCGCGCCGCCTCGACGGCGGACGGCCACGCGAGGCGCCCGGTGACCAGGCCCGCGACGAGCACGGTGATCAAAGTCCCGATCCCGACGACGAGGCCGGCAGTGAGCGGCTGGGACAGGTTCCGGGCCAGCGTGCCGTTCTGCCCGGGCTGGATCGCGTTGGCGACGCCCGCGGCCAGCACGGCGAGGTAGAGGTACCACATGGGCGGATCCCTACGGGGGCGGCGCGGACCCGCCGCGCTCACGGGCGCGCCGGGGCGGGCGCCGGATTGGGTGTCGGGTTGGGCGTGGCCGCCGTGTCGGACGCGGTCGGCGGGACGGCCGGGGTCATCAGCGACCACGTGCCGCCGATGGCCAGGGCGCCGGCGATGAGGGCGGCGATGAACAGGCCGAACCGCCAGTGTCGCATCAGGTCGCGCATGTCGCCGAAGCCTTCCGGAGATACTGGCCGAGCGCGTCGCCCGCGGGGGTCGCAGGGCCAACCCGGATGGCGGGCTCCGGGTTCGCGGCGGTCAATCGCCGCCCGCCGCGAAGGCCGCGATGCCCGCCTCGACCAGCGCCCGGGCACCCGCCGCGTCGCTCCGGCGCAGCGGGCGGAAGTCCCGTCCGGCGAGGCGATTGTACTGGACGAAGAACGCCTCGACCTCGTCGAGCAGGCCCGGCCGCAGGTCGGCGAGGGCGCGGACGTGGTCGTGCGTCGGGGCGTGGGTGGCGACGGCGACGAGCCGGTCGTTGCGCTCCCACGGGCCGTCGCCCTCGCGCTGCTCCGCCTCGATCGCCCCGAGGAGGCGCGCGGCGACCACGCAGCCGGGGAAGGCGGGGGCGTCGAGCAGGATCAACACGTCGATCGGGTCGCCGTCCGCGCCGATCGTCCCGGGGATCATGCCGAAATCGTGGGGGAACGACATCCCCTCGGGCAGCACCTTCTTGAGCAGGATCGCGCCGGGATCGGCCTCGTAGCCGTACTTGTTCCGGCTGCCCTTCGGCGTCTCGACGACGACGTGCAGGGCGCCGTCGCGGTCGAACGGCGGCAGCCGGCTGAGGTTGATCGCGGTCTCGGGCATGCCCTCGGCTCCGGGTGATGGTCGCGTCCGCGAACACGCCAGGGCCGATGAAAGATCCCATCGGCGAACGATCCCGACGCGCGGGATCCCGGTCCTCCAGCCGCCGAACCGCGATCCGCCACCCGGGTTTGCCGGGGATCAGGAGGATGCCATGGCGCAGGATCGCAGCGGCGGCGCGAACCCGACCGAGCGGGAACGGGAGGCCGCCGCGCGCGCCGGGCGGAAGACGATCGGCGCGAGCGGCCGACCTCAGGACGCGCGGGACGGGCGGGCGGCGTCTGACCGCCCCCGGACCGACGGGCCGAGCGGCCGGGCGTCCGAGGCGCGGATCGGGCCGCACGGGCCCGGAAACTCGGCCGGACGGACCGCCAGTTGACCGGCGGCGCAGGTCGCGCTGCTCCGAGGAGGTACGGCAATGGACGATCGGACGATGGCCCGTGGGCTGGCGTGGTTCGGCATCGGCCTCGGGCTGATCGAGATCGCGGCCCCGGCACGACTGGCGCGGGCGATCGGGCTGGAGGGTCACGAGCGGACCCTGCGCCTGTTCGGCGCGCGCGAGATCGCCTCCGGCGCGGTGGTGCTGGCGAGCGACGCGCCCGAGCGGCAGCTCGGCCTGCGCGTCGGCGGCGACGTGCTCGACGGCGCCCTGCTCGCCGCCGGCCTCGGCCCCGGCAATCCCGGCCGCGCCCGGACCCTGGCGGCGGCCGCGGCGGTGGCGCCGGTGGTCGTGCTCGACCTCGTCTGCTGGCTCAGGGCCCGGCGGCCGGCCGGGTAGGGTAGGGCGCGTCAGGCGAGCCCGGCGCCGCGCGGCACCGCCCGGGCCTGCGCGGCCAGGATGTAGGCGCGCGCCTCGTCCGGCGGCAGCGGACGGCTGAACAGGAAGCCCTGGACCTGCGTGCAGCCCTCCCGGCGCACGAGGTCGAGCTGCTCGGCCGTCTCGACCCCCTCGGCCACGATCCCCATCCCGAGCCGCTCGCCGATGCCCACCACCGCGCGCACGATCGCCGCCGCGTCCGGGTCGGCGATGTCGCGGATGAAAGCCCGGTCGATCTTGATCTTGTCGAAGGGGAAGCGGCGCAGGTAGCTCAGGCTGGAATAGCCAGTGCCGAAATCGTCGAGCACCACCTGCACGCCGAGCGCCCGCAGCCGGCGCAGGCAGGCCAGCACGCAGTCCGCGTCCTGCATCAGCACGCTCTCGGTCACTTCGAGCTTCAGGCGGGACGGGGGCAGGCCGCTGCCCGCGAGCGCGGCGAGCACCGCCACCTCGAAGCCGTCGCGTCGGATCTGGACGCCGGAGACGTTCACCGCCACGCGGACGTGCGGCGGCCAGCGCAGAGCCTCGCGGCAGGCCTCGTGCAGCGCCCAGCTGCCGAGCGGGACGATCAGCCCGGTCTCCTCGGCGAGCGGGATGAAGTCCCCCGGCGCGATCTCGCCCTGGAGCGGGTGGTGCCAGCGCATCAGCGCCTCAAGGCTGACGACGCCCCCCGTCCCGGCATCGACCACCGGCTGGTAGACGAGCCGGAACTCCCCGCGCCGGATCGCCTCCCGCATGTCGAGCCCGAGCTGGCCGCGGGTGGCGGTGCGGGCGCCCACGTCGGGGTGGAAGGTGCGATAGGTGTTCCGGCCTGCCGCCTTCGCCTCGTAGAGCGCGATGTCGGCGCGCTTGAACAATTCGTCGACGTCGGCGTCCCGCTCGGTGGCGACCGTGAGGCCGATGCTGACGCCGACCTCCACCGTCCGCCCGTCGAGGACCACCGGCTCGCTCACCGCGGCGATCAGCCGCTCGGCGAGGCGGGTCGCCGCGCCCGCGTCGTCGAGGTAGGCGATCACCACGGCGAACTCGTCGCCACCGAGCCGGGCGACCGTGTCGTAGGGCCGCAGCACCGCCCGCATCCGGTCGCCGACGGCACGCAGCAGGGCGTCGCCGGCGGGGTGGCCGAGGCTGTCGTTGACCGTCTTGAAGCGGTCGAGGTCGCAGGCGAGAACGGCGAAGGGGCTGCGCGTGCGCGCGGTGCGGGCCACCGCTTGGTCGAGGCGGTCGCGGAACAGGGTGCGGTTGGGCAGCCCGGTCAGCGCGTCGTGCAGGGCCATGTGCCGGACCTGTTCCTCCGCGTCCCGCCGTGCGGTGATGTCCCGGATCGTGGCGACGGCGCCGATCATCCCCCCGCGCTCCGGATCCCGGACCGTGCGCACCGAGACCTCGACCCAGACGAAGTGCCCGTCCCGGTGGCGATGCCGCAGGGAGCAGGTCGTGACCTCATCCGTCCCGCGCAGGACCCGGGCCCAGTGGCCCCCGAAGACGGAGGCGTCGTCGGGATGGACGAAATCGGCCGGTCGCGTGCCGAGGAGGTCGCGGGGCTCGTAGCCGAGGATGGCCTGTACGGCGGGCGAGACGTAGACCCGGCGCATGTCGAGTCCGGTGAGAACGACGATGTCGCTGGAGTTCTCGATCAGGAGCCGGAACAGCCGGTCGCTCGCCCGCACGATCGCGGCGAGACATCCGGCAGGATCGGCAGCGGGCACGCCCGAATCCGTGCCCGACGCGGGAACCAAGGTTTGCCGGGGTCGCATGAACGGCCCTTGTAAGTCTTGCTCGATTTCAACGTACTCTTGCAAGCCTTAAGAATTTATCCAGCGCTCCATTGTCGATACACGCAATAGTTGTATAGAAATACAATGCACCCGGAGATCTTAATTCTCACAGGTTTATTTGAGTAACCTCAAGTTATCACAATCAGGGCGCAACGGCGCGTCGCAGCGGGCCGCCTGAGGAGTGCGCCCGTTCCGGTCCGACCAAAGTCGAACCCGTTCCGCGGCGTGGCCGTGCTCCGATTCTTCCCGACCGCGCTCTCGTCCCCGGGGTTTGGAAGTGCAACGGCCACCTCGAACGGGGCCTCCAGGTCGACGGACGAACTTGGTGAACGAATTCGCCGACCCGAGCGGCCCGGTGGAGGCCGGTCGGAGGCCCGCTCGGCCCCCCGCCACCGGATCCCTCATGAAGCCAGTTCGAGAGCCCATGGAAGGGTTTCGGTGTTCGAGCGCGGCCCGCTCGCGGTACGCCGGGCCGTGGGGTGGGCGGCGCTACCGGGATGCGGCATCGCCGCCTCCCTCGCCCGCGCTGCCCGCCGGAATCGATCGGGCGTGGAGACTAGTGGAAGACTCCGAAGAACCACAGCAGGAGAATGATCGGCAGCGGGATTCCCAGCAGCCAAAGAAGTCCACCCTTGAGCATCGTCGTCTTCCTTCCGATCGGCGCCACCGTACGGCACGGTCGACGTATCGGGGAACGCACGATGGACGGAAATGGATGCCCGCCGATCGCAACGCGCGCGCACGAAATCATGCCGCCATCGGTGTTCGGCGACGAAACGACTTGGCCGCAGGGCCGCTCGTTTCCTCGGGCACCCCCGGCCGGACGCCGCATCCGGTGCAGCGCCCCGACCGGGACCGGCGCGCAGGTCCGCGCGGACGGTCCCGCACCGCCCATCCCTCGAGAGGGTCCGCGCTCTCTGGGGACCCGCAGGCATCGGATCTGCGTCGAGGACGGGCCCGTATTGACGCGCCGGACCCTATCGCCGAGAGTGAGCGTGACGGTTCCCTTCGGGGATCAAAAGGGAATGCGGTGAGGTCTCGTATGGGGCCGATTCCGCGGCTGCCCCCGCAACTGTGAGCGGAGAGTCTTCTCGTCACCACGTCACTGGATGGCTTCATCCGGGAAGACGACGGGAAGGCGGCGACCCGCGAGCCAGGAGACCTGCCGTCGGCCGTGGTCACACGCGAAGCGCGTCGGGCGGGGTGCCCCGGCGGGTGTCGAGGCACCGTCAATCCCGAGGGGAGGCGGTCGACCTTCGGCCTCGTTCGCGGTGACGTGCCACTGCAAGCGCGCCCGCGACGCCCGTCCGCATGTCCCACCTCACCGCGAGATCCGGCGCCTTCCGGCGCGCGTCATCGGACGCCCATCGGGCGCTGCCGCGCGCGTCCGTGCGGCCCGCCGCGGCACGGAAGATTGGTAATGTTATTACATTGCCTGTCGGGGACGTTCGGCCGGCCGACGCCGCGCCCGGAACGAGACCGATGCCGACCCTCCCTCCGTTTCCCCTCTGCCGACGGCCGAGCCGGACGTCCGGCCGAACATTCGGACACCGCTTCGGCCGCACCGTCGGTCGGGCCGCGTCCCCCTGCGCCGCGGCCCTGATGCTCCTGGCCGACCCGGCCGCCGCGCAGGAGACCGTCGCCCTCGACCAGCTCTCGGTGGAGGGTGAGGCCGGCGTGAGCCTCACCCGCGCCGCGCCGGTCGGCCTCAACCTGCGCACGCCCGACCGCACCGCGAGCCGGCTGGGCCTGACGCCGCTGGAGACGCCCGCGAGCCTCGACATCGTCTCCGGCGAGACCGCCCGCCTGCGCGGCCAGAACACGATCGCCGAGGCCGTGACGCAGGACGCCACCGGCATCACCACCATCGCCGCCCCGGGCAACGGCAACGGCGCCTTCACGAGCCGCGGCTTCGCGGGGCCGAACTCGATCCAGCAACTCTACGACGGCACCCGGTTCTACGTGGGCGCCAACACCGTGACCTTCCCGTTCGACACGTGGAACGTCGAGCGGATCGAGGTGCTGCGCGGGCCCGCCTCGGTGCTTTACGGCGACGGCGCCATCGGCGGCGTGATCAACGTGGTGCCCAAGAAGCCGGTCTTCGTGCCGATCAACGTCGCCCGCGCCGTGATCGGCACCGACGGGGTGGCCCGCCTCGCCTTCGATTCCGGCGGGGCGATCGGGCAGGCCGAGTTCGGCGACACCTTCGCCTACCGCCTGAACGTCAGCGGCAACCGCGCCGACGGCTGGATCCATCCGGTCGGCGACTTCCGCAACCTCGCGGTCTCGGCCGCGCTGCTGTTCCGGCCGAGCCCCGACCTCGCCTTCACCGTGAGCCACGATCTCGGCTACCAGGAACCGGCCCGCTACTGGGGCACCCCGCTGGTGGAGGGCCGGATCCCCGACCTGATCCGCTTCCGGAACTACAACGTCCTCGACCCGAAGATCACCTGGGCCGACAACTGGACGCAGTTCCGGACGGAGTGGACGCCGAGCGCCGACGTGACGGTCCGCAACACCGCCTACCGCCTCACCAGCCGCCGCCACTGGCTCGACGTGGAGCAGTACGCGTTCAACCGGGGCACCGGCCTCGTCGATCGTTCGGACTACCTGGAGATCTACCACAGCCAGGAACAGGTCGGGAACCGGTTCGACGCCGCCTTCCGGGGCAGCCTGTTCGGGTTCCGCAACGATTTCCTGGCGGGCTTCGACGTGAACCACATCGATTTTCGTCACACCAACAACTTCAATTTCGACACGTCCGACAGCGTGCCGCTGGTCGGCGGCTATCTCGGCCTGTTCCCGCAGAACGGCCGGGCGAGCCCCGCCTACGCGACCTCGACGCGGCAGGCCTCGGTCTTCGCCGAGGACCGGGTGATCCTGGCCGACAACCTCTCGGTGCTCGCTGGCGTGCGCTTCGACGCGCCGACGCTGCACCGGGAGGACCTGCGCTCGGGCTCGCAGTTCGAGCGCACCTACACCTCGCTCGGCTACCGGTTCGGCGCGGTCTACAACCCGACGCCCGACAGCGCGCTCTACGCCCAGTACAGCTTCGCCACCGACCCGGTGAACAGCCTCATCACGCTCTCGCAGTCGCTGGCCAACTTCAAGCTCGCCACCGGCGACCAGGTCGAGATCGGCGCCAAGGGGCTGGCCTTCGACGGCGCGCTCGAATGGACGGTGGCGGGCTACCGCATCGTCAAGGACAACTTGATCTCGGCGGTGCCGGGCCAGCCGACCGTGTCCACCCAGGTCGGGCGGCAATCCTCGCAGGGGTTCGAGCTGGCGCTGGGCTGGCGCTTCGCCCCGGGCTGGCGGCTCGACGGCAACCTCGCCCTGCTGCACGCCCAGTACGACCGGTTCGACCAGACGGTGAACGGCGCGACCGTCTCCTTCGCGGGCAACCAGCCGATCGACGTGCCCGAGCGGGTCGCCAACCTCTGGCTGACCTGGGACTTCCTGCGCGACTGGACGGCGCGGGTCGGGCTCCAGAACGTCGGTCAGGTCTACAGCGACTTCGGCAACACCGCCCGGCGCCCGGCCTACAACCTCGTCAACGTGGTGCTGGACCATCAGGTCACAGTGGATTCCCGCCTGAGCCTGCGGGTCTACAACCTGTTCGACAAGGTCTACGCGATCTCGGGCAACGCGGTGAACGGGGTCGGCACCAACTGGCTCCTCGGGCGGCCGCTCTCGGTCGAGGTCGCCTACACCGTGGCGTGGTGAGGCGGCGTCTCGCGGCGGCCGGGAAGGCCGGCCGGCGCTGGCTGTTCCTCGGCCACCGCTGGCTCGGCATCCTCACCGGCCTGCTGTTCGCGACGTGGTTCGCCTCGGGGCTGGTGATGCTCTACGTCGGCTTCCCGGCCCTGACCGAGAGCGAGCGCCGGGCCGGTCTGCCGGGTCTCGACTGGGACGCGGTGCGAATCGCGCCCGACGCGGCGCTGGCGGCGGCGGGGGCGGAGCGCTTCCCCCGCGACCTGCGGCTCGCCATGCTGGACCGCGAGCCGGTCTACCGCGTCACCCTCTGGGACGGGACGCGGCGGACAGTGTCGGCCCGCGACGGCCATCCCGTCGCCGGGATCGACGCGGCGCTGGCGCTCGCGGTCGCCGCGGCCGACCCGCGGGCGGTGCGGCCCCGGGCGATCGGGCGGGTCGGGCGCGACCAGTGGACGGTGGTGGCCCGCTACGACCCGCTGCGGCCCTTCCACCTGATCGACCTCGGCGACGCGGCGGGCACCCGGCTCTACGTCTCGGCGCGCACGGGGGAGATCGCCCTCGACACGAGCCGGACCGAGCGGGTCTGGAACTGGCTCGGCGCGATCCCGCACTGGATCTACCCGACGCCGCTGCGGGCGCGGGCGGGGCTGTGGCGCGACGCGGTGCTGTGGGTGTCGGGCGTGTGCGCGGCCGCCGCGGTCACCGGCTTCTGGATCGGGCTGCTGCGGGTGCGGCTGCGCCGCCGCTACCGGGACGGGCGGGCGACGCCCTATCGCGGCTGGAGCGCGTGGCACCACGTCGCCGGGCTGGCCGGGGGCGTCGCGCTGATCGCCTTCATCGTCAGCGGCTGGCTCTCGGTGAATCCCAACCGCTGGTTCGGGCCGCGGGCGCCGTCCGAGGCGATGCTGGAGCGCTACGCGGGCGAGACGGCGCCGCGCCTCGCCCTCGACCCCGCGGCCCTGCGCAGCGCCTGCGCAGACGCGGTCGAGATCCGCTTCCGCCACCTCGCCGGCGCACCGGTCGCGGCGGTCGCCTGCCGCGACGGCGGGACCGTGACCGCGGGCTTGGGTCCGGAGCGCCTGCGGGAGGCCGCCGGACGGCTCCTGCCCGAGGCCGGGCCGCCGGAGATCGACCGTCTCGCCGAGGAGGATGCCTACTGGCACGGGGGCCGGACGCTGCCGGTGCTGCGGGCCCGCTTCGCCGATCCGGAGGCGACGTGGTTCCACATCGACCCGGCCACGGGCGAGATCCTCGACCGGCTGGACCGCTCGGGACGCGCCTACCGCTGGCTGTTCGACGGCCTGCATACGCTCGACCTCGGGCCCCTGTCCTGGCGGCCGACCCTGCGCAAGACCCTGATCTGGATCCTGTCGGCTTTGGGCCTCGCCACCGCGATCTCCGGCACGGTGATCGGCTGGCGGCGGCTGCGGCGGTTGGCGGCGGGACCCCGGCGGGCCTGAGCCGCCCCGCGCTCAGGCGGCGAGCCGGGCCCGCAGCGGCCGCAGCACCCGGCCGAGCGCGCTCGTGCGCCGGGCCGGGGGCGCGGGTGCGGGCGGCGGAGACGCATCGGCCTCGTCCTGCGCCGCGAGGCGACCGATCACGTCCTCGGCGAAGGCCGGCAGCGGCACGGCGTGCTCTTCGAGCAGCAGGACAGCGCGACACAGGGCGCGGATCTCGGCCTCGGTCGGCCGGCCGCCGACCACGTAGGCGGCCATCATCCGGTCGGCGAGCAGGCCGGCCATCACCTTCGCCTCGCCGAGCCTGCGTTCGTGGTCCGCGCTTCTGGACATCGTCGGTCTTCCGAGGCCACGGAGACCGCGCCGCGCGGGTCCAGCCATGACGCGATCAGTATCCGTGACGCGGATGAACGGCGCTTCAACCACCCGGGACCGCCCGCCGTGATTTCCGGACCGTCCACAGGGGCTTCGCGCCAACGCCATCACGTCGCGGTGACGGCGTCCGGCCGCGCCGGGCTGCGGCGGCGCGGCCGCAAGGGAATCGCTTCAGGTTAACGGCGGGGTCTTCGGGTTCTGTCGGATGAGGGTTTCGAGGTAGTCCGGGTCGAGGTTGGCGAGCTTTCTTCGGACCTTGAGGCTGTGGCGGTCGTGGGGGGCGCGCACGAGGTTCATGGCCATGTGGCGGACCACGGCCATGTTCTGCGGACCCGATCCAGTGCGCAGGCGGACGAGGTCGTCGTGGAAGACGACGTCGAGCACCCAGTGCAGGCGGTTCTCGATGTGCCAGTGGGCGCGCACGGCGGCGGCGAAGGTCTTGGCATCGAGCTTGACCGAGGCGAGGTAGTAGCGGCGTTCGCACTCGATCCTGCCGGCGCGTTCGACCTGTGTCTCGACCATGCCGATCATCGCCAGATGGGGCATGTGCGGCTCGTGCGGGTAGCGGCGATCCGAGCCGATCCAACTCACGTCGTGGCAGACGCTGTGGCGGCGGTGTTCGAGGCGACCGTGGTCGTTGTCGACGGTCTGGTGGGTGTCGGCGATCAGGTCGCCCGGAGCGGCGAAGAAGCGCACGACGTCGTCGTGGGTGGCGGGGCGGTTGCCTTTGAGGGCGAGCAGGTAGTCGCCGCCCCGGGCCACGATGGTCTCGGCGATGGCGGTCTGGGTGCCCATCGCGTCGATCGTGACCAGCGCGCCCCGGAGTTCGAGCCGCTCCAGCAGGCGCGGGATGGCGGTGATCTCGTTGCTCTTGTCGGCGACCGCCTCCTGGCCGAGCACGAGGCGCTGGCGGGAGGCCCAGGCCGAGACGGTGTGCAGGGCGGCCCGGCCCTTGGTCTTGGCGTGGCAGCGCCGGGAGGTCTTGCCGTCGATGGCGATGAGATCCGGCTCGACCGCGCGCAGGCGCTCGACCCAGGCCGTGAAGCAGGTCTTGAAGAGGTCGGCGTCGAGCGCGTTGACGACGTCGTTGAGGGTGTCGTGGGCGGGCAGGCCGCGGTCGTACGGGAGGAAGCGGCGCAGGAAGTCCAGGCGCCGCTCGCCCCACAGCCGGATCTCGACGAAGTCGTCCATGCCGCACAGCGTGGCGCACAGCACCAGCAGCAGGATCTCGGGCAGCGGGTAGATCACCCGCCAGCGCTGGCGCGGGTCGGTCAGGGTCGAGAAGTGGTCGAGGATCGACAGCGAGGACGGCATCGGCGGCTCCGCAGACGCAAAGCCCGCCGTGAATCACAAACCTCAGCCCCCCGCAGCACCGCTCCCAAGCCAAAGCCAAAAAGCTGAAGCGATCGCCCTG
>NZ_JAUYZI010000037.1 GCF_030700245.1 Methylobacterium amylolyticum
CCGGCCTGGGCGTACATCTTCTCCGGGCTGTCCTGGTCCTGGTACAGGTCCGGCAGCGTCAGCGTCCGCACCCGCACACGCCCCGCGTCCAGCGCGCCCCGCTCGGCCAGGAGGTGCAGAACCTGCGCCCCGAACCCGCCCCGCGAGCCCTCCTCCACCGTGATCAGCACCTCGTGGCGCCCCGCCAGATCCAGGATCAGCGCCTCGTCCAGGGGCTTGGCGAACCGCGCGTCCGCCACCGTCACCGGCACGCCCCGCTCCGCCAGGCTGTCGGCCGCCTTCAGCGCCTCCGCCAGCCGCGTGCCGAGCGACAGCAGCGCCACCCGCGGGTTCGCGTCCGCGCGCACGATCCGCCCCTTGCCGATCGGCAGAACCTCGCCCCGCTCCGGAAGCTCGACCCCCACCCCCTCGCCGCGCGGGTAGCGCAGCGCGCTCGGGCCCGCGTCGTGCGCGTGCTGGGTCGCCACCATGTGCACCAGCTCGGCCTCGTCGGCGGCCGCCATCACCGTCATGTTCGGCAGGCAGCACAGGTAGGCCAGGTCGAACGCGCCCGCGTGCGTCGCCCCGTCCGCGCCCACCAGTCCCGCCCGGTCCAGGCAGAACCGTACAGCTAAGTTCTGCAACGCCACGTCGTGCACGACCTGGTCGTAGGCCCGCTGCAGGAACGTCGAGTAGATCGCCACGAACGGCTTGTACCCCTCGGTCGCGAGCCCCCCCGCGAACGTCACCGCGTGCTGCTCGGCGATGCCCACATCGAAGGTCCTGTCCGGGTGCGCCTTGCCGAACAGGTCGATGCCGGTGCCCCCGGGCATCGCCGCGGTGATCGCCACCACCTTCTCGTCGGCGTCCGCGGCCTTGATCAGGCTCTCGCCGAACACCCGGGTGTAGGCCGGCGCGTTCGGCTTGGCCTTGGCCTGCACGCCTGAGACCACGTCGAACTTCACCACCCCGTGGTAGCGGTCGGCCGAGGCTTCCGCGGGGGCGTAGCCCTTGCCCTTGCGGGTGACCACGTGCAGCAGGATCGGGCCCTGCTCGGTGTCGCGCACGTTCTTGAGCACCGGCAGCAGGTGGTCGAGGTTGTGCCCGTCGACGGGGCCGACGTAGTGGAAGCCCATCTCCTCGAACATCGTGCCCCCGCCCACCACCAGCGAGCGGGCGTACTCCTCGGCGGCGGCCGCGCGCTGGTAGAGCGCCCGCGGCAGCAGCTTGCCGAGCTGCTTGGCGGTCTCGCGCAAGCTCCGGTAGGTGTCGCCGGAGGCGAGCCGGGCGAGGTAGGCCGACATGGCGCCCACAGGGGGGGCAATCGACATGTCGTTGTCGTTGAGGATGACGATCAGGCGCGAGTGCAGGGCGCCGGCGTTGTTCATGGCCTCGTAGGCCATGCCCGCCGACATCGAGCCGTCGCCGATCACCGCGATGCTGTTGCGGCGCTTGCGCGCCGGCAGGCCGTTCTGCCTGGCGGCGGCGGCGTCGAGGTCGCGGCCCACCGCCATGCCCAGCGCGGCGGAGATGGAGGTGGAGGAGTGTGCGGCGCCGAACGGGTCGTAGACGCTCTCGGAGCGCTTGGTGAAGCCGGACAGGCCGCCGCCCTGGCGGAGCGTGCGGATGCGGTCGCGGCGTCCGGTGAGGATCTTGTGGGGGTAGCACTGGTGGCCGACGTCCCAGACGATCCGGTCGTCGGGGGTGTCGAACACGTGGTGCAGCGCCACCGTCAGCTCGACCACGCCGAGCCCCGAGCCGAGATGGCCGCCGGTGATCGAGACCGCGTCGATCATCTCGGCGCGCACCGCGTCCGCCACCGCCTGGAGCTCGCTCTCCGGCAGACGCCGCAGAGCCGCAGGCTCCGGGATCCGGTCGAGAAGCGCGGAATGCTCGGAAGAAATCGCCACGTCACCAACCTCTCTCGCGGGGGATCGACCCCGGCTCTCAGGACACGTCGAGCGGCGCCACGCCGTCCGGTCGCCCGTCGGCGGTCAGCGTGATCCTCTGGATCCGCGCCTCGGCACGCTTGAGCAACTGCTCGCAGTGCCGCTTGAGCACCTCGCCGCGCTCGTAGATCGCCACGGACTCGTCGAGCGGCACGTCGCCGCGCTCGAGCCTGCGCACGATCTCCTCGAGCTGTCCCAGCGCTTCTTCGAAGGGCAGGTCGCCCGCGGACGGGTTCGCGTCGGGTCGGCTCGCGTTCATGCCAGACACATCCTTTGGGTCGGTTCTAAGGCGGGCGGCGGCGCGGCGACAACCCGGCCCCCGGGGCGGCCCGCGCCGACGCGGTGCACGGTGTGGTGTTTTGCCGGGTACGGGCGCGTTCGCGCCACAGGCCGGGGGCGGCGTCCCGCGCTCAGATCAGGGCGAGGCTGAACGGCGTCCCCTCGAAGGCGTCGGCGCCGCGGCCGATGCCGGCCACCGCCGCGACCATGCGGCCGTCGCGGCCGAGCAGCCGGTCGGCGATCTCCACGAACAGGCGGTTCGGCGTCGCGGACGGCGCGGCGGCGCGCAGCGCGCGGGCGACCTCCGCTTCGTCGCGCTCCGGCGCCAGGGCGCAGGCGGCGATGTAGGCCGCCGCGGTCGAGCGGCTGATGCCGGCGTAGCAGTGGATCACGAGAGGTTTCTCCCGCGGCCAGCCGCGCACGAAGGCCAGGATCGCCTCCACGTGCTCCTCGGCCGGCAGGACGTGGCCGTCCATCGCCGCGGCGATGTCGCTGACGCCGATCACCGCGTGGTTCTCAAGCGCGATGGCCGCCGGCCGCTCCAGCGGCGTGCCGACGTTGACGAGGGTGAGCACGTGGCTCGCGCCGGTGGCGGCGACGGTCTCGGGCAGGCGCGAGAGCGGACAGACGTGAAGGGTCGGCATCGTCTCTCGGCTCCTGACCGGCGATCGTGTCCGATCCGGGGCAGATCGGCCCGATGCGGGGCCCGCGAACGATCAACGCCCGAAGGGCGGACCGGGTGGGCGTGGGGTGTCGGGGGCTGCCGCCTTCAGAAGGTCGCAGGCCTGAAGGAGGGCCTTCCGGAGATCCTCGCGATCGAGGGTCGGGAAGTTCTCGATGATCTCGTCGACGGAGTACCCCTCGGCGAGATTCTCGAACAGGAGTTCGACCTGGACGCGGGTGCCGCGGAAGATGGGGCGCCCGGCCATGATCCGCTCGTTGCGGACCACCACCGATTCGGGACTGGCCGACATCGTCACACCCGCGTCGCGTTCGCCGACCGCACCATAGGCCTCGGGCCGCAGCCCGGGAAGCGCCGCGCTCTCAGGCTCCGCCGAGTGCCCGGAACCGGTCGAGGAACCGTGCCTGCGCCGCGTCCGTCGGCCACGGCGCGGCAAGCGCCAGGACCGGCTCCGGCAGCGCCACCGCCCGGCCGAAATAGCGCGACGCCTCGGCCTCCGAGAACCCCGCGAGACACACCGCCTCGACATGGGCGGCGATCCGGTCCGCCCGCTTGACCCGGCGGACGAGGTCCGGCGGCGGCGGCGGCAGCCCGAACCGGCGGCGGATCGCGGCGAGCAGCCGGCCCTCCACCCCGCGATAGGCGTCGCCGATCGCGGCCTTCAGGGGCGAGATGATGTCGCCGACGACGTATTCCGGCGCGTCGTGCAGCAGCAGCTCAAGCCCCTCGGCGGCGGTGCAGGCCGGGGCGAGGTGGCGGCCCACCCCCTCCACCAGCAGGCTGTGCTGCGCCACGGAGAACACGTGCGGGCCCGCCGTCTGCCCGTTCCAGCGGGCGACCCGGGCGAGCCCGTGGGCGATATCGGCGATCTCGATGTCCAGCGGCGAGGGGTCGAGCAGGTCGAGGCGGCGGCCCGAGAGCATCCGTTGCCACGCCCGCGGCGGCGGGCTCATGCCCTCCGCCCGAGGGCGGCGCAGGGGCCGTGCCGATGGCAGCCGACGAGGTGATCGTTGACCATGCCGACCGCCTGCATGAAGGCGTGGACGATGGTCGGCCCGCAGAAGGCGAAGCCCTCCGCCTTCAGGGCCTTCCCCATCGCCCGCGAGACCGGCGTCTGCGTCGCGATCTCGCCCCGCGTGCGCGCGGTGCCCTGAATGGGCGCGCCGTCGACGAAATCCCAGAGGAACCCCGAGAAGCCGGGGCCGCGCTCCTCGATCCGCAGCCACGCCCGCGCGCCCGCGATCGTGCCGAGGACCTTGGCGCGGTTGCGGATGATGCGGGTGTCCGACATCAGCCGGGCGACGTCGGCCTCGGTGTAGCGCGCGATCGTTTCGGGGTCGAAATCGTGGAACGCCGCGCGGAATCCGTCGCGGCGGCGCAGGATGGTGATCCACGACAGGCCGGCCTGGAAACCGTCGAGGATCAGCTTCTCGTAGAGCGCCCGGCCGTCGTGCTCGGGCACGCCCCACTCGGTGTCGTGGTAGGCGACGTAGGTCGGGTCGAGGCCGGCCCACCAGCAGCGCGGGCAGCCGTCGGCGTGCAGGACGAGGCCGTCGGCGGGCTCCGCGGCCACGCTCAGACCGCCGTCCCGGCGGGCTCGGGCATCGCGAAGGTGGCGTAGGCCGGCCGCGCCACGCCGAGCAGCCGGCCGTCCGCGCGCAGGGGCTCGCCCGCCGCCAGCGCGTCGCCGAGCCGGTCGAGGCGCAGGGTCACGAGACCCCGCGCGCCCGCGGCGCTGCCGGTGGTGCCGAGGGTCTTTCCGCCCGCGCTCACCTCGGAGCCCGGTGCGGCGGCCGCGCCCTCGGGATACGCCGCCGCCAGGATGCGGGTGCGGGCGGTGCCGCGGTGCTGCATGCGCGAGACCACCTCCTGGCCGACGTAGCAGCCCTTGCGGAAGTCGACGCCGCCGAGCTGGTCCACCAGCGCCTCGTGCGGGAAGGCGTCGCCGAACGCGTAGTCGCGGCCGCCCTCGGGGATCGCCAGGGCGATGCGGTGGGCGTGGTACGCGGCCTCCGACGCGTCGGCCGAGAAGGCGCCCTCGGCCGCGTAGAGCCGCGCGCCGAGATCCGGGTGGCGGGCGTCGGCGACCCGGTCGGTCTCGGCGGCCGGGCTCGCCCCGTCCCAGGCGACGGCCACGGCGACCGTCGGCTCGGCGGCGATCTCGGCCTTGGCGCGCAGCCGGTACAGGCTCAGCCGCTTGGCGAGGTCGGCGGCGCGGTCGGCCGCCGTGTCGAGCCGGAAGCCGTCAGGGATCCGCGAGATCAGGAAGTCGAAGAAGATCTTGCCCTGCGGCGTGAGCAGGGCGCCGAGCCGGGCTTCGCCGGGGCCGAGCGTCTCGACGTTGCAGGTCAGCACGCCCTGGAGCAGCGCGGGGGCATCGGGGCCGGTGACGGTGACGAGGGCGCGGTCCGGCAGCAGGGCGATGGGCATGGGGCTCGATGATCCTCCGGCGGGCTGTCCCGCCGGCAGGTAGGCTTTGCGCCCGTGGGTCTCAACCGCGCGGGCGGCAAGGCTGCATGCTCAGGGGTTCAGTGCTGGAGCGTCGTGGTGAAGGCGCCGCCGCGGATGCGCTCGGGGAAGCCTTCGGCGTAGCGGGCGGTGGCTTCCTCGCCGTAGGTGGTCACGAGTTCCTGGAACGCCGCGAACAGGGCGGCCTGGGCCATGCAGTCGGCGTCGAGTCCGTCCAGGCAGCCTTCCGCGAACGCCTCCGAGACGTAGCTCAGCGCGACGCGTTTCTCATCGACATCGGCCTCGACGGGGGCGGTGTGAGAGATGTGCTGCATGGCGGGGTACTTCCGTTGCACCGGACTGAGACAGTTCGGCGGACGGGAGGATGATAGGCGGCTCATCGCGGGACGGCCAGCCGGTAATTTCGGATCGGTTAACGCGGCCGCGCGAATGCGACGGTTCCGCGGGATGGGTCCGTCCTGTTGCATTCCTGCACCGGAGCGGTCTCCGCCTCACCCCCCGAACCGCCCGGCCAGGGCGTGCGACAGGCGCTCGCCCTCGGCGACGAAGCGGGCGGCCGCCTCGTGGGCCGCGGGGGTGCAGACCCGGTAGGTCAGGGCGTAGCCCCGGTAGCCGCGGTTGTAGGCGCCGGCCAGCCGGTCGCGCCGGGCGGGGGTGACGCCCTCGGCCTCGATCAGCGCCTTCATCCGCGCCGGCCACTCGGCGGCGTCCGGTGCCGCGCACAGAGCGCGCAGGAAGGCGAGCGAGCCGATCACCTCGGACATCCGCATCAGGTCGCGGTCGTAGGGCGCGGGCACGTCGGCGGGCGGGGCCGGCTCCTTCGGCGCCTCCTTGGCCGGGGCTTGCGGGGCGCGGGGGCGCTGCTGGGCGAGGGCGGGGGTGGCGAGGAGACAGAGCAGCGCCATGAGCGCCGCGGATTCCCTCCCCCCTTTGCGGGGGAGGGTGGCCCGCGAAGCGGGTCGGGAGAGGGGAGCGACGGTGCCCGACGGGGCGCTCTGCATCGGCCTCGGCGACCTCGCCTGAAGCCGGGCTCCCCTCTCCCGACCCCTGCTCACGCAAGGGCCACCCTCCCCCGCAGAGGGGGGAGGATGCATGTCGGAAGTCGGACGCCACACCTCTCTGAAGTCCCTCACTCCGCCGCTCTCCGCGCATCGACGCGCGCGAACGCTTCGCGCAGGGTGTCGACGAGCCCCGGCGTCGTCGGCAGCTCCGCCACTTCGGACAGGCTCGCCCAGCGCACGCCCAGAGCCTCGGGACCCGCCTCCGGCTCGCCGCCCCGCCACAGGGCGGCGTGGGGGTGGACGACGTAGTGGTGGCGGGCGCGGCCGTCCGCGTCGCGGACGATGATCTCGGTGGGGGAGAGCACGCCGACGACCTCGGCGGTGAGGCCGACCTCCTCGGTCAGCTCGCGCAGGGCCGCCTCGGCCAGCGTCTCGCCGGCCTCGACGAGGCCCCCCGGCAGGGTCCAGACGCCGCGCATCGGCTCGTTGGCGCGGGCGGCGAGCAGCACGGTCGCGCCGCGGATCACCGCGATCGAGGCGCCGACGAACGGGCGGGCCGGGAAGGCGCGGGACTCGCTCACGGCCGGCCCCCGTCGGGGGCGACCACCGCGACGCGCCCGTCGGCGAGCCCGACGACGAGGCGGAGCGCCGCGCCCTCGCCGAGCGCGGCGACCCCGGTGGCGGCGGGGGCCGGCAGCGTCACGCGCAGGCGCTCCCTGAGCCCGCCCTTCGCGGCGACGACGGCGAGAGCCGGCATCCCCATGACCGGCAGCGCGAGTTCCGGCGCGCCGCCGGTCTCGACGACGGCCGCCAGGTCGGCGTCGCCCTCGCCCAGCGTGTAGCCCGCGGCCTCGCCGGCGGCCGCGAGGCTCGCCGGGCCGAGCGTCCACAGCCGCAGCAGGCCGCGCGCGTCGACGGTGGCCGCCTGCGGCGCGCCGGTCCCGGCGAAGTCGGCGAGGGCGGCGATCTTCAGGGGTGGGCCCGGCGGGGTGCGGGCGGTCACCGCCCAAGTCCTGGAGTCGCCCGCCTTCGCGTCGCCGCCCGGACGGGCGATCAGGGCGAGGCCGCCCGTGTCCTGCCCTGAGAGCGTCGCGGCGAGGAAGACCGGCTGCCCGGCCAGCCGGGTCACCCGCGGACGGTACGGCGCGAACACCGCGTCGTCCCCGGCCGAGACCGTGACGGTCGTGACCGGCACCGGCTTCGGGTCGGCGGAGACCGCCATCGGCTGGCGCTCGCGGATCGTGAGCACGGCGGCGGCCGGCCCGCCATCGGGGGCGCGGGTGCGGCCGGTGAGGTAGGCCGAGAGCGGCCCGGCCAGCGCCCGGCGGGAGCCCGGCAGGGCGCCGCGTGGGGTCTCGGCGGCGGTCAGGCCCTCGATCGCCTCGCGGCCGACCGGCTTCACCGCGACCGAGCCGCCCTCCAGGCTGAGCACCGCGCCACCGTCCTCGCCCCAGACCACGGCGATCGGCGCCTGCTCCTCGTCGCCCGCTGCCTTGCCGTCGCGCTCCGGCCTGGCGCGGGCGATCGGCAGCAGCCCGGAGGTCGCCACCGAGACCGCGGCCTCGCTGCGGGGGCCGCGGATCTCGCGGGTCTTGAACGGCAGGTCGAGGATCCGCACCGCCGGCTCGGCCTGGGCGGGCACGGCCGTGAGCAGGATCAGGGTGCAGGCGAGCCGGCGCGATGCTCCGCCCCATCGCAGGGAGGCGATGGGGATGGCGCGACGCTCGACGGCCGGCACGACGGCCTCCCTCCCCCCTCTGCGGGGGAGGGTCCCCTGCACAGCAGGGGGGGAGAGGGGTGGCGCGACGCTGGAGGATGCGGCCCGTGGCGCGGCCTCTCCGGAGACGGGGCTCCCCTCTCCCGACCCTCGCTCACGCGAGGGGCGCCCATCGGGCCACCCTCCCCCGCAGCGGGGGGAGGGAGAGGGCGTGCGCGGCACGACGCGGCGTGCGAGCAGCCCACCCGCCGCTGGAAAGAAACCGGTCCGTGCCGGTACGGAAGGCCCGGAGCGGGCCTCACACATGCTGGCCGCCGTTGATGTGGAGTTCCGCGCCGTTCACGTAGGACGAGGCCTCCGTGCACAGGAAGTAGATCGCCTTGGCGACCTCGTCCGGGGTGCCGAGCCGCCGCTGCGGAATCTGCTCGACGAGTTTTTCCGTGCCGGGGGAGAGGATCGAGGTGTCGATCTCGCCGGGCGAGATCGCGTTGACCCGCACCCCCAGCGGCCCGAAATCGGCGGCCATCTCGCGGGTCAGGCCGGCGAGCGCCGCCTTCGAGGTGCCGTAGGCCGCCCCCGCGAAGGGGTGGACGCGCGAGCCGGCGATCGAGGTGACGTTGACCACCGAGCCCTTGGCCCGGGCCAGTTCCTCGCGCAGGCCGCGGGCCAGCAGGATCGTGGCGAAGACGTTGACCTGGAACACCCGCTGCCAGTCGGCGAACTCGGTGGCGAGCGCGCCCATGCGCGCGCCGTCCGGCCCCTTGGGCGAGATGCCGGCGTTGTTGACCAGCGCGTGCAGCACCCCGCCCTCGGCGGCGAGCCGGCCGCGGACCTCCTCGACGGCGCGGATCGTGTCCTCGGCGTCGGCCAGATCGACCTGGAGGTGATCCTCGGGGCCCATCTCCCAGGGGCAATTCTCGGGAAAGGCGTGGCGCGAGCAGGTGATCACCCGCCAGCCCGCGGCGGAGAAGCGTTTGACGGTGGCGTGGCCGATGCCGCGGCTCGCGCCCGTGAGCAGCATGATGCGCCGGCGTTCGTTGGCGGGGAGAGCCACGGGTCGAGCCTCGCTGTCGCGTGGGACCGGACGCGGGATGAGCCCGCCGGTGCACTGCAACGTCTAGGCGCGTGGGGGGCAGAAATCCAGCGCGGCCGGCGCCTGCGCAGTCCGCGCGAGGCCCGGCGCCCGCTCACGCCGCCGGCGCGAGCGGCTTGGCCCGCGCGATCCGCTCCCGCTCGTGCGGGGAGTGCAACGCGTTCCACAGGTCGCTGCGGCGCTGCACGTTCAGCCAGAAATCCGGGCTGTTCCCGAAGACGCGTGCCAGGATGAGCGCTGTCGCCGCCGTGACGCTGCGCCGGTCGTTGCACAACTCGTTCACGTGCTTGCGCTGGACGCCCATCGCCTCGGCCAGGGCAGCCTGCGTCAGGCCGAGCGGCTGCATGAATTCTTCGATCAGGATTTCACCGACCGTGGCGGGCTTTCGGGTGGTCATCAGCACGGGTCGCCTCATCGGATTGCCGGTCGAAGAGTTCGCGATCACCGCCTCCGTCTTTGCGAGCGGAGCGAAGCAATCCAGTTGCGCCACGGTTTGAAGTCGCGTGCAGCCCTGGGTCGCTTCGCTGCGCTCGCGATGACGGCGCGGGTTTGGACAACAGAACGGTTCAGCCGGAAATGCTATCGCCCACCGTCCTAACCCATCCATCATGACTCAGCGCGTGGCCCGCTTCCGCGGAGGCGTCCACGTAAGGGCATTGCCTGCGCAGTCCGCGCGTAGCCGGTGCCCCGCGGCATCCGCCCCGGCGTGTCGCCAAGGCGGGCCCCGGTTGCTACAGAGCGCCCGCGAGAGGATGACCATGACACGACCGGAGGCGGGCGAGACGGGGGTGGGGAGCCAGGCGGGGGCGCGGCTGCTCGCGCATCTGGCGGCGGCGGGCTACGCGCCCGTGACGCCGCCCGTGCTGCAACCGGTGGAGCCGTTCCTGGAACTGTCCGGCGAGGACATCCGGCGGCGCATCTTCGTGACGCAGGACGCGGCCGGGGCCGAGATGTGCCTGCGGCCGGAATTCACCATCCCCGTCTGCCGGCTGCACCTGTCGCGGCCGCGATCGGAGCGCGCCGAGGGTGCGGCGGATTACAGCTATCACGGGCCGGTGTTCCGGCTGGCGGCGGACGAGCCGGACGAGTTCTTCCAGGTCGGCATCGAGTCGATCGGCCGGGCCGACACGCCGGCCGCCGACGCGGAGGTGCTGGGATTGGCCCTCGAAGGGCTCGCCCTGTTCGGGCGCGCCAGCCCGGCGGTGCGGCTCGGCGACATGGGGCTGACCGTGGCGCTCCTCGACGGCCTCGGCGTGCCGCCGGCCGCCAAGCGGCGGACCCTGCGGGCACTCGCCGCCGGCCGCTCCCTCGACGCGGTCACCAACGGGGTCGAGGGCACGCCGGGCGAGGATCCGCACGCGGGCTTGCTCGCGGCGATCCAGGGGCAGGACCCGCGCGGCGTGCGCGCCTTCGTGGAGGACGTCCTGGCCATCGCCGGCATCTCGGCGGTGGGCGGGCGCAGCGCCGGCGAGATCGCCGAGCGCTTCCTCGGCAAGGCCGCGGCGCAGGCCAACGGCGGCGCGGGGCTCAACGCCGAGAACCGGGCGATCCTCGACCGCTACCGGGCGGTGGCCGGCGATCCCGACGCGGCGGCCCGCGACCTGCGGGCGCTCGCCGCCGACGCGGGGGTGCGCCACGGACCCCTCGACGCGGCCCTCGACCTGTTCGAGGAGCGCGCCGGCTTCATCGCCGCCCGCGGCCTCGACATCGCGGGCTTCCGCTTCCAGGGCGGCTTCGCGCGCAACCTCGACTACTACAGCGGCTTCATCTTCGAGGTGACGGCCGGGGATGGGACCGCGGAGGGGCCGGTGCTCGTCGGCGGCGGCCGCTACGACGGGCTGCTCGGCCATCTCGGCAGCCCGACCCCGCTGCCGGCGGTGGGCTGCACCTTCTGGATCGAGCGCGTGGCGGGAGCCGGCCGGTGAGTTCCTCGGATGTCCTCGTCCTGGCCGTTCCGTCCAAGGGTCGGTTGCAGGAGAACGCCAACGCCTTCTTCGCCCGGGCCGGGCTGAAGCTCGCGCAGGGGTCGGGCGCCCGCGACTACCGCGGCAGGCTCGTGGGCGTGCCCGACGTGGAGGTGCGCTACCTCTCGGCCTCCGAGATCGCCAGCCAGCTCGCGAGCGGCACGGCCCATCTCGGCGTCACCGGCGAGGACCTGATCCGCGAGACCCTGCCCGACGCCCGGGGCCAGGTGGAGCTGCTGACGCCGCTGGGCTTCGGCAACGCCACGGTGGTGGTGGCCGTGCCCCAGGCGTGGATCGACGTGCGGGCGATGGGCGACCTCGACGAGGTCGCGGCCCTGATGCGCGCCCGCCACGGGCGGCGGCTGCGGGTGGCGACCAAGTACGTCAACCTCACCCGCCGCTTCTTCGCGGAGAAGGGGGTCGCCGACTACCGCATCGTCGAGAGCCTCGGCGCCACCGAGGGCGCCCCGGCGGCGGGCTCGGCCGAGATCGTGGTCGACATCACCACCACCGGTGCGACGCTCCGGGCCAACGCCCTGAAGGTGCTCGACGACGGCATCATCCTGCGCTCGGAGGCGAACCTCGTCGCCTCGCTGAAGGCCGCCTGGGGCGAGACCCAGCGCGGGGCGCTGCGCGCCGTGCTCGGCCGCATCGCCGCGGAGGAGCGCGCCCGCACCACCCGCGAGGTGCGCGCGGCCTTGCCCGAGGACGGGACCATCGACCTCGCCACGCTCGCCGGCCTGCACGAGGCCGAGCTGCCCTACGGCGCCCCGCGCGGGCCCGACGGCGAGATCGTGCTGCGCTGCCCCGAGGCGGCGGTGTTCGACCTCGCCGACGCGCTGGTGCGGGCGGGAGCCCGGGCGGTGAGCGTGCGCCGCATCGACTACGCCTTCGCGGCGGAGAACCCGCTGGCGGAGCGGCTGCTGGCCCGGCTCTAACGCGCGGGCCCGGCAAGCTCGTCCTGGAAGGGCCATCGCCCGGCCGCCCGCGATCGCCTTCGGTTCGCGACGACGGCGCAGGCAGGGGCGACGGTGCGGCTCGGCCGGGGGGATCATACCGTTTCCGGGTGAACCGTTCGGTGATCCGGGCCTGCGCCGTCACCGCGAGCCGTAGGCGAAGCCCCCCAGGGCAGCGCGCGTTCTCGGAGGTCGGCGCCGCTGGGTTGCTTCGCTCCGCTCGTAAGGACGGAGAGCGTCGATCCCGAACCCTTCGGCCGGACGTCGTAGCCAGACAGGGCTCCGGACTCGGGTCAACGATCCGCACCCTGTGAGAGGTGCAACTGCCTCTCTCACGCCACGGTACACGACAGTTCGGCGTTTGCGTCGGCTGATCCCACCAACCCCCTCATCCTGAGGTGCCCCTTGCCTCGGCAAGGGGCCTCGAAGGAGCCCTCCAGCCAGCCGCGCGATCCCTGGAGCCCTCCTTCGAGGCCCGCTCTCGCGGGCACCTCAGGATGAGGGGGTGGGTCGGAAACGCCCTTCGACCCGCCGCGTCGTGTACCGTGCTCTCACGCAGTCCGTCGTTCCGGGCCCTGCTGGGCAGTCCCGGAATGATGGGGCCTCTCGCCAACACCGCTGCCAGGCCGGCGTTGACCCAAGTCCGGAGCCCTGGGCCTATTACACCACCAGATTGACGATCCGCCCCGGCACGACGATCACCTTCCGCGGCGCCCGACCCTCCAGCACCTTCCGCACCGCGTCGAGGGCCAGCGTCGCCGCCTCGACCGCCGCGGCGTCGGCATCCCGCGGCACGGTCACGTCCGCGCGCTTCTTGCCGTTGATCTGGACCGGCAGGGTGATCTCGTCCTCGACGAGCAGCGCGGCGTCGGCCTGCGGCCAGGGCGCGCGGGCGACGAAGCCGTCGCGGCCGAGCACCGACCAGCATTCCTCGGCGAGATGCGGCATCATCGGCGCGATGAGCTGCACGAGGATGCCGGCGGCCTCTTCCGCCGCGGTGCGGGTGACCGGACCGCGCAGGCCCTCCTCCAGGGCGTTGGCCAGGGTGTAGACGTGAGCGACGCAGCGGTTGAAGCGCAGCCGCTCGACATCCTCGCCGACCGCGGCGAGCGCCCGGTGGGCGGCCTTGCGCAGGGCGAGGTCGGCGGTGCCGTCCCCCGTGGCGGCGGACGCCGCGTTGACCAGCCGCCACACCCGCTGGACGAAGCGGGCGGCGCCCTGCACGCCCTCCTCGGTCCAGATCACGTCGCGCTCGGGCGGCGAGTCGGACAGCATGAACCAGCGCGCGGTGTCGGCGCCGTAGCTGACGATGATGTCGTCCGGATCGACGACGTTCTTCTTCGACTTCGACATCTTCTCGATCGCGCCGATCGCGAGCGGCGCCTGGGTTTTCACGTGAAACGCCCGGCGTTCCCCGTCCTCGGTCGCGAGCCGCACGTCGGCCGGCGGCACCCACGCCCCGGCCGCGTCCTTGTAGGTCTCGTGGACGACCATGCCCTGCGTGAACAGCCCGGCGAACGGCTCGGACACGCCGGCCCAGCCGGTCTCGCGCATCGCCCGGGTGAAGAACCGCGCGTAGAGCAGGTGCAGGATCGCGTGCTCGATGCCGCCGATGTACTGGTCCACGGGCAGCCACCGGTCGACCGCGGCGCGGTCGGTCGGGGCGTCCGTCAGCCACGGCGCGGTGAAGCGGGCGAAGTACCACGACGAGTCCACGAACGTGTCCATCGTGTCGGTCTCGCGCCGGGCGGCGGCGCCGCAGCGCGGGCACGGCACCTGCCGCCACGCGGCGTCGCGCTCCAGCGGGTTGCCGGGCTGGTCGAACGAGACCTCCTCCGGCAGCTTTACCGGCAGGTCCGCGACCGGCACGGAAACCGGCCCGCAGGTGTCGCAGTGGATGATCGGGATCGGGCAGCCCCAGTAGCGCTGGCGCGAGATGCCCCAGTCGCGCAGCCGGAACTGGACCTTGCGGCGCGCGGCCCCCTCCCCTTCGAGCCGCGTCGCGACGGCGTCGAAGGCGGCGTCGGTGGTCATCCCGTCGAGGAAGCGCGAGTGGATCATCCGCCCGTCGCCGTCGTAGGCGGTGTCGGTGATCGTGAACGTCGCCGGGTCCTGACCCTCCGGGCAGACCACGGGCGTGTTGCCGAGCCCGTACTTGTTGGAGAAGTCGAGGTCGCGCTGGTCGTGCGCCGGGCAGCCGAACACCGCGCCGGTGCCGTACTCCATCAGCACGAAGTTCGCGACGTAGACCGGCAGTTCCCAGGACGGGTCGAGGGGGTGGCGCACCGTCAGGCCGGTGTCGAAGCCGAGCTTCTCGGCGGTGTCGATCGACGCCTGCGCGGTGCCCATGCGCTGGCACGCGGCGATGAAGTCCGTCAGCGCCGCGTTCCCGTCACCGAGCGCCGTGGCGAGCGGGTGGTCGGCGGCGATGGCCAGGAACTTGGCGCCGAACAGGGTGTCCGGCCGGGTGGTGTAGACGGTGACCGTCTCGGGCTGGCCCGCCACCGCTTGCGACAGGGCGAACTGCACCTCCAGCCCCTCCGAGCGGCCGATCCAGTTCTTCTGCATCAGCCGGACCTTCTCGGGCCAGCGGTCGAGCCCGTCCAGGGCGGTCAGCAGGTCTTCGGCGAAGGCGGTGATGCGAAAAAACCACTGGGTCAGCTCGCGCTGCTCCACCAGCGCCCCCGAGCGCCAGCCGCGGCCGTCGATCACCTGCTCGTTGGCCAGAACGGTGTGATCGACCGGGTCCCAGTTCACCTTGGCGGTGCGGCGCGCGACCAGCCCCTTCTCCAGGAAGTCGAGGAACATGCGCTGCTGGTGCTTGTAGTAGTCGGGGTCGCAGGTCGCGACCTCGCGGCTCCAGTCGAGCGACAGGCCCATCGCCTTCAACTGCGCGCGCATCGCCGCGATGTTGTCGTAGGTCCAGGCGCGCGGGTTGACCTTGCGCTCCATGGCCGCGTTCTCGGCCGGCAGTCCGAAGGCGTCCCAGCCCATCGGGTGGAGCACGTTGAAGCCCTTGGCGCGCTTGTAGCGGGCCACCACGTCGCCCATCGCGTAGTTGCGCACGTGGCCCATGTGGATGCGCCCGGACGGGTAGGGGAACATCTCCAGGACGTAGTAGGTCGCGCGCGGGTCGGCGTTGTCGGTCTCGAACAGCCGCGCCTCGGCCCAGGCGGCCTGCCAGCGCGGCTCGGCGTCCTTGGCGTTGTAGCGCTCGGTCGCGCGCTCCTGGCCGGAGACGGGGTTGGCGGTGTCGGTCATGGCTCGCGATGTCGGCGCTGGGGAGACGGGTGACGGATGTCCAGGGGGACCGGTGCCGCCGCACGGGCCGGGCAGTAGCATATCCGCGCGGCGGGCGGTCAACGTCCCCGCCATGCCGGTCTCGCCGCGATCCTGTGGGACGCGGACGCAACCGGCCGGGTCCGGCGCGGGCCGGAGGCCGAGGAGCCGGACCATCCGGTGCTGGCCGAGACGCGGCGGCAGCGCGCCGCCGACGTCGTCGACGCGCTGCAAACCTTCGCCCTGCCCCTCGACTTCCGCGGCACCGCGTTCCAGACGGCGGTCCGGACGGCGCTGCTCGCGATTCCCTACGGCGCCACCCGCAGCGACGCGGAGATCGCCCGGGCGGTCGGGGCGGCCGGCGCGCCGACCGGCTTCGCGGGCGGGCTCGCGCGCGAGCGCCACCGGCCCGGCCTCGAAGGGGCCGGGATCTTCGCCCTCGCACCGCCTGTTTGACGGGCGAAGGCACCGCACACGAGGACCCGATGACCGACGCCCCCGAAGCCCCCTCCCCGCACGCCGAGCGGCCGCCGGTCGGCGAGGCCGACGTGGCGGCGGGCCTCGCCGAGGTGCGCGCCGGCATCGCGCAAGCGGCCCGCGACAGCGCGCGCGATCCGGCCACGGTGCATCTCGTGGCGGTCTCGAAGACGGTGCCGGCCGAGCACATCCTGCCGGCCCTGGAGGCCGGGCAGCGGGTGTTCGGCGAGAATTACGTGCAGGAATCGACCGCGAAGTGGCCGGCCCTGCGGGCGCGGTTTCCGGACGTGGAGCTGCACCTCGTCGGACCATTGCAATCGAACAAGGCCCGCGAGGCGGTGGCCCTGTTCGACGTGATCCATTCCCTCGACCGCCTGTCGCTCGCCGCCGCGCTGGCCAAGGAGATCGCGCGCTCCGGCCGGGCGCCGAAGCTGCTGATCCAGGTCAACACCGGCGAGGAGCCGCAGAAGGGCGGCGTCGCGCCCGGCCAGCTCGCGACCCTGCTCGCCGAGTGCCGCGACACCCACGGCCTGGCGATCCACGGGCTGATGTGCATCCCCCCCGCCGACGACCCGCCCTCGGCCCATTTCGCCCTGCTCGCCCAGCTCGCGCACGAGCACAACCTGCCGATCCTCTCGATGGGCATGAGCGCGGATTACCCGGCCGCGATCCAGGTCGGTGCGACCCATGTCCGGGTGGGGACGGCGATCTTCGGGGCGCGGACGCGGAAGGTGTAGTATCGTTCCCGGCTAGAGCGCTCTCCGCCGAAGTGGATGCCGGTTCGGCGAAAGAGAGCGCATCAAAACAAGGACTTAGAGTCGAGCACGATTGCAACGCGATCGGGAACGGCTCTAAAGGGTTCGCGTGTCCCGACCCACGCCGTCATCGCGAGCGCAGCGAAGCGACCCAGGGCTGCGCGCGACTTCAAACCGTGGCGCTGCTGGATTGCTTCGCTGCGCTCGCAAAGACGGATGGCACGATCGTGAACCCGTCGATCGGATACCTTTCCGTGTATGCCCGATACGAGGCTCCGCTGTGACGATCCCCTTCAAACCCGTCCGGGATCGCTGGAATCAGGATCCCGCTTACCGGGACGCCTACGCGGCGATCGGGCCGGACATGGAACTCGGCTTCGCGATGGCCGAGGCACGCGCCCGCGCCCGGCTGACGCAGGACGACGTCGCCAAGCGGATGAACACCTCTCAGGGCCAGATCGCCCGTTGGGAACGCGGTCAGGTCATGCCGTCGACGGCGTCCTTGCGCCGGTACGCCGAAGCGGTCGGAGCACGCCTGACGATCAGGCTGGATCCCGCGGAGGTCTGAGGCTCACCCGATCCGCAGGTGCGTGCGCGGCCCGAGCCGGCGCAGCAGGCGGATCAGGTCGGCGCGGGCCAGCGCCACGCAGCCCTCGGTCGGCCGGTAGCCGGGCCGGGCGACGTGCAGGAAGATCGCCGAGCCGTGCCCGCGGCGGATCGGGGCGCGGTTGTAGTCGATGTCGAGCACCACGTCGTAGAGCCCGTCCGCCCGCCACATGGCCTCGGCGCCGAGGCCGGGCACCGGCAGGCGGACCGGGCGGTTGTAGCGGCGGTCGCGGGCATCGTCGCACCAGCCGTCGTCGCGCCGGGTCGCCCGCAGCGGCAGCGCGGTGCGCGGGCGGATCGGGAGATGGTCGGGCCGGTAGGCGCCGCCGCGCAGGCGGAACCGGCCCCGGGGCGAGCCGCCGTCGCCCTCGCGCTTGCGCCCGACGATGCCGCCGGCGCCGAGCGCGCACGGGATCACGCTGGGCCCGACCAGCAGATGGCCGCGGCGGCGGTCGCCGACCGTGGCGCGGACCCGGATCTCGTCCAGCGTCACGCGCGCGAAGGATCGGGACTTGTTCACCTGCGCGCCCGGCTCCTGACCGTGGTCATACCAGCTAAGGTTGCAACTCTGGGAAGTCGATCCCGGCCGGGTAGACGACACCGCATTAATTTGCGTGAAGAATTGCGCGCAAGGCAATTTCCGGCCACAAACGTCACCCTATTGTGATCTGCGAACCCGGGCCGACGAAACCGGGTCCGGGGAACGGAACGCTCGATGCCCGCTTTTGGGTGGCGCTTCGCCTGCCGGATCCCGTCGCTCCATCTGCCGCCGCTTCCCCTAGGGCTTCGTGACGATGTCGAACGCCTATCGCCTGCTGATCTGCGACGATGACGAGATCCTGCGCGACACGCTGATCGAGCAACTCGACCTCTACGAGGAGTTCACGGTGCTGGGCGAAGCCTGCGCGGCGGACGCCATCGCGCGCGTTTCGGGCGACCGGGTCGACCTCGCGGTGATGGATGTCGGCCTGCCGGACATGGACGGGCGCGAGGCGGTGCGCCGGATGCGCGCCGCGGGCTTCCGCAGCCCGGTGATCATGCTGACCGCCCAGGATTCCGAGGAGGACCACGTCGAGGGCCTGGAGGCGGGCGCCAACGACTACGTCACCAAGCCGTTCAAGTTCGGCATCCTGCTCGCCCGCATCCGCGCCCACCTGCGCAGCCACGAGGCCTCCGAGGACGCGGTGTTCCAGATCGGCCCCTACACGTTCCGGCCGGGGGCCAAGCTGCTGATCGGCGACCGCGGCTCGAAGCTGAAGCTGACCGAGAAGGAGACCGCGATCCTGCGCTTCCTGTACCGGGCCGGCCGCGCGGTGGTGAACCGCGACACGCTGCTCGCCGAGGTCTGGGGCTACAACGCCCACGTCACCACGCACACGCTGGAGACGCATATCTACCGGCTGCGCCAGAAGATCGAGCCGAACCCGGCGATGGCGGCGATCCTCGTCACCGAGGGAGGCGGCTACAAGCTCCTCCCCTGATTGTTTAGGGTTTTTCGTGTACGCGGTCCCGCCGGGGTTTTTCGCGCGCGGGGCTGTGGGGCGTTTCGTTGGGGCTCGACGACGACATCGCGATCCTCGCTGCCGCGCCGCTGCTCGGCTTCCTCGACCGTGACGCCCTGCGCCTGCTGACCTTCGCGTCGGAGCGGCGCGACCTCGCCGACGGCGACCTGCTGTTCTCCCGCGGCGACCCGGCCGACGGCGGCTTCGTGGTGATGGCGGGCACGATCCGCCTCGAACCCCGGGCCGCGGGCGCCGAGCCGGTCCGGGCCGGCCGCTCCGCCCTGATCGGCCAGCGCGCCCTGTTCGTGCGAGGGGAGCGCCCCGCCGAGGCGCGGGCGGAGGGCCCGGCGGAGGTGATGCGGATCACCCCCACCCTGATGCGCCGGGTGCTGGAGGAGTTCCCCGGAGCCGCCCGCGCCATCCACGCCGCCCTGGCCGAGGATCTCGCCGGCTTCGTCGCCGATCTCGGCCGGGTGCAGCGCCTGCTCCGGGACGCCTGATACCGTTTCCGGGTGAACCGTTCGGTGATCCGGCCCCGCACCGTCATCGCGAGCCGTAGGCGAAGCGACCCAGGGTAGCGCGCGGTTTGAGACGGTGGCGCTGCTGGATTGCTTCGCTCCGCTCGCAAAGACGGCGAGAGTCGATCCCGAACCCTTCAGCCGGACGTCGTATGAGGCTGCGCGTCCGGGCGGGTCCGGGGACCCCTACCGCTCCGCCGCCCGCACCTCCGCCGTCGCCGCCGCGAGATCGCAGCGGAAGCCGGGATCGCGCAGCAGCACCTCGGCGAGGATCATCCCGGCGATCCGGCCGGCCTCCAGATCGGTGAGGAAGTGCGTGCCGGCCTCCGTCCGGGCGTGGGCGTAGACCTGGGCGCGGGCGAGCAGGGCCCGCCGGCGCTCCGGCACGATCTGGGCGAGCATCGTGGCGGTGAGGGTGCCGAAGGCCGCGTGGCCGCCCGGGTAGGAGGTCGAGTGCGAGCGGTCGCCGAAGGTGCGGAGTCCCGGATCCAGCGTGTAGGGCCGGGGCCGTTGGTACGCGTGCTTGGCCGCGTTCACCGCCGCGCTGCTGGTCTTGTAGAGGCGTGCGACCAGGGCCGCGAGGCGCGGGGCGCGCGCCGCCGTGTAGGCGGGCCCGAGGACGCCGGCGAACTGGTCGAGGGTGTACGTGATGTCGGACTCGATCCGGGCTTCGTCCGCCGGGGTTCGCGCCGCGACCGCCGCCCGCAGGGCCTTCATGTCCGCCTCGGCCTCCGGGGAGGCGGGCTCGGGCGGGGGCGGCAGCACCCGTTCCAGGCCGAGCGTCGCCCCGTCGACCCAGGGCGCGCAGGTCTCCGCCGCCGCCGGCCCCGCGGCCAGCAGCGCCAGGACCGGCACCAGGATCGTGAGCGCGCGCATCATGAGTTCCCCGCCTCAGGTGACAGCCCCGGCGCCCCCTAGTAAGCACGGCCGAGCAACAGCCGGAAGCCTCGCGAGACCATGTCCCACGCCGACCTCGTCGCCACCATCGAGACCGCCTGGGACGACCGCGCCGGCGTCTCGCCCGCCACCACGGGCCGGGTGCGCGAGGCGGTCGAGGCGGCGCTGGAGCTGCTCGATTCCGGGCAGGCCCGGGTCGCCGAGAAGGCGGGCGAGGACTGGCAGGTCAACCAGTGGCTCAAGAAGGCGGTGCTGCTGTCCTTCCGCCTCAACGACATGGCGGCGGTCTCCGGCGGCCCCGGCGGCGCGCCGTGGTGGGACAAGGTGCCCGCCAAGTTCGCCGGCTGGGACGAGGCGCGGTTCCGGGAGGCGGGCTTCCGGGCCGTGCCCGGCTGCTTCGTGCGCCGCGGCGCCTACGTCGCCCCGAACGCGATCCTGATGCCGAGCTTCGTCAACCTCGGCGCCTATGTCGGCGAGGGCACGATGGTCGACACCTGGGTCACCGTCGGCTCCTGCGCGCAGATCGGGAAGAACGTCCACCTGTCGGGCGGCGTCGGCATCGGCGGCGTGCTGGAGCCGCTCCAGGCCAACCCGGTGATCATCGAGGACGACTGCTTCATCGGCGCCCGCTCCGAGGTGGTCGAGGGCGTCATCGTCGGCCAGGGCTCGGTGCTGTCGATGGGCGTCTATATCGGCGCCTCCACCAAGATCATCGACCGGGCCACCGGCGAGGTGTTCTACGGCCGCGTGCCGCCCTACTCCGTGGTGATCTCGGGCACGCTGCCCGGCAAGCCGCTGCCCGACGGCACCCCCGGCCCGGGCCTGTACTGCGCGGTGATCGTCAAGCGCGTCGATGCCGGCACCCGCGCCAAGACCGCGATCAACGACCTCCTCCGCACCTGATTCTCTTCGGACTCGGGAGCCGCCCGATGGACACGACGCGGACGCTCGATCTCGTGGTCGGCGGCCGCGCGCTGCCGACCGTCTGCGACGTGGTCGGCGACGGGCCGGAGGCGCTGCTGCTGCCGGCCCTGTCCACCATCTCGGCCCGGTCCGAGATGCGCGACCTCGCGGGGGATCTCGGTCGGGACCACCGCTGCCTCGTGCCGGACTGGCCGGGCTTCGGGGCCCGGCCGCGGGCGCGGGTGCCGCTGGAGCCCGCGACCTTCCACGCCTTCCTCGACGCGCTGCTCGCCGCCGCCCCCGGGCCCTACGCTCTCGGCGTCGCGGCCGGCCACGCCGCCGGCTACCTCGCCGCCGCCGCGCGCCGCCATCCCGGAACCTTCGCCCGGCTGGTGCTGGTGGCGCCGACCTGGCGCGGGCCGCTGCCGACCGCGATGCCGGGCCGCGCCCACTGGTTCCCCCGCATCCGCCGGGCGGTCGAGGCGCCCGTCGTCGGCGAGGCGCTCTACCGCCTCAACATCTCCCCGCCGATCATCGGCCGGATGATGCGCGCCCACGTCTACGCCGACCGGGACCGCGTCACCCCGGCCCTGGTGCGGGCCAAGCACGCGATCACCCGCCAGCGCAACGGCCGCTTCGGCACCGCCGCCTTCGTCACCGGCGGCCTCGACCCGGTGGGCAGCCGCGACGCCTTCCTGGCGCTGTTCGGCGACGGCCTGCCCCCGACCCTGGTGCTGCGCCCGGACGGCGCCCCGCGCCGCTCGGGGGCGGAGATGGACGCGCTCGCCGGCAGCGGCCGGGTGGCGGCGGCCGCGATCCCTGGGGCGCTGAGCCCGCACGAGGAACATCCGGCCGCGGTCGCCGCCGCCATCCGCGGCGCCTGAAGCGGAGCCTCTGGACAGAATCAGTCCCGTGTGCAGGGACTTGGAGGGCTGACCGGAACGTTGGCCCCGTGAAGCGCCGTCCCGCGCGGGCGGCCCGCCCACCCCGAGCCACGCCAGGACCCGATGCCCCGCACCCCGATCCTGCCGGCCCTGCTCCTCACCGCCTGCCTCGCGACGGCGGCGCACGCGGCCGAGCAGGCCGCGCCCAAGGCCGCGCCGCCGCCGGAGGCGCCCTCCGCCCCCTCGGTGGGCAACGAGACGCTGAAGCCCGGCAAGCCCGCGCTCAAGCCCTACCTGGCCGAGGGGGCGATGCCGGATCCGCTGAAGGTGCTCTCCGCGCCCCCCGCGCACCACTCGCCGCTGGAGATGGCCGACCGCGCCGCCTTCACCACCACCCGGTCGCTCAAGGGCACGCCGCGCTGGAATCTCGCCGCCAACGACGTCGCCGAGGGCGCCGCCGCCGTGCTGGACAACTACGCCTGCATCCTCGGCACCCGCATCGACCAGGCCCGGGTGCCCGCGACCCTCAACCTGCTGGAGCGCGCCCGGATCGACCTCGCCAACGCCACCCGCATCCCGAAGGTGCATTTCCGGCGGCTGCGCCCGTTCGTCGGCAACGACGCGCCGATCTGCGTCCAGCGCACCCAGGCGCTCGCCGACAGCTTCAGCTACCCGTCCGGCCACGCCACGCAGGGCTGGGCCTACGCGCTGATCCTGGCGTCCCTGGTGCCGGAGAAGGCCACCGCGATCCTTGCCCGCGGCCGGGCCTACGGCGAGAGCCGCATCGTCTGCGGCGTCCACTGGCTGAGCGACGTGGTGGCTGGGCGCCTCAACGGCTCGGCGGTCTTCGCCGCGCTGGTCGGCGACGCCGCCTTCCGGTCCGACATGGACAAGGCCCGGAGCGAGCTGCGCGGCGCCCTGGCCGGAGGCGGCGCCGGGCCGGATCAGGCCGTCTGCCAGCGGGAGGCCGAGGCCTTGCGGGAGCCGGCGCTTGAGTTCTGATGCGCGGGGCGCGCTCGCGGCGGGGCCGGACCCGGCGTTCGCACGGCGTCCACAGCGTTCGAGCGGCGCGCGCGCGACGACCGTGATTCGGGAAAGTGTTGTTTCGACTGATGAAGCCGTCTTTAACGCTCGTTATATTCAGATCAGATTGGATAGAGTCTAGATTTTAACTGTTCCAAATGTGTGATTTTTATCACATTTTCGGCTTGATCGCGGGGCCGTGAGCGAGCGAGTTGGGGGCGTGCGCCGCAGGGGCGCGCCTCCGGGGTTCCCGTATGCCGCGCCGTTCCGCCCGCCTCGTCGTCCTGCTCGCGTCCACCGCCCTCGCCGGCCCGGCCGCGGCCCAGCAGGCGGACGTGCGGTTGAAGGAGATCACGGTGGAGGCCGCCCCGCCGAAGGCGCGGCCCGCGCCCGGCGCGGGCGCCGCCGCCCCGGCCCAGCCCCCGCCCCCCGGGCCGCCGACCGCGGCGGCCGCGCCCGTGCCGACGGGTCCCGGCGGCGACAGCGCCGCGACGAGCGGGGGCGGCGGCGGTCCCTCGGGCGTGACCGGCTACGTCGCCCGCGTCAGCCCCACCGCCACCAAGACCAACACGCCGCTGATCGAGACCCCGCAATCGGTCTCGGTCGTCACCCGCGCGCAGCTCAACGACCGCAACGTGCAGGACGTGAACCAGGCGCTGTCCTACACCCCCGGCGTGTCGGCCAACGTGTTCGGCTTCGATCCGCGCTTCGACGCGTTCTACATCCGCGGCTTCCTGGAGACCTACGACGGCATCTTCCGCGACGGGCTGCGTCAGGCGGGCGTCAACCTCGCGGTGCCGCGGGTGGAGCCCTACGGCACCGAGGCGCTGACGATCCTGCGCGGGCCGGCCTCGGGCCTCTACGGCCTCGGCTCGCCGGGCGGCATCGTCGACATCACCTCCAAGCGGCCGGTGTTCACGCGCTTCGGCGAGGCGTGGTTCCAGGCCGGCAACTACGACCGCGTCCAGGGCAATTTCGACGTCGGCGGCCCGGTGGAGGGCACGGACGGCACCCTCGCCTACCGGCTCACCGGCGTGGTGCGCCAGTCCAACACCTACCTGCCGAACGGGGCCGACGACCGGGTCATGATCGCCCCGGCCTTCACGTGGCGGCCCTCGGCCGACACCAGCTTCACCCTGCTCACCGAGTACCTGAACAGCCGCGCGCCCGGCACCGCCACCTTCTACAACGCGCCGGGCTTCGTGGTGACGCGGCTCTACCAGGGCGACGGCAACTTCAACCGCTTCGACGTGGAGCAGTACCGGATCGGCTACGCCTTCGAGCACCGGTTCACGCCGGACCTGATCTTCCGCCAGAACTTCCGCTACCAGAACGTCGACGCCAAGCTCGCCTACACCGAGATCACCGACGTGACCGGCTTCTCGGCCCAGCGCTTCGCCGGCCTGATCCACGACCGGCTCGGAACGGTCGGGCTCGACAACCAGCTCGAGGCGCATCTCACCACCGGCCCCGTGGCGCACACGCTCCTGATGGGCGTCGACTACTACCATTACGACTTTCGGCGCGAGTCCGGCTTCAACTCCGCCGTGCCGGATCTCGACATCGCCGGGGTGACCGACTTCAAGCGGTTCAACTACCGGACCTTCGTCCCGCGCCCGGCGCTCAACAGGGCCTCCGAGCAGTCCCAGGACCAGCTCGGCCTCTACCTCCAGGAGCAGGCGAAGGTCGACCGCTTCGTGCTGACCCTGACCGGGCGCCACGACTTCGTCTCGCAATCCACCCGGTCCGGAACGCCGGCCGCCCTCGGCGCCGCCACCACGCGCAACGATTCCGCCCTCACCGGCCGCCTCGGCCTGAACTACCTGCTGACCCCGAACTTCGTCCCCTACGCGAGCTACGCCACCACCTTCACCCCGCAGGTCGGCGTCGATGCCAGCGGCCGCTCCTTCAAGCCCGCCACCGGCGACCAGATCGAGGCTGGCGTGAAGTTCGCGGTCCCGAACACCAACGTCACCGGCTCGTTCGCCGGCTTCGACATCGTGCAGTCGAGCATCCTGCGCACCGACCCGACCAACTCCGCCAATCAGGTCGCCACCGGCTCGGTCGAGTCGAAGGGATTCGAGGCCGAGCTGACCGCCAATTTCGGGCCCGGCACCAACCTGACCGTCGCCTACACCCACCTCGACTTCCGCTTCCTGCGCTCCACCGACGCGCAGGGGCGCGTGATCGACGGCAACGCCCTGTCCGGCATCCCCGGCGATACGTTCTCGGCCTTCGGCACCTACCTGTTCGGACCGGGCCACCCGCTCTCCGGCCTCCAGGTCGGCGGCGGCATCCGCTACGCGAGCACCAGCTTCGCCGACGACCGCAACACCGTGCGCAACCCCACCGTGACCCTGTTCGACGCGCTGGTCGCCTACGACTTCGCCGCCCTCGACCCGCGGTTCAAGGGCCTGCGCGCGCAGATCAACGGCTACAACATCTTCGACCGGGACTACACCAACTGCCAGGCCGGCTTCTGCTACCGCGGCGCCCCCGCGACGGTGATCGGCAGCCTGATCTTCCGCTGGTAGCCCTGCCCCGCGACACGCTCTCGCCGCAGAGGAATCGTAACGGATCGCCCGCACACTCGTGGCGCGGGACTCCCGGTCCGAGCTAGACGGTACGGCGAAGCGGGGCGGAACGGCGGCGTGATGAGGCGTTCGGGTGGATCGGTTGCGGCGCGGATCGGCCGCCTCGCCTGCGTCGCGGGCCTGACCTTCGGCCTCTCGGCCTGCTTCCGGCCGCTCTACGGGCCGACCGCCTCGGGCGAGTCGATCCAGGCGCTGCTCGCCTCGGTGCAGGTCGACGAGGTGGCGATGGCCCAGGGCCAGGAACGCCTGGGACACTACCTGCGCAGCGAGCTGATCTTCGACCTCGACGGATCGGGCCAGCCCGCCGCCAAGCGCTACCGCCTGAAGCTCTCCGGCTCGGAGGTTGTGCAGACCCCGATCGTCTCCTCCACCACCGGCCGCGCCGAGGCCGGCACGATCGTCGCCAACATCCGCTACAGCCTGGAGGACATGGCCGGGCTCAAGGTGATCAGCGAGGGCGTGGCGACCTCGACGGCGACCTATGACCGCTCGATCCAGCGCTTCGCCAGCCAGCGCGCGGCGCGCGACGCGGAGATCCGGCTGGCGAACGTTCTGGCCGACCAGATCAAGACGCGCGTCGCCTCCGTGCTCTCGACCAAGCCGTGAGCCGGCTTTGACCGCGGTCAAGGCGGGCGAGATCGAGGGGCTGATCCGCCGGGGCCCGGACCCGCGCATCCCGGTGATCCTCGTCTACGGGCCGGATACCGGCCTCGTGACCGAGCGGGCCAAGCGGCTCGCCGAGGATTTCGTCGCGGACGCGGGCGACCCCTTCGCCCTGGTGAAGATCGACGGCGACGCGCTGGCCTCCGATCCCGGCCGCCTCTGCGACGAGGCCGGCACCCTCGGCCTGTTCGGCGGGCGCCGCGCGATCTGGGTCCGTCCGGGGACGCGCAACTACGCGCCCGCCGTCGAGGCCGTGCTCGGGATGCCGGTCGCCGACGCGCGCATCGTGGTGGAGGGCGGCGACCTCGCCAAGAACAACCCGCTGCGGGTCCTGTGCGAGCGCTCGCCGAAGGCGCTCGCCATCCCCTGCTACCCCGACGACGAGCGGGCGCTCGCCGACCTGATCGACCGCACCCTCCAGGAGCGCGGCCTGCGCATCGACCGCGAGGCCCGCGAGACGTTGGCCCGCAGCCTCGGCGGCGACCGCCGCGCCAGCCTGATGGAGATCGACAAGCTCGCCCTCTACGCGCACGGGCAGGGGAGCGTGACGCTGGACGACGTGGAGGCGGTGGCGAGCGACGTGGCCGCCAGCGTCCTCAACACCCTGATCGACGCCGCCTTCGACGGCCGCAAGGCCCTGGTCGAGCGCGACTATCGCCGCTTCCGCACCGAGGGGCTCGATCCCGGAATCGTGCTCGGCGCGGCGCTGCGCCACGCGCTGACCCTGCTCGCCACTCGCCTCGACAACCCCGACAAGACGCCGTCGATGATGGCCGCGGGCTGGCGCGGCCTGCACTTTAAGCGCAAGGCCAGCATCGAGGCGCAGCTCGGCGCCTGGGCGCCCGGCACCCTCCGGCAGGCGGCCACCGCGCTCCAGGAGGCGATCCTCGCTTGCCGCCGGTCGGACCCGGAACTGGCGCACGCCCTGGCCTCGGCGGCGCTGCTGCGGATCGCCGAGGCCGGGGCGCGGCGGCGGCGCTGACCGCGCCGGACACGGAGCGGAGACAGGGCCGGCCTATGCGGCCGCGTCGCGTCCGCCGAACCGCAAGGAGTCCCGATGCCGTTTCCCGCCTCCCGCCGCGGCCTGCTGGCCGCCCTCGGCGCCTCGGCCGCCGGCCTGATGCCGGCGCGGGCCGCCTCGCCCGCGGCCCCGGCCGCTCCGGACGCGGAGGGGGAGGGGACCTGCTGGCTGACGCCGCAGGCCGTCGAGGGGCCGTTCTACCGCGACCCGAAGCTGGTGCGGTCCGACATCCGCGAGGGCCGCCCCGGCGTGCCGCTCCGGCTCGCCCTGCGCGTGATCGAGGCGGGGCGCTGCGCGCCGGTCGCCGGCGCCCGGGTCGATGTCTGGCACTGCGATGCGCAGGGGCTCTATTCCGGCTATCCGGGGCAGGGGGAGACGGGCGCGGACACCACCGGCCAGACCTTCCTGCGCGGCAGCCAGACCACCGACGCCGCCGGCCGCGCGGGCTTCGACACGATCTATCCCGGCTGGTATCCTGGCCGCGCGACGCACGTGCACGTCAAGGTCTTCCTCGACGCCCGCACGATGCTCACCGGCCAGATCTACTTCCCCGACGCGCTCAGCGAGTTCCTGTACGCCCGCGTCCCGGCCTATGGCGGGCGGGCCGTCGAGCGGACGATCATCAACGCCAACGACGGCCTCGCGGCCGACGACCCCGACCGGCGCGGCTTCTGCGCGGTGTCCGAGGAGCGCGACCGCTACCGCGCCGCCCTGGTGCTCGGCGTCGACCGGGCGGCCGACGGCGACGGCGGCCCCCCTGGCCCGGGCCCCGGCGGTCCGCCGCGCCGCCCGCGCGCGCGGATGTCCCCGCAGGAGCGGATCGCGGCGCTGGTGCCGGGCCTGCGGCGGGACCGCTGAGGGTTCGTGCGGTTGGAAGGGTTGAACCTCGGCGGCTCGGCAACCAAGCTCTGGCATCGATCGCTCGAGGCGGGCGAGTCTCGCCGCGAGGAGGCTCTATGAGCAGCACCGACCCTGACATCCCCGACATCGACGATGCCGAGGAAGCCGCGATCCAGGCCGGCATCGCCGAAGATCCGGAGAACCCGGAATGGACCGCGGCGGAATTCCAGGCCGCCCGTCCGATGAAGGACGCGATCCCCGATCTCTATACCGGTTGGATGCGGGATCGCGCGGATCGGAGCGCCCGACCGGTCTCAAATTGACGATGTCACGCGCGCTTCCGCCCGTCTTTGCGAGCGGAGCGAAGCAATCCAGCAGCGCCACGTTTGCCGGCCCCGCGCTGCCCTGGGTCGCGTCATTGCGTTCGCGATGACGACGCGGGTTGAACGACCGAAGCGGTCAACCGAAAATCGTATCAAGCCTCATCCGACACCCGGAAGCGGTTCAGCAGCGCCTGGAGTTCGTCGCGGTTGGTGTAGCGGATGCGGATCTCGCCCGAGTCCTCGTCCTTGGGGCGATAGCTGACATCGACGCCGAGCGCGCGGTGGATCCGGCGCTCCAGGTCGCGCACCGGCGCGGGCCGCTCGGCGGAGAGGCGCGGGCGGCCGGGGCGGGGGGTGTCGGAGGTTTGCGCCTCGGCGGCGGCGAGCGCCTCGACCTCGCGCACCGACAGCCCCTCCGCCACCACCCGGCGGGCGAGGCCTTCGGGATCGCGCACCGAGAGGAGGGCGCGGGCGTGGCCGGCGGTGATCTCCCCCGCCGAGACCCGCGCCTGCACCGCCTCCGGCAGGTTCAGCAGCCGCAGGGTGTTGGCGAGGTGGCTGCGGCTCTTGCCCAGGATCTCCGCCAGCTCGCGCTGCGTGTAGGAGAAGTCCTGCATCAGCCGCTCGTAGCCGGAGGCCTCCTCGATCGCGTTGAGATCGGTGCGCTGGACGTTCTCCAGGATCGCGAATTCGAGGGAGGCGCGGTCGTCGATCTCGACGACCACCACCGGCACCTCCTCCAGCCCGGCCCGCTGCGCGGCGCGCCAGCGGCGCTCGCCGGCCACGATCTCGAAGGCGCCGGGCACGTCGGCGAGCGGCCGCGCCACGATCGGCTGGATGATGCCGCGCTGCTTGATCGAGACCGCGAGCTCGGCCAGCTCCTCCTCGCCGAAGATGCGCCGCGGGTTGCGCGGGTTCGGCCGCAGGAACTCGACCGGCACCCGGCGCTGGCTCTCGGGCTTCACCGCCGGCGCGGCGTCCCCGAAATCGCCGATCAGGGCCGCGAGCCCTCGCCCCAGCCGGGGCCTGGTTGCGCCCTCGTCCGCCATCGTGTCCACCCGTTCCTGGTCCGCTACGCGCCCGCCGTCCCTCGCCTCGTCCGGCGCAGTCTCCTGCGGGAAGGACAAGATCCAGGGGACGAAGGGCCAGACGATCACGCCGCCGCCGGTATCCGGCCCTCGCGCTGGATCACCTCTGAGGCGAGGCGCAGGTAGGCTTGGCTGCCCGCGCATTTGAGGTCGTAGAGCAGCGCCGGCTTGCCGTGCGAGGGCGCCTCGGAGATGCGCACGTTGCGCGGGATCATGGTCTCGTAGACCTTGTCGCCCATGAAGCCGCGCACGTCCGCCACCACCTGCGCCGAGAGGTTGTTGCGGGGATCGAACATCGTCAGGACGACGCCCTGGATGGTCAGCCGCGGGTTGAGGGCGCCGCGCACCTGCTCGACCGTGCGCAGGAGCTGGCTCAGGCCCTCCAGCGCGAAGAACTCGCATTGCAGGGGCACCAGCACGGCGTCGGCGGCGGCGAGCGCGTTGATCGTCAGCAGGTTGAGGGAGGGCGGGCAGTCGATCAGCACGTAGCTGACCGTCTCCAGCCCCTTTGCCCCCGAGATCCCCTTCAGGACGTTGCGCAGGCGGTGCGCCCGGTCCGGCGCGGTCGCCATCTCCATCTCGAGGCCGAGCAGGTCCATGGTCGAGGGCGCGATCGACAGGCGCGGCACTGCGGTCGGCATCACGGCCTGGGCGAGCGTCGCCTCCCCGGCCATCACCTCGTAGGTCGAGAGGCGCCGCCGTGCGCGGTCGATGCCGAGGCCGGTCGAGGCGTTGCCCTGGGGATCGAGGTCGATCACCAGCACCTCCTCGCCGATCGCGGCGAGCGCGGTGCCGAGGTTGATCGCCGTGGTCGTCTTGCCGACGCCGCCCTTCTGGTTGGCGAGCGCCAGCACGCGCAGGGGGCGCGCCGCCGGACGGGGGGCGCGGTCCGCGGGCCGCTCTGGGGCCTCGCCGGTCGTGGCGTCGGTCATCGGGGGCTCGGATCGGTGAGGGCTGTGATGCGCACGATCCGGGCCTCCGCATCGGTGCGGCTCGGAACGAGATCGTGGGTGAATGTCCACCGCGCGGCGGCCCGGGTCAATTCCGCCTCGACATCACGGCCCTTCGGAAACAGGCCGGTGGTGCCGAATTTCAACAGCGGCGCGGTCCAGGCGAGGAGCTGGTCGAGGGGCGCGAGCGCCCGGGCGCAGACGACATCGACGCCGGATAGATCCGGGACGACGGACTCGATCCGGGCGTTGCTCACCTGGGCCGGCGCCCCGGTGATTCGGGCGGCCTCGGTCAGGAAGGCGCATTTGCGGGCGTTGCTCTCGACCAGCGTGACCCGGATGCCCCGCTCGGCGCCGGCGATGGCCAGGATCAGCCCCGGGATGCCGGCTCCGGAGCCCAGATCCGCCCAGGTCCGCGCGTCCGGCGCCAGGGCGAGGAGCTGGAGGGCGTCGGCGACGTGGCGGCTCCAGACCTCCGCGAGCGTCGCCGGCCCGACGAGGTTCTTGACCGATTGCCAGCGGTTCAGTTGCTCCACGTAGAGATCGAGCCGGGCCGCTGTTTCACGTGAAACATCGTAGGCCGCGAGCGCCCGTGCGCGGTCGGCCTCCCTCATCGCGCGGCGGGGGAGGGCGCCGGTGCGCCGCGCTTGGCGTGTGCAGCCAGCAGCGTCAGCGCCGCAGGCGTCACGCCCTCGATCCGCGCCGCCTGGCCGAGGGTCCCGGGCCGCACCGCTTCGAGCTTCACCCGCATCTCGTTCGACAGCCCGCTGATGCCGGCATAGTCGAGGCCGGCCGGCAGCCGCACCGCCTCGTCGCGGCGGAAGGCGGCGATGTCCGCGCTCTGCCGGTCGAGATAGACCGCGTAAGTCGCGTCGGTGCGCAGCCGCTCGGCGATCCGCGGGGGCACGCCGGCCAGCTCCGGCCAGACCGCCGCGAGGCGGGCCCAGTCGAGGTCCGGATAGGCCAGGAGCTGGAACGCCGTGCGGCGGATCCCGTCGCGGTTCAGGGCGATGCCGCGGGTCGCGGCCTGCGTCGGCGTCAGGCTCAGCGCGTCGAGCTGCTCCCGGGCGGCCCGCAACGCAGCCTGCGCGGTAGCGAAGTGGTCGGCGCGGCGGGCCCCAACCACGCCTAGGGCGAGGCCGCGCGGGGTCAGCCGCTCGTCGGCGTTGTCGACCCGCAGGGACAGCCGGTACTCGGACCGCGAGGTGAACATCCGGTAGGGCTCGCTCACCCCGTGGGTGACGAGGTCGTCGATCATCACGCCGAGATAGGATTCGGCCCGGTCGAAGGTCGCGACCGCCGCGCCGCCCGCGACCCGCGCCGCGTTCAGCCCGGCGACGAGGCCCTGCGCCGCCGCCTCCTCGTAGCCGGTGGTGCCATTGATCTGGCCCGCCAGGAACAGGCCGGGCAGGCGCTTCACCTGCAAGCCGGCGTCGAGCTCGCGCGGGTCGACGTAATCGTACTCGATCGCGTAGCCCGGCCGCAGGATCGTCGCCCGCTCCAGCCCCGGGATCAGCCGGATCATCGCGCCCTGCACGTCCTCTGGCAGGGCGGTCGAGATGCCGTTCGGGTAGACGGTCGGGTCGTCCAGCCCCTCGGGCTCCAGGAAGATCTGGTGGCCCTCGCGATCACCGAAGCGCACCACCTTGTCCTCGATCGAGGGGCAGTAGCGCGGGCCGCGGCTGCTGATGCCGCCGGAATACATCGGCGAGCGGTGCAGGTTGGCGCGGATCAGGTCGTGCACCGCCCGGGTGGTCCGGGTGATGCCGCAGCGGATCTGCGGCGTGGTGATCCGCTCGGTCAGCGTCGAGAACGGCACCGGCTCGTCGTCCGCCGCCTGCATCTCCAGGGCCTCCCAGGCGATGCCGTCGCGCGCGAGCCGGGGCGGGGTGCCGGTCTTGAGGCGCCCGAGCCGCAGGCCGAGCCGGTCCAGGCTCCGGGCCAGGCCCACGGCGGGCGCCTCGCCGACCCGACCGGCCGGAATCTGCCGCTCGCCGATATGGATCAGCCCCCGCAGGAAGGTGCCGGTGGTGAGCACCACGGCACCGGACGAGAGCATACGCCCATCCCCGAGGACCACGCCGGCGAGCCGGCCGTCGGCATCCCAGGAGACGTCTTCACAGGCTCCCATAACCACGCTGAGCCCCGCCGTCTCCGCGACAGCGGTCTGCATGGCCGCCGCGTAGAGCTTGCGGTCCGCCTGGGTGCGGGGGCCGCGGACGGCCGGCCCCTTCCGGCGGTTGAGCAGCCGGAACTGGATCCCGGCCGCGTCGGCCACCCGGCCCATCAACCCGTCGAGGGCGTCCACCTCGCGGACGAGGTGGCCCTTGCCCAGGCCGCCGATCGCCGGGTTGCAGGACATGGCGCCGATCGTCGCCGGATCGTGGGTCACGAGGGCGGTGCGGGCGCCGCACCGGGCCGCGGCGGCGGCGGCCTCGACACCGGCATGGCCGCCGCCGACGACGATGACGTCGAAGCGGGCAGGGGAGTCTGTGGACATGCCCGTGCTTACGCGGAGGCGATCGGGCGGGTCAACGCGGCGCCGCCGGTCGGTTCGGGGTCGGCCTATGGATGGCCACGGGCTCCGAACTCGGGTTAACGCAGGCTCGGCAGCGGTGTTTGCGAGAGGCCCCGTCATTCCGGGATTGCGCAGCAGGGCCCGGAATGACGGACTGCACGTGATAGGGCTTCGGGCTGAAGGTTCGGGATCGACGCTCTCCGTCTTTGCGAGCGGAGCGAAGCAATCCAGTGGCGCCAACGTCCGACGAACGCGCGCTGCCCTGGGTCGCTTCGCCTACGGCTCGCGATGACGGTGCGGGACCGGATCACCGAACGGTTCACCCGGAAACGGTATCACAGGTTGCGGGTCGTTCACCCGATTTCGGAACCCTGATGGATGGCCCCGGCCGTCGGCGGCCTATCTACCCGTCGTGGCGACCAAGGTCTCGGATCAGAGCAAGGTCCTCATAACGGTATAGCGAGACGGGGGCGTCCCAACCACTCTTCATCCCAAGCCGCCGGGCCAGCAGCTTCCAAGGAGCCGACCGGAAGCCCGCCGAGTGGTGCGCGTGATCGGCCCGCCGACGCACCCCTGTTTCACGTGAAACAGCGCGTCCCGCCTCAGCCGGTCATCGCCGTCGCCGTGTACCCGGCCTTGGTCAGCGCCTCGGCGATCGTCAGGCTCTGTGCCGACGTCTGGATCGCGACCCGGCCCCCCGCGAGATCCACGTCGACCGCTGCACCCGGATCGATCCGCTGCACCGTCCGAGTGACGGCGGCGGCGCAGCCCCCGCAGGTCATGCCCTCGACCCGCATCACCAGATCCGCCCGCGTCACGTCCATCGTGTTGTCCCCATCGTCGTCGCGGCGCGTCCGGAGAACACACCCGCCGGAAATCCGGGGGGTGAGCCGGATCCGCGGCTTGCCGTGTGTCCTCGCCTCGGCGACAACGCTGGACAGCCGGCTTCTTTCCGCGGGACGGCTCGCGGCCGGCATGCGCCCCTCACAGGTGTTCCTTCGATGGCCCGGGTCCTCGGCCGGCACGCGGGACTGCTGACCGCCGGCCTCATCGGCATCGTGGTGATCGGACCCATCGCGGCGCTGGCGCCGGCCTGGGGTGCCCTGGCGCTGGGCGTGACGGCCGTGGTGGCGGCCGGGCTCGCCCAGGCCCGCGCCGCGACGCTGCGGGCGCGCTGCGACAAGCTCTCGGCCGAGATCGACCTCCTCTCCAGCCGCCTCCTGAAGGCCGAGCGCGCCCAGGCCGCCCCGCCCGACCCGCCCCCGCGGGACGAGGAACTGCGCACGGAGGTTGAGGAGCTGACCGTCGAGATCGGCCTGCTCAGCGGCATCCTGCGCGACCTGACCGCCGTGGTCCGCAGCCAGGACGGAGAGATCGCCCGCCTCAAGGCCCTACCTCCGCCGGCCCCGCCCCCCGAGCTGCGGCCGGCACCGTTCGAGGTCGCCCCTCCACCCGCGGCCGTTCCCGCTCTCCCGGTGGTATCCGCTCCCTCGACCGTCCCGGCGCCGGCCCCGATCGACCCGGCCGCCGGCCGGATCCGGGCCGAACCGGAGGCCGAGCCCCCCGCGCGTCCGATCCCGCCGCGACGGGTGACGGCGCCCCCGCCGGACGACGGGCAGGTTCTGCGCGCCTTCGAGGCGGGCGACCTCGAGATCCACCTCCAGCCGATTGTCACCCTGCCGCAGCGCAAGGTCGTCGCTTACGAAGCGCTTGCGCGTCTCCGGGTGGGCGAGCGGCTCGCCGGCCCGCCGGATTTCCTACCCGCCCTGGAACGCCACGGCCGCACCACCGAGCTGGATCGCCGGATGCTCCAGCGGGCCGCCACCGTCACGCGCCATCTCGCCCGGCGCGGCAGCGAGGCGGGTGTGGGCTACGCCCTGTCGCCCCTGTCGCTGTTCGAGCCCGGCTTCCTGCGCGAACTCGGACGCCTCGCCGGGGACGATCCCGCTTTGGCCGGGCTCACGGTGGCGCTCTCGCAGGCGAGCTGGCGCGGCCTCGACGGGGGCCAGCGGGACCTGCTCGCCGCGCTGCGCGGCCGTATCGGCGTCGGCCTCGATCGGGCGGACGACCTGCACGTCGACGCGCGCGATCTCGCCGGCCTGGGCGTCACCCAGGTCAAGGTCACCGCCGACCTGCTGCTGCGGAGCGGACCCGGCCGGTCGGACATCGCCGCCGAGGATCTCGCCCCGGCGCTGGCCCGGGCGGGGCTCCGCCTCGTCGCGGTGGGCGTCGAGGCCGAGGCCGACGTGCCGGACCTGATCGACCTCGACGTGCCCTTCGCGCAGGGCATCGCCTTCGCGCCGCCGCGGCCCGTCCGCTCCGAGATTCTGGCCGCTCCGCCCCCGGCCGACCCGCCGCCCGCCGAGCCGCCGCCGGAGCGCCGGTCGTTCCGGTCCGTCCTGCGCCGGGCGGTGTGACGCCGGTCCCGGCCGACGGGTTCGTGTCCGACCGTCCCGGCGCGCGCGGCGATCTGGGGCAGCAGAACCTCCGGGGCCCGCGCGCTGGCCGGGCCGAGCCGAAGCACGGACGGGAGATCCCCGCCCCCGGGCGCTACACGGCGACGTTGTCGATCAGCCGCGTCCGGCCGAGGCGGGCGGCCACGAGGACCCGGGCGGGGCCGGCGACGCGCGCCACCGGGGCGAGGCTGCCGGCGTCGCAGACCGCGAGGTACTGCACCTGGAAGCCCGCCGCGGTCAGCGCCTCGGTCCCCGCCGCGACGGGACCGGCGACCGCGGCACCGTCGCGGGCGGCCGCGGCCACCTCGGCGAGGACCGCGTGGAGCCGCGGTGCCACGGCGCGCTCCTCCGGCGACAGGTAGCGGTTGCGCGACGACAGCGCGAGGCCGTCCGCCTCGCGGATCGTTGGCACGCCGCGGATCTCGATGTCGAGGTCGAGGTCCGCCACCGCCCGCTGGATCACCCGCAACTGCTGGAAATCCTTCTCGCCGAACAGGGCCACGTCCGGCCGCACTTGGTTCAGGAGCTTGGTCACCACCGTCGCCACGCCGGAGAAGTGCCCCGGCCGGAAGGCGCCGCACAGGCCTTCGGTGAGCCCGGCGACCTCCACCCGCGTGCCGAAGCCGGCGGGGTACATGGTCTCGACGGAGGGGATCCAGGCCGCGTCGGCGCCCGCCCGGGCGAGGGCGTCGAGATCCGAGTCCAGCACGCGCGGATACCGCGAGAAATCCTCGGCCGGGCCGAACTGGGTCGGGTTCACGAAGATGCTCGCCACCGCCCGGCGGCCGAGCCGCCGCGCCTCCGCGACGAGGGCGACGTGGCCCTCGTGCAAGGCGCCCATCGTCGGCACCAGGGTCACGCGCTCCCCGGCGCGGCGCCAGCCGGCGACCGTCTCGCGCAGGCGCGCGAGGTCCGAGATGTGCAGCGGCGCCGAATCGGTCACGGGTGGGGCTCCGGAGGGTCCGGGGCGCTGATCTAGGCGCTTCCGCCGGCCCGCGCCAGCCGCGCGGGGCGCCGGCCGTCAGGGGCAGTAGGGCAGCAGCGAGCGGCCGAACGGGTCGTCGACACCCAGCGGCGGTGTGAAGCCGTAGTAGCTCGGGTGCCCGAGGCCGTAGGCGGAGCCGACGTAGCTCGGATCGTCGGGCGCGTTGGTCGGCACCGGCGCGCGGCGCGGGATGCAGCCGACGGGGAGCGGACGGGGGAGGGCGCCGACGCGGGACCGCCTCTCGCTGCCGTCGCCGCGCGGGAAGAAGCGCGGCGCGCCGCCCGGCCCGGGTCCGTAGCCTGACGGCCCGTCGAGGTCGGCGGCCCCGGCCGGCCCGGCGAGCAGGGCGAGCGCCGCCGCCGTCCGCAATCCCCGCCGCATCGCCATCCCGATCCCCCGCATCGCGGCGAGCGTGACGGGGTAGGGTAAATGAGCGGTTACCGGCGCCGCACCGCGTCGCGCCGGGATCCGGGCGCTCCCGATCCCGACTCGGAGCGCCGATGCGACAGGACGCCGAATTCGGATCGCCGCCGTGCCGCCCCGGCGGCCAGTCGGCACCGCCGTCAGTGCGGGGCCGCGCACCGCAGCCCGGAACCCGCAGCCGAAGGGCGTGCCAGGCAGGGCGGCCGACGGTGCTTCCGGATCCCGGGCTCGCCTCCGGCGCCGCGGGATGACGGGATGCCAAGCAGATCCGGCGTAGAGACGAGCGGAGGCGGTGTCTCGCGGATCCGTGTTCGGAGCGCTGGCCAACGCGAAGCGCCGCTTGGAGCCGCGCTGGATCGTCGTATGATGCGGTTCCGCGACAGGGGACCACCCATGGACGATCCCACCCGTGTGAGCGCGAGCGACCTGCTCGATGATTTCGGGGCGTTCGCCGACAGGGCGCTCACGGCACCGATCACCATCACCCGGGATGGCGCGGACCGCTTGGTGCTGCTCTCCGCCGAGGAATATGCGCGCCTGCTGCGACAGGATCGTCGCGTCGTCGCGTCGGCCGACCTGCCGGACGCCGTACTGGACAGGATCGAGCGGACCGAAATGGACGGGCGACACGCGTCGCTCGACGCACTGATCCCCGCCTGGAGACCGTGAGGCTTCCCGAACCCGAACCCGGTCTCGTCGTCCGCTACGCCTATCTCTGGCTGCGCGAACACCGGGCTGGACGCGAAGAAGGCGTGAAGGATCGCCCCTGCGCCATCGTCCTCTCGCTGGGCACGGAAGCCGGGCAACGCCGCGTGCTCGTCGTGCCGGTGACCCACGCGCCGCCTGCCGACCCCGAAGCGGCGCTCGAACTACCGCCCGCGATCAAGCGGCATCTCGGCCTCGATGCGGAACGGTCCTGGGTCGTCCTCTCCGAATGCAACGACTTCGCTTGGCCAGGGCCCGACCTTCGCCGTATCGAGGGGCGCGGCGACGCATCGGTCGCCTACGGCTTTCTCCCGCCACGCTTCTTCGCCGCGTTGCGCCACCGCTTCGTCGCCCTCGCACGAGCCCGCAGAAACGTCCGCGTCCATCGCAGCGATTAGGCGGCGTCCCTCAGGTCAGCGGCGCCACCCGCGCCCCGAGCACCGCCACGAGGTCGCCCTCGGCGAGCCGGATCTGAAGGCCGCGGGCGCCGCCGTTGACGTGGATCTCCGCCGCCGGCTCGGTGAGCGAGCCCGCGTCGACCGCGGTCGGGAACGCGCGCTTCTGGCCGAGCGGGCTGATGCCGCCGACGTGGTAGCCGGTCAGCCGCTCGGCGTCGGCGGGCTTCAGCATAGCCGCCGTCTTGCCGCCGAACGCGGCGGCGACCCGCTTCATCGCGGCCTCGCGGTCGGAGGCGACCAGCAGGCAGACGGTCCGCCCGTCGACCGCCGCCATCAGGGTCTTCAGCACCCGCCCCGGCGCCACGCCCAGCGCCTCCGCGGCCTGGAGGCCGATGCGCGGCGCGTCCCCGTCGTAGGCGTAGGCGTGCAGGCTGTAGCGCAGGCCGGCGCGGTCGAGGGCCTGGGTCGCGCGCGTCGTCTTCTGGACCATGCCCCGTCCGGTCAGCGGCCTCCCGCGGCGGCCGCCACCAGCCGGCCGATCTCGGCGTAGGCGGCGTCGATCTCGGCCGCCGACGCCGTCGCCCCGGTGAGATATACGGCCGCGATCAGCGGCGCACGCCCCGGCGGCCGCAGCAGCGCGACGACGTTGGCGGTGCCGTTGTCGCCGCTGCCGGTCTTGTCGCCCACCGTCCAGTCCGCGGGCAGGCCGGCGCGCAGCCGCTTGAAGCCGGTCTGCGCCCCGACCATCCAGCCCTCCAGCCGATCCCGGGAGGCCGGGGACAGGACCGGGCCGAGGAGGATGCGGCCGAGGGTCTCGCGCATCGCCGCCGGGGTCGTGGTGTCGCGCGGGTCGCCCGGGATCGCGGTGTTCAGCTCGGTCTCGGTGCGGTCGAGGCGGGTGGTGCCGTCCCCGAGCCCGCGCAGCCACGCGGTGAGCCCGGCCGGACCGCCGAGCGTGGCGAGTTGCAGGTTGGCGGCGGTGTTGTCGCTCCACACCACCGAGGCGGCGCAGGCGGCGTCCACCGTCATCCGCCCGACCCCGTCCGCGCCCATCGCCTTGCGAGAGACCGGCGCGTAGCTCAGGAGTTCTGCGGGGCCGAAGGTCAGCGTCCGGTCGAGCGACTCCGCGCCCGCATCGACCCGCGCCAGGACGGCGGCGGTGGCGAGCGCCTTGAAGGTGCTGCACATCGGGAAGCGCTCGTCCGCCCGGTGGGCGAGCAGCGGGGTCGCCCCCGCATCGGGCGCCCAGCCGAGCGACACGCCGAGCCGGCCGCCGACCCGGCGCTCGATCTCGGCGAGGGATGCCTCCGCCGCCCGGGCCGGGCGCAGCAGGGGCGGGACGGCCAGGGTCGGGACGGCCAGCGCGCCGAGCGCGAGGCCGACGGTGCGGCGGGTCACGGACGGCATCGATCCTCCTGGGCGTCGCGGGTCTCCACCATCGCCTGCGCCGCGGGTGCGGCTGTTCGATGGCCGCCGACATGATACAGGTGGCATCGCGGACAGCGGGCTCTCCCGGGCTCGCGTCGAACGGCCCGCGCGCCGGCGGATTCCGCAGGCGACGCGTCCCGGCCCCGCCCCCCGGGATGCGGGGTTCGCGGACGGGACGCCGCACCCCCATCACACCCTCTGCCGCGATGTCAGCCCCCGACACCGACACCCTCTTCGCCCCCGCCAGCGGCTTCGGGCGCGCCGCCGTGGCGGTGATCCGCGTCAGCGGCCCGGCGGCGCGGGATGTGCTGATCGCGCTCGGCGGCGGCGTCCCGGCTCCCCGCCGCCTGTCGCTGCGGACGCTGCGCGACCCCGCCGACGGGCGGGTGCTCGACGCGGCGCTGGTCGCCTTCTTCCCCGGGCCGAACACCTACAGCGGCGAGGACATGGCGGAGCTGCACCTGCACGGCGGCCTCGCGGTGCGGGCCGGGGTCCTGGCGGCCCTCGCCCGGCTGCCGGGCTGCCGACCCGCCGGGCCGGGCGCCTTCACCCGCCGCGCCGTGCTCAACGGCCGCCTCGACCTCGCCGAGGCCGAGGCGGTGGCCGACCTGATCGACGCCGAGACCGAGGGGCAGCGCCGTCAGGCGCTGCGGCAGCTCGACGGCGCGCTGAGCCGGCAGGTCGCCGCGTGGCGCGCCGAGGCGATCGACTGCCTCGCGGGCGCCGAGGCCGCCCTGGATTTCTCCGACGAGGGCGACGTGGACGATGCGGGCCTCGACGCCGCGCTGTTCGGGCGCGCGGAGGCGCTCCGCGGGGCGATCGCGGCGGCGCTGGCGGACGGGCGCCGCGGCGAGCGCCTGCGCGACGGCTTCTTCGTGGTGCTCGCGGGCGCGCCGAACGCGGGCAAGTCGACGCTCCTCAACGCGCTCGCCCGGCGCGAGGTGGCGATCGTCTCGGACGTGCCCGGCACCACCCGCGACGCGATCGAGGTGCGGCTCGACCTCGGCGGCCTGCCGGTGGTGCTCGTCGACACCGCCGGCCTGCGCGAGACCGACGAAGCGATCGAGGTCGCGGGCATCGGCCGGACGCGGGCGCGCATCGCCGACGCCGACCTCGTCCTGGCGCTCGTGCCGCCGGACGGCGCGGCGCCAGACCTCGGCGCGGCCGGCGCGCGCACGCTCACCGTGAGGACCAAGGGCGATCTCCGCCCCGGCTCGACGGAGGGCGGCCTGACCGTGTCCGCGCGGACCGGCGCCGGGCTCCCCGCACTCCTCGACGCCGTCCGGCTGGAGGCCGAAGCCGGTCTCGGCGCGGGCGACGCGCTGATCACCCGCACCCGTCACCGCGCGGCGCTGGAGGCCGCGCTCGCCCATCTCGACCGGCTGCTGGCCGGCGCCGGCCGCGCCTTGCCGGAACTCGCGGCGGAAGACCTGCGGCTCGCCGTCCGGGCGCTCGGGGAAGTCGGCGGCCATGTCGGCGTCGAGGACGTGCTGGACCGCCTCTTCGCGGGCTTCTGCATCGGGAAGTGAGGGGGACCGCGGAGCGCCCGATCCGCAGCCCCGCGAGGAGGTCTCAGGGCGCGGCCAGCCCCGGATCCTGCCCGCTGGCCCGCAGCCGCTCCGCCACGAACCCGTCCGCCTTCGCCGCGGCGACGAAGCGCGCGAGGTAGGCCGCCCCGGCCTCCCGACCGAGCGGCAGGCCCATCGCCTGCGGGATCTCCATGAAGTGCCCCGGCAGCAGCCGCGTCTCGGGATGCGACGCGGCGTAGGCGGCGAGCGGCTGGTGGACGCCCGCCGCCACGTCGAGCCCGTCCCGGGCGAAGGCCGTCACGGCCTCGGCCGAGGTCGGCGCCCGGACCAGGGTCGCGCGCGTCAGGGCCCGGGTGAGGAACAGGTCGTAGGCGCTGCCGCGGCCGACCGAGACCCGGATGCCGGCGCGATCCACCGCCTCCGTCGCCCGGATCGGCGAGGCGGCGGGCACGAGGTAGCTGCCGGCGATCAGCACGTAGGGGGCGGTGAAGGCGATGCCCTCCGCCCGCTTCGGGTCGATCGCCAGGAAGCAGATGTCCCAGGCGCCCGACCCGGCCGAGCCCGAGACGGCGCCCGCCCCCGGATAGGTGACGAAGCGGACCGGTACGCCGAGGCGCTCCGCCAAGCGCCGGGCGAGATCGACCGAGACCCCGCGCGGCCCGTCGGGGCCCTCGGCGGCGAGGACCGGGTTGCCGAGGTTGATCGCCGTTCGCAGCGTCCCGGTCGGCGCGAGGTCGCGCAGGACGGCCGGGTCCGGCTCCCCGGCGCGGGCCGAGGCGGCGAGGGTGATGGCGAGGGCGGCGGCGAGGAGGCGCATGGCTGTTCCCGGCAGGAGAGGGACGCATGTAGGGTGGCGGGACGCGTCCGCCCGCGCGTCGCCGGAGACGGGAGCGATGAGCACGCCGTTGCAGATCCGCCCAATGGACGCTGCCGACACGGGGACGGCGATGGACTGGGCCGCCCGGGAGGGCTGGAACCCCGGCCTGTCGGACGGGCCGCTGTTCCGGGCCCTCGATCCGGCCGGCTTCCTGGTCGGCACGCTCGCCGGGGACGTCGTCGCCACCCTGAGCGTCGCCGCCTACGACGCGCGCTTCGCCTTCCTCGGCCTCTACATCGTCCGGCCCGACCTGCGGGGGCGGGGGCACGGCCGCGCCCTCTGGGCGGCGGGTCTCGCCCGCGCCGGGGCGCGGATCGTGGGTCTGGACGGTGTCCTCGCCCGCGAGGGGACCTACCGACGCGGCGGCTTCGCGACCGCCCACCGCAATATCCGCTTCGCCGGCCCCGCCGGACAGCCGCGCCCGACCGATCCGCGGGTGGGGCCGCGCGACCCCGTAGCCCGCGATCCGGACGCCCTCGTCGCCTTCGACGCCCGCCACGTCCCGGGCCGGCGGCCGGCCTTCGCCCGCGCCTGGATCAAGGCGCCGGGTCACGGCGTCCGCGTCGCGCGGGTGGACGGCCGGATCGCGGGCTACGGGGTCGTGCGGCCCGCGCGGGAGGGCCACCGGATCGGCCCCCTGTTCGCGGAGCGCGAGGATCTGGCCGAGGCGCTGTTCACGGCGCTGTCGGCGACCTGCGCGCCGGGCGAACCGCTGGCGCTCGACGCGCCCGAGCCGAACGCCGCGGCGGCGCGGCTCGCCGAGCGCCACGGCCTGAGCCCGGTCTTCGAGACGGCGCGCATGTATCGCGGCCCGGCGCCCGACCTGCCGCTCGGGCAGATCTACGGCCTCGCCAGCCTCGAAGTCGGCTGAGGCCGCCCCTCAGACCGCCGCGTCCTCCACCAGGATCTCGCGCTTGCCGGCGTGGTTGGCCGGGCCGACGATGCCCTCCGTCTCCATCCGCTCCATCAGCGAGGCGGCGCGGTTGTAGCCGATCTGGAGCCGGCGCTGGATGTAGCTCGTCGAGGCCTTGCCGTCGCGCAGCACCACCTGCACCGCCTGCTCGTAGAGATCGCCGCCGGCCTCGCCGAAGGCGCCCGCGTCGAACACCGTCCCGTCGACCTCGAGCTCGGGCGTCCCCTTGCCCTTGCCGCCCTTCTCGGGCGCCCCCTCCTCGTCGTCGGCGGTGACCGCGTCGAGGTAGCTGGGTCGGCCCTGGCGCTTGAGGTGGGCGACCACGCTCTCGACCTCGCTGTCCGAGCAGAACGGGCCGTGCACCCGCGTCGTGCGCCCGCCGCCGGCCATGAACAGCATGTCGCCCTGGCCCAGCAACTGCTCCGCGCCCATCTCGCCCAGGATCGTCCGGCTGTCGATCTTGCTCGTCACCTGGAAGCTGATCCGGGTCGGGAAGTTCGCCTTGATCGTGCCGGTGATCACGTCCACCGACGGACGCTGCGTGGCCATGATCAGGTGGATGCCCGCCGCCCGCGCCATCTGTGCCAGCCGCTGGATCGCCCCCTCGATGTCCTTGCCCGCCACCATCATCAGGTCGGCCATCTCGTCGACCACGATCACGATGTAGGGGAGGGGCGCGAGGTCCATGGCCTCGTCCTCGTAGACCGCCTCGCCGGTCTGCCGGTCGAAGCCGGTCTGCACGGTCCGGGTCAGCACCTCGCCGCGGGCGGCGGCCTCGGCGACGCGGGCGTTGTAGCCGTCGATGTTGCGCACGGCGATCTTGGCCATCTTCTTGTAGCGCTCCTCCATCTCGCGCACGGCCCATTTGAGGGCGATGACCGCCTTCTTCGGGTCGGTGACGACGGGGGAGAGCAGGTGCGGGATGCCGTCGTAGACCGACAGCTCCAGCATCTTCGGGTCGACCATGATCAGTCGGCACTCCTCCGGCTTCAGTCGGTAGAGCAGGCTGAGGATCATGGTGTTGATCGCCACCGACTTGCCCGAGCCGGTGGTGCCGGCCACGAGCAGGTGCGGCATGCGCGCGAGGTCGGCAATGATCGGCTCGCCGCCGATGTTTTTCCCCAAGCACAGCGCGAGCTTCTGCTGCGTGTCGACGAAGTCGGTCGAGGCCAGCAGCTCGCGCAGGAAGACCGTCTCGCGCTTGGCGTTCGGCAACTCGATGCCGATTGCGTTGCGGCCGGGCACGACCGCGACGCGGGCGGACACCGCCGACATCGAGCGGGCGATGTCGTCGGCGAGCGCGATGACGCGGCTGGACTTGGTGCCGGGCGCGGGCTCCAGCTCGTAGAGGGTGACGACCGGGCCCGGGCGCACCGCCAGGATGTCGCCGCGCACGCCGAAATCGCCGAGCGTCGCCTCCAGCAGGGTCGCGTTCTGCTCCAGGGCGTCGGCGGAGATCAGGCTGGCCTGGGTGGGCCCCCGGGGCTCGGCCAGGAGGTCGAGGTCGGGCAGCTCGTAATCCTCGGACCGCACCGGCGGCGCCGACGGGCGGCGGGCCGGGACCGGCGCGGCGGCGGGGGCCGAGACTCGCGACGGGGACGCCTGCGGCCGCGGCGCGACCGGGTCCGGCTCCGCCTCGTCCAGCTCGTCGTCGTGCAGCACCGGGGCCGCGCGCGGCGTCCGGGCGGGGGCGTCGAAGGCGGGCTCGCGCCGGGTCTGCGCCGGCGGCGCGTGCTCGGCCCACGGGGGCTCCGCGTCGGAGAAGGCGAGGCGCGCGGCGGTGACCGGCGAGGCGGCGTCCGCCCCGTAGCTCTCGGCGCGGCCCTCGCGCCACGCCTCGACCCGCCCGGCCACCGCCGAGCGCGCCCGCATCAGTCCCTGCGCCACGGCGCCGACGCCCACGAGGCCGAGGCCCGGCTCGTCGTCCTCGCGCTCGCCGCGGGCCCCGCGCCGGTCCGGAGCCCGGCGGGCGGGGTAGGGCTCGTCGAGGACGGCCTCGTCCTCCTCCGCCGGCGGGAAGCGGCAGGCCCCCGTCAGGCTCAGGATGGCGATCCCGGCGTAGACGAAGCCCACGAGGTGGCCGAGGCCGGTGGACACGATTCCGACCACCCCGCGGGCGGCGGCGAGCAGGGCGTCGCCGGTCACGCCGCCGAGTCCGGTGGGCAGGGGCCAGCGGGCGGTGGGCGGCAGGGCGCTCGCCACCGCGCTCGCCGCGCAGAAGCCGATGATCCATAGGCTGACCCGCAGGCCGCCGCGCGGCAGCTCGCGCTCGCGCATCAGCCGCACCCCCCAGAGCGCGGGCGGCAGCACGAAGGCCAGGGAGCCCAGACCCAAGATCTGCATGGCGAGGTCGGCGAGCACCGCGCCGGGCTGGCCCAGCACGTTGTGGGCGCGGTGGTCGGTGGCGTGGTTGAGGCTCGGGTCGTCGATCGACCACGTGGCCAGCGCCACCGTCAGCGCGACGGCACCGGTGAACAGCACGAGCCCGCCGAGCTCCGTCAGACGCTTGCCCATGAACGGGCGGAAGCCGTCGACGAAGGTCTCGAAGGGCGACGCGGGACGGCGAAGCGAGCGCATGCGGGACCGGACGCGGTACGGGGACTCTGCCCCGAGGCTAGGCACGCACGCCTTAACGACCGGCTAAGGTTGAGGAAGGCTGACCAGGCCGGCGACCGCCCTGACGGGACCGGCCGCTCCCCGACCGGGCTCCGGACCGACGAGCCACGGTGTGCTTGCGCGGAGCCATGGTGTGCTTGCGCACATGGGCGACGAAAAAGCCGCTGTCATGCACGCCGTTCAACCTTCGGTGGGTTGCAGGGTGCAGTGCAGCGGCTTAGGTCTGTCGCGTCGGGTCGCGATGGCGTCGCGGTCCGGCTGCCCTTCTTTGAGGGCGTTTCCTCCCAAGACTTCGGGCCGCTCCCTCACGGGGGTGGCCTTTTTTCTTGTCTCGAACGCGGCTTGTAGCCGCCCCGCAGGCGCCACTCAAGCGCGGCGCCATCGACGCCCGTGGATCGTCCGCGCCCGCCCGCACCGTTTCCGCTCCCCGCCGTCCCCGCGGCGTCGCCCGGCACACGCCGCGGGTGCAAAATCCGCCCCGATATGGCACAGCGGCGGCCATGAACATCGACGGCAAGCCCTACCGCACCATCTTCCCCGACCCGGACGGGGAGAGCGTCCAGGTCATCGACCAGACCCGGCTGCCCTTCGCCTTCGAGCTGAAGCGCCTCGCCACCCTCGACGACGCGGCGGTCGCGATCCGCACGATGATCGTGCGCGGGGCGCCGCTCATCGGCGTCACCGCCGCCTACGGGCTGGCGCTCGCCATGCGCGCGGACCCCTCCGCCGACGGGATCGACCGGGCGGCCGCGACGCTCGCCGCGACCCGGCCCACCGCGATCAACCTGCGCTGGGCCCTGGAGCGGGTGGCGGCCAACCTCCGCCAGATCGAGCCGCACGAGCGCTTCGTCCGCGCCTTCGCCGAGGCCGGGCGCATCGCCGAGGAGGATGTCGCGAGCTGCCGCGCCATCGGCGCCCACGGCTCCCGGCTCATCGCCGACCTGCACCGGGCGAAAGGCCGGCCGATCACCGTGCTGACCCATTGCAACGCCGGCTGGCTCGCCACCGTCGACTGGGGCACGGCGCTGGCGCCGATCTACGCCGCGCACGAGGCCGGCGTGCCGGTGCGGGTGCTGGTGGACGAGACCCGCCCGCGCAACCAGGGCGCGGCGCTCACCGCGTTCGAACTCAACGGCCACGGGGTGCCGCACACGGTGATCAGTGACAACGCCGGCGGCCACCTGATGCAGCACGGACAGGTGGACCTGTGCATCGTCGGCTCGGACCGCACCACCGCATCGGGCGACGTGTGCAACAAGATCGGCACCTACCTGAAGGCGCTCGCCGCCCGCGACACCGGCGTGCCGTTCTACGCCGCGCTGCCGTTCTCGACGATCGACTGGACCCTGCACGACGGGGTCAAGGAGATCCCGATCGAGGAGCGCGACGGGCGCGAGGTCACGCACCTCACCGGCCGCCTGCCCGACGGCGGCTTCGCCACGGTGGAGGTGGTCTCCCCCGGCAGCCCCGTGGCGAACCCGGCCTTCGACGTGACGCCGGCCCGGCTGGTGACCGGCCTCATCACCGAGCGCGGCGTGTGCGAGGCGACCCCCGAGGGGCTGCTCGGCCTCTACCCGGAGCGGCGCGCGGCGGCGTGACCGGCGGTCCCGGCGCCTGGTGACACCGGCGCGGCCGTCCGGGCGTGCCGTCAGAGGGCGGCGCTCAGCAGGGTCGAGACGGCGGCGTCCGGGTCCATGAAGGCCGGTGCGGCGGGGGCCGGCTCGGCGGCGAAGCGGTCGAGGGCGTGCCGCAGGCCGTCCGCGTCGAGTGCGGCCAGATCGATCTGCCGCGCGCGGCCGTGGGCCTCGGTCCAGCCGGCGAGGGCGTCGTCCTCGCGCCAGCCGGGACGGCGGTGGTAGAGGAGCGGCACGGCGTTGCGCACCGCCTCCGCGGCGATGCCGTAGCCCAGCTTCGCGAGGCACGCGTCGCAGCTCGCGAGCAGGTCGATGAACGGCCAGTCCAGCCCGTCGACCGCGACCGTCGACTTCGCCGCACTCCACCGTGCGGGGACGAGGAACGTGGTGCCGGCGCAGGCGAGCAGGTCGGTCCGCGGCGGCGGGGGCGCGCTGTTGCCGAACGCGCACAGCACGAGGCGCTGCCCGCGCGGCAGGCCGAGACGGGCGCGCAGCGCGTCCCCGCGGGGTCGCCCGGCCTCGGCCGCCGGGCCGAGGGAGATCCGCCGCCGCCACGCGGCCTCGGCCGTCGTCGGGGCGAAAGCGAGCAGGGCCTCGGCGGAGGCGTAGGCCGCGTCCATCAGGTCCAGGACCTGCGCCCGCTCGCCGGCCCAGTAGCCCGCCAGCACCGTGTGCCAGTCGAGCGAGGCGAGCCCGAGCGACGGGATGCCGAGCTCCGCGCCCGCCGCGAGGGGGACGAAGCCGACATTGGCGACGATCAGGTCGGGGCGAACGGCGGCGATGTCGGCCTTGGCCCGGCCGAGCACCTCCGGCCAGCGCGCGGCCATCCGGTCGTAGGCGCGCCCGGTCTCGGGCAGGTCGACGTCGAAGCCGTTGCGGATCCGGACGCCGAAATCGTCCTGCGCATCCAGGTAGGCGACCGGGAAGCCCAGCCTCTGCTCGATCCGCGCCCGGTCGAGGCTGGAACGCACGGTGATCGCGATGTCCGGATGCCGGGCGTGGACCGCCTGCATGAGGGCGGCCGCCTGATTCAGATGCCCGAGGCCGTGGCCGGACACGGAGAAGAGGATGCGCCGCACGCCTTCGCTTCCTGGCACCGCGGCGCATCCGGTGCGCGGCGGGTTCGAGACCTCTGGGTGCCGGACAGGCTGACAGGATCCGGTTGAGGAACCGTGCGAGCCGGCGGGGCGGCCCCCGTATCCCCGGCTCAGCCCGGCCGGCCGGGCGGGTCGCGCCGCGTCGCGATCCACACCACGTGCCGCGGGCCGCCGCGTCCGTCGGCGTGGGGGCGGACCTCCTCGACGGTGAAACCGACGCGCTGGAGGCGCGCCTTGAACCTGCGGTCGGGCGTGTCCGACCAGACGCCGAGCACGCCCCCGGGCCGCAGCGCCCGGCGCGCCCGTTCCAGGCCGGGGCCGTCGTAGAGGCGGTCGTTCTCCCGCCGCACGAACCCCTCGGGTCCGTTGTCGACGTCGAGCAGGATCGCGTCCCAGCCCCCGGGCTCGCCGAGGATGAGCGCGTCGACATCGGCCTCGCGCAGGTCGACGCGGGGGTCGTCGAGGCAGCCGGCGAACACGTCCGCGAGCGGGCCGCGCGCCCAGGCCGCCACCGCGGGCACCAGCTCGGCCACGGTCACCCGCGCCCCGGGCCCGAGGTTGCGCAAGGCGGCGCGCAGGGTGAAGCCCATGCCCAGCCCGCCGATCAGCACCCGCGGCGCGGCGCGTCCGCGCACCCGGGCGCAGGCGAGGATCCCCAGAGCCTCCTCCGAGGCGCCGCGGACGCTGTTCATCAGCTCGATCGTGCCGACGATGATCGAGAACTCGTGGCCGCGCTGCATCAGGTGCAGGGGCGTGCCGCCGCCGGGGACGGGGCCGGTGTCGAGGTGGGTCCAGACGGTCACGGATGTCCTTCCCGCGGGTGCGGCCCGCGGATCCGCCTTCGGGTGGAAGGCGTTCAGGTCGGAGGGGGGCCGAAGCGTGCGTCCGGCGCGCAGCAGGCCAGGGCCGCGTGGGCTGTCGCGCCGGCCGCGAAGCCGGTATCAGCGCCTATGGCCAAGCGTATCAAGTCCCTGCCGAAGGTGCAGGGTTTCGTCCTGTTCGACGTCGTCTACACGGACGGCAGTCAAGCCTCGAACCGGCGCGTGCCGGCGGAGATCCTCGGAGGGCTCGACGGCGACGAGCCGGCGCGCACCCTCATCGCCGAGCAGGACGAGGGAATCGCCCGCAAGGCGGGTCGGCCGCGGCGCGAGATCGCCAGCCTAACGCGCTCGCCGCCCCCGAGCCAGAAGCCCGCCGCGTGAGAGGGGCGGCCCGAGCGGCCGCCCCCGTCGCGTCTCAGACGGCCTTGAGGTTGGCCGCGCTCTCCTTGCCGCTGCGCCGGTCGGCCTCGACGTCGTAGGAGACCTTCTGCCCCTCGATCAGGTTGCGCATGCCGGCGCGCTCGACGGCCGAGATGTGGACGAACACGTCCTTGCCGCCGCTATCGGGCTGGATGAAGCCGTAGCCCTTGGTCTCGTTGAACCACTTCACGGTTCCGGTGCTCATCGCAGTCTCCGCTTCCCCGCAGGCCACAGATCGGGTGCGGGACGCGGCGCGGCCCGCTCGACGAGAATGTGACGGGATGTTCGGGGCCGGCCTGCGAGGGCGTGACGGTCCGAGCGATCCAGTCACGCGCCGATCGCGTTGACCTATGGCGTCGGCCCCGCCGGGGCAAGCCGAAACCGCGTCCGGGGGCCGGATTCGCCGGAGCCGCCGCCCGCGCGCGGGCGGGGCGGGCCGCCGCTCAGGCCAGGGCGAACCCCGCGTAACCGTCCCGGGCGACGCCGTCGCAGATCTCCCGGTAGCGGTTCATCCCGCCGGCATAGGGCATGAACGCCCGCGGCTTCCCCGGCACGTTGGCGCCGAGATACCAGGAGCTGCTCGCCATCGGCAGCAGGGTGGCCGCGGCCGCCGCCCGCACCTGCTCCCCCCAGGCCGCGCTCACCTCGGGCCGGGCCTCGATGCGGCCGAGGCCCCGCGCCCGGAGATGGGCGATGCAGTCGGCGATCCACTCGGCGTGCTGCTCGATGGCCACCGGCATGTTGGTGAGCACCGAGGGGCTGCCGGGGCCGGTGATCGTGAACAGGTTCGGGAAGCCCGGCACACCGAGGCCGAGATAGGTGCGCGGCCCCTCCGCCCAGACCGCCTTCAGCGGCAGGCCGTCGCGGCCCCTGATGTCGAGCGCCAGCAGCGGCCCGGTCAGCGCGTCGAAGCCGGTGGCGAACACGAGGATGTCGAGGGCGTGGGTCCCCGCCGCCGTGCGCACGCCCTCGGGCACGATCCGCTCGATCGGCGTCGCCTTCAGGTCGACGAGGCTGACGTTGGCGCGGTTGAAGGTCTCGAAGTAGCCGCTGTCGATCGGCGGGCGCTTGGTGGCGAAGGGGTGGTCGCGCGGGGTCAGCGCATCCGCCGTCGCCGGATCCGTCACGACCTCCCGGATCTTGGCGCGGATGAAGTCCGAGGCGGTGGCGTTGGCCTCGGGATCGAGGAGGATGTCCTTGAACGCCGCCCGGAAGCGCAGGCCGCCCCGCTGCCACGCCGCCTCGTAGATCGCCGCCCGCTCCTCCGGCGACACGTCCAGGGCGCCGTGCACGGCCACGTCGAACGGGTGGCCGTTGGTGGACGCGCGCGCCTTGGCCCGGTTCTCGGCGGCGTTGTCGCGGACCCAGGCCCTGAACGCGTCGTCCATCGGGCCGTTGCGGGCGGGCACGCTGTAGTTGGCGGTGCGCTGGAAGACGGTGAGATGGGCCGCCTGCTCGGCGATCACCGGCGCCGCCTGGATGCCGGTGGAGCCGGTGCCGATCAGCCCGACGCGCTTGCCCGTGAAATCGATTCCGTCCTGCGGCCAGCGGCCGGTGTGGAACCAGGAGCCGGCGAAGTCGTCGAGCCCGGGGATCGTCGGCACGTTGGCCGACGACAGGCACCCGACGGCGGTGATCAGGAACGGCGCCTCGAACCGCTCGCCGCCCTCGGTCGTCACGGTCCAGAGGCCGGCCGCCGCGTCGTAGGCCGCACCGGTGACCCGGGTCCCGAGCTGGATGTCGGGCCGCAGCCCGAACCGGTCGGCGACGTGGTCGAGGTAGCGCCGGATCTCCCCGTGCGCGGGGTAGCGCTCGCTCCACGCCCACTCGGCCTCCAGTTCGCGCGAGAACGCGTAGGAGTAGTAGTAGCTCTCGGAATCGCAGCGCGCGCCGGGGTAGCGGTTCCAGTACCACGTGCCGCCGACCCCGTCGGCCGCCTCCAGCACGCGCACCGACAGGCCGAGCCGGTCGCGCAGCAGGTGGAGCTGGTAGAGGCCGGCGAAGCCCGCTCCGACGATCACCGCGTCGTAGCGGCCTCCGGCCGCCTCCCCCTCGGTCGCGGGCGTCGTCGCCATGGCGTCATCCCTCCCCGGGCGGGTCGGGCGCGGCCCGGCACCGCCCTCCGCCGAGCCTAGCACTTGCGCGCCGCGGGGCGACAGGTCTGCAACCGAACCGTGCAGCCCGCCGGATCTGTCGCGGGCGATGCCGGGGCTCAAGCCCCGACAGGTCCGGCCCGGCCGCGACCGGGCGGGCTCACTCCGCCTCGACCGCCTTGGGCTTGGCCTTGCGCGGGCGCCGCGGCGCGGGCTGCGCGGCGTCGGCGGCCGCCTCCTCCGGGGCCGCCTCCGGGGCCGTGTCGGCGACGGGTTCGGCGGAATCCTCCGCGGCGCTCTCCCCGGCCTCGTCCGCCGCGACGCGGGGACGGCCGAGGCCGAGGTCCCGGGCCAGCGCCGAGCGCGCCTCCGAGTAGCCCGCGGCGGTGGTGGGGTAATCCGCCGGCAGGCCGTAGCGCTCGCAATATTGCCGGACGGTCAGCCCGTGGCTCGTCAGGTGCCGCTTCAGGGTCTTGTACGGCTTGCCGTCGATGAAGCTGATCAGGGCGTCGTGGGTGATCGATTTGCGGATCTGGGCGGGGGTCGGCCGCTCGACGGCCGCGGTCTCGGGCGCGGTCCCCGAGCCGAGGGAGGCGAGGCCGGCATGCACGGTGGCGATCAGCGCAGCCAATTCCCCCGGTCGGACATGGTTCTTGGAGACATACGCGGCCACGAGATCGACCGTGGCATCGACAAGACCTTGTCGTTTCTCGTTCGCGACTTCGTCCAACTGACCCTCCTGCACAAGCCTTGGTCCACAAGAGCGAAGCGCATCGGCGCAAAGTCAAGGCGTTTGGTCGATCACAGGATGCATCTCTTTGGATAATTCGTGTCACTACATGGGTAAGGATCGGCAGTTTCGATGAAGTCGGTCCACCTCTCCGTCAGGTTCGACCCGGTGCGGCGCCGCACGGCCGGAGATCTCGGAAGGGGCGCCCGATCCGCGGCGGCCGGATCCCGGTGTGCGGGCGCACCGTCGCCGGAGCCGGCCCGCCCGATGGTGCCCCTGCCGCCGAACGACGCGCGGCGAGGACACCACGATGCAGGATACGACGAAGATGCCGGCGTGGCTCGCGCGCCGGGGATACTCCGCGCGCCTCAAGCAGCGCTTGGCGCAGGGAGGCCGGCAGGTGGAGGAGCCCGCGCAGGCGGCCCCGCGGGCACCGGAGGCCGCGACGCCCGCCCGGCCGCCCGGCGGGATCATCCTGCCTTTCCCGGCGCGCGGCCGGCGCGCCCTGCTCGGATGAGGGCCGCGTCCCGGGGACGCACGGCCCGCCCTTGCCCGGAGCGGCGCAGCGGACGATAGCGGCGGGCCTTGAGAAGACGCGGGGCCCCTCGTGGCGCGATCCGGATATGTCGCCGCCGCTGCGGCGATGCTGGCGGCGACGCTGCTGGCCCTCCACGGCCGGCTGTCCCCGTCGGCGGAGGATCCGCCGCCGGAGCCGGCGCGGAGACTGTCCCCCGTCGCCGCCCCCGCGGTGGCCGCTACACCCACGCTCTACTGCGAATTCAACAATTTCGCCGCCCTCACGCCGCTGGTCGGCTACTTCTTCGCGCTCGACCCCGCGGCCGGCACGGCGAACGGCCAGCCCGCCTACGCGCAGATCTTCCGACGCGAGCAGGACGGGTCGGAGGTGATCTACGGTGGCCCCGAGACGCCGCGGCCGCTCTGGACCTACGATGGCGCGAGCAATCCCGCCGTCCTGCACGATCCGGGCGGGGAGACGATCAACCTGTACGACGACGATGCCGCCGCACGCGGTACGCGGTGGTTCGAGGCCGGGCTGCGGAGCATCCGCTACCGGAATCTCGGCGGTCGCTGTCGGCGCAGCGGGCCGCCCGTGTCGCCGCGCGACCCGTCTTCGGGCGCGTCCGCGGGGCCGGAGTGACGGTTGCCGCGCTGACCGACGCGCCCGGAACCGCGGCGGGCACGCGCAGCGCCTTGCTCACGTCTTCGGTCCAATCATTAAGAGTAATAATAGCCTGGGCTGAGCGATTATTAAGACTGTGAGAAGCTGCATTTTGCTATAAGGCGATCGTCCTGTAACGAGGACGTATATCCCTTACCTGCACGTCGGCTCAGATGCCGACGTGCCTTCTTGTCGATCGTCGGTCCGGATCCGACCTCGTCGCGACACCGGATGCGCCCGTCATCGAACACGCGGCCGGGAACACGCGGCCGGCCTGAGCAGGCCGCCGTCCGACCTATCCGACCGCCGCCCCGCTCAACGGTTCCCGCCCCCGGCGTTGCGCGGGTCCTTGGTGGTGCGCGTGTCCTGCGTCCTGTTGCCGTCGGCCCCCGCGTCCGATCCGGGATTGGCCGAGTTCGGCAGGGAGCCCGCCTTGTCGCCCGCCCGCATCTTGTCGGCCTCCTGCCCCGGTGCGGCGCTGTTGCGCGAGGTCGGCGCCTGGCCCTGGGCGAGGGCGGGTCCGCACGCCGCGCACAGCGCGGCCGCGATCAGCAGGGATGTCGTTCGCATGGTCATCTCCGTGTTCCGTGTGAAGACAACCGGGATGCGATGCCATCGTTCATTACAAATTCGGGATGAAAATCACTTCAATGGATCTTATTACGTCTTAATATCCGCGCATCATGCCGAATGTACCCGCATGATCGCCGCTGTGCTGGCAGGATTCTGGTCCGCACCGCGTGACGGGGCGTGCTACGAGACGGTGGCGGACGGCATCCCGCGGCCGACGCCGACCGATCCCATGAGGCTGGCGACGATGACATCGACCCCGACGCGCCGCGCGACCGCGGCGCTCGTCCTGACCGCGGCGCTGGCGCAAGCCGTTCCGCCCGCGGCGCTGGCCCAGACCGTCGAGGACGGGTCCGAGGCCGCCATCGGGGCCGCCGACACCCGCACCGTCCTCGACCTGATCGCGCGGAACCTGAACAGCCCGGACGCGAAGGTCTCCGCCTTGCGTCGGGGCGGCGGCGGCGTGATCTGCGGTTCGGTCAACGTGAAGAACCGCGACGGCCTGTACACGGGCGAGCGCGGCTTCCTGGTCGACCTCGCGGCGGGCAGCTTCGGCCGGGTTCCGGACGGGCCCGAACTCCTCGACCCACGCGTGAAGGGCTTCGCGCAGCAGGAGCGGGTGCGCCAGCAGTACTTCGCGGCCTGCCTCGACTGACCGGCGGCCCGGCGCAACCCCGGGCACCGCCGGCGGCGGAAGGCCGAGATCTGCGAAGACCCGACCGGGCCTCCGGGATCCTCAGTCGAGGCGCACCGGCGGGCTGATGAGGTGGTCGACATCGTCGAGCACCCACGCCGCGAGCCCGCGCGGGATCCCGAGCAGGCCGAGCTGGTGCTGGCGGTACAGGAGATCGTGGGCGAGCCGGGCCGAGAGGCCGCGCAGGCGCCCGCCCCCGAAGGTGTAGCGCCCCAGCGTCCCCCAGCCGTTGAAGTCGGCGAGCGAGACCACCGCGCCCTTCTCCCGGTAGCGGAACGGCGGCAGCGGCGCGTCGGGGCGGCCGGCGGCGAGGTTCCGGCCGAGGTGGCGGGCGAGGTGGCGCGCCTGCTGGTGCGCCGCCTGGGCCGTGGCGGGCACCGGCCGGCCGGTGCCGGGGTCGGCGAGCCCCGCGCAGTCGCCAAGCGCCAGGATCGCCGGGTCGCGGGTGGTGCGCAGGTCCGGCCCGACCGCGAGCTGGCCCGCCCGCCCGCGCTCCAGGCCGTCGATGCCGGCGAGCACGTCCGGCGCCTTCACCCCGGCCGCCCAGACCTTCAGCGCCGCCGGGACGCGCCCGCCGTCCTTGAGGGCGAAGCCCGCGGCATCGGCGGCCGTGACGGTGGCGCCGGTGCGGATCTCGACCCCGAGCCCCGACAGGGTCGCCGCCGCGGCGCGGGAGACGTGCTCGGGGAAGGCCGGCAGCAGCCGCGCGCCGCTCTCGATCAGCGCGAGCCGCAGCCGTCCCGGCAGGTCCGGGGCGCCGTAGGCCGAGAGGAGGTCGATGGCGTGCTTGAGTTCCGCCGCCAGCTCGACCCCGGTGGCGCCGCCGCCGACGATGGCGATCTCCAGGTACCGCTGCCCGTCGAGCATGGCGAGCAGCCGCCGCCGCACCTCCCGGTGGAACCGCTCGGCCTCGGAGAGGTCGTCGATGGTCAGGCAGTGCTCGGCCACCCCCGGGGTGCCGAAATCGTTGGCGCGACTGCCGACGGCGAGCACCAGCAGGTCGTAGGCGATCTCGACCTCCGGCCGGTGCTCCGCCTCCTCGACGGCGAGGCGCACGCGCCGTGCCGCCCGGTCGACGGCGACCAGGGCGCCCGGCTGGAAGCGGAAGCCGTTGCGCCGCGCCTGGGCGAAGAAGTCGACCTTCTGCCGGTCCGCCCGGGCGGTGCCGGCGGCGAAGGTGTGCAGCATCGGCTTCCAGACGTGGGACAGGCTGCGGTCGGCCAGGGTGACCGCCGCAGATCGCCCGACCCGCCGCCCGACCCGCCGCCCGAGGCTGGTGGCGACCTCGATGCCGGCGACCCCGCCGCCGACGATCACGACGTGCGGCCGATCCGCCCTGGCGTCCGTCATGCCCCCTCCCGGGACGGCGCGGGGCGGAGTGGGGCGATCCCGGTTCCGGAAGGCCGCGCGGCTTGCGGGTGAACGCGGGTCGGGCCTCGGCGTTCGCGCCGCGGTCCGCCGTCAGGCCGGGCGGCTCACTGCGCCACGATCCGGCCGATCTCGGCGAGCACGCTCGCCTCGGCATAGGGCTTGGCGATGAACCGGGCGCCGCTCGGCACGTCGCCGGGGGCCGGCCGCACCTTGCCGGAGGTCATGATGATGCCCACCCCCGGCCAGCGGCGGTGGACGCAGGCGGCGAGCTTGATGCCGTCGAGGCCCGCCGGCATGTCGATGTCGGTGAGCATCACCCGGATGCCGGTGCGCTCCTCCAGCACCAGGACGGCCGCCGGGCCGCTGTCGGCCTCCACCGCCTCGTAGCCGGCCTCGCACAGCATCACGACCGCCGCCATGCGGGTGATGGCCTCGTCTTCGACGACGAGCACCAGGGGTTTGCCGCTGATCGCGAGCGCCGACATCGCACCTCCGGGCGGGCACCTCGCAGCGGCACCGGCCTCAGCGCAGCGGTAGCGAATGGGACGGCGTGCGGGCAAGCAACTCATGGATGTATAAGGACGCAGTCTGACACCCTTGAATGGCGAAGGCGGCGGGAAAACGCCTTCAAAAGGCTGCGCGTATTGTGTTTCGACGGTTCGCGTGGTCTGACGAAAAAGTTCGCTGCAGGCGTGAAAGCTTAACTCAGATCAAGCGGTGCGATGAGGTTCTGCGTACGCATGGCCCGCCGGCGGCCCCAGGGCAGCGTCGACACGGCCAGCGAGTCGTTCGAGGCGCGCGGCGTCGGCGATGCGATCGAGGCCGCCGGCCGGGCGCTCGACGCGTTCCTCGCGGGCCTGCCCGGCGTCGGGGTCCTCACGGACACGGCCCAGGACCGGATCGTCTGGTCCCGCCGCCTCGACATGCCGGCCCCGCCGGCGGTCCTCCCGCCCATCCCCGCCCCCATGGCCCCCGTACCCATGCCCCCCGCCGCCGCACCGCTTGCCGGAACGCATTCCGCCGGCACGCAGTCCGCGCCGCTCGTGGCGCCCCGTGCCGCACACCCTGCTGCACCCCCCGCCGCACCCCCCGCCGCACCCCCCGCCGCGCCCTTGGCCGCGCCCGTCGCCCGGACGGCCGAGTCGGCCTGACCTCTGGCGCCCTCCCGGCAACGCCCTAAACCGATCCCGCGAGGCCGGGACCCGGCACGGGCGCGAGGGAGCATCGGGTGGGGACGAGACCGCGGTTGGCGCTGGGGCTCCAGGGGGGCGGCGCCTACGGAGCCTACGGCTGGGGCGTCATCGACCGGCTCCTGGAGGAGCACGTCGAGATCGTCGCCGTCAGCGGCGCCAGTGCCGGGGCGCTCAACGGCGCCGCCCTGGTCTCGGGGCTCGCGGCCGGGGGCGAGGCGGGCGCCCGGGAGGCGCTGACGCGGCTGTGGCGGACCACGGCCGATCGCTCGCCGCTGCGCGGGTTCGACTGGTTCGGTCCCTACGGCCCGCTGTTCGAGCCGTTCCTGAACCGCTCGCTGGCGCTCGGACGGGACTTTGCCGCCTACGTGTCGCCGTTCCTGCCGGCCCTGCGCGACATGCGGCCGCTGCGCACGGTGGTGGGCGAGAGCCTCGACCTCGATCTGCTGGCGCGCCAGGACCACCTGCCGCTCTACGTCTCGGCCACCGACATCCTCACCGGCGCGGCGCGGATCTTCTCCGGGCGCGAGGTCACCCTCGACGCGCTGATGGCCTCCGCCTGCCTGCCCGAGCTGTTCGCCGCCGTCGAGATCGACGGGCGCCGCTACTGGGACGGGGGCTACGCCGCCAACCCGGCCCTGGAGCCGCTGGTGTTCGGCGACCACGGGGCGACCGACCTCATCGTCGTCCAGCTCACGCCGTTCGAGACGGACGAGGTCGGCCTGCTGCCGTCCGAGATGGCGGGCCGGGTGAGCGACATCAGCTTCAACGCCTGCCTGATGCGCGACCTGAAGGCCCTGACCGAGTTGCAGGCCTACGCCCGGGCCGCGGAGCCCCGGGACGCGCGCATGCGGGCGGTCGCGGACATCAACATCCACCTCCTCCACGCGCCCTGCGCCCTGGCGGGGGGCGACGTGAGCAAGCTCGACACCCGGTGGTCGACCCTGAGCGGCCTGCGCGACCTCGGCCGGGCGACGGCCGAGCGCTGGCTGGCGGAGACGGGGGCGGCGGTCGGCCGGGATTCGAGCCTGCAAGCACCGGCAGCCGCGGGTTGACCGGGACCGGTCTTCGCCGAGGCGGGCGCGTCACGCTTGGCCCCCGGTCGTAACCCCGGCCGGTTGCCACGCCGCCCGTCGGCGCCGCATCCTGCCGCGGATGCGCCCCGCCATCCCCCTCTCCGCGGTCCGGATCTTCGAGGCCGCCGCCCGTCGGCGCTCGTTCAAGGCGGCGGCCGAGGAGCTGAACCTCTCGGCGAGCGCGGTCAGCCACGGCGTGCGCAAGCTCGAGGAGAGCCTGGGCGTCGCCCTGTTCGCGCGCGCCGGCCACGGCGTCGCCCTGACCGCCTCCGGCGAGGCGCTGCTCGACCATGTCGGCCGGGCCCTGGAGGCGCTGAACCGCGGCCTCGACCTCGTCGCCAGCCGCGGCCCGCAACTGCTGCGCCTGCACTGCGCCCCGAGCTTCGCCGCGCAGTGGCTGACCCCGCGCCTCGCCCGGTTCCTGCGCGAGCATCCCGGGATCGAGGTGCGGCTCGCCGCGGGCATGGACTACGCCCGCTTCACCAACGACGAGTTCGACGCCGACATCGTCTACGGGCCGCCCCGGGCCGAGGGGCTGGTGCGGATGGGGCTCGGCGAGGAAACGGTGACGCCGCTCTGCGACCCCGAGCGGGCGGACGCCATCCGCACCCCCGCCGACCTCGCCGGCCACACCCTGATCCAGAGCGACAACAAGCAGGTGCGCTGGCCGCACTGGTTCGAGACCAACGGCCTGCCCGCGCCGGCGGCGGCCGGGATCCGCTTCGACCGCAGCTTCCTGGCGCTGGCGGCGGCCGCCGACGGGCTCGGCGTCGCCCTCGAATCGACCCGGCTGGCCGAGCGCGAGATCGCCGCGGGCCGCCTCGTCGCGCCGCTCGCCGGCCGCGCGCGGGACGTGCGCTACACCGGCCACCACCTCGTGTTCCCGCCCGCCATGCGCCGCCGGGCGCCGCTGCGGGTGTTCGGCCGCTGGCTCGCCGCCGAGCTGGACGTGCCGCTGAGCGCGGAACTGGCGTGATGCGGGCTCTACGGGGCCGAGCCGAGCGCCTCGCTGACGGCGGTCGGGTTGCGGCCGATCACCACGAGGTAGGCGCGCGCCGCCGCGTCGGGATCCTTGCGGCCCTGCTCCCAGTCCCGCAAGGTTCCGAGCGGGATGTGGAAGCGCGCGGCGAACGCCTCCTGCGACAGGCCCAGCGCGCGGCGGATCACCCGCACCTGAGGCGTGCGCGTCATCGCCGCCATCGCTTCGGGCGTCAGCGGCTGCGCGTCGGGATCGTCGAGCGCCGCGGCGCGCCGCTCGGCCGCGCTCATCGCGTCGAGGCGGCTCCAATCGTGTGCGGGCTGCTCAGAGGTTGGCTTCATGATAGCGCCGCCTCTCCTGCGGCTGGGCTTCCCGGGCCGAGATGATCCTGATGACGTCGCCGCTCATGGCGTAGGCGACATACAGCAGGTAGCCTTCCACCATACCGAGGATGATGTACCGATCCTCGTCGTAGGCAAAACGGGTGTCGGGCCAGTCAGCGCGAACGGATCTCTGAACGCGTCGCGAGCCGCTGCAAAGGTGACGCCATGTTTGACCGCGTTCGCCGCAGCCTTGCCATCGTCCCACTGGAACGCGCCGTCATCCGTCGAGATACGGCTGAGCCGTAGTTCCTGCGAGGCTCGAGCGATCGCATCGTGCGGAGTCTCGCGTCCCGTCAGGTGAATCCCAGTCATCTGACGGTGCAAAATACGCGTTTGCCCGAATCGCCGCCCGGGCGCACCTTCCCCGTCAATAGAGGACAGGAGGAGACGGCCCGGGCATCCGGCGCACCCCGCGGGGGGCGCACGGCCTGACGCTCTCCTCCCGTCCCGGAACACGCGGCGCGATCGACGCCGTCATCCGCAGGGAGGGTCCGATGCTTCTTCTCGAGAACAAGGTCTGCGTGATCACCGGGGCGGCCTCCGCCCGGGGCATCGGCAAGGCCACCGCCGTCCTGTTCGCCCGCCACGGCGCCCGGATCGCGATCCTCGACCTCGACGCGGGTCAGGCCGAGGCCGCCGCCCGCGACATCGGCGAGGGCCACATCGGCCTCGCCTGCAACGTCACCGACAAGGCCGCCTGCCAGAAGGCCGCCGACGAGGTGGCCGGCCGCCTCGGGCCGGTCGACGTGCTGGTCAACAACGCCGGCATCACCCAGCCGCTCAAGATCATGGAGATCGGCCCGGAGAACTACGACGCGGTCACCGACGTGAACCTGCGCGGCACCCTCTACATGAGCCAGGCGGTGATCCCGGCCATGCGCAAGCAGGGCTCCGGCTCGATCGTGTGCATGTCCTCGGTCTCGGCCCAGCGCGGCGGCGGCATCTTCGGCGGCCCGCACTACTCCGCGGCCAAGGGCGGCGTTCTGGGTCTCCAGAAGGCGATGGCCCGCGAACTCGGCCCCGACGGGGTGCGGGTGAACTCGGTCACCCCCGGCCTGATCCAGACCGACATCACCGGCGGCAAGCTCACCCCGGAGCTGAAGGTCGAGATCGCCAAGGGCATCCCGCTCGCCCGCCTCGGGGTGGCCGACGACGTGGCCAACGCCTGCCTGTTCCTGGCCTCCGACCTGTCCTCGTACATCACCGGCGCGGTGATCGACGTGAACGGCGGCATGCTGATCCACTGAGCGGTCGCGAGAGCCGAATATCCCCCGGCCCGCGGGCCGGGGCCCCCAAGTACAGATGAACACGTCCGAAAAAACGGGAGGGCGCCATGGCGACCGAACGCCCGCACGAGGGCACCAACGTCACGCTGGCTGAGCGGGCCTACCGCATCCGCCGCCACGCCCTGCTGATGGGCGAGGTCCAGGGCCAGGGCTACATCGCCCAGGCGCTCGGCATCTCCGACGTGCTGGCGGTGAGCTACTTCCACGCGATGACCTACCGCCCGGACGATCCGGAGTGGGAGGAGCGCGACCGCTTCTGCCTGTCGATCGGCCACTACGCCATCGCCCTCTACGCGGCGCTGATCGAGGCCGGGATCATCCCCGAGGACGAGCTGACCAGCTACGGCGGCGACGACAGCCGCCTGCCGATGTCGGGCATGGCCGCCTACACGCCGGGCATGGAGATCACCGGCGGCTCGCTCGGCCACGGGCTCGGCATCGCGGTCGGCATGGCGCTCGGACTGAAGCGGAAGAATTCGAAGAGCTTCGTCTACAACCTGTTCTCCGACGGCGAGCTCGACGAGGGCTCGACCTGGGAGGCGGCGATGTCGGCCGGCTCGTACAAGCTCGACAACCTGATCGGCATCGTCGACGTCAACGGCATGCAGGCCGACGGCGCCTCGCGCTCGATCCTGAACTTCGAGCCGCTGGCCCCGAAGTTCGCGGCGTTCAACTGGTTCGTGCAGCGGGTCGACGGCAACGACATCGACGCGCTGGTGCAAGCCTTCGACGCGGCCCGCAACCACCCGGGGCCCGAGCCCCGGATCGTCATCTGCGACACGACGATGGGCAAGGGCGTGCCGTTCCTGGAGCAGCGCGAGCGCAACCACTTCCTGCGCGTCGAAGCGGACGAGTGGCAGCAGGCGCTCAAGATCCTGGATGAGGGGAGGGTGAAGTGAGGCGCTCGAAGTACGAGAAGCCCGCCCCGCGGCAGGGCGGCGGCCTGAAGACCTCGGCGATGATCGCCTCGCTGGCGGGTCCCGACCAGCGCACCAAGCCGGCCCCGTTCGGCCACGCGCTGGTGAAGCTGGCGCAGGAGCGGCCCGACATCGTCGGCCTCTCGGCGGATCTGGCCAAGTACACCGACCTGCACATCTTCGCGCAGGCCTACCCGGACCGGTTCTACCAGATGGGCATGGCCGAGCAGTTGCTGATGTCGGCCGCCGCCGGCATGGCGCGGGAGGGCTTCACGCCGTTCGCGACCACCTACGCGGTGTTCGCCGCGCGCCGCGCCTACGACTTCATCTGCCTCGCGATCGCCGAGGAGAACCTCAACGTCAAGATCGCCTGCGCCCTGCCGGGGCTGACCACGGGCTACGGCCCGAGCCACCAGGCGACCGAGGATGTCGCGATCTTCCGCGGCCTGCCGAACATGACGATCCTCGACCCTTGCGACGCGCACGAGATCGAGCAGGTCGTGCCGGCGATGGTCGCCCACCAGGGCCCGGTCTACCTGCGGCTCTTGCGCGGCAACGTTCCGCTGGTGCTCGACGAGTACGGCTACACGTTCGAGCTCGGCAAGGCGAAGACGATCCGCGACGGGCGCGACGTGCTCGTGATCTCCTCGGGCCTGATGACCATGCGGGCGCTGGAGGTGGCGAAGTCGCTCGCTGAGGATAAGGTCGACGTGTCTGTGCTGCACGTGCCGACGATCAAGCCGCTCGACGAGGCGACGATCCTGTCGGAGGTCCGCCGCGGCGGCCGGCTCGTGGTGGTGGCCGAGAACCACACCGTGGTCGGCGGCCTCGGCGAGGCGGTGGCCGGCCTGCTGATGCGGGCCGGCGTGCTGCCGGACCGCGGCTTCCGCCAAGTGGGCCTGCCCGACGAGTTCCTCGACGCCGGGGCGCTGCCGACGCTGCACGACCGCTACGGCATCTCCACCGAGGCGATGGCGCGGAGCATCCGCGGATGGCTGTGACGGGCACCAACCGCCCGGCCGTGGCCTTCGTCGGCCTCGGCGCGATGGGGATGCCGATGGCCCGCCACCTCGTGGCGGCCGGCTTCCCGACGCGGGGCTACGACATCCGCTCCGAGAGCCGCGCGGCGCTCGTCGCCGCGGGGGCTGAGCCGGCCGACGACCTCGCCGGTGCGGCGGCGGGTGCCGACGCGCTCGTCCTGATGGTGGTGAACGCCGCCCAGGCCGAGGAGGTGCTGTTCGCGCAAGGCGCCCTCGACGCGCTGGCCGCGGACGGCGTCGTGATCCTGATGGCGACCTGCCCCCCCGATGCGGTCAAAGCCATCGCCGCGCGGGTCGCGGGCACCGGGCGGCGCTTCGTCGACGCCCCGGTCTCCGGCGGCGTCGTGGGGGCGGAGGCCGCCAAGCTGACGATCATGGCCGCGGCGCCGCCCGAGACGCTGGAGGCCGTGCGCCCGGTGCTCGCCGCGCTCGGCGACCGGATCTTCCACGTCGGCACCGAGCCCGGCCAGGGGGCGACGGTGAAGGCCGTCAACCAGCTCCTGTGCGGCGTCCACATCGCCGCCGCCGCCGAGGCGCTGGCGCTGGCGGGCCGGGTCGGGGTCGACCTGAACGTCGTCTTGGAGATCCTGTCGGGCTCCTCCGCGGCGAGCTGGATGCTGCGCGACCGCGGGCCGCGGATGCTGGAGGACGAGCCGCGGGTGACCAGCGCGGTCGACATCTTCGTCAAGGATCTCGGGATCGTGCTGGAGGCCGGCCGCGGCACCGGGGCGGCGCTGCCGCTCGCCGCGCTCGCCCACCAACTCTTCCTCTCGACCTCGGGCCGGGGCGACGGCGCGGCCGACGACAGTCAGGTCGTGCGCGCCTACCGGCTGCTCAACGGCGACTAGAGCGCTCTCCGCCGAAGGGGATACCGGTTCGGCGAAGGAGAGCGCGTCGAAACACATTCGGCGGCCGCGGCCGCCGCAGGACGACGACGCGGGCGGGGATGCCCTCCGCCCGCGCCGGGACCAGGACCACGACCCGCCGACAGGACCGGAAAACCGGCCACGGCCCCTCGGACACCCTCAGGGAGGTAACACCATGCGCGACACACGTCTGAGCCGCCGCACGCTTCTGGCCGGCGCCGCCGCGGTGCCGATCTTCGGCATCCTCACCCGCCGGGGCGAGGCCGCCGAGTTCACCTACAAGCTCGCCACCGGCCAGGATCCGACCCACCCGGTCAACATCCGGGCGCAGGAGGCGTGCGACCGCATCCGCGAGGCCTCGGGCGGCCGGCTCGAGATCAAGCTGTTCCCGGCCAACCAGCTCGGCTCCGACACCGACCTGCTGGCGCAGGTGCGCAACGGCTCGGTCGAGTTCTTCAACCTCTCGACCTCGATCCTCTCGACCTTCGTGCCGGCCGCGAGCCTGCCCAACACCGGCTTCGCCTTCAAGAACTACGACGCCGTGTGGAAGGCCATGGACGGCGGGCTGGGCGACTACGTCCGCGCCGAGATCGCCAAGACCCCGATCCTCACCGTGGCCAAGGTCTGGGACAACGGCTTCCGCGAGATCACCTCCTCGACCCGGGAGATCAAGACGCCGGACGACCTCAAGGGCTTCAAGATCCGCGTCCCGCCGTCGCCGATGCTGACCTCGCTGTTCAAGGCGCTCGACGCCGGCGTCTCGCCGATCAACTTCAACGAGCTGTACTCGGCGCTCCAGACCAAGGTCGTCGAGGGCCAGGAGAACCCGCTGCCGATCATCGCCACGACGCGCCTCTACGAGGTGCAGAAGTCGTGCAGCATGACCAACCACGTCTGGGACGGCTACTGGATCCTCGGCAACAAGCGGGCGTGGCAGAAGCTGCCGGAGGACCTGCGGACGATCGTCACCCGGGAACTCGACCGCTCCGGGCTCGACGAGCGCGCCGACGTGGCCAAGCTCAGCGTCTCTCTGCGCGAGACGCTGACCGCCAAGGGCATCACCTTCGTGGACGTGGACCAGGAGAAGTTCCGCGACGCGCTCGGGCGCACGACCTACTACAAGGACTGGAAGAGCAAGTTCGGCGATGCGGCCTGGAGCCAGCTCGAAGCCGTTTCCGGCAAGCTGGCCTGAGGGGGGATCGCCATGCAGATCGACATCGCGGCGGCTGAGGCCGCACCGGGGGCCGTGGCGGATCCGCCGCTGCGGGCCCGGCCCTGGCTCAGGGCGCTGGACAACGGCCTGGGCCACCTCGTCGAGATCCCCGCCGCCCTGCTCGTCGTGGCCGAGATCGCCGTCCTGCTCTCGGGCGTCGTCAGCCGCTACCTGCTGCACGCCCCCCTGGTCTGGTCCGACGAGCTCGCCGGCATCCTGTTCCTGTGGCTCGCCATGCTCGGCGCGGTGGTCGCCTTCCGCCGCGCCGAGCACATGCGCATGACCGCGCTGGTCGCCATGGCCGGGCCCCGCACCCGCGCCTTCCTCGACACCGTGGCGCTGGTGGCCGGCCTGATCTTCGTCGCCCTGGTGCTGCACCCCGCCTACGAGTTCGCCAGCGAGGAGATCTTCGTCCAGACCCCCGCGCTCGAACTCAACAACGCCTGGCGCGCCGCCGCCCTGCCCGTCGGCTTCGGCCTGATGCTCGCCATCGCCCTGATCCGGCTGGCCGAGACCGCCGACTGGCGCCTCACCGCCGGCGCGCTCGCGCTGGGCATCGGCGTCGCCGCCGGCGTGACCGCCCTCCAGCCGGTGCTCTCGGGGCTCGGCAACATCAACCTGCTGCTGTTCTTCGTGCTGGGCGTCGGCGCCCTGGTGTTCTCCGGCGTGCCGATCGCCTTCGCCTTCGGGCTGTCGACCTTCGCCTACATCACGCTGACCACCAACGCGCCGAGCATGGTCGTGGTGGGCCGCATGGACGAGGGCATGAGCCACCTCATCCTGCTCGCCGTGCCGCTGTTCGTGTTCCTCGGCCTGCTGATCGAGATGACCGGCATGGCCCGCGCCATGGTCGGCTTCCTGGCGAGCCTGCTCGGCCACGTGCGCGGCGGCCTGTCCTACGTGCTGGTGGGGGCGATGTACCTCGTCTCAGGGATCTCCGGCTCGAAGGCCGCCGACATGGCCGCGGTCGCCCCGGTGCTGTTTCCCGAGATGAAGGCGCGCGGCGCCAAGGAGGGCGACCTCGTGGCGCTGCTCTCGGCCACGGGCGCGCAGACCGAGACGATCCCGCCGTCCATCGTGCTGATCACCATCGGCTCGGTCACGGGGGTGTCGATCACCGCGCTGTTCACCGGCGGGCTGATGCCGGGGCTGGTGCTCGCCGTGACGCTGTGCGCGCTGGTGTGGTGGCGCTACCGGGGCGAGGATCTCAGCCACGTCGCCCGGCCCTCGGGACGGGTGATCGGCAAGACCTTCCTGGTGGCGCTGCCGGCGCTCGCCCTGCCGTTCGTGATCCGGTTCGCGGTGGTGGAGGGCATCGCGACCGCGACCGAGGTGTCGACCATCGGCATCGTCTACGCGGTGCTGGCGGGGCTGCTGATCTACCGGCAGTTCGCCTGGGGGCGGCTGTACCCGATGCTGGTGATGACCGCGACGCTGTCGGGGGCGATCCTGCTGATCATCGGGGCGGCCACGGGGATGGCGTGGGCGCTGACGCAGTCGGGCTTCTCGCAGACGCTGGCCTCGGCGATGACCAGCCTGCCGGGGGGGGCGCTGGGCTTCCTGTTCGTGTCGGCGGTGGCGTTCGTGATCCTGGGCTCGGTTCTGGAGGGGATCCCGGCGATCGTGCTGTTCGGGCCGCTGCTGTTCCCGATCGCGCGCACGGTGGGCGTGCACGAGGTGCACTACGCGATGGTGGTGATCCTGGCGATGGGCGTGGGTCTGTTCGCCCCGCCGTTCGGGGTCGGCTACTACGCCGCCTGCGCGATCAGCCGGATCCACCCGGACGCAGGGATGCGCCCGATCGTGGGCTACATCCTCGCCCTGCTCGTCGGCCTGCTCGTCATCATCCTCGTCCCCTGGTTCTCCATCGGGTTCCTGTGA
>NZ_JAUYZI010000038.1 GCF_030700245.1 Methylobacterium amylolyticum
GGCCGGGCCGCCGGCGCGGCGGGGGCGGCCGGCGCGGGGCGCGACGCGGGCGCGGCCTCGCGGGCGGGCGCACCCGGGGCGCCGACGCGGCGCTTGACCGTCTCGACCATGACCTGCTTCGTGCGGCCGTGGGAGAAGCTCTGGCGCACGACGCCCTGTTCGATCGGGCGCTTCAACGACAGCGGCTTGCGGGGGCCCCGCTCCGGCATCTTGTCGCCCGGGTTGTTCGTATCGCTCATCCAGTCCGAACCCTGAGGGTTTCCATCGTCCCGTGGACCGGCGCCCGGTGGCGCCGGCCGAATCGTCGATCGTGCGTCGTCATCGTGAGGTTTAGCCAATCCGGCCGGTGCGGGCTGGATCGGGCTCCTCGGTCGCCGCGGCGGCGCCCTCGAAGGAGCGTAGCCGACGCCAACGCGACAGGCAGCCGTTGGTCCCGGCTCCTGCGACGAGCGCAGCGTGTATCACATGATCCCGACCCAAGGCCATGTCCAATTCGTCCTCGGACAGGTCGTCGACGATCGGTATGCGCGATATGGCGTCGCCGTGCCGGCGCAGCAAGGCCGCGACGATCTTGCGGCGCCCGTCCGGGCTCGCCTCGGCGGCGTGGATCACCGCCGCCACCCCCGGCGCCCCGCCGATCGCCGCCTCGACCTTCGAGAAGCCCGCGACCACGCAGCCCGCCTTGTTGGCGAGCGCGATCGCCTGCCGGAGATCCTCGCGCAGGCCCGCCGCGATCCGGTCGGGCAGGTCGGGCCCGGCCTGGGCCGGTCCCTTGAACGCCCGCGAGAACAGGTTCTTCTTCACCGCCGCGGCGACCGCGTCGCGCCGGGCGCTGACCCAGGCCCCGCGGCCGGGCAGCTTCCCCCGCAGGTCCGGCACCACGGCGCAGTCGGGCCCGCGCACGAATCGGATCATCCCCTCCGGCGCCTGGGCGACGCGGGTAACGATGCAGGTGCGCGTGGGCGCCCGCCGGCCGGGGCCCGCATCGAGCACCTCGTCGGGCGCGCTGTCACCGGCCTCGTCCATGGGGGGTGGGGGATCCTCTCTCGTGCTGCGCAATCTGAAGGTCGCAAACGTGACCGCCCCCTCTCCCCGCGTGCGGGGAGAGGCCCGCACGGACCCTGTCGTCCGTGCGGGAAGCGGAGGCGGAGCCGGAGCGGCGGTGAGGGGGCGGTTCCGGACGGAGCGCATCCGGATACGCCCCCTCACCCTCGCTGCCGCTCGCCTCGCCCCCGGCAAGGGGGGCTCGGTCCTCTCCCCGCAGGCGGGGAGAGGGCTCGCGTGTCGCCTCAGGCCTGGGCGGGCTCGCCCTCGGCCGCCTCGGCCTCGGCCCCCTCCTCAGCTTCCTCGCCCTCGGGCTCGGGCAGCGCCTCGATCCAGCCGGCGTGGAGGCGCGCGGCCATGATCAGCGCCTCGGCGTCGGTGCGGGACAGCTCGAACCCGTCGAGGAAGCCCGCGTGCCGCACCGCCTCGGGGCCGCGGCCCTCGACGTAGCCGACGAGGTCGTCGGTGGCGCAGCCGGCCAGATCCTCGACCGACTTCACGTCGTTCTCGCCGAGCGCCACCATCATCGGGGTGGTGACGCCGTCGATCTCGCGCAGGTCGTCCGAGACGCCGAGTTCGCGGCGGCGGTCGTCGTGCTCCTGCTCGATGCGGGCGAGGTGGTCCTGGGCGCGGGCCTGGATCTCGGCGCCGGTCTCCTCGTCGAGGCCCTGGATGCCGGACAGTTCCTGCGGCTCGACGTAGGCGATGTCCTCCACCGAGCGGAAGCCCTCGGCGGCCAGGAGCTGGCCCACCGTCTCGTCCACGTCGAGCGCCTCCATGAAGATCTGGGTGCGCTCGGCGAACTCCTTCTGGCGCCGCTCGGATTCCTCGGCCTCGGTGAGGATGTCGATGTCCCAGCCGGTGAGCTGCGAGGCGAGGCGCACGTTCTGGCCGCGGCGGCCGATGGCCAGCGAGAGCTGGTCGTCGGGCACCACCACCTCGATGCGGTCGGCCTCCTCGTCGAGCACCACCTTGACCACCTCGGCGGGCTGGAGCGCGTTGACGATGAAGGTCGCCTGATCCTCCGACCAGGGGATGATGTCGATCTTCTCGCCCTGCAACTCGGCCACCACCGCCTGCACGCGCGAGCCGCGCATGCCGACGCAGGCGCCCACGGGATCGATCGAGCCGTCGCGGGAGATCACCGCGATCTTGGCGCGCGAGCCCGGGTCGCGGGCCACCGCCTTCACCTCGACGATGCCGTCGTAGATCTCGGGCACCTCCTGGCCGAACAGCTTGGCCATGAACTGCGGGTGCGAGCGCGACAGGAAGATCTGCGGGCCGCGCACCTCGGAGCGCACGTCGAACAGGTAGGAGCGGATGCGGTCGCCGGGGCGGAAGGTCTCGCGCGGGATCATCTCGTCGCGCCGCACGATGCCCTCGCCGCGGCCGAGATCGACGATGACGTTGCCGTACTCGACCCGCTTGACGATGCCGTTGAGGATCTCGCCGATCCGGTCCTTGTACTCGTCGAACTGCCGGGCGCGCTCGGCGTCGCGGACCTTCTGGACGATGACCTGCTTGGCCGACTGGGCGGCGACGCGGCCGAAATCGAAGGGCGGCAGGGTGTCGGAGATCACGTCGCCGACCAGCGCGCCCGGGTTGTAGCGGCGGGCCTGATCGAGGGTGATCTCGCGGGCATCGTTCTCCACCAGCTCGACCACCAGCAGGTGGCGCGACAGGCGCAGCGCCCCGGACTTCGTGTCGATCTCGGCGTGCACGTCGGTCTCGGCGCCGTAGCGGGAGCGGGCGGCCTTGGCGATCGCCTCCTCCATCGCCTCGATCACGATCTGGCGGTCGATCACCTTCTCGCGGGCGACCGCGTCGGCGATCTGGAGGAGTTCGAGCCTGTTGGCGCTGACGACGGCCATCGGTTCAGGTTCCTTCTTCTCATCAGCTCATCCGGCCCGGCGCCCGGGAGGGGCCGGCCCACATCGAAAGACGGTCAGTGCAGGTCGTCGCGGTGCTTGACCCGGGCGGCCTTGGTGACGACCGGCTGCTTCGGGCCGGTCCGCGCCGGCTTCTTCTGGGACTTCGGTTTCTCGGCGGGCGCGGCCTTCCGCGGCGGCTGCCGGGCGGGGCGGACGGGCGCCGTCGCCTCGACATCCTCGGCCTCCTCGCCGTCGTCCTCGGCCGGCGGGCCGCCGCGGCGCAGCGATTCGCGGATCAGCGCGTCGGTGAGGACGAGGTGGGCCTCGGCGAGGCTCGCGAGCGGCAGGAGGATCCGGCTCGGCAGCCCCTCCTTCACGTCGGGCAGGTCGATCGGCACCGTGCGCCCCTCGGCGTCGGGGGTGCCGATGATCCCGCGGAAGCGCTTGCGGCCGTCGAGCGGCACGGCGAGCTCCACCTTGGCCTCGTGGCCGGCCCATCGCGAAAAATCCGAGACGCGGACCAGCGGCCGGTCGATCCCGGGCGAGGACACCTCGAGGTTGTAGGCGCCGCCCACCGGATCGTCGAGATCGAGGATCGGCGAGATCGCCCGGCTGACCGCCTCGCAATCGTCGATCGTGAAGGTGCCGTCCGGCCGCTCGACCATGATCTGCACGGTGCAGCCGCCCTGGGCGGAGACCTTCACGCGCACGAGGCGGAAGCCGAGGCCGTGCAGCGGCCCCTCGATCACCTGCCCGACGCGCGCGGCGACGCCGGTTTCGCCGACCAGACGCGTCTCGGTGATATCCGATGTCTCGGTGTTGTCCGACATGGGTTGGGCCGACATGGGTTGGGCGCAGGACCTCGCTTCGGTCCGAGGGCGGTCGCGGCCAAAAAAAAGAGCGGGCCCGGGGGCCCACTCCGAACCGCAGCCTCGCGACTGCCATCAGAAATGTCGTCCTTGAGATAGACGCGGATCGCGGCGAGTTCAAGGCTGTTCCGGCGCGGCGTCCGCGATGCTGGCGACCGGCGCGGGCCGGCGCTAATCTGCCGCCATGCTCGTCGGCCCCCTCGCCCTGACCGTCGCCGCCCTCTTCACCGGCGCGGCGCTCTACATCAACGTCGCGGAGCAGCCCGCGCGCCTCGGGCTCGACAACCGCGCCCTGCTCCGGCAGTGGCAGCCCGCCTACACGCGCGGGCTCGCCATGCAGGCGCCGCTGGCGCTCGTCGGCTTCCTCCTCGGCGCCGCCGCGTGGTGGATCGCCGGCCGGGCCGGGTTCCTCGCCGGCGGGCTGCTGATGCTGGCGAACTGGCCGTGGACGATGCTCGCGATCCTGCCGGTCAACCGCGTCCTGATGGCGGCCGATCCGGCGGCGGCCGACGGGGCCGCCCGGGCGCTGATCGTGCGCTGGAACGGCCTGCACGCGGTGCGCACGGCGCTCGGTGCGGGCGCGACCCTCTGCTTCCTCTGGGCGCTGGCCTGAGGGCGGCGCCGGAGCGCTCATTGGCCGAAGCGGATGCCGGTTCGGCCAATGAGCGCGCGTCGGAACAGGAAATTCGAGCCGCGCACGATTGCAACGCGCTCGGGAACGGCTCTAAGCGGCGTCGTTTCCACGACGATCAGGCCCCGAGGGCCGCAGGACGGCGCCGCGTGATTCCCTGGGTTCCCCTCGACACCGCCGAGATCCCCGGCGGCGGCACGCCCCTGCGGTTGATGCAGCGCGGCCACGAGTTCTCGATCTTCGCCGGCCCGACCGAGCTGATGAACAGCACCCGCGGCGGCTCGGAGGAGGCGCTGGCCCATCTCGCCTGCGCGCGGCTCGGCGGCGTGCGGGCGCCGCGGGTGCTGATCGGCGGGCTGGGGATGGGCTTCACCCTGCGCGCGGCGCTCGCCGTCCTCGGGCCGGAGGCGCGGGTGACCGTGGCCGAACTGGTGCCGGCGGTGGCCGCCTGGGCGCGCGGCCCGCTCGCCGCCGTCTTCGCCGGCTGCCTCGACGACCCGCGCGTCGACCTGCGCGACGTCGACGTGAACCGGCTGATCCAGTCGGGCCCGGCCGCCTGGGACGCGATCCTGCTCGACGTGGACAACGGCCCGGAGGGGCTGATGCGGCGGGAGAACGACCGCCTCTACGACGGCTGGGGCCTCGGCCGGGCGCACTGGGCGCTGCGGCCGGGAGGCGTGCTCGGCGTCTGGTCCGGCGCCCCGGACCGCAAGTTCAAGGCGCGCCTCCAGCGCTTCGGCTTCGCCGTCGAGGAGGTCCGCCCCCGCTCGGGCGGGCGGAGCGGCGCCCGGCACGTGGTGTGGCTCGCCACGCGCGCGGTCGCCGCGCCGCGTTGAAGCGCTCGCCGCCTACGCCGCCGTGCGCGGCACCCGCCCCTCGATCGGGTAGGCCGGGTCGTTGTAGCCCGGGGTGGTCGGGTGGCCGCTCGTCACGTGGCGGTCCACCAGCGCCTCGTCCTCCGGGGTGAAGGCATAGTCGAGGGCACCCAGATATTCCCGCCACTGTTCCTCGGTCCGCGGGCCGGCGATGACGCCGGTGACGAGGCGGTTGTTGAGCACCCAGGCGGTGGCGAACTGCCCGGCGGTGATCCCGCGCGCCTCGGCGTGGGCGCGCAGGTCCCGGGCGATCCGCAGGGATTCCGGGCGCCACTCGGTCTGCATCATCCGCGTGTCCTGGCGTCCGGCGCGGCTGTCGGCGGGGGGCGGGGCGTCGGGATCGTACTTGCCAGTGAGCACGCCGCGGGCGAGCGGCGAGTAGGGCACCACGCCGAGCCCGAAATGCGCGCAGGCCGGCAGGTGCTCGGTCTCGGGCATGCGGTTGAAGGCGTTGTAGTAGGGCTGGCTCACCACCGGCCGGTCGATGCCGACCTCGTCGCACAGGCGGCAGATCTCGGCGATCCGCCAGGAGCGGTGGTTCGACACGCCGACGTGGCGGATCTTGCCGGCGCGCACGAGGTCGGCCAGGGCGCGGACCGTCTCGGCCAGCGGCGTGCCGTGGTCCTCCTTGTGGAGGTAGTAGATGTCGATGACGTCGGTGCCGAGACGCTTCAGGCTGTCCTCGGCGGCCTTGAGCACGTGGACGCGCGACAGGCCGCGGTCGTTCGGCCCCTTGCCCGTCGGGTTGGCGACCTTGGTGGCCAGCACCCAGGCGTGGCGCTCCGCCCCGATCAGGCGGCCGGTGATCTCCTCCGAGCGCCCGTCCGTGTAGACGTTCGCCGTGTCGATGAAGTTGATCCCGGCCTCGCGGGCGGAGGCCGTGATGCGGCCGGCCGCCGCCTCGTCGGTGGGGCCGCCGAACATCATCGTGCCGAGGCAGATCGGCGAGACCTGGAGGCCGGAGCGGCCGAGGGGGCGGTATTCCATGACGGGTGATCCGGGGCGGGGTGATCCGGTGGCGACCCGGTCCAATCTCGGCGCCGCGGCCGCGCCGTCAACCACCGCACCGTCGACCGCCGCGCCGACGTAACCCGGACGCCGCCGCGGCGAATCGGCCTGCGCGGGCACCGGGGCCCCCGGCAGCCGTTCCGCCACGGGACCGCCCCGGATCCGGGGCAAGGACCCGGAGCCCCACTCCGCTCACGCAGGCACCAAGTCCCGAACGATGACAGGACGAACGGTACGGCCCCTCCCCTGGCTCGACCGGGCCGGGCGGCTCTCCCCGCTGAAGCTCGCCGTGTTCCTGGCCTGCCTCGCGCCGGCCCTGTACCTCGCGGGCGCCTACCGGCTCGACGCGCTGGGCGCCAAGCCGATCACCGCGCTGATCCACGCCACCGGCGAGTGGACGGTGCGGTTCCTGCTGGCCTCGCTGGCGGTCTCGCTGCTGCGCCGGATCGGCGACTGGCCGCGGGTGCTGCTGGTGCGGCGGATGCTCGGCGTCACGGCGCTCGCCTACGCGCTGGCGCATCTCGCCCTCTACGTCGTCGACCAGAACTTCGTGCTGACGAAGGTCGTCTCCGAGATCGTCCTGCGGCTCTACCTGACGATCGGCTTCGTCGCGCTCGTCGGCCTGATCGCTCTGGGGGCGACCTCGACCGATGCCGCGATCCGCAACCTCGGCCCGAACTGGCACCGGCTGCACCGGCTCGTCTACACGATCGCGGTGCTGGGGCTGGCCCACTACTTCCTGCAATCCAAGATCGACGTGTCCGACCCGGTGTTCTGGACCGGGCTGTTCCTGCTGCTGATGGGCTGGCGGGTGATGCGGCGGTTCAAGTGGCCCGAGCGGCCGTGGTCGCTGCTGCTGCTCGCGGCGGGCGCCGCGCTCCTGACCGCGGGGCTGGAGGCGGCATGGTACGGGCTGGCGAGCGGCGTGCCGGCGAGCCTCGTGCTCGGGGCCAACCTCGACTTCTCCGGCCCGATCCGGCCGGCGTGGTGGGTGCTGGCGGTGGGCCTGAGCCTGCCGGTGCTGGCGCTGCTGCGCGGTCCCCGCGCCCGGGCGTCCGGGACGGCGCGCCCGGCGCCGGTCGCGACCCGGCGCGCGCCCCAGAACGTGCCCCAGAACGTGCCCTTGTCGCCGCGGGCGTGATGCCGCAGAACCCGCTGCCCCCTGCCCCGGGGGCGCAGCGGAGTTCTCCTGACCATGCGCGGCACGCCCCTCGCCCTCGCGGCCCTGCTCGCGTCGACCGCGGCGCTCGCCGCGCCGCCGGCCAAGGAGACGGTCAAGACGCCGCCGCCCGCCGCGAGTCCGCCCCCGGCCGCCGCGCAGGCCGTCGCCTGCACCCCGCCCGCGGCGCCGCCGGCCTCGGCCCGGCCCCAGAAACCCGCGCTCCCGGAAAAACCCGCCTGCCTGGACGCCAAGGACGGCTGCCCGGGCTGGGAAGCGTACAGCTACAACGACGCGATCAAGGCGTACAACGCCCAGGCCCAGGCCTTTCGGCCGATCGCCGAGGCCTACCTTCAGAAGCTCAACGCCTACGTGAAGGCGAGCGCCGACTACGCCCAGTGCGAGGTCAACGCGATGCAGAAGTAGGCGGCTGGCAAGAGGCGCTTGGCAAGAGGGGGCTGGCAAGAGGGGGCTGAACGGCAGCCTGCGGCCCGGGCCGGGCGCGGTTCAGCCCGGGCGGCGCAGTCTCCCCGGCACGATGGCCGCGATCCCCGCGGCCGGACGAGCCGAGCGCCGACAGTGCCCTCACCCCTCCGTCTCGCAGGCCTCTGCGCCCTGATCCTCGCGGGCGCTCCGGCGCTGGCCGCCGACTTCGACGCACCCTACCCGCCGCCGGGCCCCGGCCCCCGGGAGCGGATCGACGACGACGACGGGCCGGACCGCCTCCCGCCCCCGCCTCCCCCGGGACCAGCGTATCGCCGGCCGCACGTCACCGCAGCGCCCCCGGAAGCCTGCCGGGAATTCGTCCGGCGCCGGCTCGATCCCGACGGGCAGCCGGTGCTGCGGCGGGTGCGGGTCTGCGACGAGCCCGCGTTCGAGCGCGGCCCGCCGCCGCCGCCGGAGGACATCCCGCCGCGGCGCTGGGGCGGTCCCCGCTGGTGAGCGCGTCCTGCGCTCAAGGTCGGATCAGATCCGCGCCGGCGCCTTCTTGAGGGCGGCGGCGAAGGCCTTGAGCTGCCGGTTCAGGTCCGCCAGCTCGTTGAGCGCGATGGTCTTGTGCCCGTCGCGGACGGCGCGCTCGATGTCCTCGACCTGCGAGGACACGAGGCGGCGGATCGCGGCGGCGACTTGTTCACGGGTCATCGGGACTAGGGCTTCGCGGGCTTCGACGGACGGCCGGGCGCGGCCGTCGACACCCCACCGGTGTTAGGCGGGTAGGCTTAACCGTTGGTGTGCACCGCACGGCCCGTGCACCGGTGCGCGGTCGCCCTCCGCGGCGCGGATCACCGGTTCCCGCGCATCTCGTCCCGCCGCATCGGCATCGCGTCGATCGTCGCGAACAGCCGCTGGGGCGGGATCGGCGCGTCCGCGGTGAGCTTCGCCCCGCCGTCCTTGCCGACGAGCACCGCCCGGAAGGCGTCGGCGGGCAGGCCGAGGCGGGCGCGCAGGGCCGCGGCCTCGGCGCCCGGGCCCACCGCCTCGATCACTACGAGGTCGCGCTCCCCGAGCCCGCCGCGGACCGAGGCGAGCGCCGCGCGCTGCGCCCGCAGCCCGGCATCCCCGGCCCCGGGCGCCGACAGGACCAGCACCCGCGTCCGCCAGCGGTGGGCCGCGAGCGGATCGCTCCCCGCCGCCGCGCCCGTGGCGAGGAGCGCGGCACCGAGCATGCCCCAGACCGTCAGAACCGCGCGCATGGCCACCTCCCGCCTATCCCGGCGGACAACGCTCCCGGCCTCCCGCCCGTTGCGGGTCCGGCCGGGGCGGGTTTGCCGCCGCCGCCCCGGCGCACCAGATCGGGCGCGTGATCCGCGTGAACCCGGGAGCCCCCGCATGGCCGACAAGAACCGCCGCATCGTCCTGGCCGCCCGCCCGCACGGCGAGCCGACCCCCGACGATTTCCGGCTGGAGGAGGCGCCGGTGCCCGAGCCGGGGCCCGGCGAGATCCTGCTGCGCACCCGCTGGCTGTCGCTCGATCCCTACATGCGCGGGCGGATGAGCGCGGCGAAGTCCTACGCCGCCTCCGTCGAGATCGGCGCGCCGATCACCGCCGAGACGGTGGGCGAGGTGGTGGCCTCGAACAATCCGGCCTTCAAGCCCGGCGACCTCGTCACCGCCTTCGCCGGCTGGCAGGATTACTGCGTGACGGACGGCAAGGGCTCGCGGCGCGTGGATCCGGCGGTCGCCCCGCCCTCCACGGCGCTCGGCGTGCTCGGCATGCCGGGGATGACCGCCTACACCGGGCTCCTCAACATCGGCCGGCCGAAGGCGGGCGAGACGGTGGCGGTGGCCGCGGCCTCCGGCCCGGTCGGCTCCCTCGTCGGCCAGATCGCGCGGCTGAAAGGCGCCCGGGCGGTCGGCATCGCCGGCGGGCCGGACAAGTGCCGCTACCTCACGGAGGAGCTCGGCTTCGACGCGGCCGTGGACCACCGCGCCGCCGACTTCCCCGACGCGCTGGCGGCGGCCTGCCCGGGGGGCATCGACGTCTACTTCGAGAATGTCGGGGGTGCGGTGTTCGACGCGGTGATGCCGCTACTCAACGACTTCGCCCGCATCCCGGTCTGCGGCCTCGTCTCGGCCTACAACGCCACCGAGGTCCCGCCGGACCCCGACCGGCTGCCGGCCCTGATGCGCATGACCCTGACCAAGCGCCTGCACATCCAGGGCTTCATCGTCTGGGATTTCGCGTCGCAGGCCCAGGCGTTCCGGGAGGAGGTCGGCGGCTGGCTGAAGGCGGGCCGTGTCCGTTACCGCGAGGACGTGGTCGAGGGGCTGGAGCGGGCGCCGGAGGCGTTCATCGGCCTGCTCAAGGGCCGCAACTTCGGCAAGCTCGTGGTGCGCGTCTCCTGACGGCCGCTTGCCGCGACATAAGAACAGATATAGAACATCAACGTCGGCCTAGTGGGTATCGGGCACAAGCCTGGCCCCCCCGTTGCCGGCCCCAGGACCCCGGCGCATGACTCGCGCCGGGCGACGGCCCAGTGAGATGCGAGACGTGTGGAGAGAGCGATGGCGGGCAGCGTCAACAAGGTGATTCTGGTGGGCAATCTCGGGCGCGACCCCGAGATGCGCCGCCTCGGCTCGGGCGACCCGGTCTGCAACCTGCGGCTGGCCACCTCCGAGTCGTGGAAGGACAAGGCCACCGGCGAGCGCAAGGAGAAGACCGAGTGGCACTCGGTCGTGATCTACAACGACAACCTCGCGCGCGTGGCCGAGCAGTACCTGCGCAAGGGCTCGAAGGTCTACATCGAGGGCCAGCTCCAGACCCGGAAGTGGACCGACAATTCGGGCGTCGAGAAGTACACCACCGAGGTGGTGCTCCAGCGCTTCCGCGGCGAGATGACGATCCTCGACGGCCGCGGCGGCGGCGGGGGCGGCGACTTCGGCGGCGACGAGGAGGGCGGCGGCCAGATCAGCCGCGGCGGCGACTTCGGCGGGGGCCGGGGCGGCGACCGCGGGGGCGATTTCGGCGGCGGCCGCGCCCAGGGCGGCGGCGAGCGCCGGCCGGCCCCCTCGGGCGGCGGGAAGGGCGGCTACGACCTCGACGACGACATCCCGTTCTAGAATCCCGGCCCAACGCTCGACGACCGCGATAGCGGGATCCAGCGATCAGGCCAGCGCATCAGCGCTGGCCTTCCTCTTCCCATGCGAACAAGCGCCCCCAAACGGACGCGCCCAAGCGGACATCCGGGCCGCCCGTGCTCGGTCATGGACGGCGCGTCGCGTAGGAGTCGCGCAGGTCGATCCGGGCATCGGGGCCGATCGGCGGACGCCACGAACAGGTCAGCGGTGGCGCCGTGGACACGGGTCGGCGGCGCGCCTCAACCCCGCCCGGACCGGACCTGCTGGTGCGCCTCGGACTGGGCGGCCTCGGCCAGCTCCAGCTTGCGCAGGGCCTCGTAGCGGGAGATGTCGCCCTCCACGTCGCGGATCGTCTCCTCGACGAGGTGGCGCTGCAAGGCGACGCGCGGGTCGTCGGGCGGCAGCGCCTCGCGCTCCTGGAGGCGCTGCACCGCCTGCCGCACCACGGTGTAGACCGCCTCCCGCTCGGCGCGGCTCATCGAAGGCTGGATCGCCTTCGCGACGAGATCGGAGAAATCCGACATGGATTGCGGGGCTTCGCCTGCCTGCGTGGGGGGACCGCCCGGACCCTCCGGGCCGGTCGGTCTAGATCATGGAGCGGCCGAGGGAAATGGGCCCGCCCCCGCGGCCCGCTCGCCCCCGCGGGGCATCAGCCCCGCTGGTCGCGGATGCCGGCGGCCAGCAGCGAGACCGAGCTCCAGATCACGAAGAAGCAGAAGAACGCCACGAACAGGGTGTGGCCGCGCTCCGGATAGAGGGAGGCGGTGGGCAGCACGGGGGTCTCGAACGGGGCCAGGAAGATGTGCTGCTTGGTGGCCGCGATCCGGGCGCGGTCGAGCAGCATGTCGGCCGATTCCTCCAGCTTCTCGGCGATCGTGCGCTCGACGAGCAGGCCCTCGTAGTGCAGCAGCGCCTCGGTCATGTTCTGGCCGCCCGCCCCCGCGGTGGCGTTGGTCAGCTCGTCCTGGAGGCTCTTCATCTGCTGGTCGATGGCGGCGACGTTGGCGACCAGCGTCTGGATCGAGCGGGAGCGCTCGTCGAGGCTCGACCCGCGCAGCACCTGGAGGTCGGTCTCGAGCTTCAGCTTGTCCTTGCGCAGGGTCAGCAGGGTGGTCATCGTACCCTCGGCCGACTTGATCGGGTCGATCACCCCCCACTGGTTGCGGAAGCTCTGGACGGCGAGGTGCGCCTTGCGCAGGCGCTCCTGGGCGGTCGCGGCGTCGGCCTGGGCCTGGGCCACCATGTCGGCCTGGGCGCGGCGCGAGATGTCGTTGATCAGCGCCTCGGCGCGGGTCACGATCTCCCGGGCGATCAGCACCGAATCCTCGGGGGTGAAGGCGCGCACCGACAGGCGGATCACGCCCGAGATCGAGTCGATATGCGCCTCGACGTGCCGCCGCCAGTACTTGGTCAGCTCCTCGATCGGCTGGCTCGTGTCGTACCGCGCCCAGAAATCCGCCTCGGGTCGCGAGAACAGCTTCGAGATCCCGATGCTCTTCTCAAGCGCCTCGACCAGGGTCTGGCTGAGGATGAAGTCCCGGACGATGTAGCTGTCCTGGCTGTTGTGCTTCTGGATCAGGTTGGTGAACTGGCCGAGGCCGACGTTCTCCATCGGCTCGACGTTGCCGCGGACCGCGAACTGGGCCCGGGCGATGTACTGGTTGGAGGCGAACGCGAACAGGTAGACGCCGATCACCAGGGTCGGCAGCAGCACGAACAGGCCCACCCGGCGGATCACCCGCGAGGCGTAGCTCGACGTGTCCTGTCGGGCGGGGCGCAGGCCCGGCAGGCGGGTCCAGTCGACCCGGGCGCGGGCCGCCTCGATCAGTGCGCGCGCGCGCCGCCGCTCGGGCACCGGACGGACGGTCTCCGCGCCGCGGCGCAGCTCGGTCATCGTCGGCCGGACGTACTCGACGATACCGTCGCGCGTGTCCTCCTTGACGTCGTCGAAGCTCATCCGCTCACTGTGTCCTGAGGTGTGCGCCGGATCCGCTGCCGCGGAACCGGCCGGAGACGGCCCGTGCGCCGTGCCGAGATCCCGTTCTTTTAGGCCCTTTTTAAGGCGCGGCCCCGGCCGTTGCGCCGGGGCGCGGGGCGGCGTACCCGGCACCGGTGCCACGCCTCGACGACCGCCGGATGACGACAACCCTCGATACGGCCGAGCCCCGCACGGCCAAGTCCTGCACGGCCAAGCCCCGGACGGCCAAGACGAAGGTCGCGGCGGTGGCGGTGGTCTGTGCCAAGTGCGCCAAGCGGCAGGGCCTGCGGCCGCGGGACGTCCGGGCCCTGCTGAAGGGCGCGGCGAAGGCGGCGTCCAGGACCGCTTCGAGCGGAGCCAAGGGAGAGAAGGGAGCCAAGGGAGAGAAGGGGACCAAGCGGCGCAAGCTCTGCGTCGTCGCCTCGGGCTGCCTCGGCCCCTGCCCGAAGCGGGCTGTGGCGGTGGCCACCGGCGCGAGCCTCGCCGCCGGGCGGGTGCTGCTGCTCGATCCCGCCGCCGGCCCGGAGGCGGCGCTGGCGCTGCTCCCCGAATTCGGCCCCAATGCCCCCCTAGGGGGCTCGGACGCGCCGCCCCCACGCTGAGCCCATGCCCCTGCGCACCACACGCGGGCGCCGACCGTGAGCGGCGCCTCCACATCCCGGCTGCGCCCGGTCGGCCGGGCCATCCTGCGCCGGCTGCCGCTGCTGGGCACCCTGGTGGGGATCGGGCTCGCGATCTGGCTCGTGGCCACCAACGACCTCGCGGCGGTGGCGGCGGCCTTCGGCAAGATCGGGGTGCTGGGATTCGCCGGCGTCACCCTGGTGCGCGCCATCATCGTCCTCCTGTGCGGCCTCGCCTGGGCCCGGATCCTCGACGGGTTGTCGCCCGCGCCGACCATCGCCTTCCTGATCCTGCGCTTCGTGCGCGAGGGCATCAACGTGCTCCTGCCGGTGGCCTCGGTGGGCGGCGACGTGCTCGGCGCCCGGCTCCTGACCTTCTGGGGCGTGGCCGGGGCGCTCGCCGCGGCCTCGATCCTCGCCGACATGCTGCTCCAGGTCGGCACGCTCGCCCTGTTCGCCGGCCTCGGCGCCGGGCTGCTGACCCGGGTCGAGGGGGCGGCGGCGGCCGACCTCGCGCACTGGACCCTGCGGGCCCTCGCCATAGCGGGGCTGCTGCTCGCCGCCTTCTTCGCCCTCCAGCGGACCGGGATCGCGCACCGGCTGGAGGCGCGCGTCGTCGCGCTCGGCCGCCGCTTCGTGCGCGAGACCGAGGCGCGCCCCGACCCGGCGCCGCGCGTCCAGGGCGCCCTCGACGCGGTCTGGGGGCCCGGGCGGCGGGGGCATCTCGCCGAGTCGCTCGCCCTGCACGCGCTGGCGTGGCTGCTCGGGGCGGCCGAGATCGCGATCGTGCTCGCCTGCATCGGCGTCGATGTCGGCCTCAGCGAGGTGCTGGTGATCGAGGCGATGGGTCAGGCGATCAAGGCGGTGGCCTTCCTGATCCCGAGCGGGCTCGGCGTGCAGGAGGGCGGCCTCGTGCTGGTCTGCGGCCTGTTCGGCATCGACGCCGGCACGGCGCTGGCCCTGTCGCTCGCCAAGCGCGTGCCCGACGTGGTGCTGGGCCTGCCCGCCCTCCTGGTCTGGCAGAACCTGGAGGCGCGGCGCGCGGGCGTGCAGCCGGGCCCGGCCCCGCGATGACGCGCGCGCGCCTCCTCCGCGCCGCCCGGGTCGCTCCGGCGGCGGGCGCGCTGGCCGGCCTGATGCTCGGCGCCGGGCCGGCGCTGGCCCAGAGCGTGACCGTCGATCTCGGCGCGGGCGGCACCACCGAGCGCGCGCTCCAGCTCGTCGCGCTCATCACCGTGCTCGCGGTCGCCCCCTCGGTGCTGGTGATGGCCACCGCCTTCACCCGGATCGTGGTGGTGCTGTCGATCCTGCGCTCGGCGCTCGGCACCCAGACCGCCCCGCCGACCGCGGTGATCGTCAGCCTCGCCCTGTTCCTCACCGCCTTCGTGATGGCGCCGACCGGGCGCGAGGCCTACAGCGCCGGCATCGAGCCGCTGATCGCCGGGCGGATCACGCAAGGACAGGCGTTCGAGCGGGCCTCCGCCCCGTTCAAGACCTTCATGCTCAGAAACGTCCGCGAGAAGGATCTGAAGCTGTTCCTCGACCTCGCCAAGCAGCCGGTGCCGAAGGGGCCGGAGCAGATCGGGCTGGAGGTCGTCACCCCGGCCTTCATGATCTCGGAGCTGCGGCGCGCCTTCGAGATCGGCTTCCTGCTGTTCATCCCGTTCCTGATCATCGACCTCGTCGTGGCCTCGGTGCTGATGGCGGTGGGCATGATGATGGTGCCGCCGGCCACCGTGGCGCTGCCGTTCAAGCTGATCTTCTTCGTGCTGGTCGACGGCTGGACCCTCGTGGCGGGCTCCCTGGTCCAGAGCTACGGCGGATAGGCCGCGCCGGTGCGCGGGCCGGCTCGGCGGGACGCGTCACGCCGGGGCCCAGGCGCCGCGCCCGCGCCTCAGCCCGGCGGCGGGCCCGCGGGCATGTCGGCCCGGTTCGCGGTGCCGGTGTCGCCTGCCGCCTCCGGCTTGCCGCGGTCGGGCACGGCGGCGTCGGGGTAGCGCTTGCGGTACTCGGCCAGGAAGGCGGACAGGGTCTCGGCCTTGGTCGCCCGGGCGGCGATCTCGCGGAAGCCCGGGGCCCGGACCGCGCCGTCGCCGGTGAGCAGCGCGAAGGTGCGCGCGTCCGGCCCCCGCGCCATCGGGCCGGCGAACTTCGCCTTCAGCCGCTCCAGGCCCAGCGCCTCGCCCGCGAGGTCGTAGGCGATCGCCGCGCGCATCGCGTCGGCCCGTCCCCGCTCGTCGAGGGGTGCGCCGGCGCGCCACGCGTCGCCGAGCAGCCCCTCGTGCGCCTCCCCGGCCTCGCGCCAGCGCCGGGCGGCCCACAGGATGTCGGCGCGCAGGCGCTCGATCTCGGGGCCGGCCTCGCCGTCCAGCGTCTCCAGGGCGAGGTCGGTGCGGGTGAGGTCGGACAGGGCGCGGGCCCGGATCAGGCCGCGGGCGCGCCGCAGCGTCCCCGGCAGCTCCGCCATGTCGGTGCTCTCGATCGCCTCCAGCGCCCGCATCGGCTGCCCGTCCATCAGCCGCACGGTGGCGAGCCGGGCGGCCACCGCCGCGCGAGCCGGTCCGGTCAGCCGGTTCTCGATCTGGTACTGGAGCAACTCGGCCGCCGAATCGAGGAGGTCGAGGCCGACGAGCCGGTCGGCCAGGCTCCGCACCACCGCGTCGCCGCGGCGGCCGATCGGCGCCAGTTCCCGGAAGTCGAAGTACAGGGCCACCGCCTCGACGCCGGAGAGCCGGTCGCCGCGCCCGTCGAGATAGAGCTCGTCGAAGGCCTTCTGCGCCTCCACCGTCAGGGTGCGCACCGTGTCCGAGGCCGGGGCGAGCCCGTTGCCCCGTCGCACCATCGCGAAGGCGTCCCGCCAGCGGCCGGCGGCGAGGTAGAGCCGCGCGAGGCCCGCGATCAGCGCCTCCTCGGTGGCGCCGCCGTGCCACGTCAGGGCCAGCCGCTCCAGCCGCTCGATCGCCACGTCCGGGCCGAGCTTGCCGGCGCCCCGCGCGAGCAGCGTCCCGCGCAGGGCGGCCGCGACGGCCACGGGCCGCTCCGCGACGTCGGCGAGGCGGCCGTAGGTGTCCAGCGCCGCCGCGGTCTGGCCGGTGGCCTCGGCGACCCGCGCCCGCACCAGCGCCAGCCGGTCGCGCAGGAGCGGCGTCAGGCCGGGCCCGGCCTCGGCGCGGCCCGCGGCGGTCTCCGCGTCGCCGGTCTCGATCGCCGCCTCCGCCGCCGCGACGCGGATCGGGGCGGCGAGGTCGTCGGGGTAGCGCGCGGCGAGCGGCAGGATCTTGAGGAAGCCGGTCTCGGCCGTCTTCCAGTCGCCGAGGCCGGCGGCGGCCACGGCCCGCCACAGGGCCGCCTCGGGATCGGCCGCGAGCGACGGCGCGGCGAGGGCGGCCAGCGCGTCCCGGCCGCGGCCGAGGCGGGCGAGCGCCAGCCCGCGCAGGATCGCCGTGTCGCGGGCGGCCGCCGTCAGCGGATCGTCGGCCGCGGCGGCCTCCAGGACGGCGAGCCCCTCGGGGTCGAAGCCGTTGGCGAGGTAGGCGCGGGCGAGGGCGAGCCGGGCGGGCCCGCGCTCGGCCGGGAGCGCGGCGGCGGCCGCGGCCCCGAGGTCCCGCAGGGTGTCGCGCACGGTGCCGGCCCGCGCCCGCTCCCAGGCGGCGCGATCGACCGCCGAGGCGCCGGCCTCGGAGAGCGCCGTGTCGGGACGGCGGGCCACCGTCGAGGCCGACAGGCCGCCCTCGCGGTACACCGTCACCCCGTCGAGGTCCGGGCGCACGGCGAGGTCGTCGGCCCCGGCCAGCACCGCGACGCCGTGCCGGCTCGGCAGGATCTCGAAATCGACGAAGCGGCGGCCGCGCGGGTTGCCGGCGGGCTCCGGCGCGGCGGAGGGGACCACCGCCACGCGCTCGCCGTCGAGGTCGAGCCAGCCCGCGGAGCCCGGGCGCGGCAGGGGCACCGCCACGGAGACGCGGCCCGACGGGTCCGGCCGGCGGACCGGCTCCAGCGTGGCGCTGGGGCTGAGGGCCTCGCCCGCCGACATCTCCCAGGCGAGGCCCGTCCCGGTGGAGACGGCCGCGAGGTCGATCAGGCGCCCGGCCGGCACCGCGAAGCGCAGCACCGTCAGCGGCCCCGCCCGGACCGGCTCGCCCAGGGCCCGCAGGCCGGACTCGCCCGGGGGCGGCGCCGGGACCGGATCGGCGGTGTCGAAGGCGAGGATCGCGACGCCGCCGCGCTCGAACAGGGCGGCGGCCGGCAGGCGCGCGAACGGGAAGACGAGGCCGGAGCCCGCCCGGCGGGGCGGCGGAAATTCGGTGGCGGGCTTCGGGGCGGCGGGGCCGGGCTCCCCGGCGGTGGACGCCGTCGGCACGGGTGCCGGAGACATCGGTGCCGGTGACGTGGGAGCCGGAGGCATCGGAACCGGAGGCATGGGAGCCCGCGGTCCCGCCTGGGCCTCCGCGGCCGGCCCCGCTCCGGGTGAGGTTGCCGTCTCCGGCTCGCCGGCCGGGTCGGGCTTGGCTCGACCTGGCTTGGCCGTTCCCCGCGGCACGATGTCGAGGGTGAGCGTCCCGTCCTCGCGCTCGCTGGAGATCGTGAAGCCGTCGGCGGGGGTGAGGATCAGGCTGGCGGAGGTCTCGTCCGCCTCGACCGCGAGGGCGGCGAGCCCGGGGCGCGGCCGTCCGCGGATCTCGGCGGGGTCGATGGTCCAGGGGCCGGCGATCCGCAGGCGGGTGGCCGGCCCCTCCGCCGTCACCGCGGTCACGGCCTCGTCGGGCAGGCGCAGCGACAGGCGCGTCAGGGTCGGCAGGCGGGCGAGGTCGAGGGCCAGCCGGCGCCGGGGCGGGGCGGGGGCGCGGACCTTCAGCGCCTCCTCGGCGGCGCGCGCCCGGTGGGCGAGGTCGGCCACCACCTCGGCCGGCAGCGGCGGCGCGAGGCCGCGCCAGCCCTCCGGCAGGAGATCGACGAACACCCGCTCCCCGGCCTGCTGCACGTTGGCGCGGAAGGGCCGCTGGAGGGCGAGGCGCAGGCCGGTGCCGTCGGGATCGCGGCGCACGGCCGCGACGTAGCCCGGCATCTCCGTCGCGAGGCGCTCGGGGCCGGCGGCGCTGCGCTCGCCGTAGCCGAGGATCAGCACGCCGCCGGACACCGTGGCCTTGACCGCGACCGGCTTGTCGAAGGTGAGGATGATGCGGCCGTAGCCCTGGGCCTCGGCGCCCTTGGCCGCGAGCAGCCGGGCGGCGAGCGCCGAGTCGATCCCGGCCAGCAGGCCCAGCACCGGCAGCGCCGCGCCGAGGAGCCGGCGGCGCGCCGCGCCCGCTCGGCCGCACCGGGATCGCCTGCCCACAGCCTCCATCGCCCCCGCCGACCCGGTCCGCGGGCGACCCGCCGTCCGCGACCGGCATCCTGCGCCCGCGCGGCTAACGGCGGCTTAACCGTGACGCGTGAGCGCCGGACGAACGCCGCGTGCGGGCGAGGCCGGCCGCGTTCGAGCGCCGCGCGCGCGCCGGATCCGGTCAGCCGCCGAGCGCCACCGCCCGGTCGAAGGCCTGGGGGAATCCGACGAGGGGGACCGTGATGGTCGCCGGCTCGGTGCCCCCGGACTTCTGGCCGGTGACCGTGAGCGTCTTGGCGGTGCGCATCCCATCGGTGGCCAGCGTCGGGAAGCTGATCGGCACGATGCAGCCCTCGCCGGTGCAGCTCGTGTAGGGCGCGCCCTTGCCGAGCGCCTGCTCGTCGAGCTTGAAGGTGACGCCGGGATCGATCGACAGCCCGAACGGCATCAGGATGATGCCCTCGGCGCGCCCGTCCCGGGGGGGCTGCATCTCGATCGCGAACTTGCGCCGCCCGGTCTTCGAATCGCCCTGCGACTGGACGACGATGCAGGCGGCCTTGTCCGCCGGGCGGGTGCAGGTCACCGTCCAGTCGCCGTAGCTCTCGCTGACGCTGGAGGCGCCGGCGGGCCAGACCGCGGCGGCGGCGGGCGCCGGAGCGGGGGCCGCGGCCGGCGTGGGGGCGGGCGCGTGGGCGGGCGCGGCCTTCGGCGCGGGCTTCGGCCGGGGCTTGGGTTTCGGCCGCGCCTTCTCCTCGGCGGCCGGCGCCTCGGCCCCGGGCTCCGCGTCCTGGGCGCGGGCGGAACCGGCGACGGCGGCCAGGGTCAGGGCCGCGAGGAGGACGGATCGGGCGCGCGCGCGGATCGGCGGCATGGATTGCGATCTCCGAAGGCCGGATAGCGGCCGGACGCCGCCTACCCCCTGGCCCGCAGCGTGGCAATCGCGCGCCGATCCGAAAACGGCGCCCGAGGGAACCGTTACAGCGGGAACGGCCTCCCGGCGGCGGCGATCAGCGCGACGTGGCGCCGGTAGGCGGTCCGGGCGCCGCGGCGCAGGATCCGCGCGACCGAGAAGGCGAGGGTCAGGAAGCCGGGATCGCGGTCGGAGGTCTCCTCGACCGGGCCGGGGATCCGGGAAGCGATGAGCGCGAGCATGATCAGTCCGAAATCTGAGGGCTCGGGCGTTTCCGGGAGCGTCGTCAGGCGTCGTCGGCCTTTGCTGCACCGCAATATGAGACCTGCACTGGAGACCGGCAACGGCGCATCATGCGCCACATTCATGCGCATAATGCATAGCTTCAATGGGAACCGATCAACCGCGTGTTAACGGATCCGTGATCGGGCGCGGTTGACCGGTGGGGACCGAGCCGCCATTGAGCGCGCTGCCGGCGTCGGGCCGGGCGCGCGGTCCGCGAACCGCCCGCGCGTCGCCCGCGCGGGGCCGGACCCCGGGCTGTCGCCGCACCGTCACACACGCCCCCTAACCCGCCCGCGGGCGGCCCCCGGGGCGATCCGCGCCCTTCGACTGAGGATGACACGCATGACCGACGCGCCGGCACCGATCCACGGACACATCAGCGGTCCCATCGTGATGATCGGATTCGGCTCGATCGGCCGCGGCACCCTGCCCCTGATCGAGCGCCACTTCACCTACGACCGCGCCCGCTTCACGGTGATCGACCCGGTCGACACCCACAAGCCGCTCGCCGAGAAGCACGGCCTGCGCTTCGAGACCGTCGCGCTCACCCCCGAGAACTACCGCGACGTGCTCACGCCGCTGCTGACCGAGGGCGGCGGCCAGGGCTTCTGCGTGAACCTGTCGGTCGACACCTCGTCGCGGGCGATCCTGGAGCTGTGCCGCGAACTCGGCGCCCTCTACATCGACACGGTCGCCGAGCCGTGGCCGGGCTTCTACTTCGACAAGTCCAGGAGCCAGGGCGACCGCACCAACTACGCGCTGCGCGAGAACATCCTCGACGCCCGCGCCGCGAGCCCCGGCGGCACCACCGCCGTCTCCTGCTGCGGCGCCAACCCGGGCATGGTCTCGTGGTTCGTGAAGCAGGCGCTCCTGAACATCGCCGCGGATACCGGCGTCACCGATCCCGAGCCCACGTCCCGCGCCGAGTGGGCGGCGCTGATGCACAAGCTCGGCGTCAAGGGCGTCCACATCGCCGAGCGCGACACCCAGCGCGCCAAGAACCCGAAGCCGCGCGGCGTCTTCGTCAACACGTGGTCGGTCGAGGGCTTCGTCTCCGAGGGCAACCAGCCGGCCGAGCTCGGCTGGGGCACGCACGAGACGTGGAAGCCCGACAACGCCCGCGGGCAGGACAAGGGCTCGGGCTGCGCGATCTACCTACTCCAGCCCGGGGCCGACACCCGGGTGCGCACCTGGGTGCCGACCGCGGGCGCGCAGTTCGGCTTCCTCGTGACCCACAACGAGGCGATCTCGATCGCCGACTACTACACGGTGCGCGCGGGCGATGAGCCGGTCTTCCGCCCGACCTGCCACTACGCCTACCACCCGGCCGACGACGCGGTGCTGTCGCTGCACGAGATGTTCGGCAACGCCGGCCAAGTGCAGGAGCGGCACCACATCCTCGACGAGACCGAGATCGTCGACGGCATCGACGAGCTCGGCGTGCTGGTCTACGGGCACAAGAAGAACGCCTACTGGTACGGCTCGCAGCTCTCCATCGAGGAGACGCGCGCCATCGCCCCCTACCAGAACGCCACCGGCCTCCAAGTGACGAGCGCCGTGCTCGCCGGCATGGTCTGGGCGCTGGAGAACCCGGAGGCCGGCATCGTCGAGGCCGACGAGATGGATTTCCGCCGCTGCCTGGAGGTCCAGACGCCGTATCTGGGGCCGGTCGTCGGGGTCTACACCGACTGGACGCCGCTCACCGACCGGCCGGGCCTGTTCCCGGAGGACATCGACACCAGCGATCCCTGGCAGTTCCGCAACGTGCTGGTGCACGGCTGAGGCGCACTCCGCACGCGGAGCCCCCTCTACGGGCTACGGGATTCGCAGATCCGGATCTGGATGGCACCCCGTCATCCCGGGGCCGCGAGAGCGGAGCCCGGGATCCAGAGCCGCGACGGGTCCGAGCGTGCACGGGCCCCGGTCCATCCGGTCAGAGCGGAGGCTCTGGATCCCGGGCTCTCGCCTGCGGCGAGCCCCGGGATGACGGAGCGGCAGTCCTCGGGTGTGTGAACATCCAACCCCACACGGCGACGGCGCGCCCTATACCCCCACCTCCACGAAGAAATCCGGCCGGTAGGTCTCGCCCTCGACCGGGTTCGCCACCCAGCGGCAGCGGCCGAGCCGCATGTCGTGGCCGGCGTGGAAGTGTCCCGAGACCCAGAGGTCCGGGCGCGCGTCGTCCGCGAGGTCGTCGAGCACCGTGGTGGCGTAGAAGGCCGGCACCCACCAGGGCACGCCCGGCGCGTCCCGGTAGCGGTCGGCCGCCAGCGGGCTCGCCGGGTGGTGGGTCAGGACCACCGTCGGGCCGTCGTGGGGCTCGCCGAGCGCGGCGAGCAGCGCCGCCCGGTCGGCGGCATGCGCCGCCATCGCGTCGGCGGGCTGCCACGGGGCGCCGTCGGCCCGGCGGATCGAGCCCCGGTATTCCCGCGAGCCGGTGACCGGATCGGTCATCCGCGCGGCGGCGTAGGCGACCGGGTCGGCCGGGCGGTCGGGGGCGTCGGGGCCGAGCCAGCGGCCGGCGAGGCGCCAGTCGCTCCACAGGGTGGCGCCGACGACGCGCACGCCGCCGACCACGCAAGCCTCGCCCGCCTGGAGCAGGTGGATCCGGGCGCCGCCCGCGTTCAGGCGCGCGACCTCGGCCTCCAGGGCGGCGATCAGCTCCGGCGCGGTGCGCGGGTCCCCGGTCGGGGCGTAGCGCTCGTGGTTGCCCGGCACCAGCACGACCGGCCGGCCGTCGGCGAGGTGCAGCAGCGCCGCGAGCCCGCGCTCGGGCTGGCCCTCGTGCAGGTCGCCGGCGCAGGCGAGCAGGTCGAAATCCCCGCGCGGGCGCGGGATCCGGTCGAGGGACCGCCGCTCCAGGTGGAGGTCCGAGATGGGGAAGATCCGCATGGCGCTCCTGTCGGGCCGGCGCGCCACATCGCCCAGACCGGCGCTTCTGTCGAGCGGCGTCCCCGTCGCGCGCCCGCCGCCGGGAGGGCGCGAGAATCCTTTGCGGGCGCCTCAAGAAAGTTGCGCGCTCCTCCGGGTGGATTCGCCGGCGCGCCTGTGCGACGCCATAGCGAACGCGGCCGGGCGCGGAAGACGGATCGGCCGGAACCGGAGGTCCCGTCGAGCCATGCTGCCCGAACTGCGCGTCCTGTACTTCGAGGATCTCGAAGTCGGCCTGTCCGAGACGCTGACGAAGACCATCGCCTCGTCCGACGTGGTGGGCTTCGCCGAGATCACCGGCGACCGCAACCCGATCCACCTGTCCGAGCACTTCGCCGCCCGCACCCCGTTCGGCACCCGCATCGCCCACGGCCTCTACACCGCCGGGCTGATCTCGGCGGTGCTCGGCACGCGGCTGCCCGGCCCCGGCGCGGTCTACATCTCGCAGACCCTCAACTTCCGCGCGCCCGTGCGGATCGGCGACACGGTCGACGTCACCGTCACCGTGGCCGAGCTGGTGCCCGAGCGCCGCCGCGCCCGGCTGACCTGCACCTGCACGGTGGCGGGCGAGACGGTGCTCGACGGCGAGGCGCTGGTGAAGGTGCCGACCAAGGCCGAGGCCGACCCGCTCGCCGCGCGGATGGAGCGGAACCGGGTCTGACATCGGACGGCGATGATCACGCCGCATCGTCCCCCGCCCGCGCGACGGCGCGGCGGCTTGCGTCCCCCGGACGCCGTGATCGCGGCCACGGGTCGGGATCGCGGCACGATGACCCGAGTCCCCGCGTGATGCCCGAGACGATCCGCGATCCGGCCGACCCGCGCCTCGACCCCTACGCGCGGATGCGCGAGCGCGACCTCGTCGGCCGCAGCGGTCGGTTCGTCGCCGAGGGCGAGGTGACGCTGCGCCTGCTGCTCGGCCCCCGCGCCCGGTTCCGGGCGGAATCGGTGCTGCTCGCTCCCGAGCGCTGGCCGGGCCTCGCCGGAGCGCTCGCCGCCTGCCCCGCGCCGCCGCCGGTCTACCTCGCCGACAAGGCGGTGATGAGCGCGGTGACGGGCTTCCCGATCCACCGCGGCGTGCTGGCGGTGGGCCTGCGCGGGGCCGAGCCCGAGCCCGGGGCGCTGGTGCCGCCGCCGCCCGCCCCGGTGCTGGTGCTCGGGCTCGCGGGGCTGACCAACCACGACAATGTCGGCGCCGCGTTCCGCAACGCCGCCGCCTTCGGGGCCGACGCGGTGCTGCTCGACGGGCCGAGCTGCGATCCCCTCTACCGCAAGAGCATCCGCGTCTCGGCCGGGGCGGCGCTGATCCAGCCCTTCGCCCGTCTCGGCCCCGGCCGCGACTGGCTGGCGCTGGCGGAGACCCTCGGCCTCGAAACCCTGGCGCTCAGCCCCGGCGGGGCGGGCGGCCTCGACGGTCCGGACCTTCCGACCCGCGCCCTGCTGATCCTCGGCACCGAGGGGCCGGGCCTGGAGGCCGGGCTGCTGGCGCGGGCGCGCGCCCTGCGCATCGCGATGGCGCCGGGCTTCGACTCGCTCAACGTCGCCACCGCCGCGGGCATCGCGCTCCACGCGCTCGCGCGGGCGCAGGGGCGGCTCGTTCCGCGCGGCCCGAACCGCGGGGGCGGTTGACTCGCCCCGCGCGATTGCGTGGAACCTCCGGCCGGCGGCCGGATATCCGCGCGCGACAAAGGGCTGCAATTGCCTGGCGGCGACGCGCGCCTAGCTTGGCCATGGGAACCGGGGCGTTCGGACGGGAGTCGGTGGGGTTGCTTCAGTCGCGAGAGGGGTTGCGGGCGCTCACCGGACGCCGCGTGGCCGTGGTCGGTGCCGGGCCCGGCGGCCTCGCCAGCGCCCTGCTGCTGGCCAGGGCGGGGGTCCACGTCACGCTGTTCGAGCGGGACGCGCAGGTCGGGGGCCGCACCAAGACGGTGGAGGCGCCGGGCGGCTACCGGTTCGACATCGGCCCGACCTTCTTCCTCTACCCGCAGATCCTCGCCGACATCTTCACGAGTTGCGGCGAGCGGCTCGAGGACCACGTGCGGCTGGAGCGGCTCGACCCGCAATACCACCTCGCCTTCGAGGGCGAGGACGGCGTCGCCGCCGAGATCCGCGCCACCGGCGACGTCGCGCGGCTGGCCGCCGAGATCGCCCGCATCGCCCCCGACGACGCGAAGAACGTGGAGGCGTTCTTCGCGGAGAACCGGACCAAGCTGCGCTTCTTCAAGCCGGTGCTGGAGCAGGCCTTCCACCGCTTCTCCAGCATGGCGAGCCCCGGCATGCTGCGGGCGCTGCCCTACCTGCACCCGGGCCGCAGCGTCGACCGCGACCTGAAGCGCCACTTCGCCGACCCGCGGGTGCGCCTCGCCTTCTCGTTCCAGACCAAGTACCTCGGGATGAGCCCGTTCCGCTGCCCGAGTCTGTTCACGATCCTGTCGTTCCTCGAATACGAGCACGGGGTCTACCACCCGGTCGGCGGCTGCGGCGCCGTCTCGGAGGCGATGGCCGGACTCGCCCGGCGGATGGGCGTCGACGTCCGGCTCAACACCACCGTCGAGCGCGTGACCTTCGCCGGCAAGCGCGCCAGCGGCGTCGTGGTCGACGGCGAGACGTTCAACGCCGACGCGGTGATGATCAACGGCGATTTCGCCAAGGTCGTGCAGGCGCTCGTGCCCGAGCGCCGCCGCCCGCGCTGGTCGGACGCCAAGATCCGCGATGCCCGGCTCTCGTGCTCGACCTTCATGCTCTACCTCGGGATCGAGGGGCGCATGCCGGAGAGCCTCGGCCATCACACGATCCTGCTGTCGCGGGAATACGAGCGCAACATCCGCGAGATCACCGAGGGGACGCTGCCGATGCAGCCCTCCCTCTACGTGCAGCACGCCGGCTACACGGACGGCGGCATGGCGCCCCCCGGCCACACCGCCCTCTACGTGCTGGTGCCGGTGCCGAACCTGAAGTCCGGAATCGACTGGGCGGCGACGCGGGCCTCCTACCGCGCCCTGGTGCTGGAGCGGCTGAAGCTCCTCGGCCTCGGCGACATCGAGGCGCGCATCCGCTACGAGCGGATCGTCGACCCGACGCAGTGGGAGGGCGATTTCGCCGTGCACGAGGGGGCGACCTTCAACCTCGCCCACGACCTCCTGCAGATGCTGTGGTTCCGGCCGCACAACCGCTTCGGGCCGGGCCTCTACCTCGTGGGCGGCGGCACCCATCCGGGCTCCGGCCTGCCGGTGATCTACGAGGGCGCGCGCATCTCCGCCCGCCTGCTGATCGAGGAGCTGGCCGGCGCCCGGGCGGCGGCGCAGGCCGGCATCCCCGAGACGGCGCCGCTCGCCGCGCCGGGCGAGGCCTCGTGAGCGGATCCGCGGGTCCGGCCCCGCCAGGCCTCGCGCCGCTCCTGGCGCCGCTCCTGGCGCTGCTCCTCGCGGAGCTCGCGACGCCCGCGCACGCGGCCGCCGTCGAGGTCGAGGTCGACGGGATCGAGCCCGGCGGCGGACCCGTCCGGGTCGCCCTGTGCCGGGACGGCCTGACCGACGCGGCCTGCGACCGGGGCGAGGAGGCCCAGGCCGCGGGCGGGACGGCGCGGCTCGTGTTCCGCGAGGTCGCGCCGGGCACCTACGCGGTGGCCGCCTACCAGGACGGCAACGACAACGGCCGGCTCGACCGCACGCCGCTCGGCCTGCCCACCGAACCCTACGGCTTCTCCGGCGAGGCGGGGCGCCGGGCGCGGCCGGACTTCGCCCGCGCCGCCTTCGCGGTGCGCGAGCCCGGGACCGGCGTGCGGGTCCGGCTCGCCCGCGCCCTGCCCCGGCGCTGAGGCGCGGCATGGGCGCCGGACAGCCCCTCGTCCGGCTCGCCGGGATCCGCTTCGGCTACCGGGACCGTCCCGTGCTGGAAGGGATCGACCTCGCCCTGGAGGCCGGGGAGACGCTGGCGCTCCTCGGGCCGAACGGGGCCGGCAAGACCTCGCTGATGCGCCTCGCCGCCGGCCGCCTCGCCCCGGCCGCCGGCACCGTGCGGATCGACGGCGCCGACCCGTTCCGGGAGCGCGCGGCGCGGCGCGGCATCGGCTGGGTCCCGCAGGAGATCGCCCTCTACCCGCGGCTGACGGTCGCCGAGAACCTGTCGGTCTTCGCCCAGCTCGCGGGCGTGCCCCGGCGGGCGCGGCGGGCGGCCCTGGCCGAGGCCCTGGCGCTGGCCGACATCGCCGCCGTGGCGGACAGCTTGGTCGCCACCCTGTCGGGCGGCTTCCGGCGCCGGGTCAACATCGCCGCGAGCCTGATGAACCGCCCGCGCCTCGTGCTGCTCGACGAGCCGACGAGCGGCGTCGACCTCGCCGCCCGGGCGGCGATCCACGGGGTGCTCGCGCGGCTGCGGGCGGAGGGCACGGCGATCCTGCTGACCACCCACGACTTCTCCGAGGCCGAGCGGCTGGCCGACCGCGTCGCCTTCCTCGCGCAGGGCCGGGTGGTCCGCGAGGGCCGCCTCGCCGACATGCTGGCGGCGCTCCGGGTCGGCGCCCCGGAGCGGGAGCTGATCCTGACCGCCGCCGCCGACCCCGCCGCCGAGGCCGCCCTGCGCCGCGCCGGCTTCGCCCCCGCCGAGGCGGACGGTCTGCGCTGGCGCGAGCGGCGCGCGCACGGGCATCCCGGGCTCGACGGCGCGGCCCTGCTCGGTTCTCTCCGCGCCCAGGGCGTGCCGGTGGCCGAGGTGCGGGTGCGCGCCCCGGGCCTGGAGGCGCTCTACCTCGACGCCGTGCGGCCGCGGGACGTGCGCGCCGACCCGATCGCGGGCCCGGCCCGCAGCCGCGGGGCCGCCCGGTGATCGGCGCCGCCTTCCGGGTGATGCTGCTCACCCTCCTGCGCGACCGCGCCGCCCTGGCGATGGCCTTCGCGCTGCCGACGGTCCTGTTCGCGATCTTCGCCGCGATCTTCTCCGGGGCGATCGGCGACCGCATCCGCATCCATCTCGGGCTGGCGGATTTCGCCGGCACGCCGGCCACGCACCGCCTGGTGGACGCCCTGATCGCCGACCCCTCGCTGCGCGTCACGCGGCTCGCGGCGCGGGATCTCGACGCCGTGGTCCGCGCGGTGCGCTCCGGCGAGGTCGACGTGGCGCTGGCGCTGCGCGGCGACCTGATCGCCAGCCCCTCCGGCGCGGCCGGCACCGACGCCCCCGCCCCCGCCCCCGATGCCGACCAGCCGGTGGTGCTGGTGGAGAACCCGGCGCGGGCGCTCGCCACGCCGATCGCGCTCGGCCAGCTCCAGCGCGTCCTCAACGCGGCCCTGCCGGACGTCGTGCTGTCCCGGGTGGTGGCCGACGTGGAGCGCACCGGCAAGATCGGCCCGGACGAGCGCAAGTTCCTGGACGAGGCCTTCGCCGAGCAGCGGGCGCGCAAGGAGCCGTTTGCCTTCGCCGACCTCGTCGAGCGGCGCACCACCGTCGCGGGCGCGGCCAACGCCCGGGTCGGCTACTATGCGGGCGCGATCACCGCCGTGTTCCTGCTGTTCGCCGCCATGCAGGGCGCGCTGTCGCTGGTGGACGAGCGCGAATCGGGCCTGAGCGACCGCCTGTCGGCCGGGCCGGGCGGCCTCGCCGTCGTGGTGCTCGGCAAGTTCGCGTTCCTGACCGCGCAGGGGATGGTCCAGGCCGGGCTGATCGTCTGCGCCGCCGCCCTGCTCTATGGCGTCGCGATCGGCCCGCACTGGCCGGCCTTCCTCGCCGCCTGCGCCCTGATCGCGGCCATGGCCGCGGGCCTCGCGCTCGCCGCCTGCGCGCTGGCCGCCACCCGCCAGCAGGCGCAACTGGCCGCGACCTTCGGCGTGCTGCTGGTCTCGGCGGTGGGCGGCTCGATGGTGCCCCGCTTCCTCATGCCCCCCTGGCTGCAACAGGCCGGCTGGCTGACCCCGAACGCCTGGGCGATCGAGGCCTATCAGGCCGCCCTCGGCGAGGGGTTCGGCGCGGCCGCTCCGGCGCTGGTGGTGCTGGCCGCGGCGGCGCTCGCGGGGCTCGGCGTGGCGGTGGCCGCCGTCTCGCGGCAGGGCACCTGACGCCGTCCCGCCGAGGCCGGATCCGGCGCGAACCTCAGCGTCCGCGGTGGGAGTTCGGCCAGATCGCCGACACGCTCGCCATCCGGGCGATGCGCGCGATCTGCTCGCCGCTGGCCTTGACGACGAAGCTGCCGGAGGTCGGCAGGTAGGTTTCCGGGAGGTTGCCGGTGATCTGGGCGATGTCCTCCCGGGACGCCGCGATCTTCGATGCCGCCGATGCCTCCGCGCCGGGATCCGGCGGGGCGAAGCGGAAGCTCGGCTTGCCCCGCAGGCTCGACGTCGCCCGCACGGCCGTTTCCAGCTTCGGCATCGGCAGGTCCAGTTCCACGATCACGGTGTGGGCCGTCGCCGTCTCCGCGACCGCCTCGCTGCGCAGGCCGTCGGACTGAATCTTCGCGAGTACGGTGGCTGCCAGATCCATGATCGTCGTCCCCGGCGCGGTTGGAAGATCCGCCGCGGACGGGGATCCGCCCCGGAGCGCGACGAAACTTCAACGACACTGTAAGCGCCGTGGAGCGTGCGGCAAAGGCCCTAAGGATGCCTTCTCGGGGAGCTGCCCACGACGGCGTGCGCGGGCCGCGACGAGGGGCCGTACCCGAGATCCCTGGCGAAGCCGATCGCCCGCAGGATGTCGAGCCTGCCGAACCCGAAGCGATGGTTCTGCCCGGCCTCGCCGAGTTCCTCGGATGAGCCGGTCAGGAGGTCCTGGATGAGGAAGGCGCGGTCGCCGGGGGGCTCATCCTTGATGTTCGTGGCGCTCAGCAGCAGCGCGATGGCCCCGGCGACGTGCGGCGTGGCCATCGAAGTGCCGTTGAAGTGCTCCCACCCGCCGCCGGGCACGGACGACCACACCGCGACGCCGGGCGCGGAGATATCCGGCTTCGAGTAGAGCAGCGGCAGCGCTTCCGGCGGGAAGTAGCTCGACGTCTGGATGATCTGCGTCCGGCCGCCGCTGAAGCCTGCCGCCAGATCGTTCTGGTCGGTCGCGCCGACCGCGAAGGCGAAGTAGTCGCTCCCGGGGGAGCCGCTGGTCTGGCTGCCCTCGTTGCCGATCGCGGCGACGACGGGAATGCCCACGCGCATCGCGCTGAGGATCGCGCGCGTATACGTGTTGGGGGTCGCCGGCCCGAGGACGAAGGCGCCGAGCGACAGGCTGATGACGTCGACCCCGAGGTTGACCGCCCAGTCGATGCCGGCCAGCACCTGCGCGTCCGTGCCGCCGCGCTGCCCGTCGAGCACGAGGGCCGCGGCCAGACGGGCCTCCGGCGCCACGCCGATCCACCGGCCGCTCGCGTCGCCGCCGACGATCGTCCCGGCGCAATGCGTGCCGTGGCGGTCGCTGTCGTGCGCCGTCGACCCCTGCACCTCGACGCCCGTGGCGTCGAACTCCGCCCAGTGCTTGATCTTTCCCTTGAGGTCGGGGTGGTCGGGATCCACGCCCGTGTCGAGGAGACCGACCAGGACGCCATCGCCGCGGCACCCGTAGGCGCCCCACGCCCCGAGGGCAGCGATGCGGCGGATGCCCCAACTGCTGGCCTTGTTGTCCTCGATCGCTTCGGGGACCTTCCTGGGGACCGCCACCGGCGGCACGAACAGCCTCCGGTTCGGGTAGATATCCTCGATCCCGGGGACGGCCTCGACGATCCGGGCCAGATCCTCGTCCCGGACGGTGATGATGGCGCTGCCGGACGTCCAGAACGGGATCGGGTCCAGCGCGTTCGGCTTGGTCGCGGACACGGCCGCCTTGGCTTCCCGGACGGCATCGGACTGGATCAGCGGGTCGAGTGCGGCGAGGCTCGCCGACCGCAGGCCCTCGACGGTGCTCAACCGGCCGCGGGGGTCGATCGCGCTCGCGACCTCCGCCGCGAGGCTCTGCCTGTCGCTCTGGACGGCCCGGCTCGCCGTCCTGCCTCTGCGGGGCGGGCGGGCGTTCTGGATCTCCCGCCGCTGCGGCAGGAAATCCCGCGCCGAGATCGACAGCCGCCGCCGGTTGAACGCCGACGAGACCGTATCGATGAGCGAGCGCTCCTCGTCGTCGGGACGACGCATCCGCACGATCACGTCGAAGGTCCGTTCCTCCGTCGTATCGCGGATCATCTCGATCTGTCTGGCGAGGCGCCGTTTGGTCTCCTCCGAACTCACGCGTCCACTCCCCCCTCTCGATTCGCGAAGGATTTATGGAATGGTAGATTTCAGGTTTCAATAACCAACCTCAAATTATTATCGAGGCCGGACTCAGGGAGCGCGATGCCGATGCCTTCGGCGATTGGTCCCACCGACCCATCGCGCGGAGGCCGCGACGCCAGCGACCGCTTGGCGCGTTGACCGCATCCGCCCCAGGCCTAGCTTCCCGTCAGCGGGCCGCGCCGTCTCAGGCGCCCCTCGGCCCCCGGGAGCGACCGAGCAGCATGAGCCAGGATTCGACGGTCGCGGTGATCGGCTCGGGGCTCGGCGGGCTCGCCGCCGCCTGCGTGGCGGCCGCGCGGGGCCACCGCGTCACCGTCTACGACAAGAACGGCTGGCTCGGCGGCAAGGCCGCGGTGCTGCACGAGGGCGGCTTCCGGTTCGACATGGGGCCGACGATCCTCACCGTGCCGCGGGTGCTGGAGCGGGTCTTCGCCGAGGCCGGGCGCAGCGTCCACGACTACATGGACCTGCGCCGCCTCGACCCGCAATGGCGCTGCTTCTTCGACGACGGCAGCCGCATCGACCTGATGCAGGATGTCGACCGGATGGCCGGCGACATGGACCGCTTCGCGCCGGGCCTCGGAGCGGGCGAGGGCTACAAGCGGTTCATCGCGCTCTCCGAGCACCTGCACGGCGTGTCGGAGCGGTTCTTCTTCTGGAAGCCGGTCGAGGACCTGTTCGACACGATCAACATCCGCGCCAACATGAACCCCGGCACGCTGCGCGACGTACTGTCCCTGCGCATGCACGCCTCGGTCGCCTCGACCATCCGCGGCAAGGTGAAGGACGCGCGGCTCGCGCAGATGCTCGACCACTTCGTGCAGTATGTCGGCTCCTCGCCCTACGGCGCGCCGGCCGTGCTCTGCGCCATCGCCCACATGCAGACGGCGGAGGGGGTCTGGTATCCGATGGGCGGCACCCGCGCCGTGGCCGAGGGCTTGGCCAAGCTCGCCGAGGAACTCGGCGCGACGCTGAAGGCCGGCGTCGAGGTCACGGGCATCGAGACCGCGAACGGAGCGGTGCGCGGGGTGCGCACGTCCGAGGGCGTCACGCCCTACGACGCGGTCATCTCCAATATGGACGCGGTGCGCACCTACCGCGAGCTCGTCGGCGGCGCGCCGGCGAAAGCCATCGCGAAGAAGAACCCCGAGCCGGCCTGCTCCGGCGTGGTGCTCTATCTCGGGCTGAAGGAGCGCTACGAGCACCTCGCCCACCACGACTTCGTCTTCTCTCGGGACCCGGAAGAGGAGTTCGACGCCATCTACCGCCGCGGCGAGCCGGCCCCGGACCCGACCGCCTACCTCGCCGCGCCGTCGAGCACCGACCCGTCGGTGGCCCCGGAGGGGGGCGAGGCGCTCTACGTCCTCGTCCACACGCCCTACCTGCGGCCGGGGCACGACTGGCGCCCCGACGGGCCGCTGTTCCAGGGCTACCGCCGGACCATCCTCGACAAGCTGAAGCGCACCGCCGGCCTCCACGACCTCGAGGACCGCATCGTCGTCGAGCGCCACCTGACGCCCCAGGACATCCACGAGCGCTACCGGGTGCTCAACGGGGCGATCTACGGGCTCGCCTCCCATGGCCGGGTGATGGGCGCGTTCAAGCCCGGCAACCGCTCGCGGGCGGTGCGCGGCCTCTACCTCGCGGGCGGGGCCGCCCATCCGGGGCCCGGCATGCCGATGGTGATGATGTCGGGCTGGATCGCCGCGGACGCGCTCGATCAGGATGCGCGCGGCGCGCGGGACCAGGACGCCCGGGGCGCGCGGGACCAGGACGCCCGGGGCGCGCTGCGCGCCTCGGCGTGAGGTCCCGGTGAGGCGGTCCGCCGAGCCGGCGCCGGTCTCGCCGCTGCTGCGCCGCTTCATGGCGGTCTGGTTCGCGCGCTACCTGCACCGCCACCTCGACGCCCTGCGCCTGCCCCTGTGGAGCGCGCCGCCCGCCGACCATGCGGGGCCGGTCGTCGTCTACTGCAACCACCCCGCGTGGTGGGACGCGCTGGTGCTGATCGTGCTGGCCGCCCGCACCTGCCCCGAGCGGGACAACCGGGCGCCGTTCGACGCGGCGATGCTCCGGAAATACCGGATCTTCGAGCGGCTCGGCGCCTTCGGGGTCGACCTCGACAGCCCGCGCGGCGGCGCCCAGTTCCTGGCCGCGGCGCGGGGCATCCTGGCGCGGCCCGGCAGCGCGCTGTGGATCACCGCGCAGGGGCGGTTCGCCGACGTGCGCGCCCGGCCGCTCGACCTGCGCCCCGGCGTCGCCCGGCTGCCGGAGATCGCCCCCGAGGCCCTGTTCGTGCCGCTCGCCCTCGAATACGCCTTCTGGGACGAGCGCGGGGCCGGCGCCTTCGCGGCCTTCGGCCCGGGCGTCCCCGGCGCCGCACTGGCCGCCCTGCCGAGGTCCGAGCGGCTCGCCCGGATGGAGGGGGACCTCGCCGCCCTGCTCGACCGCCTGGGACGCGACGTCGTCAGCCGCGAGCCGGCGCGCTTCCGCACCCTGGTCGCGGGGCGCAAGGGCGTCGGCGGCGTCTACGACCTGTGGCGCCGGCTCGCGGCGCGGCTCGCGGGCCGCCGCTTCGATCCCGCCCACCGTCCCGTCAACGGCGGGGATCGCGCGGCGTGAGATTTTGGTGCATCGATCGCCACGAGCAGACAGAACGTGGCGAGGCCGGACGGCGGACGATCTGAAGCGGCGATGCACGACACCCTCCTGACCGCCCTCGCCCTGCTCTGCCTGCTGGCGGCCGGGCTTCCGGCCGCCCTGGCGGCGGTGAACCTCTCCGTGCTGCGCCCCCCCGCGCCCGGGCCGGACGGCGGCCTCGTCTCGATCCTGATCCCCGCCCGCAACGAGGCGGCCAACATCGTCGGCACCGTGCGGGCGGCGCTGGCGAGCGCCGACGTGCCGGTCGAGGTGATCGTCGGCGACGACCACTCCACAGACGCCACCCCCGACCTCGTCCGGGGGATCGGCGACCCGCGCCTGCGGCTGGCGCCGATCCCCGCCCTGCCGGACGGCTGGACCGGCAAGAACAACGCCTGCGTCCACATGGCCGGCCTCGCCCGGGGCCGCCACCTGCTGTTCCTCGACGCCGACGTGCGCCTGGAGCCGGGGGCCGCCGCCGCCCTCGCGGGCCACGCCCGCCGGACCGGCGCCGCCCTCGTCAGCGGCGTGCCGCGCCAGCGCATGGACACGCTGGGCGAGCGGCTGACCGTGCCGACCATCAACCTGCTGCTGCTCGGCTACCTGCCGGTGCCGCTGATGCGGCGGCGGCCCGACCCGTCGCTGGGGGCCGCCTGCGGGCAGCTCATGCTGATCGAGGCCGCGGCCTACGCCGCCACCGGCGGCCACGGCGCGGTGCGCGACACGCTGCACGACGGCGTGCGCCTGCCCCGGGCGCTGCGCGCGGCCGGCTACCGGACCGACCTTGTGGCCGGGGCGGACCTCGCGACCTGCCGGATGTACGACGGGTTCACGGGGGCCTGGGCCGGGTTCTCGAAGAACGCCCACGAGGGCATGGCCACCGCCCGCGCCCTCCCCGTCTGGACGCTCCTGCTCGGCCTCGGCCACCTGCTGCCGCCGGTGATGGTGCTGGCCGGCGTGTTCGGACTTCTCCCGCCCGCCGCATGGGCCGCTTCCGCCCTGGCGCTGATCCTGTCGCTCGGCACCCGCGCGGCGATCACCCGGGCCACGCGCGAGCCGTTCGCCACGGTCCCGCTGCACCCGGCCACCGTGCTCACCGCGCTCGCCATCCAGTGGAACGTGCTGCTGCGCCGCGAGCGGGCGGGGGCGGCGACGTGGAAGGGCCGCAGCTACCCGGTCGGCGGCGCCTGAGGGGCATGGCCCGCATCCGCCCCCGGCTGCGTCTCGGCGAGGATCCAGGCGGCGGTGTCGGGGTCGGCCTCCGCCACGGGCAGGTGCAGGATGATCGGCGTCTCGTAGGGGTGGCAGGCCTTCAGCGCGGCGGCGAGCGCCGCCTTCAGCCCCTCGCGGCTCTTGAGGAGCGCGACGACCTCGTCGGCCCGCTCGACCGCGCCCTTCCAGGCGTAGACCGACTGCATCCCCGGCAGGACGTTGACGCAGGCGACGAGCCGCTCCCGCACCAGCGCCTCGCCGATCGTCAGCGCCGAGGCGGCGTCGGGAAAGGTCGTGTAGACGAGGAGCGGACGCTCCATGCTATGCCTCCTCCGGCGGGACAGGTCCGACCGACGCCCCGCGGACGACCGGGCGGTTCGCTCTTGAACGCCGCGCTCACCCGCCGGACCGGCAGCCGCCGCGGCGGGGAGCGCTCACAGGGATGGGAGCCGTGACATGAGCCGGACACGCCGCCCGGGTTACCTGTAGCGCCATGCCGGCCTTCAGGAAAATCGCCTTCGTCGCCAGCCCGACCGGCCACGCCCGCGAGGCCGCCGACCTGCTGATGCGGCGCTACGACCACGTCTCGCCGGAGGAGGCCGACGTGGTGGTGGCGCTCGGCGGCGACGGCCTGATGCTTCAGGTGCTGCACCGGTTCATGGACCGGCCGAAGCCGATCTACGGCATGAACCGCGGCACGGTCGGCTTCCTGATGAACGAGTTCCGCGAGGACGACCTGCTGGAGCACCTGGAGAGCGCCCAGCGCAGCGTCATCCACCCGCTGCTGATGGAGGCGGTCGACACCGAGGGGCGCCGGCACCGGGCCCGGGCGATCAACGAGGTCTACCTGCTGCGCCAGACCCACCAGACCGCCAAGCTGAAGATCGCGGTCGACGGGCATGTCCGCCTGGACCAGTTGATCGCCGACGGGGTGCTCTGCGCCACCGCCGCCGGCTCGACCGCCTACAATCTCTCAGTCGGCGGCCCGATCCTTCCGCTCGATGCCAAGCTGCTGGCGCTGACCCCGATCTCCGCCTTCCGCCCCCGGCGCTGGCGGGGCGCCCTGCTGCCGGACTACGCCCGCATCCACATCGAGGTGCTCGACGCCGCCCACCGGCCGGTGGCGGCGGTGGCCGACCACAACGAGTTCCGTCGCGTCTGCACCGTCGAGACGCGCCTCGACCGCGCCACCGAACTCGTTCTGCTGCACGATCCCGGCCACAGCCTCGACGAGCGCATCCTGCGCGAGCAGTTCGGCTGACGCTGCTCGGACTGCAACCCCGACGCGCTCCCGATGCGCTGCCTTCGGGATCGCGGGACGGTCGGGGTACGGCTGACGCGAGCGGATGCGTCAGGATCTGTTAACCCCGGATCGCGTCTTTTGGTTGTGTTAATCAGCAGATAACTACCAAAAGTCGAATGTCCTCCCGACACTGCTTCGGAGCCGAAGGCAGGAGCGGCGGGGATGGATGCGGTCGCACGCGTGAGGGCCCTCGGGCGGCTCGGTCGCGACAGGCGCGGGAGCGTGGCGGTGCTCGTCGCGCTCGGCGCGATGCTGCTGATGGGCGCCGCGACGGTCGGCCTCGATCTCGGCACCGTCGCCCTGGCGCGGCGCAAGGCGCAGGGCGCGGTCGACCTCGCCGCCCTGAGCGCCGCGGCGCGGTTCGCCCAGGCCGAGCCCCGGGCGCGGCTGTCCCTGGCCGACAACGGCTACGCGGCCGGCAACGCCGTCACCGTCGCCACGGGCGCCTACGCGGGCGACGCGGAGGTCGCCCCGGCCGACCGGTTCAAGGCCGGCGCGGCACCGGGCAACGCCGTCCGCGTCGCTCTCCAGACCTCGGTGCGCACGCACTTCGCCCAGGCGGTCGGCCTCCCGCCGGTGGTCCCCATCCGGGTCACGGCCACGGCGGCGCAGGCGCAGTTCGCGAGCTTCACCCTCGGCTCCGGCACCGCCGCCCTCAACGGCGGGCTCCTCAACGCGGTGCTCGGGGGAATGCTCGGCGCCAAGCTCTCCCTCGGCGTGCTGGACTACAACGCGATCCTCTCCGCCCGCGTCGACATCCTGCGCGTGTTCGACGCCCTCTCGACCACTCTCGGTGTCGAGGTCGGCGACTACAACCGCCTCCTGAAGATGAACGCCAGCGTCGGGCAGATCATCTCCGCCCTGCGGGTCGCCATGCAGGGCGAGACCAACGCCGCCCCCGCCGTCAACGCGCTGGGCACCCTGCTGGGCAATCTCACGGGATCCAGCGCCGCCGCCGCGCCGGTGCCGATCGCCCAGGTGGCCGATCTCGGCGACGCCGCCGCGCTCACGCCGGGCTCGAACGCCGCCGGGCCGAAGGCCGGCCTGTTCGACCTGATCGCCGACGCCGCCAGCCTCGCCAACGGCCAGCGCCAGGTGGCGATCGACCTGGGCACCAGCGTCGCGGGCCTGCTCTCCGCCCGCATCACCCTGGCGGTCGGCGAGCGCCGGCAGAGCTCGGGCTGGGCGCAGCCCGGCAGCGCGGCCGCCACGCTGCACACCGCCCAGACGCGCCTCCTCGTCGAGGTGGGGATCACCGCCCCGCTCAACCTCGGTTCGATCACCCTGCCGGTCTACGCGGAGATCGCGCCAGCGCGGGCGACCCTGCGCTCGGTGACCTGCCCGTCGACGGATCCGAGCCAGCGGCGGGTGACGGTCGAGGCCCAGCCGGGACTGCTCAACCTCGCGATCGCCGACGTGCCGCGCTCGGCCATCGCCGTCGGCGCGGCGACGCCCGACCTGACCCGGGGCGCCGCGCTGATCAGCCTGCTGTCGATCTCGGTTCGGGGTCAGGCCCGCGTCAGCATCGCGCCCCCCGCGCCGCAACTCCTGACTTTCACGGACGCCGACATCACCCGTCTGACGCCGCGGTCGGCGTCGACGACCGGCCTCACCGGATCGCTCACGGGCAGCCTGATCCAGAACCTGACCCTCAGCCTCGACAGCCAGGACCTCGTCCTCCTGACCCTGCTGAAGCCGCTCCTCCTGCCGGCGATCCAGCTCGCCACCGGCCCCCTCGACGGGATCCTCGACACCCTTCTGCGGATCCTCGGGATCCGGGTGGGCTACGCCGAGGTGACGGTCGACGGCACGCGCTGCGATCAGGCGGTGCTGGTCCAGTAGCGCAGCGACCGCGCGGGCGCCCGGCCCCACCCGGGACCGGTCCGCGCGGCCCTCACCCCGCGCTCAGCCGCAGCGCCCCCTCGCCCCGGCGATGGCCCACCGCCGTGACGGCGACCTCCGCCGCCCGGCCCTCGGCGATCAGCCCGGCGGCGAGCGCCGCCCCGAACGGGGCCGCCGCCTCCAGCCCGTGGCCGATCAGGTCGCCGAGCGCGCGGATCCGGGCACCGGGGGCGAGGCGGGCCAGCGCCGCCCCCTCCTCCGCGGTGATCGGCGCGACGCCGGTGGCGGCGGTGAGCACGGCGTCCGGACGCCCGAGCCCGGCTTGCGCCCACAGGGCGTCGAGGCTCGCCGCGACGCTCCCGGGCGCCCGGCGGGTCCGGTCGCTCGCCACCGGGGCGAGGCGGGCCAGCGCGCGGGCGCCGCGGGCCGCGGCGGCGGCCTCCGATTCCAGCAGCAGGAAGGCGGCGCAGCTCCCGAGGATGAAGCCGCCGTCGTCGCCCCGGGCGAAGACCGGCCGCCAGCCGCCGCGGGCGGCGAAGCCGCCCATCGCGTGGATCACCAGCACGTCCGGCCGCTCGGCGCTGTAGGAGCCGCCGACCAGGACCGCCTCGACCTGCCCCGAGGCGATCCGCGCCTGGGCGATCCGCAGGGCGTCGATCCCGGCCGATTCCTCGCCCATGAAGGTGCGCGAGGCCCCGGTCACCCCGTGGACGATGGCGATGTTGCCGGCGAGGAGGTTGGAGAGTTGCGCGAGGAACAGAGTCGGGCGCAGGTCGTTCTGAAGCCGCTCGTTGAGGTAGGCGCCGGGATCGGGCGCGTCGCGCAGGCCGGTGAGGATCGCCCCGTCCACCGCGTAGTCGCGCTCGCCGCCGCCGGCCGCCACCACGAGATGCAGCGCCCCCTTGAAGGCGTCGTCGTCCTTCACCCCCGCCGCGTCGAGGGCGAGGCCCGCGGCGTAGACGCCGAGGCGCTGCCACGCCTCCATCTGCCGCTGATCGCTTTTCTTGGGTATTTGCCCGTCCCAGACGATGGTCGGCACGGGATGGACGGAATAGGGCGCGAAGGTCGCGGCATCCGTCCGCGGCGGCGTGCCCGCATCGAGCGCCGCGAGATGGGCGGCGAGCCCCTCGCCCGCGCAGGAGACGAGACCGAGGCCGGTGACGACCACCGGACGGCTCACGCCGCCGCCCCCGCGGCGTCGAGGAGGCCGATCGCCCGCGCCCGCGCCCGCATCGGGGTGTCGAGCCCGTCCGGGAACGGCATGGTGCGGAAGCGCAGCTCCGCGTCGCACAGCGCCTTGTCCGCGTGGCGGATCGCGGCCCTGGTCACGGCGTAGCCGGAGCCGTCGTGCTCCAGGCTGGCGCTGACGACGAGTTCCGCGCCGGGGCCGACGAAGCTGCGGAACCGGGCCTTGTCGACGCCGGTCAGGAACGGCATCCGCGCGAAGTCGAGATGGGCGAGGATCAGGTAGCCCGAGGCCTGGGCCATGGTCTCGGTCAGCAGCACGCCGGGCACGAGCGGGTGGCCGGGGAAGTGGCCCTCGAAGACGGGGCTCGCCTCAGGCACCCGGGCGAGCGCCTCGATCCGGCCGCCGGCCCGGTCGAGGTGCCGCACGGCGTCGATCATCTCGAAGTATTCGAGGCGCATGCCGGGCGCCGCGTCAGACCTTCGCGGCCTTCTCGGCCACCAGGGCGTCGATGCGCGCGCAGAGGTTCTTGAGGACGAAGTACTCCTCGGCCGGGACCTTGCCCTCGTTCACTTCCTGTGTCCAGCGTTCGAGCGGCAGCTTGATGCCGAACGCCTTGTCGACCGCGAAGGCGATGTCGAGGAAGGCGAGGCTGTCGATCCCGAGGTCGTCGATGGCGTGGCTCTCGGGGGTGATCTTGTCCCGCTCGATGTCGGCCGTCTCGGCGATGATGTCGGCCACGCGATCGAAGGTGGCGCTGCCGGTGACGGGCTCGTCGGACATGGGTTCTCGCGGGCTGCGTTCGGTTCCGGTTCGGCCGCGGGAAGCCCCGTCGGCACCGGGCGGGCCGGCGCTCACGTCCCGCGCGGCCCGTCGGCTGCGGCGGGCGGCGCCGACGGACGGCAGCGACCTCTACACGAGGGGGTCGGGAGCGGCAACCGCGGCGGTCTTCTGCGCAGGGCGATGGGCGCGACCGGGGCGGCGGAGCATGAACCGGAGCCCAGGGTTCGGCGTGGGACGGCACGCTGGGACGGCACGCGGGGTGTGGGCGGCGGTCCGCGCGGCTTGCGGACGCGGGAATCACGCGTACTTTCGGCTCATGGTGCCCGATCCTCGCTCCGCGCTCCGGCGTTCCACGGCCTCGGCAGAAGCGCCTTCCGTGCGCCCAGCGCGCGCGCCGATCGCCGAGCTCGATCGGGTGCCCCTCGCTCAAGAGGTCGAGAGCGACGACGGCGCCATGGTTCCGGCCGGGTTGACGGGGACCGTGGACGGGATCTGGGCCGAGGGCGCCGGCTTCGAGGTTGAGTTCGCGCAGCCCTTCTCGGCCCTGGCGACGGTCCGGGCGGATGCCATAGCCGCGCACTATCCCCGTCGCTGAACCGTGATCGATCTCGTCCCCTGGCCGGACCGGTTCTACGTCGAGCCGCCGAAGCTCGATGCGTACCTGCTCGACCCCGCATCCGACGACGGCGTTTCGAAGGGCCGGTATTCGAAGAGCCGGTACTTGCTCAGCTACGGGTTCGATGCCGCTCGCCCGGCAGAGCTTCGGGACGCTTTGATTGCCCACGCGACCGCGGCGAGCTTCGTGGGCAGGCGGGTGACGTCCTTCGGCCTCAAGTTCAACTTCGATGGCCCCTGCCCGCCCCCAACGGTCGCGAGGCGACCGTCCTGACGGTGTGGATGATCGATGCCCACCGTGAGGACGGTGGCGCCCGCTTCATCACCACGCGGCCGAGCGGCGGCAAGCGCCGCCGCACCCGGCAAACTTAGACGCTCGCCCTTCGGCATCCCTTGGAACCGCGGGCCCGCGCCGCATCTTCCTGCCACGATCGCACTGGCCCCGCGCGGGGCGACCGCGCTTCAGGACGAGGACCATGACACCGCTGCCGCGTCCCGCCGGAACGTCCCCCCCCGCAGCGCCCCCCGCCCCCGCCGCACCGCCCGCCGAGACGGCCCGCTCGCAGGGGATCGCCCGGGTCGCCCTCGTCCTGGCGCTCTCCGCCCTCGGCCTATGGATCCTGCACGGGTTCCTGCCGGCGCTCGCCTGGGCGGTTGTGCTCGGCATCGCGCTCGGGCCCCTCTACGCCTGGGCGGAGCGGCGCTTCCCGCCGGGCAAGCACAACCTGCTGCTGCCGACGCTGGCGGTGCTGGCGGTGGCCCTGGTGCTGCTCGCGCCGCTGGCGGTGCTCGCCGTCCAGGCGGCGCGGGAAGCGCACGACGTGCTCGAGTTCGTCCGCAACGCCGAGAAGAACGGGGTTCCGCCCCCCGAATTCCTCCAGCACCTGCCGTTCGGCGCGGCCCAGGCCACCGCGTGGTGGACCGCGAACCTCAGCCACGCCCAGGCGGGCTCCGACCTCCTGCACCGCATCAACAACGGCGACCTGCTCGGGTTCTCGCGCAATTTCGGCCGCGAGATCGTGCACCGGGCGGTGCTGTTCGGCTTCAGCCTCGTCGCCCTGTTCTTCCTGTTCCGGGAGCGGCGGACGCTGCAGGCGCAGGCGCTCAAGGCCTGCGACCGCCTGTTCGGTCCGCGCGGCCAGCGCGTCGCCCGGCAGATGGTCGCCTCGGTGCACGGCACCGTCGACGGGCTGGTCCTCGTCGGCCTCGGCGAGGGGTTCTTGCTCGGGATCGTCTACTACTTCGCGGGGGTGCCGCACCCGGTGCTGCTCGGGGCGCTGACGGCGGTGGCGGCGATGATCCCGTTCGGCGCGGCGGTGGCGATCGGCATCGCCGCGCTGCTCCTCGTCGCGGCCGGATCGGCCACGGGGGCGATCGTGGTGGCGGTGGCGGGCCTCGTCGTCACCTTCGTCGCCGACCACTTCGTGCGGCCGGCGCTGATCGGCGGCACCACCAAGCTGCCGTTCCTGTGGGTGCTGCTCGGCATCCTCGGCGGGGTCGAGACCTTCGGCCTGCTCGGCCTGTTCCTGGGGCCGGCGGTGATGGCCGCCCTGGTGCTGCTGTGGCGGGAATTCACGGAGGGCGGCGACCGGACGGCGTGAGGACCGGCCGGGGCCGGCGCCGCCGGGCGGGCGCTCACTCGGCCGCGGCGCTCCCGGCGGAAGCCTCGACGCGGAGCCGGTCCTGGAGCCAGTCGGCGGGCTTCTCGAAGGTCCCGGCCCAGAGGCCGCGGCGCGTCGCCCAGGCCTGGCCCTCCTGACCGGTATAGGCCGCCGTGATGCGGCGGCTGGCCAGCGCGTGGCCCTGCGCGACCATCCAGGCCGCGAGATCCTCGCCGCCGACCTGGCAGACCGCGGAGAGGCGGCCCTTCGCGGCCTCGCGCCGCTCGCAGGTGACCGTCGCCGCGCCGATCCGCTCGCGCAGGGCCCGGGTGGCGGCCCGGCCGCAGCGGTAGGTCCGGCCCTGGGCGGTCTCGCAGTTCTGGGCGGGCTCGGGCGCGTCGATGCCGTAGAGGTGGAGGCGCGTGCCGTGCACCTCGATCGTGTCGCCGTCGATCACCGTGGCGGGGCCGCTGATCGGTCCGGCCGCGCAGGCCGGGCCGCAGAGCAGAGCCAGTGCGAAGGCGGTTCTCAACATGGAGCGTGTTCCGGGGATCGTGTCGGTTCCGGGCTGCGGCCCGGGCAAGCCGCCCAGATCGCGCACCAATGTGGCGAATTTTACGGCTTGGCTTGCCGGAGGTTGTGCATGGCTGTGCAGAGCGGGGAACGCGGCGTGCCCGCGCCGGTTGTCGAAAGCCATGCGCTCCGTCACGACCCTGCTCTACACCGCCGCCGTCTGCACCGCCCTGCTGGTCGGGGCGGGCCTCTGGGCCGGGCCGATGCCCGCCGGGGCCGACGCCCGCCCGTCCGGCCTCACGACCGCGACGGTGCTCGGCAGCGACGGCACGCAGCCGGCGAGCTGAGGCCTGCGCCCTCGGGCGGCCGGCGACGGGTCGCGCCGTTCCCCGTCAGACCCGATACTTGCCGTTGCGCTTGACCAGCACCCGCGTGCCCACGGGCACCCGCTCGTAGAGGTCGGCGATGTCCTCGTTGAGCATGCGGATGCAGCCCGAGGACATCTGCTCGCCGATGCTCCACGGCTCGTTGGTGCCGTGGATGCGGAACAGGATGTCGCGGTCGCCCTGGTAGAGGTAGAGGGCGCGGGCCCCGAGCGGGTTGTCGACGCCGCCCTTGCGGGTGCGCGGCAGGTCGGGGTGGAGGGCGACCATCGTCGTGGTCGGGCTCCAGTCCGGCCAGACGCCCTTGCGGCCGACCCGGGCCTCGCCCTTCCACGAAAAGCCGAGCTTGCCCACGCCGACGCCGTACTGCATCGCCGTGCCGCCCTCCTGCACGAGGACGAGCTGGCGCTGGTCGATGTCGACCACGATCGTGCCGGGCTTCTCCAGGCCGGTATAGGCGACCGTCTGGCGGCGGTACTTGGGGTCGAGCCGGCCCGTGTCGACGAGGGGGATGTCGTAGGGCTTGTCGGCCTTGGTGCCGATGTACCACGCGGACTCGTCGTCCTCCGCCACCTGGACGGGGCGCGTCTGGCAGGCGGCGAGCGGCGCGATGGCGGCCAGCGCGAGCAGGAGCCGGCGGGCTGAGGCGCGGGCGGTCGGGCGCGTCGCGGTCATGGGTCCTTCCGACGAGAGCGTGCGGTTTCCCCTGCCTAACCCCTCCCCGGTTGACGGGATGTAGCTTTTGCGCCGCAGCCGCGGGACGAGCGCCCGCTGCCACCGCCGCGGTTTCGCCCTATTCTCCGGCCGGTCGGCGCGGCGCGCGACAGGTTTCGTGCCCGTAACGCCCGGCGTCGCAGGGGTCTGAACAGGTTCGGGCCGATCTCCCGATCCGGACAGACGGAGAACAGGAAGACGCGCATGCCCGACACAGAGACCCTGACCGAGGCGGAGGGCGTGCTGCCCGACGCGGCGCTGCGCCCGGCGATCCATCTCGACCACTGCGTCATCCACGTCGGCGAGTGGGCGCGGTCGAACCCGTTCTACCGGGACGTGCTCGGCGCCGAGGTGATCGCGCACGGCGCCGGCTTCGTCTACCGGTTCGGCGGCGTGCAGTTGAACTGCCACGGCCCCGGCGTGCGGGCCGAGCCGGTGGCCGCCGAGCCCGTCATGCCCGGCAACAGCGACCTGTGCTTCCGCTGGTCGGGCACGATCGAGGAGGCGATGGCCCACCTGGAGACCTTCGGCGTGCCGGTCGAGCTGGGGCCGGTGGAGCGGCACGGGGCCGCGGGGACCGGGATCAGCGTCTACTTCCGCGACCCGGACGGCTCGCTGATGGAGTTCATCACCTACCCGCCGGAGTGAGGGGTCAGGCCCGGCTCTCGGCCAGCGCCTGGTTCGTCTGCTCCAGGCGCAGGGCCAGGACGCGCATCAGGGCGATGCTGATCTGCGGGAACTGCGCCAGAAGCTCCAGGAACACGCCGCGGTCGATGCGCAGGGCGGTGACCGCGGTCTCGGCCGTCACCGTGGCGGAGCGGGGCTGCTCGGCCAGGATGCCCATCTCGCCGACGAGGGCGTCGGGCCCGAGCAGGGCGAGGCGCACCGGGCCGGCGGGACCGTCGAGGCTCACCTCGGCGTTGCCCTGGAGGATGACGTAGGCCGCGTCTGCGACGTCGCCCCGGGCGAAGAAGCGCTGGCCCGGCTCGAAATGGACCCGCTCGCTGGTGAAGGCCAGGAGCTTCAGGCGCGCCGGCTCCACCTCGCGGAACAGCGGCACCTGCTTCAGGGAGGAAACCTCGGTGTCGAGGGTCATGCGCGGGCTCCGCGACGCGTTTCACGCCCGGGCGGGGTGTGCCGGACCGGTCCGTGCAACCATGCGGCTCGTCGGCCGCTTGTCCAGCCCCGCCGCGGGTCGCATCCTCGCGGCCGCGCTCGTCATTCTCGGCTGCGGCGTCGCTCCGGCGGGGGCGCGCCTCGTCCGGGCCGACCTCGACCGGGTCGGCGTCGAGCCCGGCCCGGGGGCGCGGGCGCCCCTCGACCTCGGGCTGACCGACGCGGGCTCGGAGCGGCCGACCACCCTCGGGCAGGCGCTCGGCGGCCGGCCGGCCCTGCTTCTTCCTGTGGACTACACCTGCGGCAACGTCTGCGACCCGATGGTGACGCTGTCGGCCGCGGCGCTGGCCGCGACCGGCCTCCCGGCAGCGGATCGCGGCCTCGTGCTGGTGGGCATCGATCCGCGCGACGATGCCGCCGCGGCGCGGCGCCTCCTGGCCGACACGCTGGGCGACGGGACGGGGCCGGTGCGGGCCCTGGTCGCGGATCGCGACGCGGTGACGCGGCTGACCGCCGCTCTCGGCTACCGCTTCGCCTACGATCCCGGCACCGACAGCTTCGCCCACCCCGCGGCGGCGCTGCTGCTGACCGGGGACGGCCGGGTGTCGCGCGTCCTCTCGCCGCTGGCGCTCAACGGCCGCGACCTGCGGCTCGCCCTGACCGAGGCGGGCGACGGCCGGGTCGGGACGCTGGCCGACCGTCTCACCCTGCTCTGCTACGGCTACGACGCCGCGAGCGGCGTCTACACGCCGCTCGTCCGACGGATCCTCACGGTAGCCGGGATCGCCACGATCCTCGGCATCGGCGGCCTCGTCCTCTTGCTGATCCGCGTCTCGCACCGGCGCGCCCGCGACGCGGCGGGCTGACGCGCCGCCCGGAGCCGCCCCTCAGCGCTCGGTCGCGAGGCCCTGCTTGGCCGCGCTCGGGGCGTCGCGCTTGGCGCTGGCGTTCGGCTGGGGCGAATCGATGGGATCCTCGCGCGTGGTCGGCGTCGCGCTGTCCTCCGGTGCCGGCACCGGGGGGAGCGGCGGCGTGTTCGGCTCGACGCCGGGAGCGCCCCCCTTCTTCACCATATCGCGATTGGTCATGCCTGCCATCTCTCCACGCCGCCGCCGATCCCCGCGCGCGGGCCTGAGGGCGCACGGGCGACGACCGATATGCCGGGCAACGCGTGGGCGCGGGCGGCGGTTGCCGCCAAGCTTAAGCGTAAGCACGGCTTTGCGGGAGCTTGAGCAGGCGCCCAGAGGAACCTTGGTTATTGCTGAAGGTTGATGCACGAGTGAAGCGAAGCCTGAGGAGGAACTGATGGCGTCCGGGAATTCGACCTCCAAGCGGGGGTTTGCGTCGATGAACATCGAGCGGCAGCGCGAGATCGCCAGCAAGGGCGGCCGCAGCGTGCCGGCCGAGAAGCGCTCGTTCTCCCAGGACCGCGAACTGGCCTCTTCGGCCGGGCGCAAGGGCGGCCAGTCGACCGGAACGGGCCGCGCCGACTAGCGGCCTCCACGATTCGACCGCCACGGCGCCGCGTCATCCGACCGGCGCCGTTTTTTTGTCCGGTCCCTGCCGTAAGCCCGGCTCTCCAACGCGAAGGCCCGCCGGATCGTATCCGGCGGGCCTTCGCGCGTAGGGCCGATCGACGTCGCGGGATTTCCGCGAGGGGTTGACCCTCAGGAGATGCAGCGGCCGGGCGTCATGCGGCGCGCCTCGGGTCCGACCAGCGAACTCAGGGCCGTCTCGCAGCCCTCGCGCACCATCCGGCGAGGCTGCTTCAGAACCGGCTTGATGTCGATCTCCGGCCCCTCGCTCGCCATCGGCTGCGACCGGGTCTCGCCGCGCTGGACGCCGGCGACGCGGGTGGGGCTGATCGCCAGCGAAGCCGGGCGCATCCCGGGCAACACGACCGGGACGATGGGGGCGGCCACCGGGGCCGGAGGCGCCCAGCGATCGGCGGTCTCGCGCACGACGGGCTGGACGAGAACGGTCAAGAGAGCGGCCGGCGCACTGACACCCAGGAGGAAACCAGACCGCAGCATCGCCCAAACCCCTTCGCGAGAGCTTGACAGGATATTCGCTTAACGCGCCCTGCAATCGCAGGTTCCTCGACTGTCACGCTTCTTCAGCGATCAGTATTCGACGCGGATCCGAAGCGGCGTGCGGGGGCGCACGCGGGCCGTCCACACCCATCCCGTGTGGCCTTCAGATCACAGACGTCGAAATAATGGGTCGCGCGGAACCGCGGGCCGGCTCGGCCGTTCTCATAGGACCCGGCCACCTGGTCCTCCCCGCATTCCCCTTGTGCATCGGCCGGAACCTAACCGACGGGCTGGAGCTTTCTCCGGCCCGTTTTTTTGTGCCCGGAGCTCGAACACGAAAAAGCCCCGGCCGAGGCCGGGGCTTTTTCGTTGCGTCACCTCTTGAGGGATGTCGCGCCGTTCGGATCGGGCCCGCTCGGCGGCGGTACGGTGCCCGGGATCAGGCGGATTTCGCCTCTCGCCGCCGGGCCGTCTGCTGGAAGAACAGGGCTTGGCTGATCACGGCCGAGACGTTGGCGGGCTGGAACGGCTTGGCGATCAGGAACGCCGGCTCCGGACGCTCGCCGGTGAGGAACCGCTCGGGATAGGCGGTGATGAAGATCACCGGAACCTCGAAGGTCTTCAGCAGGTCGTTCACCGCGTCGAGGCCGGACGAGCCGTCGGCGAGCTGGATGTCCGCCAGGATCAGGCCGGGGCGCTTGCCGCCGCCGGCGATCTTGATCGCCTCGCTGCGGGTGCGGGCCACGCCGATGACGTTGTGGCCGAGGCCCTCGACCAGCGCTTCGAGATCCATGGCGATCAGCGGCTCGTCCTCGATGATGAGGATCTCGGTCGCCATGTCGGCGGCGAGCTCGCGGCCGGCCTCGTCGACGAGGTCGCGCACCTCGGACACGTCGACCCCGAGGATGATCGCGGCGTCCTCCTCCGAGAAGCCTTCGAGGCAGGAGAGCAGGAAGGCCTGCCGCGGCAACGGCGTGATCTGGCCCAGCCGCACCTCGGCCGGCAGGTCGTGCTGCACCTGCTCGCTTCGCCCGTTCACGGACAGCGAATTCCAGATGCGCGTGAAGACGCGGAAGAGATCAGCCTTGAGGTTGGTGCTGCGACCCAGCGTATCCGGCTCGTTGACCAGCGTCTCCAGGGTCGCCGCCACGTAGGCGTCGCCCGCGACTTGGCTCCCGGTGAGGGCGCGCGCGTACCGGCGCAGGTACGGCAGATGCTGCACCACGAGTTGCGATGTCGACATTCGATCCCCTGTGCCTCGCCGTCGTCCCGGCCGCGATGGACGCCCGGTCGTCGACCGAAGCGGCGCCGGGGCCGGCGTTGTTGTGCGCAGCCTGTCGCCCAACGCGGCGGCCGCCGCTCCGTTCCACCCCCGGGGCGGAACCGATCCAGCGGGCGAGCGTTGCAGGCGCAGCCATGACGTATGTCGAGCCGCAGCACAATGTGGCCGGGCCGGTGACGGCAGTGAGGGGCGCGTGGATGACGGATGAGGAGAAGGAAGCGGGCACTCGGTCCGGCGACGCGCCGACCGATCCTGCTTCGCGCCTCCGTGCGGACGACGCGGACGGGGTGGGGGCCAAGCGGCGCGCACCGCTCAGCGAGCACGCCCGGACACGCATCGCGACGCAGTTGCGGGCGATGTACGACAGCGTGGCGCAGCAGCCGGTCCCGGATCGGTTCGCGGACTTGATCGCACGCCTCGACGCCGCCGAGCGGAAGGGCCCCTGAGCGGCCTGCCTTCTTAAGCATGAGACACCGTGGGAGGCACGGAAAGCCGAGGCTTCCCGTGCCGACCGTACTCTACAGGGTCGGCGAGCGGCCCCGCATCAGGCCGATGACGGCGGAGATGGCGAAGAGGACGATGGCCACGAAGAAGACGAGCTTGGCGGCTTCCATGGCAGTTCCGGCGATGCCGCCGAACCCGAGAAGCGCGGCCACGAGCGCGACCACGAGGAATGTAACGGCCCAACCCAGCATCGTACGAATCCTTCTGACTGTGCAGGCGCCGCTGTATTCGCGCCGCGATTGCCTTGAAAACGCCAAGTTTCCCATTCGGTTCCAGGGGCTGCCGTCACGCTGGGGGGATGCGCCGCAGGCCCGATTTCGGGGCCGGCGGAACGGCGGCGCCGGCGCGACGTTCGACGAAGGATCATCGAAGGACCAACGACCAGCGGGATCAGCGATGCAGGACACCGTCCAAGGTACAGGGCGCCAAGATACGGAGCGCCACGATTCAGGTCGGTCGAACCGGGACCGCTCGGACGCGATCCGGTCGAAGGCCGCCCGTCTGACCGGACGCATCGCCGGAGCCCTGGCTGCGGCGGCCGAGGCGGCCTCCGAGGCGATTCACGGAGCGCTCCGGCCGGAGCCCACCCTCCAGCCGATCCCCGTGCGGGCGCGCCGCGGCCGGGCGCAGATCCGGCGCTGAGGCCGCGGCCGCACCGAGCGTTCCGCGGGCCTCGCAGCGCGGGTTTGCCGCCCGCCGCCCCATGGCGTAGGTGCCGCCGTCGGGCGGAGCGGAGCGCGGATGGCGGACGGGGACGAGAGCGGGCCGGCCTTCGAGGCGGCGATGCCCGCGCCGGGACGCATCGAGGCGGTGGCCCCGCTGATCCGCCGGCGCGTCGCGGGCAACGGCGGTTCCTTCACCGCCAGCGGCACCTGCACCTACGTGGTCGGCCGCGGCCGCGTCGCGGTGATCGACCCGGGCCCGGAGGATCCGGACCACGTCGCCGGCCTGCTCGCGGATCTCGCGGGCGAGACGGTCGAGGCGATCGTCGTCACCCACACCCACCGGGACCATTCGCCGGGTGCGCGGCTCCTCAAGGCCCGGACCGGCGCGCCGATCGTCGGCTGCGGCCCGCACCGGGCGGCCCGGGCGCTGGGCGCCGGCGAGGTGCCGGCCCTCGACGCCAGCGCCGACCGGGCGCACGCGCCCGACCGGATCCTCGCGGAAGGCGAGACGGTCGCGGGACCGGGCTGGAACCTCGTCGCGGTCGAGACGCCCGGCCACACCATGAACCATCTCGCCTTCAGTCTGCCGGAGGCGGACGCGCTGTTCTCGGGCGACCACGTGATGGCGTGGTCGACGACGATCGTCGCCCCGCCGGACGGGCAGATGCGCGCCTACATGGAGTCTCTCGACAAGCTGCGCGGCCGGAGCGAGGCGACCTACTGGCCGGGCCACGGCGGCCCGGTGCGCGACCCGGCCCGGTTCGTGCGCGGGCTGATGGGCCACCGCCGCCAGCGCGAGGTCGCGATCCGGGCGCGGCTCGCCGCCGGTGACGGGCGCATCCCGGAGATCGTCGCGGCGATCTACCAGGGCCTCGCCCCGCGCCTGCGGGGCGCCGCCGCCCTGTCGGTCTTCGCCCACCTGGAGGATCTGGTCGGGCGCGGGCTCGCCGTCAGCGACGGGCCACCGCGGCTCGACGGGCTCTACGCGCCGGGCGACGCCGCGGCCTGAGGACGCGCGGCACCCGCCGGAGACCCTACTTCACGGCGAGCGCGAGGTTGGCGACGTCGTCGAGGTAGCTGCGGATGCGGTCGGCGTTGGCGCCGAAGTCGCGCCCCGGCAGTCGCGCGGCCGAGCGCACGTCGATGCGTGCCCCGTCGGCGCGGGGGCGCACGCGGACGGTCACGTCGTCGGGCAGGTTGAGCACGAGGCCGCGGGCCACGGCGTCGATCCGGCCCTGGCCCATGCGGCCGCCCGGGCGGATCGCCTCGACGATCTGCCAGCGGCGCTTGATCGCGGCCTGGCGGGCGAGCTCGAAGGCCTCGTCGGCGCCGATGTCCAGGGTCAGGGGCGCGATCTGCGGGTAGGCGGCGCGCTGGCTGTCGCGGGCGGCGGTGCCGGGATCGGGGGGATAACGGCCGGCGCGCGCGGCGAAGGCGGCGCGCGAGCGGGAGAAGGCGGGCGGATTGTCGACGTCGGTGGAGATGTCCGACACGGCCGGCAGGCGCAGCGCGCGCAGGCCCGCGTAGGCCGGGTAGGCCAGCACCACCACAGCCAGGAACAGGCCGGCCAGCGCCGCCCCGAGGCCGCGGGCGCCCTCCTGCCACACCCGGACGCAGGCGAACGAAGCGGCCAGCACCGCGAGCAGCGCGACGCCGAGCCCGGCCGTGAGCGCGGTAAGAGCGGCTCCGGTGTCGGCGCGCGGGTCGCGCACCACGATCAGGGCGATGAGCGTGGTGAGGAGGGAGAACACGGCGAGCCGCCGGGCCAGCGGACCGGCGCGGGTGACGGGTTCCTCGACGAGCAGGCGGCGGCGCATGGGGTCTCGGGCAGGGGCAGGCCGGCGATCCTACAGCCGAGCCGTGCCCGGCGCCAACCGCGGGCTCACGGCGCGAAGGCGCGGGCGTTCGCGGGCAGCCCCGCGGCGGCGGGGACGGCGAGGGGGCGGGGTGGCAGCGCCTCACCGGCCCGGTCCGGATCGGCGGTGCCGGGCAGGCCGCGGACCGCAACCGCGTCCCACGGCCCCGCGATCTCGAACAGCAGGGCCCGGGAAGGATCGGCGGGCGGGCGCAGGGCGAGGCCCGCCTGCGCGTCGAGCCGCCCTTCGGGCAGGGAGAGCTGCCCGCGCAGGGTCGCGCCGATCCCCGGGCCGCGCAGGACGGCGTCGGTGATCTCGCCGACGCCGTCGGTGAACCGCAGGCCGACGGAGGCCCGCTCGAAACCGGTGCGGCCGTTCCGGCGGGCGAGCGCGCCCGGGGCCACGGCGCCGTTGCGGTGGATCACGTCGGCGAGGTCGAGGCCGGTGATCGCGCCGCCGTCGATGGCGAGGCTCGCCCGGCCGGAGACCCGCGACAGGAGCCCGGCCGCCTCCCGGGCGCCGCTCTCCAGGGCGAACTGCCCCTGCGCGGCCCCCAGGACCCAGCGCCCCTCGCCGGCGTCGCTGATCAGTCCCCCGAGGTCGAGGCGGTCGAAGCCGCCCTGCGCCCGCACCTCCGTCTCGGCCGGGTCCGCCCCACGCGTCAGCAGGACGCGGCCCTTGAGCGTGCCGCCCTGGATCCGGGCCCGGTTGAGTGCGACCTCGACCGAGGCCGCCCGCACCAGCACGCTCGCGGCGAGATCCTCGATCTGGACCGGGCCGACCCGGCTCGCCGCCGCCGACAAGCGCAGGTCGAGGTCGGCGCGGGTGTACGGCCCGAGCGCCAGGGGAACCGTCCCAGGCTCGAACGGCCGCACCAGCGCGGCGACCACGGGCGCGAGGTTGAGGCTGTCGGCGGCGAGCGTCGCCTGCACCGACAGGCGCGGGGCCGTGCCCGTTCCCGCCGTGCCCGTCCCCAGCACGAGGGCGCCGGCCCCTTCCAGGTGCGCGCCGCCGACGCCGACGCGCAGGCGGGGCCAGGACACGGTGCGCCCCGCCGCCTCGAAATCGCCCTCGAAATCGAACGCCCCGGCGAAGGGCAGGAGCGGTGCGGAGCCGCCGAGCCACGCGAGGGTCTCAGGCAGCGCACGCGTCTCGCCCCGGGCCCGGCCCGTCAGGCTCGGCAGGCCGCCCCACGTCTCGGGGAGCCCGGCCGTGCCCTCGGCCGCGAGGCCGCCACCGGGCCATCCCGCCTCCGCCGCGAACGGGCTGCGCCGCCCGAGCGCGAGTTCGGCCGGCCGCAGCCGGCTCACCACCAGCCGCGTCGGCACGCCCCGCCACGTCAGGCGGGCCCGCGCATCGGCCGCCGCGCTCCAGAACGGCCACGCGAGGTCGAGGTCGAGGTCGCGGGCGAGTGCGCCGTCGCCGACGCGCGCGCCGGTGAGGACGATCCGCCGGGGATGCTCGGTCAGGCCCGCGCGCGCGTTGTCCGCGAGGCGGGCGAGCGGCCCCGCCCAGGCCGCGGCGTCGTCCGAGAGCCGCGCCCCGTCGAGGGTGAGGCCTCCGATCGCCGCCCGGCCGGCGAGGAGTCCCGGGAGATCGAGATCGACCGCGAGACGGGCGCCCTCCGCCAGAGACGGGCCGCCGGGACCGCCCGCGGCGAGCCGGGCGCCGGAGAAGGCGAGCCGCGGCAGCGGCAGCAGCGTGAGCGTCGCGGGGCCCTCCGCCGCGAGAGCGAGGCCGTACCCGCCGAGCGTCCGGTTGGCGAACGCCGTCGCCCGGCCGGTCTCGACCGGCCAGTCCCGCAGGCCGAGGCCGGCGAGGATCAGGCCCGCGAGGGCGAGGGCGACGATCGGGCGGGACGGCGGCATCAGGCTCCGGGACGGGCTCCGGGACGGGCGGCGCCGGCCCGTCGGGTCGTCGCGGCCCAGCCGGGCAGGCACGTCGTTGGCCAAGCCTTAGCCTGTTCCGCACCCTCTGTCTGCCCGGCCGGCGCCGGGCCCCGGGGGATGCCGTCTCCGGGGATGCCCGTTACGGATCGGCGCGGGCACCACGGGGCGCGACGGCCGCGGCACTGGACCGCGGCCCCGGAATCGGGGACAGCAGGCGCAGCACGACGGTTGCGGGCCGGCCGAGGCCCGCGGGAAGGAAGCGGTTCGATGAGGAAGGTCTACACGGGTCCGGTGGAGGCGCTGGCCGGATTGCTGCGCGACGACATGATGCTCATGTGCGGCGGCTTCGGGCTGTGCGGCATCCCGGACGAGTTGATCGAGGCGGTGCGCCTCTCGGGCGTCAAGGGCCTCACCGTGGTGTCGAACAACGCCGGCATCGACGGCGTCGGCCTCGGCAAGCTCCTGGAGACCCGCCAGGTGCGGAAGATGATCTCGTCCTACGTCGGCGAGAACAAGGAGTTCGCCCGCCAGTACCTCGGCGGCGAGCTGGAGATCGAGTTCAACCCGCAGGGCACGCTGGCCGAGCGCATCCGCGCCGGGGGCGCGGGCATCCCGGCCTTCTTCACCAAGACCGGCTTCGGCACCAAGGTCGCCGAGGGCAAGGAGACCCGGGAGTTCGACGGCGAGAACTACGTGATGGAGAGCGGCCTGTTCGCCGACGTCGCCCTGGTCCACGCCCATACCGGCGACACCGAGGGCAACCTGCGCTACCGGATGACCGCCCGCAACTTCAACCCGATGATGGCCACCGCCGCCGCGGTGACGGTCGCCCAGGTCGAGCACCTCGTGAAGCCCGGCGAGATCGACCCGGACACGATCCACACGCCCGGCATCTTCGTGAAGCGGATCGTCGCGGTGACCACCGGCGAGAAGCGCATCGAGCAGCGCACGGTCCGCAAGCGCAACGACGCCACCCCGGCGGCTGCGGCCGGCGGCGGCACGCACTGATCGAGAAAAGAAGACGCTCCGGCCACGGGCCGGCAAGCGCGACTGCGCGTCGCCGCAGGCAAGCTTGCGCAGCCTGCGTAAACTTAGCTGTGTGCGGCGGATCGTGCGACATCGGGACGATGGCGCACAACTCATGGAGATTGGAATGGCCTGGACCCGCGAGCAGATGGCGGCGCGCGCCGCCAAGGAGCTGGAGGACGGCTTCTACGTGAACCTCGGCATCGGCATCCCGACGCTGGTGTCGAACTACATCCCCGAAGGCATGTCGGTGCAGTTGCAGTCGGAGAACGGCATGCTCGGCATGGGCCCGTTCCCGTTCGAGGGCGAGGAAGACCCGGACCTGATCAACGCCGGCAAGCAGACGATCACCGCGCTGCCGACCACGAGCTACTTCTCGTCCTCCGACTCGTTCGGGATGATCCGCGGCGGGCACATCAACCTGTCGATCCTCGGCGCGATGCAGGTGGCGGGCAACGGCGACCTCGCCAACTGGATGATCCCCGGCAAGATGGTGAAGGGGATGGGCGGGGCGATGGACCTCGTGGCCGGCGTCAAGCGCGTCGTGGTGGTGATGGAGCACGTCGCCCGGAACAAGGACGGCACGGAGAGCCCGAAGCTGCTCAAGGACTGCGACCTGCCGCTGACCGGCACGCGGGTGGTCGATCTGGTGATCACCGATCTCGGCGTGTTCGCCATCGACAAGAAGGGCGACGGCGGCATGCGGCTGATCGAGCTCGCCGAAGGGGTCACCGAGGACGAGATCCGCAAGAAGACCGAGGCCGATTTCACGGTGGCGCTGGCCTAGAGCATCGTCCCGAAAGGTGGTCACCGGCTTTCGGAAAAGATGATGCAAAGGCGGAGGGCTCGCGCATCGTCCCGGATCCGATATCCAGGACGATGCGCGAGCTGCGCCGAGCGCCCCTCGTCCGGCGGGACGACGTGGGGGCGGTGCCGCCCCCACGCGGGGTTAAGGCAGAAAAAAATCACATCGGCGGGGTGAGGCCGTTCTTGCCGACCGCGACGAGCTTGCCGTCGGTCTTGCCGCCCTCCTTGGCGACCACCGCGAACACCTTGGCGCCCGGCGCCAGGACCGCCTTGTCGGCGGGCTCGAAGGCGACGATCGGGGCCGAGGGCGGCACGACGATGGTCTTGGTGCCATCCTTGCCGTAACCCACGGTCAGGGTGCGGGCACCATCGGCCGCGGCGGTGTCCGCCTTCACGGTGCCGTTGGTCATCGTGCTCTTCACCTTCGGCGCGTTGGCCGCCTCGGCCTTCACGGTGCCGTTGGTCATCGCGCTCTTCACTTTGGCGCCGCCGCCGGCGGTCTGGTCGGTGATCGCGTCCCAACCGTAATGGCCCTCGCCGGTGCCGCGCATCGACTCGGGGAACAGCACGACCTCCAGCGCCGTCATCGGGTTCTCGCCCTTGGTGGCGGTGCCGATGAACACCCCGTCCTTGATCGCGTCGAGGTTCGAGGGCACCACCGACACGAACTTGGCCGAGCCGATCTCGACGGTCTCGGTGCCGCCGGCCTCGGTCTTGATGACCAGAGAGCCGCCGTCGGCCTTCTCGATCGTGCCGCGGACGCGCTCCAGCGCGGAGGCCAGCGAGGCGCTGGTCAGCGTGATCAGCGCGGCGGCGGTGAGGGTGGCGAAGCGTTTCATCCTGTCTCTCCGTGATCGAGAGAAGCCGTTATGGCGCGCGGCCGGCCGGCGGACAGGCTTGCGCGCAAGTGTTTCGCGCGCGCGTGGCTCACGATTGTCCGAGTGAGCGCTTCCGCGGGAGGCGACACCCCAAGAAAAAGCGGCGCCGGACGGGTGTCCGGCGCCGCGGGAAGGGCGTGGCCGGGCGGCGCGCCGCCCGGACGGGACCGGCCTCAGGCCGCCAGCGAGCGCAGGACGTAGGGCAGGATGCCGCCGTTGCGGAAGTATTCCAGCTCGTCCAGCGTATCGATGCGGCAGGTGAGCGGCACCTCCTGCGTCGCGCCGTCGGCGGAGGTGATCGTGGCGGTCAGCGTCTGGCGCGGCTTGAGTTCGCCCGACAGGCCCTTGATCGTCACGGTCTCGTCGCCCTTCAGCCCGAGCGAGTCCCAGCTCGTGTCGCCCTGGAACACCAGCGGCACCACGCCCATGCCGACGAGGTTCGAGCGGTGGATGCGCTCGAAGCTCTCGGCGATCACCGCGCGGATGCCGAGCAGGGTCGTGCCCTTGGCCGCCCAGTCGCGCGACGAGCCGGTGCCGTACTCCTTGCCGGCGAAGACCACGAGCGGCGTCCCCTCCGCGGCGTATTTCTGCGCCGCGTCGTAGATGTACATCTTCTCGCCGGAGGGCTGGAACAGCGTCCAGCCGCCCTCGACGACGTTGCCGCTGCCGTCGCGGACCATCTGGTTCTTGATGCGGATGTTGGCGAAGGTGCCCCGCATCATCACCTCGTGGTTGCCGCGGCGCGTGCCGTACTGATTGAAGTCCTGCACCCGCACCTGATGCGACTGCAGGTACTCGCCGGCCGGCGAGGCGGCGCGGATGTTGCCCGCGGGCGAGATGTGGTCGGTGGTGATCGAGTCGAGGAAGAGCCCGAGGATGCGGGCGTTCTCGATATCGGTCACCGGCTTCGGGGTCTTCTCCATCCCGACGAAGTACGGCGGGTTCTGGACGTAGGTGGAGCCCGGGTTCCAGGAGAAGGTCTCGGCCTCGGTGACCTCGACGCCCTTCCAGTTGCTGTCGCCGCCGAACACGTCGGCGTAGCGGCTCTTGAACAGCGCCGAGGTGATGTTCTTCTCGATGAACTCCTGAACCTCGGCCGAGGACGGCCAGATGTCCTTGAGGTAGACCGGCTGCCCGTCCTTGCCCTGGCCGAGCGGCTCGCGGGTGATGTCGACCTGGAGCGAGCCGGCGAGCGCGTAGGCGACCACGAGCGGCGGTGAGGCGAGGTAGTTCGCCCGCACGTCGGGGTTCACGCGGCCCTCGAAGTTGCGGTTGCCCGAGAGCACCGCCGCGGCGACCACGTCGTTGTCGTTGATCGCCTTGGAGATCGCCTCCGGCAGCGGGCCCGAATTGCCGATGCAGGTGGTGCAGCCGAAGCCAACGAGGTTGAAGCCCAGCGCGTCGAGGGGCTCCTGCAACCCGGACTTCTCCAGGTACTCGCCCACCACCTGGGAGCCCGGCGCCAGCGAGGTCTTCACCCACGGCTTCGAGGTCAGGCCCTTGGCGACCGCGTTGCGGGCGAGCAGGCCCGCGCCGATCATCACGCTCGGGTTCGAGGTGTTGGTGCAGCTCGTGATCGCGGCGATCACCACGTCGCCATGGCCGATGTCGAAGTTCGTGCCCTCGACCGTGTAGCGGCTGGCCAGATCGGCGGCCTTCTTGAACTCGGTCTCCATCGAGGCCGCGAAGCCGGCCTTGGCGTCGGCGAGGAGCACCCGGTCCTGCGGGCGCTTCGGGCCGGCGAGGGAAGGCTGCACCGTGCTCATGTCGAGTTCGAGCGTGTCGGTGAAGACCGGGTCCGGGGTCGCCGCGTCGCGCCACATCCCCTGCGCCTTGGCGTAGGCCTCGACGAGGGCGATGCGCTCGTCCGAGCGGCCCGTGACCTTCAGGAAGTCGATGGTCTTGCGATCGACGGGGAAGAAGCCGCAGGTGGCGCCGTACTCGGGCGCCATGTTGGAGATGGTGGCGCGGTCGGCCACCGCCATGTCGTCGAGGCCGGGGCCGTAGAACTCCACGAACTTGCCGACCACGCCCTTCTTGCGCAGCATCTGCGTGACGGTGAGCACGAGGTCGGTGGCGGTGGTGCCCTCGGGCAGACGCCCCGACAGCTTGAAGCCGACGACCTCGGGGATCAGCATCGACAGCGGCTGGCCGAGCATCGCCGCCTCGGCCTCGATGCCGCCGACGCCCCAGCCGAGCACGGCCATGCCGTTGACCATGGTGGTGTGCGAGTCGGTGCCGACGAGGCTGTCGGGATAGGCGATCTCCTCGGCCCCCTCGGACTTCGTCCAGACCGTCTGGGCGAGGTATTCGAGGTTGACCTGGTGGCAGATGCCGGTGCCGGGCGGCACGACGGAGAAATTGTCGAACGCCGACTGGCCCCACTTGAGGAAGGTGTAGCGCTCGCCGTTGCGGGCGTATTCCAGCGCCACGTTCTCGTCGAGCGCCTTCGGGGTGCCGAACTCGTCGACGATCACCGAGTGGTCGATCACGAGATCGACCGGCACGAGCGGGTTGATCTTCTGCGGGTCGCCGCCCAGCGCCACCATCGCGTCGCGCATGGCGGCGAGGTCCACGACCGCGGGGACGCCGGTGAAGTCCTGCATCAGCACGCGCGAGGGCCGGAAGGCGATCTCGACCTCGGTCTTGCCCTTGGCCTCCAGCCAGCCCACCGCGGACTCGATGTCGGTCTTCTTGACCGAGCGATCGTCCTCGAAGCGGAGCAGGTTCTCCAGGAGCACCTTCATCGAGAAGGGCAGCGACGCGGCGGACGGCAGGCCGTTCTGCTCGGCCGCGGGAATGGAGTAATAGGTGTAGCTCTTGCCGCCGGCGCTCAGGGTCTGGCGGGCCTTGAAGCTGTCGAGTGATGCCACGGCTGGTCGAGTCCTCGCTGCGAATGTCGAACACGCGCAGGCATGACCTGCGCCACGAAGTCAGTGTTCGGCCTATCTAGCGCCCGTCGGGCGCGCGCCGCCCCGGGAGTGCCCGGATCGAACGGTGCGCGGGGGCGATTTGGACGCCCGAGATCCGCGCGGCGCAGCCGCCAGCGGTATAGAACGTTTCGAAGGTGACCGCTACGGACGTGCGGTAACAGGCGCGTGCGCCTGTCGGCGCCGCGCCATGCGTCCGGGACAGGCGGTGGTGTCAGCCGCGCTGGGTCGCGGCCTCGGGCTTGAACCGGTTCGGCTGGGCGGCGAGCTTGCGCAACGCTGCGACGTTGGCGGCGGCCTCCGCGGGGCCCATGTCCCGGCGCAGCACCGCCTCCGCCTCGGGGTAGCGCCCCTTGAGGCCCAGCACGAGGGCGAGGTTCGCCCGCACCCGGGCGTCCGCGCCGGGCTGCGCGTCGGCGAGCCGGAGGGTCTGCTCGGCCTGGTCGAGGTTGCGCGACAGGGCGTAGGACAGGCCGAGATTCGACAGGAGCGAGGGCTCGTTCGGGCGGATCTTCAGGGCCGCCTCGTAGAAGCCCTGGGCGCGGCCCTGCTCGCCCATCTGCGCCGCGGCGGAGCCCTGCGCCGACAGGATGCGCCAGTCCGGATTGGCGGGGGTGTGGGCGTTCGACAGCACCTCGATCGCCTCGCGGTAGCGCCCGACCTCGACGAGCGACTTGCCGTAGGCGCCGAGCAGCGCCGTGTCCTTGGGGTTGCGCAGGGCCGCCTGCTGGAGGACGGCGCTCGCCTGCCCGGCCTGGTCGTTGGCCCGCAGCGCCCGGGCGTAGCGGATCGCGAGGCGGGCGTCGCCGGGATCGGCCTTGGAGCGCTCGGCCAGGGCGTCGATCTCGCCGCGCGCGACCGCGCCGGTGGCGCCGAGGCCGCCGATCGAACCGGTCGTCTCGGGCGAGCGGGTGTTGCAGCCGGCGAGCCCGAGGGCCAGGAGCAGCGCGGCGGCGAGCCCGGCCCGGCCGCGGGGACGGCGCGAGAGGCGGGACACCCGGGACCGCGTTGTGCTCATTGCGACGCTCCGCCGACACAGCGTCCGGAGCGGCGCGCCACGCGCTTCACGCCCCCGACGGGCCGGTGATAGAGCGTTAACCCTAACCCTGAGTTAAGGCCCGGCTCTCCCGGGCCGCCCCCGCACGAGACACCCGGCGCATGACGCAGGCCGCATCCGAGACGATCCCGGCCGGGCTGCTGCCCGCCGACGCGCCGGCGATCCCGGTCACGCTCGTGGCCGCCGCGGACTGGGAGCGCGTGCGGGCCGGCCTGGAGCCGGCTCAGCGCGCCTTCGCGGCGGCGACGGGCTTCACCGCCAAGGCCGGCAGCCTCGCCCTGCTGCCCGGTGCGGACGGCGGCCTCGCCCGGGCCCTGTTCGGCCTCGGCGACCCGGGCGCGCCGGCCGGCGACCGGCTGATCGCCGGCAAGCTGCCCGGCCTGCTGCCGGAGGGGACCTACCGCCTGGAGGGCGCGCCCGATCCCGCCGCGGCGGCGCTGGCGTGGCTGATGGGGAGCTACCGGTTCGGCCGCTACCGCAAGGGCGACGGCACCAAGGCGCGCCTCGCGGCGCCGGAGGGCGTCGATCGGGACGAGATCGTGCGGATCGCCGCGGCGGTGGCGATGGGCCGCGACCTGATCAACACCCCGGCCAACGACCTCGGCCCGGCCGAGATCGCGGCGGCCGCGTGCGCCCTGGCCGAGCGCCACGGCGCCGCGATCACGGTGATCGAGGGCCCGGAGCTGGAGCGGGCGTTTCCGCTGATCCACGCGGTCGGCGCCGCCTCCCCCCGGGCGCCGCGCCTGATCGACCTGCGCTGGGGGCCGGAGGACGCGCCGCGCGTGACGCTGGTCGGCAAGGGCGTCGCCTTCGACACCGGCGGGCTCGACATCAAGCCGTCGGCGGCGATGCTCTTGATGAAGAAGGACATGGGTGGCGCCGCCGCCGCGCTCGCCACCGCCGACATGGCGATGGGCGCGGGACTCAAGCTCCGCCTGCGCGTGCTGGTCCCGGCGGTGGAGAACGCGGTCGCCGGCAATGCCTTCCGCCCCGGCGACGTGCTGGGCAGCCGCGCCGGCCTCACGGTCGAGATCGGCAACACCGATGCGGAGGGCCGCCTGATCCTCGCCGACGCCCTGGCGCTGGCCGATGCCGAGGCGCCCGACCTGATCCTCGACTTCTCGACGCTGACCGGCGCCGCCCGCGTCGCGCTGGGACCGGACCTGCCGGCCTTCTTCACCGAGGACGACGCCCTGGCGGCGGCCGTCGCGGAGGCCGGGCAGCGGGCGATCGACCCGGTGTGGCGCATGCCGCTCCACGCCCCCTACGCGAGCCTGCTCGATTCGAAGGTCGCCGACCTCAACAACGTCTCCGGCGGCCCCTTCGCCGGGGCGATCACCGCCGCCCTGTTCCTGCGCCGCTTCGCCCCGAAGACGCGCGCCCACGGCCATTTCGACCTCTACGGTTGGAACCCCTCGACCAAGCCCGGCCGGCCGGAGGGCGGCGAGGTGCAGACCGCGCGGCTGACCTACGCGCTCCTGAAGACGCGGTACGGGGTCTGATCACGGCATCAAGAGGATCGCCCCCGTCGTCGCCCGCGCCTCCGCCGCCCGGTGGGCGTCGGCCGCCTCGGACAGCGGGAAGCGGGCGCCGATCTCCGGCACGACGTGGCCGCGCGCCACCGCGTCGAACAGGTCGGCGGCGTTGGCCCGGAGCCGGGCCGGGTCGGCGTTGTGCGGGAACACCGAGGGGCGTGTCAGGAACAGGCAGCCCTTCTTGTTGAGGAGTTCCGGCGCGATGTCGGGCGCAGGTCCCGAGGCCGCGCCGTAGCTCACCACGAGGCCGAACGGCTCGGCGAGGTCGAGGGAGTGCAGGAAGGTGTCGCGGCCGACCGAGTCGTAGACCACCCGCGCCTTGCGCCCGCCGGTGGCCGCGAGCAGCGCCTCCGGCCAGCCCGACCGGCTGTAGTCGATCGCCACGTCGCAGCCCGCCGCCCGCGCCGCCGCGCATTTCTCTTCCGAGCCGGCGGTGCCGACGACGAAGGCGCCGAGCGCCTTGGCCCAGCGGCTCAGGATCTGCCCGACGCCGCCCGCCGCGGCGTGGACGAGGACGGTCTCGCCGGCTTTCACCGCGTGGGTCCGGCGCAGCAGGTACTGCGCGGTCAGCCCCTTGAAGATCACCGCGGCGGCGGCCGCGTCGTCGAGTTCGTCGGGGAGCTTCACGAGGCGGTCGGCCGGCACCACCCGCCGGTCGGCGTAGGCGCCGAGGCCGGCATTGATGGTGGCGACCCGGTCGCCCGCCCGGAGGTCGGTGACGCCCTCGCCGACCGCCTCGATCGTCCCTGCCGCCTCGTGGCCGAGCCCGGTCGGCAGCGGCAGCGGGTAGGCGCCCTTGCGCTGGTAGACGTCGATGTAGTTGAAGCCCACCGCCCCATGCCGGACCAGCACCTCGCCGGGGCCCGGCGGCTTCAGCGCCACGTCCTCCAGTCGCAGCACCTCCGGCCCGCCGAACGCGCGCACGACGATCGCCTTCGGGTTCTGCGTCACTTTGTGTGGCGGGTCAGACAGCGCAGAGGACGCGCTGCCGTAGCAACTCGAAGCCGGCGCGTCCGTACATGCTGCGCTTGATCATCTTCAGGCGACTGATGTGGCCCTCCGCCGGGCCGGTCGACCACGGCAGCGCGATGGCGTTCGTGATGCCGGCGGCGTCGCGCTGCAAGCTGGCGGCGAAGCGCTTCAGCGCGCTTGA
>NZ_JAUYZI010000039.1 GCF_030700245.1 Methylobacterium amylolyticum
TCACCGTCGTGTTCATGGCGGCCAACGTCTACATGGGTCTGAAGACGGGGATGACGTTCTCGTCCTCGATCCCGGCGGCTCTGATCGCGATGGGGGCGCTGCGGGCGGTGGGCGGGGCGGGGGTCCTGGAGACCAACATCGTCCAGACCCAGGCCTCGGCGGCGGGCACGCTGTGCAACGTCATCCTGGTGCTGCCCGGCCTCGTGCTGATCGGCCACTGGCACGGTTTCCCGTTCTGGGAGACGAGCCTCGTCTGCCTGATCGGCGGCTGGCTGGGGGTGGCGTTCTCGATCCCCCTGCGCCGCGCGCTGGTCGTCGAGGCCGACCTGCCCTACCCCGAGGGCGTCGCCGCCGCCGAGGTCATCAAGACCGGTCAGGACACGGGCGGGGGCGGCCTCGCGACCCTGCTGACCGCGGCGGCGGGCTCCGGCCTCGTGGCCTTCGCCACCAACGGGCTGCGCGTCCTCGCCGACGGGGTGCTGACCGCCTTCCAGGTCGGCGGCGCCGCGTTCAGCCTCGGCACCGGGTACTCGCTGGCGCTGGTCGGCATCGGCTATCTCGTCGGCATCGGCGCCTGCCTCGCGCTGCTGACCGGCGTCGTTCTCGCCTGGGGCGTGATCGTCCCGATCCTCACCGCGCACATGCCCGAGGCGGCCGCCGATCCCGGCGCGGCGGCGCAGGCGGTGTGGGGGTCCCATGTCCGGCTCGTCGGCGCCGGGGTCATCGCGGTCGGCGGCTTCTGGACCGTCGCGGCGCTGGCGGCCCCGATCTGGGAAAGCGTCCGCGCGGCGCTCACGGCCGCCCGCCGGCCCGCCCGCGACCTGCCGCGGCAGGAGCGCGACCTGCCGCTGCCCTGGGTGGCGCTCGCGGCGGCGCTGCTGGCGGTGCCGCTGATCGCCCTGTTCGTCCGCTTCGCCGCGCCGATGGGCCTGCACGGGACCGCCCTCTACGCGCTGGCCGCCGCGGCGGTGCTGTTCTGCTACGGCTTCGGCGCGGCGATGGCCGCGGCCTGCGGCTACCTCGCGGGGCTGCTGGGCTCCTCGACCAGCCCGATCTCCGGCATCGGCATCCTCACGGCGATGGTCGGTGCCCTGGCGATCCCGCTGGTGCTCGGCCCCGCGGCGGGCCCGGAGGCGCAGCGCTTCGCGGTGGCCGCGGTGCTGCTCGCCGCCTCCGTGATCGTCACCACCGCCTCGATCGCCAACGACAACCTCCAGGACCTCAAGACCGGCCGCATCGTCGACGCCACCCCCTGGCGCCAGCAGGCGGTGCTGATCCTCGGCGTCGCAGTCGGTGCGCTGGTGATCACCCCGCTGCTCGCCCTCCTCTACGAGGCCTACGGCTTCGTCGGGGCCCTGCCGCGCGACGGCATGGACCCCGGGACGGCGCTGACCGTGCCCCAGGCCTCGCTGGTGACCCAGATCGCGCAGGGCATCGTCGGCGACACCCTGCCCTGGTCGATGCTGCTGCTCGGCTGCGCCGTCGGGGCCGCGGCGGTGGCCGCCGAGGTCGTCCTGAAGCGCCGGGGCCTGAGCTTCCCGGCGCTGACCGTCGGGATCGGCATGTACCTGCCGCTCTCGGTGGAGATGACGATCGGCGTCGGCGGCCTGCTCGGGTTCCTCTGCGCCCGCGGGCTGCGGCGGGCCGGCCCCGACGCCGAGGACGCCTCCCGGCGCCGCGGCGTGCTGATCGCCTCCGGCTTCCTCGTGGGCGAGAGCTTCGTCGGCGTCGGCCTCGCCGCGGTCGATGCCGCCTCGGGCCACTCCTCCACCCTGGCGGTGGCCGGCCCCGGCTTCGCCGCCGCCGCGGCGTGGCTCGGGCTGGCCGTCTTCCTGCTGGCGCTGGCCCTGTTCGCCCGCGCCCTCCGGCGCCCACCCGTTCCGGGCTGAGGACGCCGCGCACGAGACCGTTGACACCGCGCGCCGCCTCTCCCTATACCCCGCGGCAGGACGCCCCCGGCCCGTCAGGAGCCGCGCGCGGCCCGTGGCGGGGTAGCTCAGTTGGTTAGAGCAGAGGAATCATAATCCTTGTGTCGGGGGTTCAAATCCCTCCCTCGCTACCATCGATGTCATTGAGCTTTTCGCTCTAGCAGACGCCCAGTCGAACGATCTCGTCCAGTCGAACGATTTCGTGCGGCTTTGACGTATGGGTGGCGGCCCTTCGGGCAGGCACGCCGCGAGACGCGCGTCCCATCGCTGGTCCGCTCCGGACAAGAGGTCTGTAAACCCGCTCACGCGTCGCGATGGCCGCGGGAGACGAGGCGGCTGGGCGCATGCGCCTCCCGCGCGCATCGATCCGCCAGTGCGTCCTCGCTCAGTCGCATGAGCGCGGTGGCGGAGTTCTCGGCCGCTCACCAGCGGTAGGTGAGGCTGCCCTTGACGGCGTGGTCCTTCGCCCGTTCGCCGACTTGACCGTTGTAGGCGAGGCCCACCGTCGTGCGCTGGACCACCTGCCAGTCGAGACCCGCCGAGGCCACCACCGCGTCCCGCGCCACCGGCACGCCCGCGGTCAGGAACGCTTGGCCCCCGCCCCCGAACGCCAGCAGCGCCTGCGGGACCACGTCCCCGAACGCCCGCCGGTAGCCGACCAGACCCCGCGCCATCAGCGGGCCCGCCCCCCCGAACAGATCGGCGATCACAGCCTGACCCTGAAGACCGGCGGTCGCCGTCTGCACGTCGTAGCTGCGCCCGTACACGGTCAGCGCCGCTGCGCCGCCGGTCTCCGCGAACCCGTCCCGGCGGATGTGCACCGCCGCCCCGCCCACGAACGGCTCGAGGTACCCTGCGAGCCCGCCGATCCGGTAGCCGACCTCGCCGAAGCCCTGCACGGTGTCGCCGCCGGCCTTGCCGGACACCGACTGCGAGAAGCCGGGGAAGATCACGGCGCGGCGCGTGTCCAGCGCGTTGCCGGCGTAGGCCGCCCCGAGGCGGATCTGGAGAGGGCCGAGCGGGCCGCGGGTGTAGACGGCGCCGAACCCGCTCTCGACCTGACCGGTGGACTGGCGCGCTGAGACGTCGAAGGCGGTGAAGCTGTAGCCCGCCGCCACGCCAGCCCGCCACGCGCTGAAGGCACCGCCCAGCACGCCTGTCCCAGTTTCGGCGCCGAGCACGAAGCCGCCGACCTGCCGGGTGAGACGCGCCGCGTTGCGGTCGCCGGCGTCGCCGAACGCCCCGAACGCCTGACCCCAGACGCCGTAGCTCGGCGGCAGCGGCCGCACCGGCACGAGCCCGACCGCCGGGCCGCCGACCCCGTCCGCGGTGTACATCGCCGGCAGCGTCGTGCCGGGGGCGAAGCGCTGGCCGATCGCACCGGTCAGGCCGGGACCGCCGAAGCCCGAGCCACCGGGGCCGTTGCCCTCGCCGAAGCGCAGATGGTCGAGGATCGCCTCCTGCACCACGAAGGCGGTCTGGGTGATCGCGCTGACCGCGGACGCCTGCACCTCGCCCGACAGGCTGTTCAGCGCCTGCACCGCGCCCGGCGCCGTCTGGTTCAGCACCGCGACCGCCACCTGCGCGGCCGGGGTGACGTTGCCGATCGCCGTCTGGGTCGTCGTCTCACCGGTGACGGGGTTGGTGGTCACCACCGTGGTCACGGTGGGCGCCACGCCGTTGAGCGCCGCCGCCGGTCCGGTCTGGTTCGGCGTCGAGGCCACCGTGGTGATCGCTGCCGTCTGCGCGAAGCCGAGATAGACGGTGTTGGCGTCGTAGCTCAGCGACGGCGACAGGAAAGCGAGGTTGCTGGTGGTCTGGAGGGCCGAGAACCGGCCGTTCACCCCGCCGGTGGCCGAGAGGAGAGTGTAGCGCAGATTCGGCGTGTAGGTGCCGGATCCCGCCAGCACCTGCACCGTGCCCCCCTGGAGCGTGGCGGTGCCGGTGACCGTCGTGCGGTCGTTGGCGTTGGGGGTGATCTTGACGGTGTAGAACGAGCCCGGCGCGAAGGTGAGCGGGCCGGTGATCGACAGGGTGCCGATGCTCGTCGTGCTGCCCGGCGCCAGCGTGCCGCCGGCGTTGATCAGCGGGTCGCCGATCTTGCCCGAACCGCTGAGCGTGCCGCCGCGGTTGACCGTCACGTCGGAGGCGGTGAGCACGCCGTCGATCTGCAACACCCCGGCGTCGACGGTGGTCGCTCCGGTATAGGTGTTGCGGGCGGTCAGGACCGTGGTGCCGGGGCCGGCCTGGGTCACCGTGCCGGTGCCCGAGATCGGGGCGGCGAGGGTGAGGGTGCCGCTGCGGTTCACGACCAGCGCGCCGTCGTTGAGGATGGCGGCGGTGGCGTCGATCGAGCCGGCGGTGGCACCCGCGCCGAGTTGCAGCGTGGCGCCTGGTTTGATCGTGGTGGCGCCTGTGTAGGTGTTGGCGCCCGCCAGGACGAGGGTGCCGGGCCCGCCGACCGTCAGGCCGAGCGTGCCCGCCCCGTCCTGGATCACCCCGGCGAAGGTGCTCGGGGCGGCGGTGCCGACCGTCAGCACGGGGCTTCCGCCCGCGCTGCTCGTCACGCGCGCCGCCGTCGAGGCGCTGGCGAGCGCGCCGACGGCGTTGCTCGCGCCCGCGAGGTCGAGGATGCCCGCGCCCGACAGGGTGTAGGCGGAGTTGGCCGAGAAGCCGTTGACGCCCCCCGCCTGGACGGTCGAGCCGTCCCCGACCGCGGTGGCGCCGGTGTAGCCGTTGGCCGTCGAGACGGTGATGCCGCCGGTGGTGGACAGCGAGGCGGGGCCGGTGATGGACGCCAGCGTGCCGCCGGAGGACGAGACCGCCGCGGCGAGGCGTCCGTTCCGCACCGTGCCGCCGGCGCCGATGCCGACCGTGGCCTGCGTCTGGCTGGTGCCGCCGAGGTCGAGTACGGCGGTGGCGCCGGCTACGGTGGTCGCGGCCGTCGTGCTGCCGAGCGTGCCAGCCCCGGTCAGCGCCAGCGTGCCGCCGGTGACGCTGGTGCCGCCGGCATAGGCGTTGGCGCCGGACAGCGTCTGAGTACCGCCGGTCAGCGTCAGGCCGCCGGTGCCGGAGATGGTCCCCCCGAACTCCGCATTGGCGGCGGTGAGCGTCAGGGTGTTGGCCCCGAGCGTGACCGTGCCGGTTTGGCCGGCGGCGGTGTTCGACAATCCGGTGATCGACGCGCCACCGGTGTGCCCGGAGATGTCGAAGGTGGCGCCGGTGGCCAGCGCCACGGTGCTGGAGGCGCCGATCGAGCCGCCGAGCGACAACGCGAGCGTGCCGCCGGTGATCCTGGTCGCCCCGGTGTAGGTGTTGGCGCCGGTCAGCGTCTGCGTACCGCCGGTCACGGTCAGGCCGCCCGTACCGCTCATGACGCCGCCGTAGCTGGTCGAGCCGGCGGTGATGGTCAGGGTCTGCGCGCCGAGCGTCGTGCCGCCGGTGCCCGACAGGGTCCTGATCGAAGTGCCCGCGGCGGTGCCGGAGATGTCGAAGGTGCCGTTGTTGGCCACGCCGCGCGACTGGCTGATCGAGCCCGAGCCCGATAGGTTCAGTGTGGCGCCCGCGCCGATCGTGGTCGCACCCGTGTAGCCGTTCGTGCCCGACAGGGTGGTGATGCCGGTGTGAAAGCCGGGCACGGGGGCGGAGAAGGTGACGTTGCCCCCGCCGTTGATCTGGCCGGCGAAGCGACCGCCGCCGATCGTGGTGGTCGCGCCGACGGCGTTGGTCAGCACGCCGCCGGTGGTGGTAGTTCCGCCCTGCAAGTTGCGGATCGTGGTGTCGATGCCATTGAGGTCGAGCGTCCCGCCCGCGTCGATCTGGGTCGCAGCAATGGATTCGAGGGCAGAAGGAAGGAAACCTCCCGAACGCAGCGTCCCGCCAGCAATCTCATAAGTTTGACCACCGTTGGTACTGCCGCCGTTCGCCGCGAACACGAGAGTTCCCGTATCGGTCGCCGAACCGAAGATGACCCGCGGCGCTCCAGCCCCGTAGAAGGGGCCGGTGAGCGTCACAATGGTGCCGGGGGCGGCCCCGATGCGCGAGGCGGTCGAGCCGTTCAGGGTGAGGCTGTTCGCCAGAGTTCCGGTCTGGGCGAGTTCGAGCGCGGCATTGCCGACCGTGATCGTGCCGGTGCCGGCCGCGTCGATGATCTCACCTGTCACGTGGTTGAGCTGCACCGTACCGGCGCTGATCGTGGTGCCGCCCGTGTAGGTGTTGGCCCCGGTCAGCACGGTGGTGCCGGCGATCTGTTTGACGCTGCCGTTGCCGATGATGGCGGGAGCGAAGGTCAGGGGTGCGGCGGCGGGGGCGGTGTGGTTGAAGACCAGCGTGCCGTTGCCCGCGCCGAACGCCACCCTGCCGGCTTGCAGCCTGCCGGCGGCGACCGCCGTCTGGCCGTCGGCCGCGCCGATGTTCAGGGTGCCGGTCGACCGGACCTGGCTCGCGACCGTCACCGTGCCGGTGCCGCCGCCGACCGACACCGTCCCGCCCTCGGCGATCGTCAGCGTGCCCGTGCCGCGGTTGCCGACGGTCAGGCTGGCGCTGTTGGTCCAGGTCGAGCCGGCGCCCGTGACCGTCGCCGTGCCGGTCGACGAGCCGTCGAAGCCGCCGAGCACGCCATCCGTGTTCTCGACGCCGCCGCCGGCGGCGACGGTGAGCGTGCCCTTGCCGAGGTTGCCGACGTAGAGGTAGCCGCGGTTGGTCCAGGTCGAGCCCGGGTCCGTCACCTTCGCCGTCCCGGTCGCGTTGAGGCTGAGGCCGAGGACGCCGTCGACGTTCGACACGTGGCCGCCGTCCTGGACGGTGAGCGTGCCCGTGCCCGCGCTGCCGACGGTGAGGCCCCCGGTGTTGTCCCAGGTCGAGCCCGCCCCCGTCACCGTCGCCGTCCCGGTCGCGGTGGCGGTGGCGGTGGCGTCCTTGCCGAGGGTGCCGGTGGCGCTGCTCACGGTGCCGCCGGCCGAGACGGTGAGCGTGCCCGCGCCGCTGTAGCCGAGGAAGAGGTTGCCGCCGTTGGTCCAGGTCGAGCCCGCGCCCGTCACCACGGCCACCGCCGCCGTGCCGGCGGCGTCGACGAAGCCCGAGAAGTTCGACAGGGTGCCGCCCTCCTGCAGCCGCAGGGTGCCGCCTCTCACGCTCACGCTCGCGTTGCGGTCGAACGTGCCTTTGCCCGTCACCGTCCAGGTGCCCGTCCCGTCCTTGACGAGGGTGTCGAGGCTGCCGGCGGCGGTGCCGGACAGGGTGCCGTTGCCCGCCCCGCCCAGCGTCAGGCCTTGATTGGGCCCCGCGCCGGCGATCGTCCCCGACAGGGTCAGCGTGCCCGCGTCGACGTTGATCCGGGCGTCGCCGGTCAGGGTGATCGCCCCGGCGTATTCGTTGTCGCCCGAGACGCTGCGCAGCGCCCCCCTGCTGACCACGCCCGCGCCGGCCAGCGACAGCGCCTCGGCCTCCACCTTGATCCCGCCCTGCAACTCCAGCGCCGCCCCCGACGACACCGCCGTGCCTGCCGCCGCCGCGCCCAGCGCTGTGGCGTTGCGGATATTGAGTGCGCCGCGCGAGACCGTGGTGGCGCCGGTGTAGTCGTTGGCGCCCGTCAGCACCAGCGTGCCGGTCCCGGCCTTGGTCAGGGCGCCCGGGCCGGAGATCGCGCCGCCCCAGGTCAGGGTCGTGCCCGCCGCCGGGGCGACGGTGCCGCCACCGGCATTCAGCGCGGCGTTGCGGGTTATGGCGAAGCTCGCGGTGGTGGCTAGCGTGCCGCCGCCGAAGGCCAGTGCCCCCGCGCTCGCGCCGAGGTTGTCGTCCCGCGAGACCGCCAGGGTGCCCTGGTTGATCGTCCAGGGCGTGACGGCGGCGGTCGTGCCGGTGAGCGTCCAGGTGCCCGTGCCGGTCTTCTCGTAGGCGGAGAAGCCCTGGTACTGGGCCGTCGGCCCGACCGCGCCGACGACGTTGAAGCTGGCGTTGCGCGTGCCGCCGAGGGCGAGCGTGCCGGTGGCGCCGTTGCCGGTCTGGACGACGACGGCGCCGGTGAGGGTGTAGCCGGCCTGGAGTTCCAGGCGGTTGGTGCCGCCGGTGAAGGTGATGGCGTTGGCCCGTGTCGCGCCGTTGCCGGACAGGCCGCCCGCGATGGTGCCGGCGTTGACGATGGTCAGGTCGGAGCCGGTGATGCCGACGCCGCCGTTGGCGCCCGTGCCGGTGCCGGTCGCGCCGCCCGCGCCGCCCCGGATGGTGCCGGCATTGATGACGGTCAGGCCGAGCCCGCTCACCCCCGCCCCGCCCGCGCCGGCCGCCCCGGGACCGCCGCCGCCGCTGCCGCCGTTTCCGCCGGTGATGCTGGCACCGGCGTTGTTGGTGAGGGTCGCGCCCGTATTGGCGAACGCCGCGCCCGCCCCGCCCGCCCCGCCCGCCCCGCCCGCCCCGCCGACGTCGTAGCCATAGCCGCCGTTTCCGCCGTTTCCGCCGGCGATGCTGGCGTTGTTGGTGAGGGTCGCGCCCGAGCCGGCGAACGCCCCGCCCGCCCCGCCCGCCCCGCCCGCACCGCCGCCGTCGCCATCGCCGCCGTTTCCGCCGTTTCCGCCGGTGACGGTGGCGCCGGTGCTGTTGGTGAGGGTCGCGTCCGTGCCGGCGAACGCCGCGCCCGCCCCACCCGCACCGCCCGCACCGCCGACGCCGAAGCCGCCGCCGCCGTTTCCGCCGTTTCCGCCGGTGATGCTGGCGTTGTTGGTGAGGATCGCGCCCGTGCCGGCGAACGCCGCGCCCGCCCCACCCGCCCCGCCCGCACCGCCGACGCGGTAGCCAAAGCTGCCGCCACTGCCGCCACTGCCGCCGGTCAGAGTACCGCTGGTGAGGTTGGTGAACGTGACGTCTTCGCCCGCCAGGAACGCGCCGACGCCGCCATCCCCGCCCGCACCGCCCCCGTAAGGGAAGAAACCTATTCCCCCCACATAGGAGCCGCCCGCCCCGCCGTTTCCGCCCTGGACGGCACCGGCGTTGCTGCTGGCCAGCGGACTGGCGCTCGTCCCGGACCCGGTTACCACTGCACCGTAGCCGCCCGCTCCGCCCCCACCCGCGCCACCGTTGTCGCCGGTGGTTCCGCCCGCCCCGCCGCCCGCCCCGCCGGTGCCGCCGGTGAGCTTGCCGGTGTTGTTCAGCGTCACGGAGTCGGACGCGTGGAAGCCGCCCTGGCCGCCGCCGCCGCCGCCATCGCCCGTGGCATCCCCGCCCGCGCTACCCGGGTTCGTACTGGTGCCGCCGCCCGCGCCAGCCCCGGTGCCGCCGCCCGCGCCCCCCGCGCCCCCGCCCGCTCTGCCGCCGCCGCCGCCCGCGCCGTAGCCGCTGCCACCGGTGCCGCCCGTCTGGCCCGGGTCGGCCGACCCGCCGACGTAGCCCGTGCCCCCCGCGCCGCCGGTCCCGCCGTCGCTGCTGGCGCCGCCCGCGCCGCCGGCCGCGCGGGCCGGGCTCGGGAGGCCGACGAGGTCCGGCACCCCCGGCAGCAGCGCCGCCGTCACCAGCGCCGTGCTCGCCGCCAGCGCCCGGCGCAGGTATCGCCCCTGCGCTGCCCGCGCGCCTCGACGGTCGCCGGTCGAGCCGAGGGTGGCGCTGTCGCGGGTGTCGTCGGACATCGGGGCTCAAGGGCGTGAGCATCCCCGTCGGGCGGGGAACGTCGAGAGGGGTCGAGGCGCGAGGCGGCGGTGACGATCAGGTCCGTCGAGACAACCTTAGCCGTTCGTTGCGGGATCGTGCACCAGTCCATATGGACTGGTCAGGCACGGGTCGACGCGCCGTGACACCGCCCCTGCATTGCCGCTAGACTGACGCTCTATGGCGCGGGAAGCGATCCTCATCATCGACGACCACGCGTTGTTCCGGTCCGGCATCGTGGCCATGCTGTCGACGGCGTTCGTCGATGTTCCCATCCGCGACAGCGCCTCGCTGGACGAGGCGCTGTCGACCGACGCCATCGCGCCGAGCGTGATCCTCCTCGACATCCAACTGCCGGGCATCGACGGCCTCCGGGGCATGAGCCTGCTCCGGCACCGATGGCCCGCGGCCCGCATCGTCGTCGTCTCCGGGCAGGACCTGCCGAGCACGGTCGGCGCCGCGCTCGCCCAGGGAGCCGTCGCGTTCCTGTCCAAGGCGGATCGGCCCGAGCGGATGATGGCGGTGTTGCGCGAGATGCTGGGCCCGGCCGCCGCGTCATCGCCCGTCTGCGGCGCTTGCCCGTCGCTGACGCCCCGGCAGATCGATGTGCTCGCTCTGCTCGGACGCGGGCTGTCGAACAAGATGATCGGCCGCCGGCTCGGCCTGTCGGAGCACACGGTCCGCGGCCACATCCAGGGGCTGCTGGCGGTCCTGGGCGTCGCCCGGCGCGCGGAGGCCATCTTCAGGGCGCGGCAGCTTGGCCTGATCCGGTGACCGGGGCGCGGGACGATCGCGTCCACGCCGAGCAGTTGCGGCTCGTGCTGGAGGGCGTCGCGCAGTCGGTCGCGGTCGGCTTCCTGGTCGCGACGCTGATGCTCGTCGTGCTGTGGACGCTCGTGCCGCACGCCGTCCTGGTCGGCTGGTATGCCGCCTTCTTGGTCGAGCGGATCTCGGCGGCCGTGTTCGCGTATCGTGCGCGGCGCGGCGCGAGCCACCCCGCCCACGATCGCCGCGTCGAGCGCATCCTCTTCCTGAGCAAGGTCGTCGAGGGCTCGATCCTGGGGTCTCTGCTCTGGATCGCGCTCCCCCTCCGGGTGCCGGAGGTCAGCATCCTCACCCTGTCGCTGATGGGCGCGGCGTGCAGCAACGGCGTCTCGCTGCTGGCGCCCCGGCGCCATCTCTATCTGGCGCTCGTCGTCCCCATAGCGATACTGGCGGTCACCGCCCTGTGGTCGCTGGGCGGCATGCCCTACCACGCCCTGGCACTCTGCTCGATCCTCTTCGTGGTCGGCCAGTACGGCCAGGTCGTCCTCGCCAGCCGCCGCGTCCGTGAGGCGATCACGCTCCGCTTCGAGAATACCGCCCTCATCGAGCGGTTGCGCGCGGAAACCGGCGCGGCGCACCGCGCCCGCCAGGACGCCGAGCGCGCCAACGCCGCCAAGTCGCAGTTCCTCGCCGCGGCCAGCCACGACCTGCGCCAACCCATCCACGCCCTCGGCCTTTTCCTCCAGGCGCTGAGCCAGACCGATCTGGCGAGCGGTCAGCGGGGCATCGTCCAGAGCGCCCAGGCCGCCACCCTCGCCTCCACCGACATGCTCGACACGCTCTTGGATTTCTCGCGCCTCGAAGCGGGCGTCGTCACGCCGCGGCCGGCCGCGTTCGAACTCCAGCCGCTCCTGGACAAGATCGAGAACGACCTCGCCCACCTGGCCGATGCCAAGCAGCTCATCTACCGCGTGCGGCCGACCGATCTCGCGATTCTCTCGGACGCCGCGCTGCTGGAACCCGTCCTGCGCAACCTCGTCCTCAACGCGATCCGCTACACGGATCGGGGCGGTCTCCTGATCGGTTGCCGCCGCCGCGGCACGGGTGTGTCGATCGAGGTCTACGATACCGGCATCGGCATCCCGGACGACCAGCGGGAGGAGATCTTCCGCGAGTTCCACCAGCTCGGAAACCCCGAACGCGACCGCCGCAAGGGGCTCGGGCTGGGTCTGGCGATCGCGCGCGGGCTCGCCACCGCCCTGGACCACCCGCTCTCGCTCGCGTCGCGCGAGGGGCGCGGCAGCGTGTTCCGCATCCGCGTGCCCCGGGCGATCACCGTCGAGCCGAAGGCCGACGCCGATCACCCGTCCGACCGCCCGGCGAGCGGCGCATTGGCGGGAGCGCGCATCCTGATCGTCGATGACGACGCGATCGTGCGCGGGGCGATGGTGGCGCTCCTCTCCGGCTGGGGCTGTCGATGCCGGGCCTTCGAGATGCCGGGCGAGGCCATCGCGCGCCTCCCGGACGAGCCGGCGCCGGATGCGCTGATCTGCGATTACCGGTTGCGCGGGAGCCTGACGGGGGCCGACGCCATCGCGATGCTGAGGCGGCATTGGGGCCGTCCGGTCCCGGCGATCCTGATTACCGGCGACACGGCGCCCGCACGCCTGCGCGAGGCCTTGGACAGCGGCGTCCCGCTCATTCACAAGCCGGTCCCGCCCGACACCCTCCATCAGGCCCTGCTGACACTGATACGGAGCGGTGATTCCGGCCATCGACGGGATGCACATGTTCGCGTTCTGTTTTAGGATGCGCGCATGCAGGACACCGACGCGCTCCTCGACGGTCTGAACCGCGCGGCCGAGCCGGAGGCCGCTTCGGCGCTCGCCGCGCTGATCCGCGACGGGAGCGACGCGGAGCTGGCCGCCGTCAACGCCCTGGCCTTCGCCGCCACGCGCGGGCTGCCGGAGGAGCCGGTGATCGGCGCGCTGCTGCACGCCGCCCGCCTCGGCCTGTTCGAGATGACCTGGAACGTGCTCTGCCCGAGCTGCGGCGGCATCCTCGACGCCAACGCGACCCTGAAGGGCGTGCGGGGGGACGCCTACCACTGCGCCTTCTGCGCGCTCGATGCCGAGGCGGTCCTCGACGACACCGTCGAGGTGAGCTTCTGCGTCAGCCCGCGGATCCGCCGCATCGCCGCCCACGATCCCGCCGGGCTCGCGTTCTGGGATTACCACCGGCAGATCTTCTTCGGCACCGGCGTGGCCTTCCCCGAGGCCGCCGCCTTCACCCAGCTCGCCGGCCGCGCCCTGATCGAGTCGGCCGAGCTCGGGGCCGGCGAGCGGATCATCCTGTCCCTGCGCCTCGCCGCGCCGGCGCTCGTGCTCGATCCCGTCACCCACGCCACGCACACCATCGCCGTGGAGGGGGAGCCGACCGGGGAGCGCCAGGACATCACGGTGGTGTTCACCGACGCGCGCGGCTGCGCCACGCGCGACACCCTGCGCCCCGGCCCGGTGCGGCTCACCCTCGACAACCGCACCGCGGCGCGGGTGCTGCCCGGGGTGTTCGCGGCGGACGAGGCGCTCCAGGCGCTGATCGGCGGGCGGCGCCCGTTCCTCAGCGCCAAGCGGCTCCTCAGCAACCAGACGTTTCGCGATCTCTACCGCACCGACACGCTGGAGATCGACCAGCGGCTGAAGGTGACGAGCCTCACCTTCCTGTTCACCGACCTCAAGGGCTCCACCGCGCTCTACGAGCGGGTCGGCGACCTCGTCGCCTACGACCTCGTGCGGGCGCATTTCCGCATCCTGCAAGGCATCGTCGCCGCACAGTCCGGCGCGGTGGTGAAGACCATCGGCGACGCGGTGATGGCGACCTTCCCGACCCCCGACCGGGCGCTCGCCGCGGCGCTCGCGATGCGCGACGCCATGGCCGCGTTCAACGCCGCGCGCGGCGCCGACGAGCTGATCCTCAAGATCGGCCTGCACGAGGGCCCCTGCCTCGCGGTCAGCTCCAACGACCGGCAGGATTATTTCGGCCAGACCGTCAACATCGCCGCCCGGGTGCAGGAACTCGCGGGCGCCGAGGCGGTGTTCGCCACGGCCCCGGTGGTCGGCCATGCCGGTTCCGCGGCGCTGCTCGCGAATCGCCGGGTGCGGGCGCAGGAGCGCAGCCTGCGCGGCATCGGCGACAGCCTCGCGGTGCACGAGATCTTCTGAGCGGGGACGGCCGCGGAGACCGAGGGAGCGATCACGTTCCCGGGAGCCGTGACCACCGCGATCCCGCCGCCCGCGCCCGTTCCCGCCTGTGGCAAAAAGGTGGCTGCGGCGCCCGCGGGGCGGTGCCACTCTGCGCCGGCTCGCAGACCGGCGGACACCCCCATGAAGTTCGATGACAGAACGCGCCTACAGGAGCGCGTGCGCACGCTCGTCCTGCGTCATGCCCTGGAGGCCGCCTTGCAGCGCCTTTCCGCGGCGACGCGCGACGCCGGCCGCGACCCCGAGGCGGAGCTTCTGGCCCTGGAGCGGACGCTGGCCGCCACCGCCCGCGACCTCGCCGACCGGGCCAGCGCCCAGAAGCTCACCGTCCTCGTCGCGGTCGAGGACGCGACCGCCACGATCCGCGCCGCCTTCGACGCCGCTCATGCCCGCCTCGACGCCCCGGCGGCCGGGGCCGGAGCGCTCGCGGCCTGAGGGGTCGGCGCCCTGACGGGACGGTGCGCCTACTGCTTGGCGCGGTTGATGATCTCCCACAGGGCCCGGGCGACGGGCTCGGTGACGGTGCGCCGGTACTTGCGGTGGACGAGCTGGCCGTTGTGGTAGACGTCGTGCTCGACGTAGAGGCGCTCGCCGTCCCAGCGCACGACGTTGTCGGTCTCGGTGATCTCTTCGACCCCGAGGTCGCCGCGCAGGATCGAGCTGCTGGTCTGTGTGAGCATACGCACGTCCTCGTTGCGCCGCGAGCCCCGCGGCGCCGTCCCGCGGAACTCCGGCTGCCCGCAGCATAGGACCGTCGTCACCCCCGCGCCAGACGATCCGCGCCGCCGGGGCGGCGTCCGCGCCGGGGCTGAAACCCCCCGCCGCGGCGGCCGCGATGTGCGCTCCGGCACGTCCGGCCGCCGCCGCCCGTGCGACGGTGGCGCGGCGTCGGGATCGGCGCGGCGGAGGCGCCCCATGCTCGCTCGTCCGTTCCGGTTTCTCCACCCCGCGCTGGCGGCGCTCCGCGTCGTCCCGGCCCGCGGCCCGGCCCGCGCGACGCTGGGCGAGGCCGCCCCGCGCCGGACCTGCCCGCGGCCGTCGTCCGCCAACCGCGGCGCCGCGGTGCTGCCCGGCACCGCCGAGGCCGACCACACCGTGTTCCGGCACTATCTCTGAGCGATCAGCCTCCGCGGCTCAGCACGTTGGGGCAGGACGGCGCGTCGAGCGGCCCGAGGATCACGTCGCCCTGGCGGGGATTGTTGACCGTGAACGGCGCCGTGTCCTGCGTGCCGAAGAAGCCGCGGCCGAGCTGCGGCACGAAGAGCGGCTGGCCGAACCGGTAGAAGCAGCGGTCGAGCACCGCCTCGTAGTCGAAGCTCGCCGAGGTCACCGGCGTCAGCGCGCCGTTCGGGCCGGGGACGCCGCAATAGGCGGAGAGGGCGACCTGACCGGGCCGGGCGAGCCGCACCGTCAGGGACTGGCCGGGGAGCAGCGTCGCGGGCGGTCCGCCGTCCTGGCGGGCCACGAGGACGAGGCTCGACCGGTTGTAGATCTTCCGCAGGCAGTCCGCCTGGGCCGGGGCCGCGAGGCCCCAGGCGATCAGACCCCCGATCAGGCCTCCGAGCAGCACCCCGCGGGCGAGGCCGGCCCCGCTCCATCCACGCTCACGCACCGCACGTCTCCGCTGACCGCCGGCCGAACCGCGGCCGCACGGCGACTTGAACAGCGCCCGCGGCGCGAGCGCAAGCGCCGCCTGCGGACGGGGCTCGGGGACGGGGACCGCTACTTCGACTCCGAGCCGCGCGCCGGCTTGTCCCCGGCCGGGCTCCCGGTCTGCGCCGCCGCGTCGCGGCCGCCGATGGCGCCGCCGACCGAGGCGGCCGGCGGGTTGGCCCCGGGCGTCCCGGGCCCCGAATCCGGGGCGCGGCGCGTCGTCATGCCGGCGGTGCCGGCCGCGTCCGGTGCGGCTGTCTGGGCCTGCGCGGCGGTGACGAGGGCGAGGCCGGCGACGAGGGCCGCGAGGGGAAGGCGCATGGGATCTCCTGCCGTGACGGGGCAGGAACGCGCCGGCCGGGTCCGGGTTCACGGCGCGGGCCGCGGGCCGGGCAGATGGAGATGAAAGAGAAGGTGGAGGCCTCGCCCGGAATCGAACCGGGGTGCAAGGATTTGCAGTCCTCTGCGTAACCACTCCGCCACGAGGCCGTGATCCGTCGCGGCCGGGCCGCGCGGGGCTTGGCGGACAGCCCCGATGCCGGGTCTCTAGCAGAGGTCGGGCGCGGCAGGCAACGGCCGCGCGAGCCGGATCGGCGGCCTTTCTCAGCTCTGCCACACCCGCGGCATCGGCAGGCCGCGGTAGGCGGCGAGGAAACGGCCGACGAGGCTCCGCAGGGGGCCGACGGCCGGCGCCAGCGCGCGCACGGCGAGGTGGCCGTTCCAGGCGCTCGCCGCCGCCTCGATCCCCGGCGGCGCGAGGGCGTCCAGGAATCCGCGGGCTTCCTCCAGTCGCGCCTCGGCGTCGGGGCCAAAGTCGAGCAGGGTGGCGCAGGCGCGGGCACCGCCGCCGATCGCCGGCCGGGTGAGGAGATCGCCGATCGCCCCGTCCAGGCGGAAGCCGTCGGCGTAGACGATCCTCCCGTCCCGGCGCACCCGCCACACGTCCTCGAACAAGCCCGCCGCGATCCGCTCGCCGCGGGCGGCGCGGCCGAAGGCGACGATCTCCACGGCGAGGAGCCCGGCATCGCCCGTCAGGTCGGCGTCGAGGCGGCGGCGCACCCGGGCGCGGTCGAACAGGATGGTCTCCTGGGGCAGCCACGCCAGCCGGGCGCCGGCCCCAAGCGTCACCGCGTTGCCGATCCGGCTGTCCGGGCCGTCCGAGCGGTAGACCTTCTCCGCCGCGGTGGTGGTGAACACGAGGTCCGCGTCCGCTTCCAGATCCAGGGAAACCGAAAAACAATCGCCGCAGGCGACGCCGCCGGCGGTGTTGACCAGCACCGCCTCCAGCGCCCCATCCCCACGGGGGAAGCGCAGGCGCAGCGGTCCGGATTCGGCGAGATCCCGGATCCGCGTCGCCCCGCCGATCGGGCCGACGGCGAGGCGCACCCGCCCGTCCGAGCGCTGCCGCCGCGGCGCCGGATCCGCGCGGACCGGGTTCGGGTCGAGGCTGCCGTGCATCGCAGGTCCCGACACGTGACTCAGGCGCGGGCGGGGGGCTCGGCCGGCACGGCCGCGACCGGCGGGGTCGGCCGGTCGAGGATGCGCCGGCCGAACAGGCTCGCCACCAGCTCGACCAGCACCCGCGCCGAGCGCCCGCGCTCGTCGAGGAACGGGTTCAGCTCGACCACGTCGAGGGAGCGCACGAGGCCGGAATCGTGCAGCATCTCCATGATCAGGTGCGCCTCGCGGAAGGTGGCTCCGCCCGGCACGGTGGTGCCGACGCCCGGCGCGATCGCGGGATCGAGGAAGTCGACGTCGAGGCTGACATGGAGGTGGGCGCCCTCCCCCGCGACCCGCTCCAGCACCCGCCGCAGGGGCGCGACCACGCCGAACTCGTCGATGGTGCGCATGTCGGTGACGCCGACCCGGCGGGCGCTCACCAGCGCGCGCTCCCCGGCATCGATCGAGCGCAGGCCGAACAGGTGGACCCGCGCCGGATCGAGCGGCGGCGGCGCGGGCTCGGCGAACAGGTCCGAAAAGCCCGGCTCGCCGCACAGGGCGGCCAGCGGCATGCCGTGGACGTTGCCGGATGGTGAAGTTTCAGGCGTGTTGAAGTCCGCGTGGGCATCGAGCCAGAGGACGGCGAGCGGTTGCCCATTTCGTGTGCAGTGACGGAGAACGCCGTCGACGGTGCCGAGCGACAGGCTGTGGTCGCCGCCGAGCGCCACCGGCAGTTCGCCCGCGTCCAACGCCGCCGCCACGGCGCGGGACAGGGCACGAGTCCAGGCGGTCACCGCCGCGAAGCCGCGCGCGCCGGCCGGGACGTCCGGCGCGACGTCGCCGCGATCGGTCACCGCGTGGCCGAGATCGGCGAGCGTGCGCGCGAGGCCGGCGGTGCGCAGCGCGGCCGGGCCCATCAGCGATCCCGGCTCGCTGGTCCCGACCTCAACCGGCGCGCCGATCAGCGCGATGCGCCGCCCGATCTCACCCCCTGCTTCCGTCATTGCCGCGCTCACCGTTGACGACCCACGCGACGGCAAGGCCGCTCCCGGTCCGCCTGACGGCCTCCGATCCAATCGCTCGATGAACAGCCCTCAGGCGACCGCCTCTAGCAGAGCCCGGACCACGGCGCGATGGCGGGTGCCCGTTCCGTGGTCGGTCGCCCCCCGTCCCGGAGGTCCATTCCGCGGACTGCCCAAAAATCTGGCATCCGGCTTGCGTAGGGGCCCGGCGTCTCAGTGTGGACGACGAAGGGGACCGCCCGTGAAAGTTCTGAAGACCTGGGGCTCGGCCGCCGCTCTGGCCGCCGGGCTCGCGATGAGCGCCGTGGGCGCCGCGCGGGCGCAGGAGACCATCAAGGTCGGCATCCTGCACTCGCTGTCGGGCACGATGGCGATCTCCGAGACCACGCTGAAGGACGTGATGCTGATGCTGATCGCCGAGCAGAACGCCAAGGGCGGCGTGCTCGGCAAGAAGCTGGAGCCGGTGGTGGTCGATCCGGCCTCGAACTGGCCGCTCTTCGCCGAGAAGGCCCGTGAGCTGATCGCGAAGGACAAGGTTTCCGCCGTGTTCGGCTGCTGGACCTCGGTGTCGCGCAAGTCGGTGCTGCCGGTGTTCAAGGAACTCAACAACATCCTCTTCTACCCCGTCCAGTACGAGGGTGAGGAGAGCGAGCGCAACGTGTTCTACACGGGCGCCGCGCCGAACCAGCAGGCGATCCCGGCGGTCGACTACCTGATGTCGGAGGATGGCGGCAGCACCAAGCGCTGGGTGCTGGAGGGCACGGATTACGTCTACCCGCGCACCACCAACAAGATCCTCGAAGCCTACCTCAAGTCCAAGGGGGTCAAGGACGAGGACATCATGATCAACTACACCCCGTTCGGGTTCTCGGACTGGCAGACGGAGGTGTCGAAGATCAAGGCGTTCGGCTCCGCCGGCAAGAAGACCGCCGTGGTCTCGACCGTCAACGGCGACGCCAACGTGCCGTTCTACAAGGAGCTCGGCAACCAGGGCATCAAGGCCACCGACATCCCGGTGATGGCCTTCTCGGTCGGCGAGGAGGAGCTGGCCGGCATCGACACCAAACCGCTCGTCGGGCACCTCGCCGCGTGGAACTACTTCGAGTCGATCAAGACGCCGGAGAACGAAGAGTTCATCAAGAAGTGGCAGGCTTTCAAGAAGAACCCAAAGGCCGTGACCAACGACCCGATGGAAGCGAGCTACATCGGCTTCAACATGTGGGTGAAGGCGGTCGAGAAGGCCGGCACCACCGATCCGGACAAGGTGATCGCCGCGCTGCCGGGTATCGAGCAGAAGAACCTCACCGGCGGCACCGCCAAGATGCTGCCCAACCACCACATCACCAAGCCGGTCTTCATCGGCGAGATCGAGGGCAACGGCCAGTTCGACGTGGTGTGGAAGACCAAGGAGCTGATCCCCGGCGAGGCGTGGTCGAAGCAGCTCGAAGGCTCGAAGGACCTCGAAGCCGACTGGGTGAAGCTCAATTGCGGCAACTACAACACCACGACCAAGAAGTGCGGCGGCGCGTGATCCGCGTTTGCCCCTCCCCTTCCGGGGAGGGGTTCGGGATGGGGGTGGTTCAGGATTGAGCGATCCGGTGCCTTCCGCACCTCCCCCACCTCCACCTCCTCCCCGCAAGGGGGAGGAGAGTCCGGCCGCTGTTTCCGAGTCCCGATGACCCGCCTCCTCGCCCTCCTGTTCCTGCTGCTGTCCGCCCCCGCGCTGGCGCAGAACGCCGACCCCTACGCGGGCCTCGCCGGCGACGGCTACGCCGAGATCGAGGCGGGCGTCTCCGGCCTCGCCGCGAGCGGCGACCCGCGCGCCGGGGCGATCCTCGCCGCGCTCGCCGACGGCCGGCTCCTCGTCCGGCCCGCCGACAAGGCCCTCTTCATCAGACAGGGCGGCGCCGTGGTCGACGCGCGCACCGGCGCGGCCGCCGCGGACGCCGCCGATCTCAAGCCGGTGAAGGCCAACAACCGGGTGCGCCGGGCGATCGAGGCGGCCCGCGGCCAGCTCGACCTCGCGAGCCCCGAGACCGGCCGCCGCCGCGCCGCCGCCGACGCGGTGTTCAAGGCCCGCGACGCGGCCGCGCTCCCCGCCCTCGACGCGGCTCTGGCCCGCGAGAAGGATGCCGGCGTCCGCCAAGCGATGACCGAGGCGCGGGCCGCCGTGCTGCTCGCCCGGCCCGGCACGCCGGAGGTCGACCGCCTGAATGCGGTCCCCCCGATCCAGGCCCGCGGCGACGGCGACGCCATGGGCATCCTGCGCGGGCTCGGCTCCGACCCGAGCGAGGCGGTGCGCGCGGCGGCCGCCCGCGGCATCGCGGCGATCGAGACCCGGCTCGCGATCGTCGGCGCCCTCCAGAACGTCTGGTACGGGGTTTCGCTGGGCTCGGTGCTGCTGCTCGCGGCGATCGGGCTCGCCATCACCTTCGGGGTGATGGGCGTGATCAACATGGCCCACGGCGAGATGGTGATGCTCGGGGCCTACACGACCTACCTCGTGCAGGAGCTGATCCGGGCGAAGATGCCGGGCCTGTTCGGCTGGTCGCTCGCCATCAGCATCCCCTGCGCCTTCCTCGTCGCCGGCCTCGTCGGCGTGCTGATCGAGCGGTTCGTCATCCGCTTCCTCTACGGCCGCCCCCTGGAGACCCTGCTCGCCACCTTCGGCGTGAGTCTCGTCCTCCAGCAGGCGGTGCGCTCGCTCTTCGGCCCGACCAACCGCGAGGTCGGGGCGCCGGCCTTCATGAGCGGCGCCTTCGATTTCTACGGGCTGTCGGTCACCTGGGGCCGGCTGTGGATCATCGTGTTCGCGATGGCCGTCTTCTTCGGGCTGCTGTTCGTCCTGCGCAAGACGGCGTTCGGCCTGAAGACCCGGGCCGTCACCCAGAACCGGCGCATGGCCGCGGCGATGGGCATCCGCACGCCCTACGTCGACGCCCTGACCTTCGGCCTCGGCTCGGGCATCGCCGGCATCGCCGGGGTGGCGCTGTCGCAGATCGATAACGTCTCGCCCAATCTCGGCCAGGGCTACATCATCGACTCGTTCCTCGTGGTGGTGTTCGGCGGCGTCGGCAACCTCTGGGGGACGCTGGTCGCGGCGCTGACGCTGGGCGTCGTGAACAAGCTCGCCGAACCCTATGTCGGCGCGGTGCTCGCCAAGATCGGCCTGCTCGTCTTCATCATCCTGTTCATCCAGAAGCGCCCGCGCGGGCTGTTCGCGCTGAAGGGCCGGGCGGTGGAATCGTGAGCGGCGTCCGCGCAGGGAACCCCGGCATGTCCCCCCGCAGCCGCCTCATCGACCCGAAGGGCTGGATCTTCCTCGCCGCCCTCGGCGCCTTCTGCGTCGCCGTGCCGGTGCTGAACCTCGTCGTGCCCGAGGGCTCGGGGCTGCACCTGCCGACCTACCTCGTGGCCCTGTTCGGCAAATACCTCGCCTACGCCCTGCTCGCGGTCAGCCTCGACCTCGTCTGGGGCTATTGCGGCATCCTCTCGCTCGGCCACGGGGCGTTCTTCGCGCTGGGCGGCTACGCGATGGGCATGTACCTGATGCGCCAGATCGGCCCGCGCGGGGTCTACGGCAACCCGGTGCTGCCCGACTTCATGGTGTTCCTGAACTACAAGGAACTGCCCTGGTACTGGTACGGCTTCGACCACTTCGCCTTCGCCGCGCTGATGGTGCTGCTGGTGCCGGGCCTGCTCGCCTTCGTGTTCGGCTGGCTCGCCTTCCGCTCTCGGGTGACGGGGGTCTACCTGTCGATCATCACCCAGGCGCTGACCTACGCGCTGATGCTCGCCTTCTTCCGCAACGACATGGGGCTCGGGGGGAACAACGGGCTGACCGACTTCAAGGATCTGCTGGGCTTCTCCGTCCAGTCCCAGAATTTCCGGGTCGGGATCTTCGTCGCCACCGGTGTGGCCCTGGCGCTGGGCTACCTGATCGCCCGGTTCATGACCGTCTCGGCCTACGGAAAGATCCTGATCGCGGTGCGCGACGCCGAGAGCCGCACCCGCTTCCTCGGCTACCGGCCGGAGCACTACAAGACGCTGGCCTTTACCGTCTCGGCGATGATGGCGGGCGTGGCCGGCGCCCTCTACGTGCCGCAGGTCGGCATCATCAATCCCGGCGAGTTCGCGCCGGGCAACTCGATCGAGGCGGTGATCTGGGTCGCGGTCGGCGGCCGCGGCACGCTGGTCGGCGCGGCGCTCGGCGCGGTGCTGGTCAACTACGCCAAGACCGTGCTGACCGGGGCGATGCCCGATGCGTGGCTGTTCGCGCTCGGCGCCCTGTTCGTGGTCGTGACGCTGTTCCTGCCGCGCGGCCTCGTCGGCACCGCCGTCGAGCGGCTCGGCGGCCGGCGCGCGGCGGCCAAGCTCCCGCCGGAGCCCGCCATCGCCCCGAAGCTCGCGGAAGAAGGCCAGGGCTCGTGAGTACCGCCACCCTCGAACCCCCGGCCGCGCACGCGACGCCGCCGGGCCTCGGAACAGGCCCGGCCAACAAGAAACGACAGACGGACGCGCTGCTGTATCTCGACGACCTGCGAGTGACGTTCGACGGCTACAAGGCCCTGCGCGGGCTGTCGCTCACCCTCAGCCGCGGCGAGATGCGGGCGATCATCGGCCCGAACGGTGCCGGCAAGACCACGATGATGGACTGCATCACCGGCAAGACCCGGCCGGATACCGGTATCGCCCTGTTCGACGGCACCCACGACCTGCTGACGCTCGACGAGCCGGCGATCGCCGACCTCGGCATCGGCCGCAAGTTCCAGAAGCCCACCGTATTCGAGAGCCACACGCTCTCCGACAACATCCTGCTGGCGCTGAAGGGGCCGCGCGCCGGGTTCAGCTCCCTGTTCGGCTGGCGCAACCGGGTGGAGCGGGGGCGGATCGACGCCCTCTTGGAGACGGTCGGCCTGCTGCCCCACCGCGACCGCCCGGCGGCCGATCTCAGCCACGGCCAGAAGCAGTGGCTGGAGATCGGCATGCTGCTCGCGCAGGACCCGAAGCTCCTGCTGGTGGACGAGCCGGTGGCCGGCATGACCGACGCGGAGACGGCCGAGACGGCCAACCTCCTGCGCCGCATCGCGGGCGAGCACGCCGTGGTGGTGGTCGAGCACGACATGCACTTCGTCCGGGCGCTCGAATGCCGCGTCACCTGCCTGCACGAGGGCGCGGTGCTGGCCGAGGGCTCGATCGACGCGGTCTCCGCCGACCCGCGGGTGGTCGAGGTGTATCTGGGGCGATGATGGGACGGCGTCTTCATGTGGCGAAAGGTGCGCCGACGGGCCCCCTCCCCCCTCTGCGGGGGAGGGTGGGCAAGAAGGCGCCCCTCGCGTCAGGTCGGGTCGGGAGAGGGGCAGCGCGACGGTTCAGGATGAAGGGCCCGTCGCGACCTGTCCGGCACTGTCGCTCCCCTCTCCCGACCCGCTTCGCGGGCCACCCTCCCCCGCAGAGGGGGGAGGGAAACTGCGCCGCAACGCACTGTGGTACGCGATCATGCTGAGCGTCGAGGGCATCGACCTGTACTACGGCGCCGCGCAGGCGTTGCGCGGCGTCTCGCTGAACGCCGAGGCCGGGCAGGTCACCACCGTGCTCGGGCGCAACGGCGTCGGCAAGACCTCGCTGATGCGGGCGATCGTCGGGCAGCAGCCGGTCCGCGGCGGCGCCATCCGCCTCGCCGGCCGCCCGATCCAGGGGCTCGCCCCCTACGACCGGGCCCGGGCGGGCGTCGCCTTCGTGCCGCAGGGCCGCGAGATCTTCCCCCTGCTCACCGTCAAGGAGAACCTCGAGACCGGTTTCGCGCCGCTCAAGCGCCGCGACCGCCACGTGCCCGGCGAGATCTACGACCTCTTCCCCGTGCTGAAGGACATGCTGCACCGGCGCGGCGGCGACCTCTCGGGCGGCCAGCAGCAGCAGCTCGCCATCGCCCGCGCCCTGGTGACCCGCCCCAAGCTCCTGGTGCTCGACGAGCCGACCGAGGGCATCCAGCCCTCGATCATCAAGGATATCGGCCGGGCGATCACCTACCTGCGCGGCAAGGGCGAGATGGCGATCGTGCTGGTCGAGCAGTATTTCGAGTGGGCCCGCGACTTGTGCGACACATACGCGGTGATGGATCGCGGCCAGGTGGTGCTGTCGGGCTCCCGGTCCGAGATGGTCGAGGCCGACGTGCTCCCGTGGATGTCGGTGTGAGGGCGGACGCGGAACAAGTCCAAATGTTGCAAATTTGCCTTTAGATTGCTATGATAAATTTCAGATAGCGTTCTGGAAGGCGCATTATGGCTCGTACTCTTGAGGCAGATATTTTGGTTCCTACCCTTAAAGGGCTGGCAACAAATGGGTGTATGGATACCGCAGCAAGGCTGGCTTATCTCGAAGGAGTAATGACCTTATCAGAAGAAGACCTCGAAATTCTCAACAATCGCAACGATACTCGGTTTAGTCAAATAGTTAGAAATCAAGTTTCGCACAGGAATGACGAAGGTAATATCGTCGCGGAGGGTTATGCAACCTATGATCCTGTGCGCGGACTGTGCATTACTGATAAGGGGCGGAAGTTGATTTCACGCTAGGCCGGTCGGGGAGTATTTTTGCTTATAACCTGGCTTAAACCACTTTAATTCTGTTCGGCTGGGTGCATCTTTGTCCCAGACAAACCATGCATAGGCGGTGGTGCCAGTACCTTTCTGCACAGCCCCGTGTGGATAAAAGGTTATGCGCTCGCTAAAAATCCAGACTCGACTTGGAGGATTAGTTTCAAAGATTGTTCGTTGTCTGTTAGCTCCCTCAAGAAAGGCCAGCCTCAAAAGCAACGCAAACTTCCGGCCTGAGTTTTGCAGTCCGCTTTTTACAAAACCCTCTGCGCTGTTGTAGGGGGGGTTTGTGACGATATTATCAAATCGCCTTTTGCTCGACACAAAATCGTGACCTATCTCGCCGAAGCCTCTGTCATAAAGATCTGAACTGGATACTTGATTATTTATCTTACTTAGTACGGCGGACATTGCGCCATTGCCACAAGCGCATTCCCAAAGATCGCCATCGAAGCGTTCGTTATCAATTAGCGCATAAGTTGCCCAGCCCGGAGTTGGGAAGAAATCTGGGCCATCCAGATCAGCAAAGCGCTTCATGGTCGGCTTGAAGCCGCCATTGAGGAAGTACGTCGAATCCATATCAAATTTATAGCAGAATCAGTAACTTATGCAACAGGCGGGGGGTGTTGTCGTTGACGCAGTTCCTGTTTTGTTCTAAGTGCTTGCAGCAAAACGCGTTCTCAAGAAAAATCACGCGGCTCGCGCGTCTTCAATTTGATCGATAGGTCCCAGATGACTCGGGCGAAGTCTACCGGCAAATGTCTGCGCCGCCAGCGGCAATTCGATCGCCGCGCACAGGCCTCCCTCCGGCCGGTTCTCCAGGGTCAGGCGGCCGTCATGGGCCTCGACGATCGCCTGGACGATCGACAGGCCGAGGCCGAAGCCGCTGGCCGCGTTGAGGTTGCGCGCCCGGTCGCCGCGCACGAACGGCTGGAGCATCAGCTCGCGCTCGGCCTCGGGGATGCCGGGGCCGGGATCGAGCACGCTGACCCGCACGCCGCGCTCGGACGCTTCCATCCGCAGCGTGGCCCGGCCGCCGTACTTCACGGCGTTGTCGACGAGGTTGGTGAGCGCCCGCAGCAGCTCGTCGGGCCGCCCCCGCACCAGCACGTGGCGGCTGCGCGCGACGGTGACGGGCGCGCCGATGTCGGCGAAGCCGTCGCAGACGGTCTGCACCACCGAGGCGAGGTCGACGAGGCTGAGGCTGCCGGCATCGCGCGCCTGCCCGTCGCGCACGAAGGACAGGGCCGCCTCGACGAGGCCGTTCATCTGGTCGAGGTCGCGCAGCGTCGCCGCGCGGGCCGCCTCGTCCTCGATGAACTCGGCGCGCAGGCGCAGGCGGGTGATCGGCGTGCGCAGGTCGTGGCTGATGGCGGCGAGCATCTGGGTGCGGTCGTCGATCAGGCGGCGGACCCGCGCCCGCATCCGGTCGAGCGCCCGCGAGACGGCGAGCACCTCGCGCGGGCCGGCCTCGGGCAGGGCGACGTGGTCGTCGCGGGCGCCGAACGCCTCCGCCGCGCCGGCGAGCCGGGCCAGCGGGGCGGTGAGCGCCCGGGTCGCCCAGACGCAGAGCAGCGCCAGCGTCAGCGCCAGGAACACCACCGTGAAGATCAGCGCCCCGTGGCGGTTCGGGCGCAGCGGGTCGTCGGGCAGCGTGGCTTGCAGGGTCGCGCCGCCGGGCGTGGTGATGCCGAGCCGCAGGAGGTGGCCGGAATCCGTCCCCGCCCCGCCGAGGTTCACGACGTCGAGCGGCCGGGCGAAGGAGGCGCGCAGCCGCCGGATCACCGGGTGGTCCGGCGCGGGGCCGGCCTCCGGCGGCGCCTGGCCGTCCCAGGGCGCGACGTTGACCATCGGCAGGTTGCGGGCGCCGGCGATCAGCGCGGGCCGCACCGCCGGGTCGGCGGCGTCGAGCAGGCGGGCGAGCGTCCCGAGGCGCCCGGCGGCCACGCCCGGCATCGCGTCGGGGTTCTGCGGCTCGTGCAGCAGCAGGAAGGCGAGCGTCGCCACGGTGTGGGCGACGGCGATGGCCGCGACCACCAGCAGGGCGATCTGCCCCGCGATGCTGCGCGGGCGCAGCCGGGCGAGCGTCATGAGCGCGTGACCTCCGGCGTGAACAGGTAGCCTCCCGAGCGGATCGTGCGGATGAACTCCGGGTTGCGCGTGTCGCGCTCGATCTTCTGGCGGATGCGCGAGATCAGAACGTCGATGCTGCGCTCGAACGGGCCGGCGGCCCGCCCCTGCGTCAGGTCGAGGAGCTGGTCGCGCGACAGCACCCGGCCCGGGCGCAGGCAGAGCGCGTGCAGCAGGTCGAACTCGGCGCCCGTGATCGCGATGCGCGCGCCCTCCGGCGACAGCACCTGCCGGAGCGACACGTCCAGCGTCCAGCCGGAGAAGTGCAGGCGGCGGCGCTCGTCGCTGTCCGGCGCCTCGGCGGCGACGCGGCGCAGGATGGCGCGGATGCGGGCGAGCAGCTCCCGCGGGTTGAACGGCTTGGCGAGGTAGTCGTCCGCCCCGAGTTCGAGTCCGAGGATCCGGTCGACCTCCTCGGACTTGGCGGTGAGGATCAGGATCGGCACCTGCGACGTCTCGCGCAGGCGCCGGCACAGGCTCAGGCCGTCCTCGCCCGGCAGCATCAGGTCGAGCACGATCAGGTCGATGCGCGATTCCGACAGCGCCCGCTCCATCTCGCGGCCGTCGCCGGCCAGCGTCACGCGGCACTCGTTGCCGCGCAGGTAGCGGGCGACCAGGGCGGAGATTTCCCGGTCGTCCTCGACCACGAGGATGTGGGGTGTGGCGGGCGCGGTCATCGGGTGAGACTGCACGAGCGGTTCGGCGAGCGTCATGCTGATCTTATGCACCCGCGTCCGTGATATTCGAAGATGCGCGGTGGAACCAATTTGTAACCCGGTGTTTCCCGACCCGCGAAGAACGGAGAAACGCTTTGGGCGCGTCGGACAGGATTGAACCGCAGCCGCCGGAACTGGCCTCGCCGTGGCGGACGCAGGCGCGCGCGGCGCTCCAGGCGGAGGCCCGGGCCTTCGCCCACGACGTGGTGCTGCCGCTGGCCGACGAACTCGACCGGCAGAAGGCCGAGATGCCCCGGTCGCTGATCGCGGCGATGGCGGAGAAGGGCTGGTTCGGCCTGACGATCCCGCAGGAGCACGGCGGGATGGGACTCGGGGTGTTCGAGTACTGCCTCGTCTCGGAGGAGCTGGCCCGGGCGTGGCTGTCGGTCGGCTCGATCCTCGCCCGCGGACAGGGCCTCGGCACCCAGACCCTCGACCCCGAGCGGCGCGCCGCGCTGATGCGGCGCTCGGCCAAGGGCGACTGGATCGGCTCGATCTCGCTCTCGGAGCCCGGGGCCGGCTCGGACCTCGCCGGGGTCCAGACCCGGGCGGTGCGCGACGGCGACGTGTGGGTGCTGACCGGGCGCAAGCGCTGGGCCGGCTTCGCGGAGGGCGCCGACTTCATCGAGGTGCTGGCCCGGACCCGGGAACCGGAGGACGGCGAGTCGCGCTCGGCCGGGCTGGAGCCGTTCCTCGTGGTCAAGGAGCGCGGCACCTTCCCGGCCGGCATCACCGCCCGGGTGATCGACAAGATCGGCTATCACGGCTTCCGCACCTTCGAGCTCGACCTCGACGGCGTGCGCGTGCCCGAGAGCGACCGCCTCACCGGCCTGTACGGCGACCAGGGGGCGGACGCGGATTCGGGGGGCTTCGCCGCCGTGCAGCGCGGGCTCAACATCGCCCGGGTGCACACCGCCGCCCGGGCGGTCGGCGTGGCGCGCGCCGCCGTGGAGGACACGCAGGCCTATCTCCAGGAGCGCGAGCAGTTCGGCCACAAGATCGGCGACTTCCAGGCCCTGCGGTTCGCGCTGGCCGACATGGCCGCCGAGGTCGCGCAAGCCCGCGCCTTCTGGCAGCAGGTCGCGCATCTCCTCGACCAGGGCGAGCCGGCCGAGTCGGAATCGGCGATGGTGAAGCTGCTCGCCACCGAGATGGCCGTGCGGGTTACCAACCAGGCGATGCAGCTCCACGGCGGCAACGGCTACACCACGGAGCGCCGGGTCGAGCGCTACTGGCGCGACGCGCGCCTGACCACGATCTTCGAGGGCACCAGCGAGATCCAGCGCCGGATCATCAGCGACCGGATGCTGCCGCGGGCCTGACGCCCGCGGGACCCCCGCGGAGCCCGTGCGGCGAATCGTCGAGGCGCCCTCCCCGCGCGGCGGCGGTCGGCTACCTTCCCTCGGCACAGCATCGTGCCCCGCGGCGGTCGCCGCCGACCGTCTTCCGGAAGCGCCGTGTCGAAGCCCATCAGCGATTACGCCCTCGTCGGCGATACCCATTCCTGCGCGCTGATCGCCCGCGACGGCTCGGTGGACTGGCTGTGCTGGCCGCGCCACGATTCGCCGGCCCTGTTCCTGAAGCTCCTCGACGACGAGAAGGGCGGCGCCTGCACGGTCGCCTTCGCCGGGCTGGAGGAGACGGCGCGCCGCTATCTCCCCGAGACCAACATCCTGGAGACGATCTTCACCACGGGGACCGGGCGTGCCCGCCTCACCGACCTGATGCCGGTCGATCCGCCGAGCCCCGAGCCCGAGGAGGGGCCCGACGGCGAGGGCGAGAGCCGGCTGATCCGGCTCCTGACCTGCGACGAAGGCACGGTGGAGGGCCGCTTCGTCGTCCGCCCGACCTTCGACTACGCCCGCCGCCCCTGCACGCCCGTCGCGGAGGCCGGCTCGGTGCTGTTCGAGGCCGGAGACTGGCGCCTGCGTGTCAACGCGCATCCCGCGACGCTTGTCGCGGACGACGACGTCGCGGAGGTCCGGTTCCGCCTGACGGCGGGCGAGACCGCCTACCTCGTTCTCACCCACGGCGAGGATCGCGAGGACGCCTGCATCGAGGATCTGGAAGGCGCGCGGCGGCGGCTGGCGACCACCATCGAATATTGGCGGCGCTGGAGCGGGCGCTGCACCTATCGGGGTCCCTATCGCGAGGCGGTGCTGCGCTCGGCGCTGTGCCTCAAGCTGCTGACCTACTCGCCCTCCGGCGGCATCGTCGCGGCGGCCACCGCCGGCCTGCCGGAGGCGGTGCCGGGGGACCGCAACTACGATTACCGCTTCACGTGGATGCGCGACGCCGCCTTCACGGTCACCGCCTTCGTGATGCTGGGCTACGTGCGCGAGGCCTCGGAATTCCTGCGCTTCCTGCGCGAGCAGGACGGCACGTTCGGCCGCGAGACCCGGCTGATGTACGGGATCTGCGAGGGCATGCCGCGGGAGGAGGTGCTCGACCACCTCTCCGGCTGGAACGGCGTCGGTCCGGTGGTGATCGGAAACGCCGCGGAGGGGCAGGACCAGCACGACATCTACGGCGAGCTGATCCGGGCGCTGTGCATCTTCCTGGAGGCGGTGGATTACGACCCGCCGGAGAAGGTCAACGACCGCCTGCCCGAGGTGCTCGACAACCTCACCGCCCGGGCGATCCGCCACCGGCACGACGCCGACCACGGCATCTGGGAGTTGCGCACCGGCCCGCGCCAGCAGCTCCACTCCAAGGCGATGATCTGGGTGGCGCTGACCGACGCCGCCCGCATCGCCCGCAACATCGCGGGCGTGCCGCCTGAGAAGATCGCCTTGTGGGAGCGCGTGGCCGCCGAGATCCGTGCCGAGTATCACGAGAAGGGCTGGAGCGACGCGCAGCAGGCGTATACCGGCGCCTACGGCTCGCATCACCTCGACGCGGCGGTGCTGCGGGTCGCCCTGTTCGGCGCGCTCGACCCCTCCGACCCCCGCACCCGTTCGACGCTCGCCGCGGTTGAGCGCGACCTCGGCGCGGGCGACCTGATCTACCGCTACCGGATGGAGGACGGGTTGAAGGGCGACGAGGGCGCCTTCACGGCCTGCGCGTTCTGGCGGGTCGGCTGCCTCGCCCTCGACGGGCGGACCGCCGAGGCGCAGGCGGTGTTCGAGCGGCTGATCGCCCGGGGCAACGATGTCGGCCTGTTCGCGGAGGAGATCGACCCGGCGACCGGCGAGCAGCGGGGCAACACCCCGCAGGGCTTCTCGCACATGGCGCTGATCAACGCCGCCCTGCGGCTGGAGAGCAGCATCGGCCGGTTCGGCGTCTCCGATGGGCCGGAGGAGGCGCGGCGGGCGGCGGAGTGATACGGCTTCCGGTCGAAGGGTTCGGGATCGCGCCTCTCCGCCTAGCGCCACTCCGTCTTCGTGAGGGGCAGCGGGCAATCCAGCGGCACCACGTCCGATGGCCTCAAGCGGTCCTGGGTCGGGTCGCCGCACTCGCGAGGACGACATAGGCGCGGACAACCGAGCGGTTCAGCCCGGGACCGCCCTCAGTCGAGCGGCGTGATCAGCCCGTCGCGGATGGTCACGCGGCGGTCCATGCGCGCGGCCAGCTCCATGTTGTGGGTGGCCACCAGGGCCGCGAGCCCGGAAGCGCGCACCAGCGCCATCAGCACCGAGAAGACGTGGCCGGCGGTGCCGGGGTCGAGGTTGCCGGTGGGCTCGTCGGCGAGCAGCAGCCGCGGCCCGTTGGCGACCGCCCGGGCGATGGCGACGCGCTGCTGCTCGCCCCCCGACAGCTCGGCCGGGCGGTGGGGTAGCCGCTCCCCGAGGCCGAGGAAGCCCAGCAGCTCGGTGGCCCGGGACTTCGCCTCGGCGCGCTTCAAGCCGCGGATGAGCTGCGGCATCACCACGTTCTCCAGCGCCGAGAACTCCGGCAGCAGGTGGTGGAACTGGTAGACGAAGCCCATCTCCTCGCGGCGAAGGCGGGTGCGCTCCGCGTCCCCCATCGCCGCCGTCGGCCGGCCGCCGATATAGACCTCGCCCCCGTCCGGACGCTCCAGCAGGCCGGCGAGGTGCAGGAGCGTCGACTTGCCGGCGCCCGACGGCGCCACCAGCGCCACCAGCTCCCCCGGCCAGATGGCGAGGTCGGCGCCGCGCAGGATCTCCAGCGCGCCCTCCGCCTGCCGATAGCGCCGCTCGACGCGGGCGAAGAACAGGGCCGGCACCGGCTGCGCGCCGGCGGGCTGGCTCTCGTCGGTCATCCGGTGCGTCAGCCGTAGCGCAGCGCCTGCACCGGATCGAGCCGGGCGGCGCGCCAGGAGGGGTACAGCGTCGCCACCAGCGACAGCAGCAGCGAGGTGACCACCACCGCGGTGATCTCGCGCGGGTTCATCTGCGCCGGGATCTCGGCCAGGAACCGCACGGTCGGGTCCCAGGCGCCGGGGAAGAGGAAGCGCTGGATCGGCTTGATGTTGAGGGTGATCAGGATGCCGAGCCCGAGGCCGCACAGGGTCCCGACCACGCCGATCAGCGCGCCGTTGATCAGGAATACCCGCATCACCGTGCCGGGGGTGGCGCCCATGGTGCGCAGGATGGCGATGTCGCTCGACTTGTCGCGCACCAGCAGGATCAGCCCGGAGACGATGTTGAGGGTCGCCACCACGACGATCAGGCTGAGGATCAGGAACATAACGTTGCGCTCGACCTCCAGCGCCCCGAAGAAGGTGCGGTTGCGCTGGCGCCAGTCGGTGAGCAGGATCGGCCGCTCGGCCGCCATCTCCAGGGGCTCGCGCATGTCGAGCACGTGGTCTGGATCGTCGACGTAGATCTCGATCATCGAGACGTCGCCGTCCCGGTTGAAGAAGGTCTGCGCCTCGCTGAGCGGCATGAACACGAAGGTCTGGTCGAACTCGGTCATGCCGACCTCGAACACCGCCTTCACCGTGTAGCTCTTGGTCCGCGGCGCGGTGCCGAACGGCGTGGAGGCGCCCTTGGGCGTCGAGAGGGTGATCGTGTCCCCGGCCTGGAGGCCGAGTCCGTCGGCGAGCCGCCGGCCGATCAGCACGCCGCTGCCGTCGTCGAACCCTTCCAGGGTGCCGCCGCGGATCGAGGAGGAGACGGAGGCGAGCGCGTCGAGGTCCTGGGCCCGCACCCCGCGCACCAGCACCCCCGAGCCGCCATAGGGCGAGGAGGCGAAGGCCTGCCCCTCGACGATCGGGATCGCCGCGCGCACGCCTGCGACCTTCGACAGCCGCTCGGACAGGTCGCTCCAGTCGGTGAAGGTCTTCTCGATCGGCGTAGCGAAGACGTGGCCGTTGATGCCGACGATCTTTGACAGCAGCTCGGCGCGGAAGCCGTTCATCACCGAGAGCACGATGATCAGGGTGGCCACGCCCAGCGCGATGCCGAGCACGGAGAAGAAGGCGACCACCGAGACGCCCCCGCCCCGGCGCCGAGCCCGCAGGTAGCGCCCGGCCAGGATCCACTCGAACGGGGCGAAGGGCGCGGTGCCGCCCCGGAAGGCGGACGCGGCCCCCTTCAGCCGCTCGAGCGCCGCGCCGGCCATCGCGGGCACGGCTTAGGCGCGCCGGATCCGGGCGAGCAGGTCGACGGCCGCGAGACTCTCGCGCTCGCCGCCGGCGCGCCGCTTCAGCTCGACCTTGCCGTCGGCGAGCCCCTTCGGCCCGACGATCACCTGCCAGGGCAGGCCGATCAGGTCCATGGTCGCGAACTTGGCGCCAGGCCGCTCGTCGCGGTCGTCGTAGAGCACGGAGAGGCCCGCAGCCTCCAGCTCGCCCTGGATCTCCGCGCAGGCGGCGTCGGTCCCGGCATCGCCGACCTTGAGGTTGATCAGCGCCACGTCGAACGGCGCCACCGCGTCGGGCCAGATGATCCCGGCCTCGTCGTGGCTGGCCTCGATGATCGCGGCTACGAGCCGGCTCGGGCCGATGCCGTAGCTGCCCATGTGGACCGGCCGCTCGATCCCGTCGGGACCGGCGACCTTGGCGCCCATCGGCTCGGAATACTTGGTGCCGAAGTAGAAGATGTGCCCGACCTCAATGCCGCGGGCGCTCAGCCGGTTCCCCTCCGGCACCTCGGCGAACGCCTCGGGCTCATGCATCTCCTCGGTGGCGGCGTAGTGCGAGGTCCAAGCGTCGACGAGGCCCTGGAGGCCGGCCACGTCGTCGAAGTCGACGTTCTCCGGCGGGATCTCGAAGTCGAGATAGGCGGTGTCGCAGAAGACCTCGCTCTCGCCGGTCCGCGCCAGGATGATGAATTCGTGGCTGAGGTCGCCGCCGATCGGGCCGGTATCGGCGCGCATCGGGATCGCCTTGAGGCCGAGGCCGCTGAAGGTGCGCAGGTAGGCCACGAACATCCGGTTGTAGGCGTGGCGGGCGCCGGCTTGGTCGAAGTCGAACGAGTAGGCGTCCTTCATCAGGAACTCGCGCGAGCGCATGGTGCCGAAGCGCGGGCGCACCTCGTCGCGGAACTTCCACGAGATCTGATAGAGGTTCTTCGGAAGATCCTTGTACGAGCGCACGCTGGCCCGGAAGATCTCGGTGACCATCTCCTCGGCGGTCGGACCGTAGAGCATCTCGCGCTCGTGCCGGTCCTTGAGGCGCAGCATCTCCTTGCCGTAGGCGTCGTAGCGCCCGGACTCCCGCCACAGATCGGCCGATTGCACGGTCGGCAGCAGGATCTCGACGGCGCCCGAGCGGTCCTGCTCGCGGCGGATCACGGCGCAGACCTTCTCCAGCACCCGCAGGCCGAGCGGCAGCCACGCGTAGATGCCGGCCGCCTCCTGGCGCACGAGGCCGGCGCGCAGCATCAGCCGGTGGGAGACGATCTCGGCCTCCTTGGGCGTCTCGCGCAAGGTCGGCAGGAAGTAGCGGGAGAGGCGCATGGCGGATCTTGGAACGGGGGCGGTGCCGGGCCCCGGGCGCGGCGCCGGGGCACACAACACGGCAAGCTTGTAAAACACAAGCGCCGCCGGGTCACGGCGGATGCGGCCGGTCCGCCCCTGCCCGGTCCGAGAGCGTTGTGCTCGCGTCCAGGCAAAAAAGCGCAGATTTTTGGCTCTCACCCGGTGACAGGACGAATTGTTGTTCCTATAAGCGTGCCGCGATGTTTGCGACGCCGGGCAGAGGCGGCGCAGGGTCCGAGTCTCGGGAGGAAAAGCGACCGCCACGCAGTCTAATGCGTAGGACAATTCAAGGTCGAGCCACTGAAGCTTAGAAAGCAAGGCCCCGGGCCTTGCTTTTTTTATTGTCTGCGGCCCCCGCCGCGGCAGGCCTGCGTCCGCGAGGCCTTCCGAATCCGGCGTGCGCCCGTCTGGCGGCGCCGCTCAGAACAACGCACGGTGAGCCTCTTCCCGGCTCACGGTACGTTGTTCTCCGTCCCGGTTTCGGGCGGACGGGGACCGTGTCGACGCGCGTCGCGTTACAGGCCCGCTAAGGGGAAGACGGACAGGGCGGCGAGGAAGACCACGCCGGCCAGCAGCGTCGTCCAGATCGCCTTCTCCCGCAGCCGCGGGGCGGCCGGGGCACCGGGATCCTGGCCGGGCACCACGTGCTCGGGGCGGGTCTCGGGATGGTTGCGCAGGGGCAGGATCGCGAAGAGCAGCGTCCACCACACCACGAAGTACAGGGCGAGCGCGCCCCCCACCGTCAGCTTGAACAGGGTCACCGCCGCCGCGACGAAGGCGGCGACGAGGGCCGCCACGGCGGCGAGCGTCGCGGGCGTCGAGCGCGCCAGGACGTGGTCGAGCCGCGTCACACCTGCTCCAGCTCGACCAGGGTGCCGAGGAAGTCCTTCGGGTGCAGGAACAGCACCGGCTTGCCGTGGGCGCCGATCTTCGGTTCGCCCGTGCCGAGCACCCGGGCGCCCTGCGCCTTCAGCCGGTCGCGGGCGGCGAGGATGTCGTCGACCTCGTAGCAGACGTGGTGGACGCCCCCGTTCGGGTTGCGCTCGACGAACGCCGCGATCGGCGAGCCCTCGCCGAGCGGCGCCATCAGCTCGACCTTGCTGTTGGGCAACTCGACGAACACCACGGTGACCCCGTGCTCGGGCTGGGGCAGCGCCTCCGAGACCCGGGCGCCGAGCGTATCGCGGTAGACGGCGCAGGCCGCGTCGAGGTCCCGCACGGCGATGGCCACGTGGTTGAGCCGCCCGATCATGCTTTTCGTTTCCTTCCCCGCGGTGCCCCTCCCCGCGAGGGGGAGGGAAACAAGCCCTAAGCTATCACACCTCCACCACCTGCACGTGGCAGGCGGGCTTCTTGCCCCAGACCTCGTTGACGGCCTGACGCACGGCGCGGTCCACGCTCTTCTCGACGCCCTCCGAGTCCTTCAGCTTGCCCCGCGACAGGCCGGACAGGGTGCGCGAGACCGCCTCGACCACCACGTCGATCAGCCCCTCGCCGGAGCGGCCGCGGTTGGGCAGGCCGATGATGTCCACCGCCGGCTCGCCCAGCACCACCCCGTCCTCGTCGATCGCGATCGCCACCGAAACGAGGCCGGCCTGCGAGAGCTTGCGCCGCTCGGGGATCGCCCGGTCCTTATCGTCGATCAGCACGTTGCCGTCCTTGAACAGGCGGCCGGCCTTCACGTGATCGACCACCTCGGGCTTGCCGGGGCTCAGGCGGACGACGCTGCCGTTGCGCGCCTTGACGACGTTCTGCACGCCCTGAGCCCGGGCGAAGCGCGCGTGCTCGTCGAGGTGCAGCGCCTCGCCGTGGACCGGGATCGCCGTGCCGGGCCGGGTCCAGCGGTACATCTCGACCATCTCGTCCCGGCGCGGGTGGCCCGAGACGTGGACCAAAGCGGTCCGGTCGGTGACGACCTCCACGCCCTGCTCGATCAGGTCGTTGATGATCGCGCCCACATCCCGCTCGTTGCCGGGGATGGCGCGCGAGGAGAAGATCACCCGGTCGCCGTCGGCGAGCGCGATGTCCGGGTGGTCGCGGCGCGACACCCGGGCGAGCGCGGCGCGGGGCTCGCCCTGCGATCCGGTGAGCAGCGCCACCACCCGGTCGCGGGGAATGTTCTTCCACGAATCGGCGCGGCGGAACTCGGGCAGGCCGTCGAGGTAGCCGCACTCGCGGGCCACGTCGATCACCCGGTCCATGGCGCGGCCGACCGCGATCACCTCGCGCCCGCAAGCCTGCGCCGCCTCGGCCACCGCGCGGATGCGGGCGACGTTCGAGGCGAAGGTGGTCACCGCCACGCGGTGCGGCGCCTCGGCGATCAGGGTCTTCAGCGTCGCCGCGACCTCGCGCTCGCTCGGCGAGAAGCCCTCGCGCACGACGTTGGTGGAATCGCAGACGAGCGCCAGGATGCCCTCGTCGCCGAGCGCCGTGAACGCCTCAGGCGAGGTCACGTCGCCCGCCACCGGCGTCGGATCGATCTTCCAGTCGCCGGTGTGGACGACGAGGCCGGCCGCGGTGCGGATGGCGATCGCGTTCGACTCGGGGATCGAGTGCGAGACGGGCACGAACTCCACCTCGAACGGACCCACCGTCAGCCGCCGCCCGGGCTTGATCTCGCGCAGGTCGACCTTCGGCGCGCCGGGCTCGGAGAGGCGGCGCGTCTCCAGCAGGTTCTTGGCGAAGCGCGTCGCGTAGACCGGCACCTTCAGGCGCGGCCACAGCTCTGAGATCGCGCCGATATGGTCCTCGTGTGCGTGGGTGATGAAGATCCCCAGCAGGTCCTTGCGCCGCTGCTCGATGAAGGTGAGATCGGGGAACATCAGGTCGATGCCAGGCATCGCCTCCTCGCCCGCGAAGCCCATCCCGCAATCGACCATGATCCACTTGCGGCCCTTCTCCGGGCCGAACCCGTAGAGCCCTGCATTCATCCCGATCTCGCCCACGCCGCCGAGCGGCAGGAAGACCAGCTCCTCCTGACCCATCACCATCTCTATCGTCGTCCAACATCACGCCGCCGTCGCGGCCGTTCCAAAATGCACTTCGCCGGCGGTCACGATGCGCCGGCTATCGTCGGGGCCGAGGATCACGAGCCGCCCCCCCTCGTCGATCGTCTCGAACAGACCCCGCAGGATCTGCCCGCCGCTCGTCACCGCGATCTCGGACCCGAGACCCGCGGCCCGCGCGAGCCAGCGCGCGCGCACGAGCGAGAAATTCCGTCCCCCGTCCCAGGCGCGCGCCTGCGCGGCCAGATGGTCGGAGAGGTGCTCCAGTAGCGTCTCCGCGCCGCCCGCGTAACCCATCGCGGCGAGGCATGTGGGCTGCGGCTTGGCCGGCAAGCCCTCGGGGGCCGCCGCGACGTTGACGCCGAAGCCGATGACCACCGCGCGCCGCCCGCCCGGAAGCGTCTCGGCCTCCAGCAGCAGCCCGGCGAGCTTGCCGTGACCGAGCAGCACGTCGTTCGGCCACTTCAGCCGCACAGATCGTGCGGGATCCGCTCCATCCCAGTCCGGCAGGGTGCCGCAGGCGGCTTCGATCGCGCCGACCAGAGCGAGGCCCGCCACGAAGCCGAGTTCGGCGAGATGCTCCGGCGCGACCCGCGGCACCGGCCACAGCACGCTCGCCGCGAGGTTGCCGGGGAGCGAGGCCCAGGCGTTCCCGCGCCGGCCGCGTCCCGCCTCCTGGCTGCGGGTCACGACCCAGAGCGGGCCGGCCTCGCCGGCGCGCGCCCGCTCCAGCGCTTCCGTGTTGGTGGAGCCGAGGCGGTCGTGGACGTGGAGGCGATGCCCCCCTGCCCGCGCCGCCTCGCCGAGGCGGTACGCCGACGGTCCCCGCTGTGCCGTGCCCTCTTGCGCCGAACCGGCAGCCACGTCGGCGGAGAGCACTCTAGAACAGCGACTTGGCCGCCCGGCCTGCCACGCCGACGAGCGGCCCCGGCACCAGGAAGAACAGCATCACCACGACGCTCGACAGGGCGAGCACCACGCGCAGGCCCGGCGCCATCGCCTCGTAGGGCTCCTTCGCCTCGTCGAAGTACATGATCTTGACGATGCGCAGGTAATAGAAAGCGCCGACCACGCTGGTGACCACGCCGATCACCGCCAGCGTCACCAGCCCCGCCTTGATGGCGGCTGCGAACACGTAGAACTTGGCGAAGAAGCCCGCCAGCGGCGGGATGCCGGCCAGCGAGAACATCATCATCGCGAGGCAGAAGGCGAGCCACGGATGGGTGCGCGACAGCCCTGACAGGTCGTCGATCGACTCGAACATCACGTCGCGGCGGCGCAGGGACAGGATGATCGCGAAGGCGCCGAGCGTCATCGCGAGATAGATCACCATGTAGATGACCAGCCCGCTGATCCCCTGCTCGGTGCCGGCGGCGAGCCCGATCAGGGCGTAGCCGATGTTGGCGATCGAGGAATAGGCCATCAGGCGCTTGATCGAACGCTGGCCGATGGCCGCGAACGAGCCGAGCGCCATGGAGGCGATCGCCACGAAGATGAAGATCTGCTGCCAGATCGCGGTTACGTCCGGCAGCGCGCCGATGAACACCCGCACGGTCATCGAGACCGCCGCCATCTTCGGCGCCGAGGCGAAGAAGGCGGTGACCGGTGTCGGCGAGCCCTCGTAGACGTCCGGCGTCCACATGTGGAACGGCACCGCCGCCAGCTTGAAGCATACGCCGGCCGCGACGAACACGATTCCGAGCATGGCGCCGAAGCCCGCGTTCTCGTTCAGCGCCGAGACGATGCCGGGGAACGAGACGGTGCCGGTGAAGCCGTACAGCAGCGAGGCGCCGTAGAGCAGCATGCCCGACGAGAGGGCGCCGAGCACGAAGTACTTCAGCCCCGCCTCGGTCGACTTCACGTCGTCGCGGTGGATCGCGGCGATGACGTAGGCGGCGAGCGATTGCAGCTCCAGCCCGAGATAGAGGGCGATCAGGTCGTTGGCCGAGACCATCACCATCATGCCGATGGTGCACAGCACGATCAGCACAGGGAACTCGAAGCGCTCGATGCGCTCGCGGCGGAAGTAGTCGTGGGCGAGCAGGATCGTCGCCGAGGAGCCCAGCAGCACCAGCGTCTTCATCACCTTTGCGAAGGTGTCGGAGACGAAGGCGCCGGACAGGGTGGTGATCCGCCCCTGCGTGGGCTGGGACAGGACGACGGACAGGGCGACGAGGAGCAGCACCAGCGCGCCGATGCTGACGCTCTCGGCGGAGCGCTCGCCGCGCCACGCGCCGTAGAGGATCAGGAGCATCACGCCGACCCCGAGGATGATCTCGGGCATCAGCGGGGCGAGCGAGGGTAGGACGGAGTGAACGGTCGGCATCGGGCGGCTCAGCGCGGGACCGGCAGCGCGGCCGCCGCGGTCTGGGTGTTGGACAGGGCCGCCTTCATGCTCACCATCAGCGCGTCGGTAGACGGAGCGAATGTGTCGAGAATCGGTCCCGGGTGCACGCCGTAGTAGATGATCAGCGCGACCAACGGTCCGAGCATCAGCATCTCGCGGGTGTCCAGATCCTTGATGTTCCGAAGGCTCGGCTTCTCCAGCTTGCCGAACACCACACGGGCGTAGACCCACAGGGCGTAGCAGGCCGACAGGATGATGCCGAAGACGGCGAAGAACGCGACGTGGGGGTTGGCCTTGAACGCGCCGACCATCGCGAGGAACTCGCCGATGAACCCGGACGTGCCGGGCAGGCCGACGTTGGCCATGGTGAATACCATCATCGCGACGGCGTAGAGCGGCATGCGCTTCACCAGCCCGCCGTAGGCGGCGATCTCGCGGGTATGCATCCGGTCATAGAGCACGCCGACGCTGAGGAAGAGCGCGCTCGACACCAGCCCGTGTGAGATCATCAGGAACCACGCGCCCTGGATGCCCTGCTCGGTCATGGTGAACAGGCCGAGCGTGACGAAGCCCATGTGGGCGACCGAGGAGTAGGCCACGAGCTTCTTGATGTCGGTCTGCATCATCGCCGCCACCGAGGCGAAGATGATGGCGCAGATGGCCAGCGCGAACACCAGCGGCGCGAACTCGCGGCAGGCCAGCGGCAGCATCGACAACGAGATCCGGATGAAGCCGTAGCCGCCCATCTTCAGGAGCACGCCCGCCAGGATCACCGAGCCGGCGGTGGGCGCCTCGACGTGGGCGTCCAGGAGCCACGTGTGCAGTGGCCATTTCGGGAGTTTCACCGCGAAGGCCGCGAAGAACGCAAGCCACAGCCACGTCTGCATGTGGGCGGGGAAGCGGTGCTGCAGCAACTGCGGGATGTCGGTGGTGCCGGCCTCCCAGTACATGGCGATGACGCCGAGCAGCATCAGCACCGAGCCGAACAGGGTGAAGAAGAAGAACTTGAACGTCGCGTAGATCCGCCCCTTCGAACCCCAGATGCCCACGATGAGGAACATCGGGATCAGGGTGCCCTCGAAGAAAAGGTACAGCACGACGAGATCGAGCGAGACGAACACGCCGATCATCATCGTCTCGAGGACGAGGAACGCGACGAAGTACTCCTTCAACCGGGTCTGGATGCCGACCCAGGAGGCGCCGATGCAGATCGGCATGAGGAGGGTGGTGAGCAGGACGAGCGGCATCGAGAAGCCGTCCACGCCGAGCTTGAACCGGATGGTCTCGGTGAGCCACGGGTGGCTCTCGACGAGCTGGTAGGCCGCCGAGGTTGTGTCGTAGCGGCTCCACGCCACCAGCGAGAGCAGGAAGGTCACGACCGTGGTGGCCAGCGCCGCCCAGCGGCTGTTGCGGGCGACCGTGGCCTCGTCGCCGTTCAGCGTCAGCAGAAAGGCCGCGCCGCACAGCGGGACGATCAACAGCCCGGAGAGGATGCCGAGCCCGAGCATCAGTGCGTTCCCTTCGGCAAGCCGGACATCATGTACCAACTGATCAGGCCCGCCACGCCGATGAGCATGACGAAGGCGTAGTGGTAGAGGTAGCCGGTCTGGAACCGGACGGCGCCGCGGGCCACGTCGAGCACCCGCGAAGCGATGGCGTTGGGCCCGTAGCCATCGATGATCTTGATGTCGAGCGTCCGCCAGCAGAAGATGCCGAAGTCCTTTGTTGGACGGACGATGATCCGATCGTAGATCTCGTCGAAGTACCACTTGTTGAGCAGGAAGCGGTACAGCACCGGTTGCTGGGCAGCGAGCGCGCTCGGCAGTTCCGGACGCTTGATGTACATCCACCACGCGAGCACGAAGCCGAGGGTCAGCATCACCAGCGGGGAATAGGCCACGAGTGCCGGCACGTGGTGCATCTCGTGCATGATGTGGTTCTCAGGACCATGCGCCAGCGCGTGGCCCCAGAACGCCTCCATGCCCTCGCCGATGAAGCGGTCCTTGAAGATCAGGCCGGCGAACAGGGCGCCGAAGGCGAGGACCGCCAGCGGCAGGGTCATCACCAGCGGGCTCTCGTGCGGGGTGTGGTCGCCGTGGTGCCCGTGGCCGTGATGATCGTCGGCCACCACGTCGCTCTTGTGCGCCGGCTCGAGGTCGTGGCCGCGGTCGTCGTGGGCGACGCCCTCGGTGTGGCCGGGGGGGCCGTCGGCCGCGTGCGCGGCCACGGAATGGGCCACCGCCGGCACGGCGTGGTGGGCGTCCTGATGCGCGTGGGCGGCGTGCGCGCCCCAGCGGGCCGGACCCTCGAAGGTCAGGAAGAACAGGCGCCAGGAGTAGAACGAGGTGAAGAACGCCGCGATCACCGTGCACAGGAAGGCGAGCGTGTGGCCCGGGCGGGTCGAGGCGTAGGCCGCCTCGATGATCGCGTCCTTCGAGTAGTACCCGGCGGTGAAGGGGAAGCCGATCAGCGCGAGAGAGCCGATCGCCATCATCGCGCAGGTGAAGGGAATGTAGGGGCGCAGGCCGCCCATGTTCCGCATGTCCTGCTCGTGGTGCATCGCGTGGATGACCGAGCCGGCGCCCAGGAACAGCAGCGCCTTGAAGAAGGCGTGGGTGAACAGGTGGAACACGCCGGTGGCGTAGGCGCCCACCCCGAGGCCGACGAACATGTAACCGAGCTGCGAGCAGGTCGAGTAGGCGATCACCCGCTTGATGTCGTTCTGCACGAGCCCGATCGTGGCCGCGAAGAACGAGGTGATGCCGCCGATCACCGTCACCACGATCAGGGCATTGGGGGCGACCTCGAACAGCGGCGACAGGCGCGCCACCATGAACACGCCGGCGGTGACCATCGTCGCGGCATGGATCAGCGCCGAGACCGGGGTCGGGCCCTCCATCGCGTCCGGTAGCCACGTGTGCAGCAGGAACTGCGCCGACTTGCCCATCGCCCCCATGAACAGGAGCAGGCACGCCAGCGTCATGGCGTTCCAGTCGTAGCCGAGGAAGTGGAAGGTCAGCTTGCTGACCTCGTCGACCTTCGGGAAGATCCCGTCGAAGGCGACCGAGCCGAACAGGACGAAGACGAGGAAGATGCCGAGCGAGAAGCCGAAATCGCCGACGCGGTTGACGATGAACGCCTTCATCGCCGCGGCGTTGGCCGAGGGTTTCTCGTACCAGAAGCCGATCAGCAGGTAGCTCGCGAGGCCGACGCCTTCCCAGCCGAAGAACATCTGCACGAGGTTGTCGGCCGTCACCAGCATCAGCATGGCGAAGGTGAACAGCGACAGGTAGGCGAAGAACCGCGGCCGGTGCGGATCCTCCTCCATGTAGCCGATCGAGTAGAGGTGCACGAGGGTCGAGACCGTGGTGACGACCACCAGCATCACCCGGGTCAGGGTGTCGACCTTGAAGGCCCAGTCGACCGTGAAGTCGCCGGCCGAGAACCAGTGCGCCACCTGCACCCGCTCGGCGTGGCCGCCGTCGAGAAATACGCCCCAGGCGATCAGCGCCGTGAAGGCGAGGAGCGAGGTGGTGATGTACTCGCAGGCCTTCGTCCCGATGAGCCGGCCGAACAGGCCGGCGATCAGGGCGCCGATGAGCGGGAAGAAGACGATCGCGTGATACATCGTGCTCTTGCAGTCCGGCCTCGCGGGACGGCGTCGCCGCCCGCGCGTTCAGGGGAAGGGCGAAGCGGGACGCCTCAGCCCTTCATCATGCTCACGTCCTCGACCGCGATGGAGCCGCGGTTGCGGAAGAACACCACCAGGATCGCCAGCCCGATCGCCGACTCCGCCGCCGCGACGGTCAGCACGAACAGGGCGAAGACCTGACCGGTGATGTCGTTCAGATGCGTCGAGAAGGCGACGAGATTGATGTTGACCGCGAGCAGGATCAGCTCGACCGACATCAGGATGACGATGATGTTCTTGCGATTGATGAAGATGCCGAGCACGCCGATCGTGAACAGGATCGCGGCGACCGTCAGGTAGTGGCTCAGGCCGATCATCGTTCGATTCCCCCCGCCCGCCTCAGACCTCGACGCCCTGCCGCGAGGGCACCTTGCGCGTCTCGACCGCCGCCTGCTGCGTGCGATTGTTCTGGACGGTGATGTTCTGGCGCTTGACACCCGGCCGGTCGCGCAGCGTCAGCACGATCGCGCCGATCATCGCCACGAGCAGGATCAGGCCGGCGATCTGGAAGAAGTAGGCGTATTCCGTGTAGATCACCCGGCCGAGCGCCTGGGCGTTGGTCAGGTTCTCGCCGGAGGCGACGTTGCCCAGCGGCGCCTGCACGAGGCCCGGGTCGATGCTCCACGTGCCCACCACCAGCAGCAGCTCGACGAGGAACACCGCGCCGATCAGGCCGCCGATCGGCAGGTAGTCCTGGAAGCCCTGGCGGAGCGCGGCGAAGTCCACGTCGAGCATCATCACCACGAACAGGAACAGCACCGCGACCGCGCCGACGTAGACGACCACGAGGATCATCGCGAGGAACTCGGCGCCCATCAGCACGAACAGCCCGGCCGCGTTGACGAAGGCCAAAATCAGGAAGAGCACCGAGGCGACGGGATTGCGCGCGGCGATCACCATGAAGCCCGAGGCCACAGCGAGGCTCGCGAACAGGTAGAAGAAGGCGGCTGCTGCGGTCATGCGGGGGTCGCGCTCGGCCGCTGACGCGGCCCCTTCTGTCACGGTGGCGTCGGGCCGCCGGAGCGGCCCCGTCTATAGAACCCGGCCGGTGGGGGCACAACCGCGCCCCGGCCCGCCTCAGCGATAAGGCGCGTCCATCGCGATGTTGCGGGCGATCTCGCGCTCCCAGCGGTCGCCGTTCAGGAGCAGCTTCTGCTTGTCGTAGAGCAGCTCTTCCCGGGTTTCGGTCGAGAACTCGAAGTTCGGCCCCTCGACGATCGCGTCCACGGGGCAGGCTTCCTGGCACATGCCGCAGTAGATGCACTTCACCATGTCGATGTCGTAGCGGGTGGTGCGCCGGGTACCGTCGTTGCGCCGGGGCCCCGCCTCGATGGTGATGGCCTGCGCCGGGCAGATCGCCTCGCAGAGCTTGCAGGCGATGCAGCGCTCCTCGCCGTTCGGGTAGCGGCGCAGGGCATGCTCGCCCCGGAAGCGGGGACCGCGGTGACCCATCTCGAACGGATAGTTGATCGTCGCCTTCGGCTTGAAGAAGTACCGCATGCCGAGGATCATCCCCGACACGAATTCTTTCAGGAGCAGGCTCCTGGCGATCTGATCGAGCTTCATGCTCCGATCTCCAAATCTCGTGACGTCAGGCGCCGGGGGCGAGGCCGGTGAGCTTCAGGACGAAGGCCACGACCACCACCGACACGAGGGACAACGGCAAAAACACCTTCCAGCCGAGCCGCATGAGCTGGTCGTAGCGGTATCGGGGCACGATGGATTTCACCATCGCGAACATGAAGAACAGGAAGCTCGCCTTTAGCACGAACCAGATCAGGCCCGGCACCCAGGTGAAGGGCGCGAACGGGATCGGCGAGAGCCAGCCGCCGAGGAACAGCACCGTCCCCAGCGCGCACATGGTCATGATCGCCACGTACTCGCCGAGCATGAACAGCAGGTACGGGGTCGAGGAGTACTCGACCATGTAGCCCGCCACCAGCTCCGACTCGGCCTCGGGCAGGTCGAAGGGCGGACGGTTCGTCTCGGCGAGCGCCGAGACGAAGAACACGATGAACATCGGGAACAGCCACAGCCAGTACCAGCCGAACAGGCCGAGCGCCGTGTCCTGTGCGAGCACGATGCGCGTCAGGTTCAGCGAGCCGGCGCAGAGCAGCACGCAGATGATCACGAAGCCGAGGCTGACCTCGTAGGAGATCATCTGGGCAGCGGAGCGGAGCGCTCCGAGGAAGGCGTATTTCGAGTTCGACGCCCAGCCGCCCATGATCACGCCGTAGACCCCGAGCGACGAGATCGCGAAGATGTAGGTGATGCCGACGTTGATGTCGGCGATCGCCCAGCCATCGGCGAGCGGGATCACCGCCCAGGCCGACAGCGCCAGCATCGCGAAGACGAGCGGCGCGAGCAGGTAGATCGCCTTGTTGGCACCCGCCGGGATGACCGGCTCCTTGAGCACGAATTTCAGCAGGTCGGCGAACGACTGGAACAGGCCGAAGGGGCCGACGACGTTCGGGCCGCGCCGGAGCTGCACCGCCGCCCAGATCTTGCGGTCGGCGAGCAGCGCGTAGGCGATGAACACGAGCAGCGCCGCCAGGAGCACGAAGCTCTTGAGCACGAGCAGGAGCACGGTCCCGAGGATCTCGAGCGGGGTCATCGGGCGCTCCTACTCCGCCGCGGCCAGCGGCTGCGCCTGGCCGGCGCGCTCGCGGGCGAGCCGCGAGCACTCGGCCAGCACCCGCGAGGCGCGGGCGATCGGGTTGGTGAGATAGAAGTCGGCCACCGGCGAGGCGAAGGCGGCCCCGCCCGCGCTGTCGCCGAGGCCCGCCAGCACCGCGACCGCGCCGGCCACGTCGCCCGGCTCTACCGCGCCGACCGCCGCGAGGTGCGGGTGGGCGGCGTAGAGCGCCTTGCGCAGCGCGGTCAGCGAGTCGAACGGCAGCCGGTGGCCCAGCACCTCGGACAGGGCGCGCAGGATCGCCCAGTCCTCGCGGGCGTCGCCCGGCGGGAAACCGGCGCGATTGGCGGCCTGAACCCGGCCCTCCAGGTTGACGTAGGTGGCGTTCTTCTCGGTGTAGGCGGCGCCCGGCAGGATCACGTCGGCGCGCGACGCGCCCCGGTCGCCGTGTGTGCCCTGGTAGATCAAGAAGGCGCCGGGGGCGACGTCGCGCTCGTCGGCGCCGAGATTGAACAGCACATCGAGCGCGCCGGCCTCCAGCATGCCCGCGAAGGTCAGGCCGCCCGCCCCCGGCACGAAGCCGAGATCGAGGGCGCCGACCCGGGCGGCGGCCGTATGGAGCACGCCGAAGCCGTTCCACTCGGGCGTGACCGCGCCGAGATCCCCGGCGAGCTTCGCCGCGGCGGCCAGCACGCCGGGCTCCACGTCGGCTCCGACGATGATCAGCGGTGCCTTCGCTGCCTTGAGCGTGTCGAGGAAGCTGTGCTCGCCCCGGGCCAGCGCCGCCAGCGAGTCCGGGCCGGCGCCGATGTAGTGGCTCGGGTAGGTGAGGTCGACCGCCTCGCCGATCACGCCGACCGCGAGCGGTGCCATGCGCCAGCGCTTGCGGATGCGCACGTTGAGGAGCGACGCCTCGGTGCGCGGGTTGGCGCCCACCATCAGGATCGCGTCCGCGCCCTCGATCCCGGCGATGGTCGGGTTGAAGACGTAGCTCGCGCGGCCGTGGGCCGGGTCGAGGCCGGCGCCGGTCTGGCGGCAGTCGAGGTTCGGCGTGCCGAGGGCGCGCATCAGCTCACGCAGCGCGAAGATCTCCTCGACGCCGGCGAGATCGCCGACGACCGCGCCGATCCGCTTCGGATCCGCCGCCTTCACCCGCGCGGCGATCGCCCCGAACGCCTCGCTCCAGGTGGCGGGGCGCAGGCGTCCGTTCTCGCGCAGGTACGGCCGGTCGAGACGCTGCATCCGCAGGCCGTCGACGCAGTGGCGCGTCTTGTCGGAGATCCACTCCTCGTTGATGTCCTCGTTGATCCGCGGCTCGATCTGCATGACCTCGCGGCCGCGGGTGTCGACGCGGATCGACGAGCCGACCGCGTCCATCACGTCGACCGACTCGGTCTTGTTCAGCTCCCAGGGACGGACGTTGTAGCTCTGCGGCTTGTGCACCAGCGCGCCGACCGGGCACAGGTCGGCGGCGTTGCCCTGGAGCTCCGAGGCCATGGCCTGCTCCAGGTAGCTCGTGATCTCCATGTCCTCGCCGCGGCCGATGGCGCCGAGGTCGGGCACGCCTGCCACCTCCGCGAGGAAGCGCACGCAGCGGGTGCAGTGGATGCACCGGTTCATCGCCGTGCGGATCAGCGGGCCAATATGCTTCTCCTCGACCGCCCGCTTGTTCTCGCGGTAGCGGGTCGAGTCGACGCCGTAGGCCATCGCCTGATCCTGCAGGTCGCAATGGCCGCCCTGGTCGCAGATCGGGCAGTCGAGGGGATGGTTGATGAGGAGGAACTCCATCACCCCCTCGCGGGCCTTCTTCGTCAGCCCCGAGCGCGTCAGCACCTCCGGCGGCTCGCCGTTCGGGCCGGGGCGGCAATCCTTCACCGCGTAGGCGCAGGACGCCACCGGCTTCGGAGCCCCTTTGAGCTCCACGAGGCACATGCGGCAGTTGCCGGCGATCGACAGCCGCTCGTGGAAGCAGAAGCGCGGGATCTCCGCGCCGGCCGCCTCGCACGCCTGGAGCAGGGTGTACTCGGCCGGGACATCGACCTCGGTGCCGTCGACGAGGATTTTTGTCATCGCGTCATCTCAGTGCGGGGCATCGGCGAGGTCGAGGCGGCGCTCGATGCGCTCGATGCGAAGCTCGACCCGGTCGATCCGCCGATGGACGCCGGCCAAGTTCTCCTCGACGGCGGCCATGCGGCCTTTCAATTCACGAATGTCATCGCTGAGACGATCGACCTTCTCGTCGATGCGCCGCAGGAAGACGAGTATCAGGTTGTCCGGCTGATCGGCCATGACATCACTCCGCCGCCATCGGCACGGGGTCGGAGTGCGGATTGGCGCTGTAGCGGTCGATGCGCCGCTCGATCTCCGGGCGGAAGTGGCGGATCAGCCCCTGGATCGGCCACGCCGCGGCGTCGCCGAGCGCGCAGATCGTGTGCCCCTCGATCTGCTTGGTGACTTCGAGCAGCATGTCGATCTCGCGGCGCTGGGCGCGGCCTTCCGCCATGCGCGTCATCACCCGCCACATCCAGCCGGTGCCCTCGCGGCAGGGCGTGCACTGGCCGCAGGACTCGTGCTTGTAGAAGTAGCTGATCCGGGTGATCGCCGAGACGATGTCGGCCGACTTGTCGAGCACGATCACCGCCGCGGTGCCGAGGCCGGAGCCGAGGTTGCGCAGGGTGTCGAAGTCCATCTTGGCGTCGATGATTTGCTCGGCCGGCACCAGCGGCACCGACGAGCCGCCGGGGATCGAGCAGAGCAGATTGTCCCAGCCGCCGCGCATGCCGCCGCAATGGCGGTCGATCAGCTCGCGGAAGGTGATGCCCATCTCCTCCTCGACGTTGCACGGCTTGTTGACGTGCCCCGAGACGCAGAAGAGCTTGGTGCCGGTGTTGTTCTTGGCGCCGAAGCCCGCGAACCACGCGCCGCCGCGGCGCAGGATGGTGCCGGCGACCGCGATCGACTCGACGTTGTTAACGGTGGTGGGGCAGCCGTAGAGGCCCATGTTGGCCGGGAACGGCGGCTTGAGCCGCGGCATCCCCTTCTTGCCCTCCAGGCTCTCGATAAGCGCCGTCTCCTCGCCGCAGATGTAGGCGCCGGCTCCGTGGTGGACGTAGATGTCGAACGGGTAGTCGTGGACGTTCGACTGGCCGACGAGCCGGGCGGCGTAGGCCTCGTCCACCGCGGCCTGGAGCGCATGCTTCTCGGCCACGTACTCGCCGCGGATGTAGATGTAGCAGGCGTGCGCGCCCATCGCGCAGCAGGCCAGCATGCAGCCCTCGATCAGGAGATGCGGGTCGTGCCGCATGATCTCCCGGTCCTTGCAGGTGCCGGGCTCCGACTCGTCGGCGTTGACGACGAGGTAGTGCGGCCGCCCGTCCGACTTCTTGGGCATGAACGACCATTTGAGGCCGGTCGGGAAGCCGGCGCCGCCGCGGCCGCGCAGCCCCGAGGCCTTCATCTCCTCGATAATCCAGTCGCGGCCCATCTCCAGGAGGAACTTGGTCCCGTCCCAGGCGCCGCGCTTCTTGGCGGCTTCGAGCCCCGGCGAGTGCTCGCCGTAGAGGTTGGTGAAGATGCGATCCTGATCCGACAGCATGTCAGGTCCTCACTGCCCCGTGCCCGACAGCGCCTTGGCCTGCCCGACCCAGTCCTCCCGGTCGATCCGCCCCGGGAAGGCGAGGTAGGTGCCGACCCAGGCGATCTCGTCCCGGGTCCAGGCGGCGATCTGGTCGAAATGGTAGATGCCGAGCCCGTTGAGCCGCTGGCTGTTGCCCGGACCGATGCCCTTGATGCGGGTGAGGTCGTCCGGTGACCCGGCCCGCGCGGCGTCGAGGCCGGGCGGGCGCGTGCCCACCGCGTCGGCCTTCTGCTCCGGCGAGGCGTCCTTCGGCAGCTTGGCCAGGGCACCGGCGACGCGCGCCGCCTCGGCCTCGGCCGCCAGTTCGCCCTCGCTCGCGCCGGATGCTTCCGGCTGCTGCGGGGGCTCGTCGCGATCGTGCGCGCCCTGGTGGCCGTGCTCGCCCGGGGCCGCCTCGCCCGCGGCCGCGGGCTTGTCCGGCGCGGCCCCGCGCTCGGCCGTCGAGCGGTGGGGCTCGGCGGCGTCGGCATTGTCCTCTTGCTTGACCGGCTCCTTGCCCTCGGCCGCGCGCTGGGCCGGCGCGTCGGAGGCCGGGCGCTCCACCGGCCGCCCGGCGTCGGGCTTGGCGGGCTTCGGGGCGGTGGCGGCCTGCTGCGCGCTGGAGGCGGCCTCGCCGGTCTTGGAATTCGCGTCCTCGGGCTTGTGCGTGTCCTCGAAGCGCTTGCGCCACGCCCCGACCCGCGAGCCGTCGAACAGCGTCGGGTCGGTGAGCGTGTCGGCCCCACCCGCCGGCTCGGAGGCGCGACGGCCGGCCTGCGGGCCGGGCTTGACCGGGCGGCCGGCGGCGAGGTCGTCCATCAGCTTCGACAGGGATTCGGGTGTCAGATCCTCGTAATAGTCCTGGTTGATCTGCACCATCGGCGCGTTGCAGCAGGCGCCGAGGCACTCGACCTCCAGCCAGGAGAAATTGCCGTCCGCCGAGACGTGGCCGGGCGGCCCCAGGCGCTTCTCCAACATCCCCTTCAGCTCGCGGGCACCGCAGGAATCGCAGGGGACCGTGCCGCAGAGCTGGATCCAGAACCGGCCGACCGGCTCCAGGGCGAACATCGTGTAGAAGGTCGCCACCTCCAGCACGCGGATCTTGGGCATGCCGAGTTCGTCGGCCACCGCCTCGATCGCCTTCTGCGGCAGCCAGCCGCCGTGCTGCTCCTGGGCCCGCCACAGCAGCGCGATCACCGCCGAAGCCTGCCGCCCCTCCGGGTACTTGGCGATCTGGTTCTGCGCCCACTCCGTGTTCTCGGGGGTGAACGCGAAGCTCTCGGGCTGCTCCGACGCCGGCGCCAGTCTGCGGTTTGCCATCTCTACGTCACCGGTCCACTTCGCCGAACACGATGTCGAGCGTGCCGAGCACGCAGGACACGTCGGCCAGGAGGTGCCCGCGGCACATCCAGTCCATCGCCTGCAGGTGCGCGAAGCCCGGCGCCCGGATCTTGCAGCGGTACGGCTTGTTGGAGCCGTCCGAGACCAGATAGACGCCGAATTCGCCCTTGGGAGCCTCGACCGCGGCGTAGACCTCGCCGGCCGGCACGTGGAACCCTTCGGTGTAGAGCTTGAAGTGATGGATGAGCGCCTCCATCGAGCGCTTCATCTCCCGGCGCGGCGGCGGGGCGAACTTGCCGTCGATCGCCGCGATCGGTCCCTGGCCGGCGGGCTCGCGCAGCTTGGCGCAGCACTGCTTCATGATCTTGGTCGACTCCCGCATCTCCTCCATGCGGATCACCTGCCGATCGTAGGTATCGCCGTTCTTCCCCACGGGGATGTCGAACTCCATCTCATCGTAGGCCTCGTAGGGCTGCGACTTGCGCAGGTCCCACGGGATGCCGGAGCCGCGCACCATCACGCCCGAGAAGCCCCAGGCCATGCACTCGTCCACCGACACGATGCCGATGTCGACGTTGCGCTGCTTGAAGATGCGGTTGGCCATCACGAGGTCGTCGAGGTCGTCGACCACCTTGAGGAACGGATCGCAGAACGCGTCGATGTCGTCGATCAGCTTGGGCGGCAGGTCCTGGTGGACGCCGCCGGGCCGGAAGTAGTTGGCGTGGAGCCGCGCGCCGCTGGCGCGCTCGTAGAAGATCATCAGCTTCTCGCGCTCCTCGAAGCCCCAGAGCGGGGGCGTGAGCGCGCCGACATCCATCGCCTGCGTGGTGACGTTGAGCAGGTGCGAGAGCAGCCGGCCGATCTCGCAGTAGAGCGTCCGGATCAGCTTGGCCCGGCGCGGCACCTCGATCCCGGCGAGCTTCTCGATCGCGAGGCAGAAGGCGTGCTCCTGATTCATCGGCGACACGTAGTCGAGCCGGTCGAAGTAGGGCGTCGCCTGGACGTAGGTCTTGTGCTCGATCAGCTTCTCGGTGCCGCGGTGCAGGAGGCCGATATGCGGATCGACCCGCTCGACCACCTCGCCGTCGAGTTCCAGCACGAGGCGCAGCACCCCGTGCGCCGCCGGGTGCTGCGGCCCGAAGTTGATCGCGAAGTTGCGGATGTTGTGCTCGGTCATAGGCCGGCTCCGCCGGAAAGCGAGTAGCGAGTAGCGAGTAGGGAGTAGGGGTGCAGCGTCATCATCGGATCCCTACCGGCTCCCCTCTTGTTTCTGAAGCGCGCGGATCAGCGCGCGCAGCATCTTTCCGATCTCCTCGCAACGCCCGAGAAGCGGTTCCGCACGCGCCGCTGCCAGAAGGCCCACGCGATCGGACAGAATGATGTGCGTTTCCAATTCTTTGAGCGAACCCTGCGCCACGCGGAGGAACTGAACGAAGGATCCTCCGGTCTCGCGGCCATGGCCTTCGGCGATGTTCGCGGCGACGGAGGTTGCCGCGCGGCGGATCTGTGCGGTCAGGCCGAACATCTCCTCGCGCGGGAATTCCCGCGTCTCTCCGTAACATGCCTCGGCCAGCGCCATAGCCTCCTGCCAAACCTTCAGATCCCTGTAGGACGTGATCGCAGGTCGTTCCACGATCACCCCCTATTCGCTACTCACTATTCGCTATTCGCCCTCAAGCCTTCTCATCGCCGGGCAGCACGTAGTCGGTGCCCTCCCACGGCGAGAGGAAGTCGAAGTTCCGGAACTCCTGCGTCAGTTGCACCGGCTCGTAGACGACCCGCGCCTGGTCCTGGTCGTAGCGAACCTCCACGAAGCCGGTCAGCGGGAAGTCCTTGCGTAGCGGGTGACCCTCGAACCCGTAATCGGTCAGCAGGCGGCGCAGGTCGGGGTGGCCCGAGAACAGGATGCCGTAGAGGTCGTAGGCCTCGCGCTCGAACCAGTTCGCGGCCGGGAAGACCTCGATCACCGAGGGGACCGGCGTCGTCTCGTCGGTCTGCACCTTCACCCGGATCCGCGCGTTGTGGCGCATCGAGAGCAGGTGGTAGACCACGTCGAAGCGCTTGTCCCGCTGGGGGTAATCGGCGCCGCAGATGTCGATGAAGCAGCGGAACGCGCAGGCCGGATCGTCGCGCAGGTAGGTCAGCGCGTAGACGATGTCCGAGGCCTGGACCACGAGGGTCAGTTCGCCGAACGCCAGCGCGTGCGACACCACCGCCGGCCCGAGGGCGCCGGTGATCCGCTCGGCCAGCGTCCGCAGCGCCGCCTCGCCGCCCTCGGCCTGCGTGTGGGGCAGGATGGAGATGCCGTTGCTCATGGCTCCGCCTCAGCGCTCGATCGTGCCGGTGCGGCGGATCTTCTTCTGGAGCAGAAGCACGCCGTAGAGCAGCGCCTCCGCGGTCGGCGGGCAGCCCGGCACGTAGATGTCCACCGGCACCACCCGGTCGCAGCCGCGCACCACCGAGTAGGAGTAGTGGTAGTAGCCGCCACCGTTGGCGCAGGAGCCCATCGAGATGACGTAGCGCGGCTCCGGCATCTGGTCGTAGACCTTGCGCAGCGCCGGGGCCATCTTGTTGGTCAGCGTACCGGCGACGATCATCACGTCGGACTGGCGCGGGCTGGCGCGCGGGGCGAAGCCGAAGCGCTCGCAATCGTAGCGCGGCATCGACATCTGCATCATCTCGACGGCGCAGCAGGCGAGCCCGAAGGTCATCCACATCAGCGAGCCGGTCCGGGCCCAGTTGATCAGCTCGTCGGCGTTGGTGAGCAGGAACCCGCGGTCGGCCAGCTCGTCGCTGATCGACAGGAAGGTCGGGTCGTCGGCGCCGATCGGGCGGCCGGTGTTCGGGTCGATGATCCCCTTCGGCTGGGGGGCGACCGCCGGGGTGCGGTGTGTGTCGGTGATCAGGGCCATCGGCGCCTCAGAGAACGGTCGGATGTGCGGCGGGTCCGGGGCTCAGTCCCACTCGAGGGCGCCCTTGCGCCACTCGTAGACGAAGCCCACCGTCAGCACGCCGAGGAAGATCATCATCGACCAGAAGCCGAACCAGCCGAGGTCGCCGAACGTGATCGCCCACGGGAACAGGAAGGCGACCTCCAGGTCGAAGATGATGAACAGGATCGCCACGAGGTAGAAGCGCACGTCGAACTTCATGCGCGCGTCGTCGAAGGCGTTGAAGCCGCACTCGTAGGCCGAGAGCTTCTCCGGGTCGGGCGCCTTGTACGCCACCAGGAACGGCACGACGAGCAGCGCGGCGGCGATGAACAGCGCGACGCCGATGAACACGATGAGCGGCAGGTAGTCCGCCAGCAGTCCGGTCATGCCAAGAAGTCCCGCGAGACCCCCGGAGGCCGGCGGCCAGAGGCCGGACGGCGTCCCCGGTGGAATTGTTCTTATGCCAGGTTGCGTTCGGCCGGAGGCTTAGTCGAGCCGCCGCCCCATGACAATGGCGTTGCGCGTCGCACAAACCACGCGCCAGCGGGAATGAAATGGGGGCCTCCGGCGCTCCGGCAACACGACGGATCCGCGCAGTCCGCACCCGGCGCGGAAACCGCCGCGGCCGCGCTTGACAGCGGCACGCCCCCCCCATAAACCCCGCCTCGTCGCCGGGCCACGGAGCCCCTTGAGGCGGCCGCCCGCGCGGGCGTAGCTCAGTCGGTTAGAGTGCCGGCCTGTCACGCCGGAGGTCGCGGGTTCGAGCCCCGTCGCCCGCGCCATCGTCTACCTTACCAGCAGATCTGTCGAGTCCGCCCGGAGCTTCCGCATCGGGTCGTGACGGATGCTCGGAGCCGCCGCACCGCGAGGTGCCGTACGCGGGCTCGGCGAGCCGTCGCCGTTGCGCCGTGCTGGTATCGAACCGGGATACGACTTGCCGCGGACCCTCCGCACGGTCGGGCCGCGAGTGTCTTGCGACGCTCGCCGCGCGCTGCCCTCGACCAATATCGGTATGCTGCGGCCCTTCAGGGAGTTACGGGATCCTCCGCGGGCTGTGGGGCGACCGGCGGTCCGGAGCCTCGGACGGCGTCGGTGTCCCGACGCCGCGTCGGGTTGTGTTTACCGGGCGGAGGCCAGGGCGCCGGGCGCGGTGCGGGCGGCGACCGGCACAGGGGCCGGCACCGGCTGCGGCGTGGTGCTCGGCGCGGCGCGACCGACGCGGGCGGCCTGGATCTGATCGCGGTAGAGCGGCGGTGTGAGGTGAAGGGCGTCGTCGGCAGTGGCGGCCGCGGGAGCGAGCGCGGCCGTGGCGAGGGCCGTCAGGACGAGGATCTGGGTCGGGCGCATGGAACATCTCCGGGTCGGGCGGCCTGGTGGGGCCGACGACCGGAGTGAAGCATGGTTTTGTGCGTTGCGCTCTGTCGTTGCTGCATTGCAGCATAATGTCGTGTCACGAGGACGGACGGCTTATTATGCATCCTTTAGGGCGCAGGCTTCCGCCCATTCTCCGGCCGCGCCATGCGCCGGATGCATGGTGCGCGCAATTATGTGGTAAGGAGGGTCGAAATAATCTTTTGCGTTGCACAAAATTTTCTTGGCGACCGGGGCGAGCCCGGTCGCCGTCCGGTCACGTCGCCCGGTGGGGATGCGCGGAGACGGCCTCGGCCGGGGGCTCGCCCCGGGTGCGCCACAAACTGTAGACGACGCCGAACGCGAGCAGGGCCAGCGTGACCACCAGCGACACCCACGGCGGCACGTGCAGCAGGCCGAACGTGTCGGCAACCACGATCTTGGCGCCGATGAAGATCAGGATCAGCGCCAGCGCCGTCTTCAGGTACGCGAAGCGGTCGACCATCGCCGCGAGCGCGAAGTAGAGCGCCCGCAGGCCGAGGATGGCGAAGATGTTGGAGGTGTAGACCACGAAGGTGTCGGTGGTGATCGCGAAGATCGCCGGCACGCTGTCGACGGCGAAGATCACGTCGGCGCCGTTGACGAGCACCAGCGCCAGCGCCAGAGGGGTGAACCACAGCACCCGTCGGCCGGTCTTCGGGTCGGGGAGCCGGACGGCGAAGCTCTGCCCATGCAACTCCGGGGTGATCCGGAACGTCTTGCGCATCCAGCGCACCGAGGCGCTGTCGCTAAAGTCGCTCTCCTCCTCAGGCCCGGAGAAGAAGATCTTGAGGCCGGCGTAGATCAGGAAGGCCGCGAACAGCGACAGCACCCAGTGCACCTGATGCACCAGGGCGGCGCCGAGCCCGATCATCAGGCCGCGCAGCACCAGGGCGGCGAGGATGCCCCAGAGCAGCACCCGGTGCTGGGCGACCCGCGGGATACCGAGCGCCGTCAGGATCATGGCGATGACGAAGACGTTGTCCATCGACAGCGACTTCTCGACCACGAGGCCGGTGACGTATTCCTCGCCGGCCTGGGGCCCGAGATACCACCAGACCCAGCCGCCGAAGGCGAGGCCGAGGGCGAGGTAGAAGCCCGTCAGCCCCAGGCTCTCGCGCACCCCGATCTCGTGCTCCTTATCCCGGTGCAGCAGCCCGAGATCGAAGGCCAGCAGGGCCGCGATCAGGACGTGGAAGCCGAGCCACATCCACAGCGGCTTGCCGAGCCATTCAATGGTCAAGAGATCGCTCATGCGCGGGACCTGATGCTCCTTCCGGGGCGGAAAGCATCGGCTCCGACATCACGGACGCTCACGCAGAGCGTCCGCCAGAGGGGCCCGCAGCCGATGCCGGCGAGTTAAGCGGCAGAAGGGGGCGAATCAAGGGCGGCCGGCGGATCGATCCCCGATGCGCCCCGGTCGGGCCCTGCATCGCGCTTGACAGGCGGGCGGGCTGCGGCTCTGCGGGCGCATGCCGAGTGAGCGGGACGATGGGCGGAAGGGCGGGATCGCGGTGGTCGGCGGCGGCCCCGCCGGGCTCGCGGCCGCCGAGGTCCTGGCCGTGGCCGGGCGCGCGGTCACCGTCTACGAGCGCATGCCCTCGCCGGGCCGCAAGCTGCTGATCGCCGGCCGAGGCGGTCTCAACCTGACCCACAGCGAGCCCCTGCCGGCGTTCCTCGGCCGCTACCACCCGCCCGGCAGCCTCGACGCGGCGGTGACCGCCTTCCCGCCCCAGGCGCTGCGGGATTGGGCGGCCGATCTCGGGCAGCCGACCTTCGTGGGGTCGAGCGGGCGGGTCTTCCCCGAGAGCTTCAAGGCGTCGCCGCTGCTGCGGGCGTGGCTCGCCCGCCTCGACCGGCTCGGCGTGCGGATCCGGGTGCGCCACCGGCTGGTGGGCCTGGAGAGCGACGCCCTGATCGTCGAGCATCCGGACGACCGGCTGCGCCTCCGCCCCGCCGCCGCCCTGCTGGCGCTCGGGGGCGCGAGCTGGCCGCGCCTCGGCTCCGACGGGGCGTGGGTGCCGCTTCTCGCAGGTCTCGGCGCGGAGGTCGCGCCGCTGCGCCCGGCCAATGCCGGCTTCGCGGTCGCATGGTCCGAGCCGTTCCGGACGAAATTCTCCGGCGCGCCGCTCAAGCGGGTCGCCCTGAGCCACGACGGCGTCGCGGTCCGCGGCGAGGCGGTGGTGAGCGGGGCGGGCATCGAGGGCGGGGCGGTCTACGCCCTGTCGCGGCGCCTGCGGGAGGCGATCGCGGCGAAGGGTTCGACGGTGCTCCAGGTCGACCTGCGACCCGACCTGACCCCCGACGCCCTGGCCCGACGCCTCGCGGCGGCCCGGCCCGGCGATTCCCTGTCGACCCGGCTGCGCAAGGCCGCGGGCCTGTCGCCGGTCGCCGCCGGCCTGCTGCGCGAGGCGGGCGCGCCGCCCGCCGCCCCGGAGGCGCTGGCCGGGCTGATCAAGGCGGTCCCGCTGCGGCTCGACGCCCCCTTCGGGCTCGACCGGGCGATCTCGACGGCGGGCGGGGTGCGGCTCGGGGACCTCGACGCCCGCGGGATGCTGCGGGCCCGGCCCGGCCTGTTCCTGGCCGGGGAGATGCTGGACTGGGAGGCGCCGACCGGCGGCTACCTGCTGCAGGGCGCCTTCGCCGGCGGCCGGGCCGCGGCCGCCGGGATGCTCGACTGGCTGCGCGAGCGCGGGCTCTGAACGCGCCGGCCGGCGCGCCCCTCCCGTCCCTTTCGTCTCACGGGCTCGTGCAGAACCCGACGATGCCGGCGGCCTCCGGCGGGCAGGAGGCCCCCTCCCCTTCGTAGGCCGGTGCGCCCGCCTTCAGGCAGCGGGCCGCGACCAGCACCTCGCCGTCCTCGCAGGCGACGGCGCAGCCGCCGGAGCAGTCGGAGCGCCGCAGCCGGCGCACAGGCGAGGCGGACGGCAATGCGGACACACCGGCGGCCACGCCGGAGGTGCCCGCTTCCCCGCGCGGGCCGGTCTCGCCCTTCGGTCCCGCATCGCCCTTGAGTCCTGGATCACCCTTAAGCCCCGGATCACCCTTGGGACCGGTCTCCCCCTTCGCGCCGGCTTCGCCCTTGAGACCCGCCTCGCCCTTCGGACCGGGCTCGCCTTTGGGGCCGGGTTCGCCGCGCAGGCCCGGTGCGCCGGCCTCGCCCGCCGGGCCGGAGGGGCCGACGGCGCCCTGCGGCCCGGGCGGGCCGGCCGGGCCCTCGGGGGCACAGTTGGCGACCACCGCCTCGCGCTCGTCGGGCTCGGATTTCAGGGTGATCACGCAGGTCGGCGGCCGGTAGGGAAGCCGGAAGACGAACTGCCCGCGCCGGTCGGCCTGGATCGACATGTCGTCGTCGAGCACCACGATCGCGCCCGGCTTGCGCACGGAGCCCGAGACCCGCAGGTCCCCGGCCTCGATCCGCGCATCGTAAACGGTGATCGGCTGGGCGGGAGCCCGGGCCTTTCGCGGCTGCGGCGCGACCCGCTTCGGACGGGGCGCCGGCTCCGAGTCCGGGGCTGGCTGCTGGGCCAGGGCGGGGGCGGCGAAGGCGAGCAGGACCGTCAGGGCGAGGGCTGGGCGCATGTCCGTCCGGGGGCCAGACCGCGCCCGTCGCGCGGCCGCGGGACATTGCCGCCGGGCGCGCGGCCGGGTCAACCGCGGGGGCGGCCGCGCCCAGGGCGATCGCTTCAGCTTTTTGGCTTTGGCTTGGGAGCGGTGCTGCGGGGGGCTGAGGTTTGTGATTCACGGCGGGCTTTGCGTCTGCGGAGCCGCCGATGCCGTCCTCGCTGTCGATCCTCGACCACTTCTCGACCCTGACCGACCCGCGCCAGCGCTGGCGGGTGATCTACCCGCTGCCCGAGATCCTGCTGCTGGTGCTGTGCGCCACGCTGTGCGGCATGGACGACTTCGTCGAGATCCGGCTGTGGGGCGAGCGGCGCCTGGACTTCCTGCGCCGCTTCCTCCCGTACGACCGCGGCCTGCCCGCCCACGACACCCTCAACGACGTCGTCAACGCGCTCGACGCCGACCTCTTCAAGACCTGCTTCACGGCCTGGGTCGAGCGCCTGCGCGCGGTCGAGCCGGATCTCATCGCCATCGACGGCAAGACCTCCCGGCGCTGCCACGCCAAGACCAAGGGCCGGGCCGCCCTGCACACCGTCTCGGCCTGGGCCTCCCGCCAGCGCCTCGTGCTCGGCCAGGAGGCGGTCGCCGACAAGAGCAACGAGATCACCGCCATCCCGCGCCTGCTGGAGCGGCTCGAACTCCGGGGCGCGCTGGTCACGATCGACGCGATGGGCACCCAGACCGCCATCGCCGAGACCATCGTGGCCCGGGGCGGCGACTACCTGCTCGCCCTCAAAGGCAACCGCCCCGCCACCCACGACGACGTCGTGCGCTTCTTCGCCGCTCCGGGCGACCTGATCGCCGACACCCACCAGACCGTCGACAACGACCACGGTCGCCTCGAACACCGCCGCCACAGCGTCTGCCACGACGTGAGTTGGATCGGCTCGGATCGCCGCTACCCGCACGAGCCGCACATGCCCCATCTGGCGATGATCGGCATGGTCGAGACACAGGTCGAACGCGCCGGCAGGATCGAGTGCGAACGCCGCTACTACCTCGCCTCGGTCAAGCTCGATGCCAAGACCTTCGCCGCCGCCGTGCGCGCCCACTGGCACATCGAGAACCGCCTGCACTGGGTGCTCGACGTCGTCTTCCACGACGACCTCGTCCGCCTGCGCACTGGATCGGGTCCGCAGAACATGGCCGTGGTCCGCCACATGGCCATGAACCTCGTGCGCGCCCCCCACGACCGCCACAGCCTCAAGGTCCGAAGAAAGCTCGCCAACCTCGACCCGGACTACCTCGAAACCCTCATCCGACAGAACCCGAAGACCCCGCCGTTAACCTGAAGCGATTCCCTTG
>NZ_JAUYZI010000004.1 GCF_030700245.1 Methylobacterium amylolyticum
CGACTGTCCGGTCGTGCGTGACGAGGCGGCGTTCGGTCCCAAAGCTCTCCCACGGTTGTGGCCGGAGGGTGGGCGGGCGCCAAACGCCGCGCGCCGGGTGGGGTGGCCACCCCACCCGGCGCAGCCCAATCTCAGCACATCACAGGGCCGCCTCCTAGATACAAGGGTGGCCCCCGAAGGGGATCGGGTGAGGGGAGCGCCGGTGCCGGAGGGGGCGCTCGGCATCGACCGCAGCGACTGTCCTGAAGCCGGGCTCCCCTCTCCCGACCCGGCCTGACGGCCGGGCCACCCTCCCCCGCAGAGGGGGGAGGGAGAGCCCGCTGGCTTTCGCATCATCCGATAGAGAAGGGGCGGCAGGCCCCGAGACCCGCCGCCCCAAACCTCGAAAAAAATCAGGCGGCGATGGCCTGGGCGCTCGGGCCGGCGGCGCGCACGTCGGCATCGACGTGGGTCTCGAACCGCTTGAAGTTGTCCTCGAACATCTTCACCAGCCGGGCCGCGGTCTCGACGAAGGCGCCCTTGTTCGCCCAGGTCTTGACCGGCTGCAGGATGTGCGGCTCGACGCCCGGGACCGCCACCGGCACCGCGAAGCCGAAATACGGGTCGCGGCGGAACTCGGCGGCCGAGAGCGAGCCGTCCAGCGCGGCGGCGAGCAGGCGGCGGGTGACGCGGATCGGCATGCGGCGGCCGGTGCCGACGCCGCCGCCGGTCCAGCCGGTGTTGACGAGCCAGCAATCGACGCTGTGCTTGGCGATCAGGTCGCGCAGCAGGTTGCCGTAGGCGCTCGGGTGCCGCGGCATGAACGGCGCGCCGAAGCAGGTCGAGAACGTCGCCTCCGGGCCGGTCAGGCCGCGCTCGGTGCCGGCCACCTTGGCGGTGTAGCCCGAGAGGAAGTGGTACATCGCCTCGGCGCCGGTCAGCTTGGCGATCGGCGGCATCACGCCGAACGCGTCGCAGGTCAGCATGACGATGTTCTTCGGGTGCCCGGCCCGGCCCGTGCCGCTCGCGTTGGCGATGAAGTCGAGCGGGTAGGCGCAGCGCGTGTTCTCGGTGAGCGAGGCGTCGTCGAAGTCCGGGGCGCGGCTCACGGGATCGATGATCACGTTCTCCATCACCGTGCCGAAGCGCTCGGTGGTGGCGTAGATCTCGGGCTCGGCGTTGCGCGACAGGCGGATGGTCTTGGCGTAGCAGCCGCCCTCGAAGTTGAAGATGCCCTCGTTCGACCAGCCGTGCTCGTCGTCGCCGAGCAACTGGCGGGAGGAGTCGTTGGACAGGGTGGTCTTGCCGGTGCCGGACAGACCGAAGAAGATCGCCGAGCCGCCGTTGGCGTCGAGCGCCGCGTTGGCCGAGCAGTGCATCGGCATCACGCCCTGGCCGGGCAGGATGTAGTTCAGGTAGGTGAAGACCGACTTCTTCATCTCGCCCGCGTAGGCCGAGCCGCCGATGAGGACGATCTTCTTGGTGAAGTCGATGGCGATCACCGTCTTCGAGCGGCAGCCGTGCCGGGCCGGGTCGGCCTGGAAGCTCGGCAGGTCGATGATCGTCAGGTCCGGCACGTAGGACGGGATCTCGGAGCGGTCCGGCCGGATCAGCAGGTTGCGGATGAACAGCGAGTGCCACGCGAACTCGGTGTAGATCCGCGCCTTGACGCGGTGGGCCGGGTCGGCGCCGCCGTAGAGGTCCTGGGCGAACAGCTCTTTACCCTCGGCGTGCTTGAGGAAGTCCGCGTGCAGCGTGGCGAACTGCTCCGGGGTGATCGCGCCGTTGTTGTCCCACCAGACCTCGGTCTCGGTGGAAGCGTCGCGGACCACGAACTTGTCCTTGGGCGAGCGGCCGGTGTGGCTGCCGGTGGTGGCGACCAGCGCCCCGCCCTTGGCGAGCTGGCCCTCCTTGCGGCCCAGCGCCTCCTCGTAGAGCCGCGGGGCCTCCAGGTTCCAGTACACGGTCTTGAGGGCGCGGAATCCGGCCTCCGCGGCGCCGTGGGCCGCGTTGCGATCACCGATGTCAGTCACGAGCGTATCTCCCGGGCCCCTGTTCGCGCCGCGCCATGATGCAGTCCGGACGATTCCCTCGTCCGGAGAAGAGCCGGGCAACGTCCGTGCGGTCGTACAGGACCGCCGCACGCAGGATCTCCGTTCCCGGGCCGTCGTGCCGCGCTGGTTAGGCAGCGAAGCGTCGCCGTCAATATGGGCTTTGCCGCGCTGCCGCAATCCGAGGGTGGACCGTTACTCCACAGATGTGGCCCCGCAGTCGCGAATGTGAGAGCCGGCGGCTGTCGGTAACCTGAACGGCGGCGCGCACGAGCGACCGGGACTGCCTATATCGTCACGGACGACCTGCGACCTCGCGCTGCGGACCGGCGCAGCCGCCGCGGTCGCGGATCCGGTTCCCACGCGGCCGGCCGCCCTCTATGCCCGGCTCACCTTCACGTCCGACGCAGAGTCCCGATGCCACAAGCCGTCGCCGGCCCCGAGATCGAGCGCCTGATCCAGCTCCTGGCGCGGATGCCCGGCCTCGGCCCCCGCTCGGCGCGCCGCGCGGCGCTCCAGCTCATCAAGAAGCGCGACACCCTGCTCGGGCCGCTGGCCGAGGCGATGCGGGTGGCGGCCGAGCGGATCGTGGTCTGCTCCTCCTGCGGCAACGTCGACACCTCGGAGCCGTGCACGATCTGCTGCGACGGGACGCGCGATCCCTCCACCCTCGTCGTGGTCGAGGACGTGTCGGACCTCTGGGCGCTGGAGCGCTCGGGGGCGGTGAAGGCGCGCTACCACGTGCTCGGCGGCGTGCTCTCGGCGCTCGACGGGGTCCGGCCCGAGCACCTCAACATCGCCCGCCTCGTCGAGCGGGCGAGCGACCCGGCGGTGAAGGAGATCATCCTGGCGCTCAACGCCACCGTCGACGGCCAGACCACGGCCCACTACGTCACCGAGTCGATCCGCCATCTCGGGCTCACGGTGACGCGCCTCGCCCACGGGGTGCCGGTGGGCGGCGAGCTCGACTACCTCGACGAGGGCACGCTCTCGGCCGCGATCCGCAGCCGCACCGCCTTCTGACGCGCGCATTTGACCGGCCCCGGGCGGCGCCATATGCCCAAGGATGTCCCGGGCCCGGCGCGTCTCTCGCGGGTGCCCGCCCCGCCGGTGCCCGCCATGACCATCCGTCCCCTCGTCATCCTGCCCGACCCCGTGCTGCGCCTCGTCTCGGAGCCGGTGGGCGCGGTGACGGCCGAGATCCGGACGCTCGTGGCCGACATGTTCGAGACGATGTACGACGCGCCGGGCGTCGGGCTCGCGGCGATCCAGGTGGGTGTGGCCAAGCGGGTCGTGACCATCGACACGTCGAAGGAGGAGAATGCCCGCGCCCCGCGGGTGTTCATCGACCCCGAGATCGTCTGGTCGTCGCAGGAGAAGCGCGTCTACGACGAGGGCTGCCTGTCGATCCCCGAATATTACGGCGAGGTCGAGCGGCCGGACCGGGTGCGGGTCCGGTTCCGCGACCTCGACGGCGCCGAGCAGGAGATCGAGGCGGACGGCCTGCTCGCCACCTGCCTCCAGCACGAGATCGACCACCTCAACGGCGTGCTGTTCATCGACCACCTGTCGAAGCTCAAGCGCGACCGGGTGATCAAGAAGTTCGCCAAGGCGGCCAAGCGCGACGCGGCCTGAGTTTTTCGCGATGCGCGTCGTCTTCATGGGCACCCCGGACTTCGCCGTGCCGACGCTCGCGCGGCTCGCGGGCGACGGGCACAGGATCGCCGCGGTCTACACCCGCGCGCCCGCGCGCGCCGGGCGGGGCATGAGCCTGCGGCCCTCGCCGGTCCAGGCGCTCGCCGACACGCTCGGCCTGCCGGTGCTGACGCCCGCCAGCCTGAGGACGCCGGAGGCGGCCGAGAGCTTCGCCGCGCACGCCGCCGACGTGGCGGTGGTGGTCGCCTACGGGATGCTGCTGCCGCAAGCCATCCTCGACCTGCCCCGGCACGGCTGCCTGAACCTGCACGGCTCGCTGCTGCCGCGCTGGCGCGGCGCCGCGCCGATCCAGCGCGCGGTGATGGCGGGCGACGCCGAGAGCGGCGTCGGCGTGATGCGGATGGAGGCGGGCCTCGACACCGGACCGGTGGCGCTGGAGGCCCGGGTGCCGATCGCGCCCGGGACGACGGCCGGCGCGCTGCACGACGCGCTGATGCCGCTCGGCGCCGACCTGATGGCCCGGGCGCTGCGGGACCTCGACGCCGGGACGCTGCGCTTCACGCCGCAGCCCGCCGCGGGAGTCGTCTACGCCCACAAGATCACCAACGACGAGGCGCGGATCGACTGGGGCCGACCCGCCGCCGAGGTCGCGGCGCGGATCAACGGCCTGTCGCCGTTCCCCGGCGCGTTCTTCGAGATCGACGCCGGCAAGGGACCGGAGCGGGTGAAGGTGCTGCGGGCGGCCGTGGCGGAGGCATCGGGGGCGGCCGGCGCGCTCATCGACACGGAGGGCACGGTCGCCTGCGGGTCGGGGGCGGTGCGGCTCCTCGAACTGCGCCGGGCCGGCAAGGGCGGCAGCGCCTCGGGGGCGGAGTTCGTGCGCGGTGCGCGGCTCGCGCTAGGTGCAAGGCTCGGATGAGAGCGATGAGCGCCTTCCCTCCCCCCTCTGCGGGGGAGGGTGGCCCAATGGGCGCCCTTTGCGTGAGCGAGGGTCGGGAGAGGGGAGCCCGGCCTCAGGACATGGCGGTGCGGCGCTGACATGCCCCGCTACAAGCTCGTCATCGAGTACGACGGCGCCCCGTTCTGCGGCTGGCAGCGGCAGGCGGACGACCCGACCGTCCAGGGGGCGATCGAGGCGGCGGTGCTGCGCTTCTCCGGGCAGCCGGGCCGCCTGACCTGCGCCGGGCGCACCGACGCGGGCGTGCACGCGATCGGGCAGGTGGCCCATCTCGACCTCGACAGGGAGTGGCGGACCGACACGGTGCGCGACGCGCTGAACGCGCACCTGCGGCCGCAGCCGGTCGCGATCCTGTCGGCCGAAATCGTCCCGGACACCTTCGACGCCCGGCACTCGGCGATCCGGCGGCACTACCGCTACCGCATCCTCAACCGCCGCAGCCCGGCGGCGCTGACCCGCGCCCATGTCTGGCAGGTGCCGTGGGCTCTCGATGCGGACGCGATGCACGCGGCCGCCCAGCGCCTCGTCGGCCGCCACGACTTCTCGGCGTTCCGCGCCGCGGAGTGCCAGGCCAAGAGCCCGGTGCGGACCCTGGAGCGGCTCGACGTCGCCCGCGCGACGATGGGCCTGCACGCGGAGATCGTGGTGGCGGCGAGCGCCCGTTCGTTCCTGCACCACCAGGTGCGGGCGATGGTCGGCACGCTGATGCTCGCCGGCAGCGGGCGCCTGTCGCCGGACGCGCTGTCGGACATCCTCGCCTCCGGGGACAAGAGGCGCTGCGGGCCGCTGGCGCCGGCGGCGGGGCTGACCTTCGTGCGCGTGGACTACGACGAGATCGGGAAGTAGGCGTCGAGCACGCGCCCGTAGATCGCGGCGAGCCGTTCCAGGTCGGCCACGGCCACGCACTCGTCGACCTGATGCATGGTCTCGCCGACGAGGCCGAACTCGATCACCGGGCAGTGATCCTTGATGAACCGGGCGTCCGAGGTGCCGCCCGTCGTCGAGAGGACCGGCGTGAGGCCGGTCTCGGCCCGGATCGCCGCGGTCACGAGGTCGACGAAGCCGTCGGGCCGCGTCAGGAAGGCCGGTGAATTCGAGGGCTGGAGGTCGAGGGTGAAGCGCACGGCGTTGCCGGCCGCCGCCTCCAGCCGCCGCCGGATCTCGGCGCCCAGCGTCTCGGCGGTCCAGTCGTCGTTGAAGCGGACGTTGAAGGTCGCCCGGGCGCTCGCCGGGATGACGTTGGTGGCGGGGTTGCCGACATCGATCGTCGTGAATTCGAGGTTCGAGGCGTCGAAGTGCCGGGTGCCGCCGTCCAGCGGCGCGGCGACCAGCGCCGAGGCCAGCCGCAGCAGGCCGGGGATCGGGTTCTCGGCCTTGTGCGGGTAGGCGACGTGGCCCTGGCGGCCGTGCACCGTGAGCCGGCCGGTGAGCGAGCCGCGCCGGCCGATCTTGATCATCTCGCCCAAGGCGGCGGGGTTCGTCGGCTCGCCGAGCAGGCAATGGTCGAAGCGCTCGCCGCGGTCGCGCGCCCAGGCGAGCAGCTTGACGGTGCCGTTGATCGCCGGCCCCTCCTCGTCGCCGGTGATCAGGAAGGCGATCGAGCCGGGAAAGTCCGGGCCGCGGCGGTCGAGGAAGGCGAGCGCCGCCGCGAGCATGCAGCCGAGCCCGCCCTTCATGTCGACGGCGCCCCGGCCGTAGAGCATCCCGTCCTCCACCGCCCCGGCGAAGGGATCGTGCCGCCACGCTCCCTCCCCGGCCGGGACCACGTCGGTGTGGCCGGCGAAGACGAGGCAGGGCGCGCCCGTGCCGATGCGGGCGTAGAGGTTCTCGACCTCCGGGCTGCCCGGCTCGGCGAAGGCCGGCCGCGCGACCGAGAAGCCCGCCCGGCCCAGGACGCGGGCGATCAGGGCGAGCGCGCCGCCCTCGGCGGGCGTCACCGAGGGGCAGCGGATCAGCGCCCGCGTCAAGCCGACCGCATCGGAGGGCGGCGAGCCGGACCGGTCTTCGGGCGATGTCACGGTTTCCATGGCGTATACGTATTCTGTCCGGTTCGATCGAAAACTTCGCACATCAAGCTTTGGTTGCGCATAATTCAGCGTCTCGCGTTGCAACCGGAAAGCACCGGCCCTAGTCTGTTGCCATCAGAGCATTCAAGACATCGCGGCGATGGGCACTGCAACTGGCACGAACGGACTCAACTTTTCCGAGCATCGCGGGCACCCGCGCAGGCAGACGATGATTCCCGCCACGATCCGCCTGCCGGACGGGGAGAACGCGGCCTGCGTGATCCGCGACATCTCCCTCTCCGGCGCGCGTCTCTCGCTGTCGCGGCGGTACACGCTCACCGCCGCGTTCCCGTTGACCGTCCCGGGCTTCGACAATCCCTTCCCGATGCGCCGGATCTGGCAGTCCGGCGACGAGGCCGGGGTGATGCTCGACGTCTCGATGCCGGAGGCGGCTACTTGGTCATCACTACCTGAACATCACCGACTCGGCGGACCACGCTGACCGTCACGTCGTCGGCGTGGCGCTGGAAGCGCAGGTCGACCCGCGAGGCGCCGAGCCTGACGTTGTACAGGGTCACGCCGTCGAGGAAGGCCGGGAGGATCGGGTTGTTCAGCCGGACGCGGTTGCGGTCGTGGTCGAGTTCGAGCCCGAGGCAGGCGGCCAGGAACGCGAACGGCGCCGCCGCCGCCCAGGCCTGCGGGCTGCACGCCACGGGGTAGGAGACCGGCCCGCGCTGGCGCCGCCGGGTGAAGCCGCAGAACAGCTCCGGCAGCCGCTTCTGGTCCTGGTAGAGGGCGGTGTCGAACATTCCCTGGAAGATGCGCGCGGCCTCGGCCTTCCGGTCGTAGCGGGCGAGCCCCATGGCGATCAGCGCGTTGTCGTGCGGCCAGATCGAGCCGTTGTGGTAGGACATCGGGTTGTAGCGCGCCTCGCCCTGCGCGATCGTGCGCACGCCCCAGCCGTTGAACCCGTCCTTGCACAGCAGCGTCTCGGCGACGCGCGCGGCGCGCTCCGGCTTGGCGATGCCGGTGAACAGGGCGTGGCCGGCGTTCGACGAGCGCACGGCGCACTGCTTCTTCGCGCCGTCGAGGGCCAGCGCGTAGGTGCCGAGTTCCTCGTTCCAGAACGCCGCGTCGAACCGCTCCCGCAGCGCTTCGGCCTCGCTCGCCAGCCGGTCGGCCGTCACGTCGTCCCCGAGCAGGCGGGCGAGCTTGGCGATGCCGTGCTTGGCCGCGTAGACGTAGCCCTGGACCTCGCACAGGGCGATCGGCCCCTTGGCGAGGTGGCCGTCGGCGTGGAAGATCGAATCGTGGCTGTCCTTCCAGCCCTGGTTCTCCAGCCCCTTGTCGGTGTCGCGGGCGTACTCGACGAAGCCGTCCCCGTCGCGGTCGCCGTAGCGGTCCATCCATGCGAGCGCCAGTTCCAGCGCCGGCCACACGGCGCGGATCGTCTCCATGTCGCCGGAGACGGCGTAGTATTCCCAGGCCAGCATCGCGAAGAGCGGCGTGCCGTCGATGGTGCCGTAATAGTGCCGGAACGGCACCTCGCCGAGCATCGCCATCTCGCCGCGGCGGGTCTCGTGCAGCACCTTGCCGGGCTGGGCGTCGGCGGCCGGGTCGACCGTCTTGGCCTGGGTGGCGGCGAGGTAGCGCAGGACGCCGCGGGCGAACTTCGCGTCGATCCACAGGGCCATCATCGCGGTGATGATGCCGTCGCGACCGAACACGGTGGAGTACCAGGGGATGCCGGCGAAGGGGTAGATGCCCTCCGGCGTGCGGCTCGCCAGCATGTAGAGGTCGGCGGTGGCCCGGCACAGGCCCTCGTTGAACTGGTCGTTCGAGGAGATGATCGTCGTGATCCCGGCGGTCATCTCGCGCTGGTCGCGGCGCTGGTCGCGGTAGGCGCGGGCGAAGATCGTGCCCTCGGACAGGCCCTTCGGATGGCGCACGGGGCCGCCGCCGTTGGCGGCGAGCGTCAGCCGGGCGGCCGCGTCCTCGCCGACCATGTCGGCGGCGGGAGGCTTGGTGAAGGCGCGGTGCGACTCGAACACCACGCGGATGAACAGCGACACCCGCCCCCCGGGGGGCAGCGACACGTCGAACTCGGCCCGGCCCGGCTCGATGCGGTCGGGGGTCGGCCCGAAATGCACGGCGGTGGTGCGCACGATCTCGTCGAGGCCGACGTAGCGGAACTGCACCTCGCGGTCGCTCGTCACCTGCACGCCGCGCTTGCCGCGCTCCGTGCGGTTGGTGCCGCGCACCTCGAACAGGTCGCGGTAATCGGCGTCGAAGGTCACGGCGATGCGCAGGCGCCGGTGCTTGGCGTCGTAGGAGCGCAGGCCGATGCGGTCGTAGCAGGTGCCGCGGAACAGGAACTTGGTGCGCTCGATCGCCACCGTCTCGCGGGGGATCGAGGTCTCGTCGTGGGCGTCGAGGCGGATGTCGGGGGTCGTCATGTCGACGCTCAGCGCGCCGTTGTCGTCCTGCATCACCGAGGAGAGCATCAGCGGGCGCTGCCCCTCCACCGTCACCTCCAGCCGCGACAGGTAGCGCGTGTCCTGGAAGTACAGCCCCTCGGGTCCCGGCTGCACGCCGATGTCGCCGTAGCTGTCGAGGACGCCGAACGCCTCGCCGAACTTGAGGGACCGCAGCGGCCGCTCCACCAGCGAGGTCTGGGCCTCGATGTGGTAGGTCGGCAGCACCTCGTCCGCGTCCTGGAAGCCGCGGGGCATCTGAACCGAGCCCGCTTGGGCCTGAGCCGCCATCTTGTCCGCCGCCATGCAGGGCATCTCCGGGTGCGCGTTGTGGGCCTGAACCGAGTCGCGGCCCTCTGTGACCGTTCGGTCGAGGCGCTCTCGCGACGCTAGGACGGGCGGCGGGCGTCTCGCAAGCCCAAGGCCGCCGAGCCCGGTGCCGCCCGTATGGGCCCGCGCCGGCCCGGCGGACAGGCCTCAGGCCGGCATCGCCGCGACCGGGATCGCCGGCCGCGCGGAGCCGTTGACCTCGCCGACCTGCGGCTTGAAGGCGGCCGCCCGCGGCAGGCGGATGACCTCCGCCGAGCGCGCCAGCAGTTCCTCGTAGGCCGCGACGTACTTCTTCACCATGCACTCGGCGGTGAACTGGCCCTCGAAGTAGCGGCGCACGCCGGCGCGGCTCATGGCCTTCACCTTGGCGACCGCGGCCACCGCGTCATCCATGCTGTCGCACAGCACGCCGCCGACGCCGTCCTTGATCACCTCGGGGACCGAGCCGTTGCGGAACGCGATCACCGGGGTGCCCGCCGACATCGCCTCGATCATCACCAGGCCGAAGGGCTCCGGCCAGTCGATCGGGAAGGCGAGCGCCAGGGCGTTGCCGAGAAACTCCTTCTTCTGCTCCTCGTTGATCTCGCCGATATACTCCACCAGCGGGTGGTGGATCATCGGCTCGATCACCTCGTCCCAGTACTCCTGGTCGGCCTTGTCGACCTTGGCGGCGATCTTCAGCGGCGTGCCGGAGCGGATCGCCATCTCGATCGCCCGGTCGGGGCGCTTCTCGGGGGAGATGCGGCCGAGGAAGGCGAGGTAGCCGCCCTTGGCCTCCGGGTAGTACGGGCAGTTCTGCGAGGGCAGGCCGTGGTGGATCGTCTCCAGCCAGTTGACGTTCGGCGGCATCGGCAGCCGCTGGTTGTCCGAGATCGACACCAGCGGCATGCCGGTGAAGGTGCGGTAGACCGGCATGAAGTCCGGCACGTCGAGGCGGCCGTGCATCGTGGTGATGCACTTGTGGTTCAGGTCCTCGAACATCGGGTACTGCAGCAGGTCGATGTGGAAGTGCAGGATGTCGAACTCGTGCGCGCGGCGATGCACCTGGTGTAGCATGGCGAGGTGGCTGGCGGTGTGGTCGCGGTAGCCCAGCAGGCGCAGGCCCTCCGGCGTGCAGGCGGCGAGCTTGGCCGAGGTCTGCGAATCGCCGCTGGCGAACAGCGTGACGTCGTGGCCCTGGCGGACGAGTTCCTCGGTGATCCAACTGACGACGCGCTCGGTGCCGCCGTAGAACTTCGGGGGCACGGCCTCCGACAACGGGGCGATCTGGGCAATGCGCACGAGGTGTCTCCTGATGTGACCGACTTTGGCGGGGCTCTAACCCGGCCGGCCTGAGCGGGACATGAATGAAACCGACGGCCAAGGTTATGGTTCCTGCACCGCACGCCTGTCGCGTGCGGTGCGGTCCGCGCCGCCGCCTGTCCCCGGATTCCCCGCAAGGCCCCGCGCGAAGGCCCAGCGCGCGGGGTCGGATGGGCGCGCGACCGAAGCCGTTGCCGCGGATGCCGGTTTCTGCCATAAGCCGCCCCGCGTCGAACCGCCCGGCCGATCAAGGGCTGCCGTGGCGGTTCATGCTGCTCCACCAGAAGCACCATCGCGCACCCCTCCGGTCCTCACGGACCGCCTGAGAGGTTTTCGCGCATCGGAGAGCCAAATGCCCAAGCTGAAGACCAAATCGGGCGCCAAGAAGCGCTTCAAGATCACCGGCACCGGCAAGGTGATGTATGCCCAGGCCGGCAAGCGCCACGGGATGATCAAGCGGACGACGAAGCAGATCCGCAACCTGCGCGGCACCACGACCCTGTTCGAGGGCGACGCCGCCAACGTGAAGAAGTATTTCCTGCCTAACCAGCGCTAATCCTTCACGACAGCCGACCCTGCTTTAAGTCGAATCCAGGAGACAACCGATGGCCCGCGTCAAGCGCGGCGTGACCAGTCACGCAAAGCACAAGAAAGTCCTGAAGGCCGCCAAGGGCTATTACGGCCGGCGCAAGAATACGATCCGCATCGCCAAGCAGGCGGTCGAGAAGGGGCTGCAATACGCCTACCGCGACCGCAAGAACAAGAAGCGCACCTTCCGCGCCCTCTGGATCCAGCGCCTCAACGCGGCGGTCCGCGAGCACGGCCTGACCTACTCGCGCTTCATCGACGGGCTGGCCAAGTCCGGCATCGTCGTCGACCGCAAGGCGCTGTCGGAACTCGCCATCCACGAGCCGGCGAGCTTCGCCGCGGTGGTCGAGAAGGCCAAGGCCGCCCTGCCGGCCGACGCGGCCAAGGCCGCCTGAGCCGCAAGCCCCCTCGCGACCTGACGGAAGGCGCGGCGCCCGGCGGGCGGCGCGCCTTCGTCGTTTCCGGCCCGCGCTCCGGCTCCCGCACCCTTGCGCCCGCGGCCGCGAAGCGCGAGAGCACGCCCCGCGCCCGTCCTTCTCGAAGACAGCGATGACCGATCTCGACACCCTCGAACGCGATCTCCTGGCCCAGGTCGCGGCGGCCGCCGACGAGGCCGCCCTCGACGCCGTGCGCGTGTCCGCGCTCGGCAAGAAGGGCAGCGTCTCCGACCTGCTCAAGACGCTCGGCGCGATGACGCCCGAGGCGCGCAAGACGCGCGGCCCCCTCATCAACGGCCTGCGGGACCGGGTGCAGGGGGCTCTGGCCGACCGCAAGGCGGCCCTCGCCGAGGCCGCCCTGGAGGAACGCCTCGCCTCCGAGCGGGTCGATGTGACCCTGCCGGTGCGCGAGGCGCCCGAGGCGCGCGGGCGCATCCACCCGATCAGCCAAGTGATCGACGAGATCACGGCGATCTTCGCCGACATGGGGTTCTCGGTGGCCGAGGGGCCGGACATCGAGACGGACGAGTTGAACTTCACCGCCCTCAACTTCCCGCCCGGCCATCCGGCCCGCGAGATGCACGACACCTTCTTCCTGGCGCCCGACCGGGAGGGCAAGCGCAAGGTGCTGCGCACCCACACCTCGCCGGTCCAGATCCGCACCATGCGCGCGAAGGCGCCGCCGATCCGGGTGATCATCCCGGGCCGGACCTACCGGCACGATTCCGACCAGACCCACACCCCGATGTTCCATCAGGTCGAGGGGCTGGTGATCGATACCGCGGCCAACATCGCGAACCTGAAATGGGTTCTCGAGGAGTTCTGCCGGGCGTTCTTCGAGGTCGACGCCGTGAAGATGCGCTTCCGCCCGTCGTTTTTCCCCTTCACCGAACCCTCGGCGGAGGTCGACATCCAGTGCTCGCGCAAAGGCGGCGAGATCCGCTTCGGCGAGGGCACCGACTGGCTGGAGATCCTCGGCTGCGGCATGGTCCACCCGAACGTGCTGCGCAATTGCGGGCTCGATCCGGACGCGGTGCAGGGCTTCGCCTTCGGCGTCGGCCTCGACCGCATCGCCATGCTCAAATACGGCATGCCGGACCTGCGGCCGTTCTTCGAGGCGGATGTCCGCTGGCTCGACCATTACGGGTTCCGGCCGCTCGACGTGCCGAGCTTGGTGGGTGGGCTGACAAGCTAGACGCTCGCTCGTGCGTCGGACCGGCGGCCACTCCAGCGGAGAGTTCTAGCGGGAGGTGATGACCAGATGACGGATCAAGAGATCACGACCATCGTTTCCGACCTTCTCCGCAACCGCATCCCTGACGCAGGTTTCGAAGGCGCCGAGGCGATTTCCGCCCGCGACTCCGACGGAGACCCCGTGATCCGCGTCATCGCCCGTTATCAACGCCGACCGCGGATCAAACCGGATCCACTGCTCAATTCCGTTCATGCGATCCGCGAAAAACTGCTCACCCTCGGCGAGGACCGCTTCATACTTCTCAAGAATGACGTGCTCGAGGAGAGAGAGACAGACGAGGACTTCGATTAGCCATGGCCTCAATGATGGAGCGTATGCTCGATCAGGCGGATGAGCTGATCGAAAGATATCATCGGAGCTCGGCAGCCAAGCGACGCGCCGTGAGTACGGCTTACTATGCCGCGTTTCACTGGCTCCTCTGGCATTGTGCGCAGCAGATCCTGCCCGGCGAGGACGCCAACAGCGTCGAGTTCGAGCGTGTCTATCGAGCGCTCGATCATGGTACCTTGAAAAATGCCTTCAACGGCAACGTCCTGAAGGGTAATTCGAGTCTCAACGCTATCGGGACAGACTTCATCCAGTTGCAGGAAGCGCGGATCAAAGCCGACTATACGCCGCCACGCCGCAACGTCTTTGCGCTTTCCGAGGCAAAGGAGCATCTCGCGCGTGCGCGCGAGATCATCGCAAAAATGCAGGACCTGAACGACGCGGATCGGCAAGTTCTGGCAATCCATCTTCTCTTCCCGAGCCGAAAAAAATGAAATTCACCCTCTCCTGGCTCAAGGACCACCTCGACACCGAAGCGTCCCTCGACGCGATCGCCGAAGCGCTCACGCGCATCGGCCTCGAGGTCGAGGGGATCGCCGACAAGGCCGCCGCGCTGGCGCCCTACGTGGTGGCGCGGGTGCTCACCGCCGAGCAGCACCCGAACGCCGACCGGCTGCGGGTCTGCACGGTCGATGCCGGCGACGGTCGGCCCGTGCAGGTGGTCTGCGGCGCGCCGAACGCGCGGGCGGGGATGACCTCGGTGTTCGCGCCGCCGGGCACCTACGTGCCCGGCAAGGGCATCACCCTCTCGGTCGGGACGATCCGCGGGGTGGAGAGTCACGGCATGCTCTGTTCCGGGGCCGAACTCGGGATCGGCGAGGATCACGACGGCATCCTCGATCTCGGCGCCGACGCGCCCGTGGGCGTGCCCTACGCCCGGCACGCCGGCCTCGACGACCCGGTGATCGAGATCAACCTGACGCCGAACCGGCCGGACTGCACCTCGGTCCGCGGCATCGCCCGCGACCTCGCGGCGGCCGGCCTCGGAGTGCTCAAGCGCGAGACCCTGCCGCCGGTGCGCGGCGAGGGTGCCTGCCCCGTGACCGTCGCGTTGGCCTTCGAGCCGGCCGATCGCGGCCTGTGCCCGCTCTTCGCCCTCCGGCTGGTGCGCGGTGTGAGGAACGGCCCCTCGCCCGCCTGGATGCAGGCGCGGCTGCGGGCGATCGGCCTGCGCCCGATCAACGCGCTCGTCGACATCACCAACTACGTCACCTTCGACCGCGGGCGGCCGCTGCACGTGTTCGACGCCGCCAAGGTCCACGGCGCCCTCACCGTGCGCCGGGCGCGGGAGGGCGAGACGCTTCTCGCGCTCGACGGGCGCACGCACGCGCTGACCGACGACACCGTGGTCATCGCCGACGCGAACGGTCCCGAATCGATCGCCGGCATCATGGGCGGGCAGGCGTCCGGCTGCGACGAGACCACGACCGACGTGCTGATCGAGTCGGCCCTGTGGGACCCGGCCAATATCGCGGCCTCCGGCCGGCGTCTCGGGATCATCACCGACGCGCGCTACCGTTTCGAGCGCGGCGTGGATCCGGCTTTCACGCTGCCGGGCCTCGACCTCGCCACCCGCCTGGTGCTCGACCTGTGCGGCGGCACGCCGAGCCAGGCGACCATCGCGGGCGAGGTGCCGGATTCCGAGCGGATCGTCGACTTCCCCTGGACCGAGGTGCGGCGGCTCGCCGGCATCGATCTGCCGCGCATCGAGATGAAGGTGACGCTGGAGGCGCTGGGCTTCCACGTGGCCGGCACCGGCGACCGGGTGAAGGTGCTCACCCCGTCCTGGCGACCCGACATCGAGGGCAAGGCCGATCTCGTCGAGGAGATCGTGCGCATCGCCGGCCTCGACCGGATCGAGGCCAAGCCGCTGCCCCGCCCGGCGGGGGTCGGCCGGCCGCTGCTCACGCCGATGCAGAAGCGCACCCGCACCGCCAAGCGGGCGCTGGCCGCGCGCGGCCTGATGGAGGCGGTGACGTGGTCGTTCATCCCGCAGGCCGACGCGGAGCTGTTCGGCGGCGGCGGGGGCGACCTGCGGCTGGCCAACCCGATCGCCGCGGATTTGTCCGACATGCGCCCGAGCCTCGTCCCGGGGCTGCTGCGCGCCGCCCAGCGCAACGCCGATCGGGGCTACCCGGACGCCGCCCTGTTCGAGGTCGGCCAGTGCTTCGGCAACGATCAGCCCGAAGGCCAGAGCACCCGCGCGGCCGGGGTGCGCCGCGGCTCGGCGACACTCGGCGGCGCCGGTCGGCACTGGGACGGCGGGATCGAGGCGGTCGACGCGTTCGACGCCAAGGCCGACGCGCTGGCACTGCTCGCGAGCCTCGGCGTGCCGACGGGCGGCCTCCAGGTCACGGCGGGGGGGCCCGCGTGGCTGCATCCGGGCCGGTCGGGCACGCTGCGGTTCGGCCCGAAGACGGAGGTCGGCTGGTTCGGCGCGGTACACCCGCGGACGATGCAGGCCCTCGATCTCAAGGGCAGCCTCGTCGCCTTCGAGATCGTCCTCGACGCCCTGCCCCTGCCCAAGCACCGGCCGACCAAGGCGAAGCCGGCGCTGGCGCTCTCCGAGTTCCAGCCGCTGTCGCGCGACTTCGCCTTCGTCGTCCCCCGGGACGTCGCGGCGGGCGACATCGTGAAGGCGGCGCAAGGGGCGGAGCGCAAGCTCGTCACGGGGGTCGAGGTGTTCGACCTCTACGAGGGGCCGGGCGTGCCGGAGGGCGCGAAATCGGTGGCGGTCGCGGTGCGGCTCCAGCCGGTCGAGCGCACGCTCACCGACGCGGAGATCGAGGCGGTGAGCGCGAGGATCGTCGCCGAGGTCTCCCGCCGCACCGGCGCGACGCTGCGGATGTGAGCGTTCGGGTGTCCGGAGGGCTACGCCCTCGGGCGGGTCGCCGGGGCGGAGCCCTGGCCGCATGGGCTGGAGGCACGACATGACCGGAACGCACGCCCTGATCGAGACCCTGTCGGCGGCCGAGTACCTGCCGGCCCGGGCCCTGCGCGAGGCCCAGGCGCATCCGCAGGTGATCGCCGAGGCGGTGCTGCCGCTCCTGGAGACGGCCGCCGCCGGCACGGAGCTGACGCCCGAGCAGGAGAACCTCGTCTTCTGGGGGCTGCACCTCCTCGCGCAGGCCCGCGATGCCCGCGCCCTGCCGCCGCTGCTGCGGCTGCTGCGGGGCGACATCGAACAGACCGACCGCGTGCTGGGGGATGCCGCCACGTCGACGCTCGCTCGGACCGTGGCGAGCCTGTTCGACGGCGACACGGACCCGCTGTTCGCCTTCATCCTCGACAGCAGCCTCGACGACAGCCTGCGCCAGTCCGTGCTGGCGGCCTGCACGTTCCTGTGCCTGGAGGGCCGGATCCCGCGCGAGGCGATGCACGCGCTGCTGGTGCGCTTCGACGACGCCACGGCGGCGGTCGAGGGCGACATCGGCTGGACCGCCTGGGAAGAGGCGATCGCCCAGCTCGGGTTCGGCGACCTCGCCCCCCGCGTCGAGGCGGCCCAGGCCGACGGGCGGATCGATCCGCTGATCAGCGAGCCGGACTGGTTCGTGGAGACCCTGCGCATGGCCGAGCGGCATCCCGCCGATCTCAGCCGGCTCGACCCCTACCAGCACGGCTACATCGACGATCCCGTGGACGCCCTCGACTGGACGCGCAAGGGGTTCGGCGAGCCCGTGCGCAACCCGGTCAAGGATGTCGGCCGCAACGATCCCTGCCCCTGCGGCTCGGGCAAGAAGTTCAAGAAATGCTGCCTCGGCAAGGCGGCCCCGGAGGACGACGGGCCGTTGCCGGGTCTAGGCGGCTGAGGTTCCGCCGAGCGCGTCGCCGCTGAGCGGGTTGTCCGGGTCCCAGCCGTAGGTCAGCGTCTCGAACCGCATGGCGCGGGCGTCGACCATCAGCAGGCGCCCGACCAGCGGCTCGCCGAAGCCCGCCACCGCGCGGATCACCTCCATCGCCATCAGCGAGCCCATGACGCCCGCGAGCGCCCCGAGCACCCCCGCTTCCGCGCAGGGCGGCACGGTGCCGGGCGGCGGCGGGTTCGGGAACAGGCAGCGATAGGTCGGGTTCGGGCGCCCGTCCGGTCCGGTCTCGTGGGCGCGGATCGTGGTCAGCGTTCCGTCGAAGCGGCCGAGCGCCGCCGTCACCAGCGGGCGCCGGGCCCGGAAGCAGGCGTCCGAGACCGCGTAGCGGGTGGCGAAGTTGTCGGAGCCGTCGGCGACGAGGTCGTAGCCGGCGATCAGGTCGACGGCGTTCTCGGGGGTGATCCGGAACGGGTGCGCGGCGACCCGGACGTGCGGGTTGAGGCGGCCCACGGCGTCGGCCGCGCTCTCGACCTTCGGACGCCCGAGGTCGGGGGTGCCGTGGACGACCTGCCGCTGGAGGTTCGAGAGGGAGACCGCGTCGTCGTCGACGATGCCGATCGTCCCGATCCCGGCCGCGGCGAGGTACTGGATCAGCGGCGCGCCGAGGCCGCCGGCCCCGACCACCAGCACGCGGGCGGCCTTCAGCCGGGCCTGCCCCGGGCCACCGACCTCGGCCAGGACGAGGTGGCGGGCGTAGCGTTCGACTTCTTCGGGAGCGAGGGCCATGCGGCGCAGATAGGCGATCCCACCGACCGGAGGAAGATCACCGGCCACGGCGCCGCCCCGATCAGGAGGCGGCGCGGTGCGACGTTCGAAAAAATCAGCGCGGGGCGAGGATCATGATCATCTGGCGGCCCTCCAGCATGGGCTCGCTCTCGACCTTGGCGACCTCGGCGGTCTCGGACTTCACCCGCTCCAGGAGCTTCAGGCCGAGATCCTGGTGGGCCATCTCGCGGCCGCGGAAGCGCAGGGTCACCTTGACCTTGTCGCCCTCCTCGAAGAAGCGCTGCACCGACTTCATCTTGGTGTCGTAGTCGTGCTTGTCGATGCCGGGGCGGAGCTTGATCTCCTTGACCTCGACCGTCTTCTGGCGCTTGCGCGCCTCGTTCTGCTTCTTCTGCTCGTTGAAGCGGAAGCGGCCGTAATCGAGCAGCTTGCAGACCGGCGGCACGGAGTTCGGCGCGATCTCGACGAGGTCGAGCCCGACTTCCTCGGCCATGTTCAGGGCATCGAAGAAGGGCACGACGCCGCGGTTCTGCCCGGTGTCGTCGATCAGTTGCACCTCTCGCACACCGCGGATGTCGCGGTTGGCGCGCGGCCCGTCCTTCTGCGGGGCCGGCATGGCTCTCATCGGTCTACGAATGGCTGTAGTCTCCTGCTGCAACGACGAAACGGCGGACCGGACGACCCTCCCCGAGGATCTCCTGACCGCCAGCCGCTCCGGTCTTTCCCGGACGTCCAACCTTGGCCGAACCGGACCTCAAGTCAACCGGCTCCGGTGACGACTGCGCCCGAGGATGCAGCGTCCGGGCCGGATTTTGGTTCCCGCGATCTCTCGACAATGTGTGGACCGCCCCCGGCTCCGGCAAGGCGGCGTCCATGGCCGCGTCAGCGGCCGAGGAGGCCGGCGTAGACGGCCAGGGTATCGTTCACCATGCGTTCGAGCGAGAAGTTGGCCTCCACATGAGCGCGCCCGCGCCGGGCGAGCGCGTCACGCGCGCTGGCGCCGAGCGACAGCGCCTCGATCAGCGCGTCGGCGAGCGCGCCGGCGTCGCCCGCGGGCACGCGCCAGCCGGTGCGCTGGCCCGGGGCCACGTCCGGGGGGGCGAGCACGGTCTCGGGCACCGCGCCGAGGTCGGAGACCACGACGGGGGTGCCGAGCGCCTGCGCCTCCACCGCCGCGCGCCCGAAGGCTTCCGGCTCCACCGAGGGCACCGCCACCACGGAGGCGGCGCGGAAGGCGGCCGGCATGTCGGTGCAGTGGCCGACCCGGCGCACGAGGCCGCCGAGGTTGCGCGCGGCGACCAGGGCGTCGAGATCCCGCTCGTAGGCCGCCCGCCCCTGCGGATCGCCCGCGAGCACCACGGCGAAGTCGGAGAGCCCGCGGTCGCGCATCCGCGCCGCGGCCTCGATCAGCACCCGGTGGCCCTTCCAGGCGGTGAGCCGGGCGGCGAGCAGCACCACCCGCTCGTGCGGAGCGACGCCCCAGGCCCGGCGCAGGGCCTCGACCCGCGGGGCACCGACCGCCAGGGGGTTGAAGGCGGCGAGATCGGTGCCGCGGTGGATCACCCGCACCCGGGCGCCCGCCTGGTCGGCGTGCAGGCGGGCGATCAGGTCGGCGGTGTAGCGCGAGTTGGCGATCACCGCGTCGCCCCGGGCCATCACCGAATTGTAGAGCACCTTCACGCCGGTGCGGCCGGAATAGCTGCCGTGGTAGGTGGTCACGAAGGGCAGGCCGAGGCGGCGCGCGGCGCCGAGCGCCACCCAGGCCGGGGCCCGGGAGCGGGCATGGACGATCTGCACGCCCTCCCGGCGGCACAGGGCCATCAGCCGGACCACGTTCAGCGCCATCCGGGCGGGGTTCTTGGAGGCGGCGGGGAAGCGCAGCCAGTGGCCGCCCTTGGCCTGGAGTTCGCCGACGAGGCGGCCGCCCTCGGTGGCGACCAGCGCCCGCGCCCCGGCGGCGGCGAGGCCGGCGGCGACGTCCACCGTCGTCCGCTCGGCCCCGCCCGCGTCGAGTTCGGGGATGATCTGGAGGATGCAGGCGCCGGCCAGCGCCCCGGCATCCACCGGGAAGGCCGGTCCGGCCCGGGTCTCATCGCCCATCTGCGGGCCCTCCGCGAGGATCCGCGCGACGCCAGCCGATCTCTGCCAAATGCCAGCACCCATTGCGGCAGCATCGCCGCCGCGCTTTACGGTTCGGTAAACGGTCCCTGAAGCGGACCTGTTCAGGACTGGATTCGCCGGGTCCCGCCGCGGTGTCGACGGAGGACGAGGTGACGGAGGACAGCATGAGCGATGCGGGGCCGGACTTCCTGACGGTGGGCGGCGGCGCGGCGGCGCGGCGGATCGCGGTGCGGGTGCGCGAGGGCGCCGGGCCGCCCGTGGTCTGGCTCGGCGGCTTCCGCTCGGACATGACCGCCACCAAGGCCGCCGCCCTCGACGGCTGGGCGGAGGCGGCCGGGCGACGGTTCGTGCGCTTCGACTACGGCGGCCACGGGGCGTCGGACGGCGACTTCGCGGCGGGCACGATCTCCTCGTGGCTCGCGGATGCCGAGGCGGTGATCGCGGCCCACGTGCGCGAGGCGCCGGTGCTGGTCGGCTCGTCGATGGGGGGGTGGATCGCCTGCCTCGCGGCACGGGCGCGGCGGGCGCGGGGGGAGCCGACCGCCGGCCTCGTGCTGATCGCCCCGGCCCTCGACTTCACCGAGGAGCTGATGTGGGCGCAGATGCCGGAGGCGGCCCGCCGGGCGATCGAGACGGAGGGGGTCTTTCTGCGGGAGAGCGACTACGCCCCCGAGCCGGATCCGATCACCCGCGCCCTGATCGAGGACGGGCGGCGGAACCTGCTGCTCGGGGCGCCGATCGAGCCGGGCTGCCCGGTCCACATCCTCCAGGGGATGCGCGACCCGGACGTGCCCTACGATCACGCCCTGCGCACCCTCGGCCAGCTCCCGGCCGAGGGCACCGTGCTGACGCTGATCGCCGACGGCGACCACCGCCTGTCGCGGCCGCAGGACATCGCGCGGCTGGTCGCGGCGGTGGCGGGGATCGCCTGACGGGTCAGTGCAGGCTGACGGGCTGGAGGTCGTGGGCGAAGGCGTTGGCCAGCACCACCTCGCGGGAATCGGCGAGCATGATCGGCGCGCCGCTCGCCGAGAGCAGGGCGAACAGGTCGAGGCCCGGCGACAGCTCGGGTGCCTGCGGGAAGTAGCGCCGCACCTCCTCCGACCGGATCGGCCGGACATAGGCGATGTGGCCCTCGCCGAGCGCGGCGAGGTCGGCGGGCTTGAACGCGGCCGGGTCGAGGTCGGCGGGGGTCAGGGGCGAGGCGGTCAGATCGGACATGGGTGCCCTCCTTACGAGGCAGAGCGTCCCCCCGGTCCCGAAGGCGGCCGGGGGCTCGATCCCGATGTGGGGACGGGCCGGGCCCCGATCAATCGGGCTCCGTGCGCCCCTCCGCCGCGGCTCAGTCCCGGGCGCCGATGTCGATGCGGCGGACCACCCGCTCGGGCTCGGGGCGCACGAGGTCGATCGAGAGCAGGCCGTTGGAGAGATCGGCGCCCAGCACCTCCATCCCGTCGGCCAGCAGGAAGGCCCGCTGGAACTGGCGCGCGGCGATGCCGCGGTGGAGGAAGTGGCGCTCGCGCTCGTCCACCTGCCGGCCGCGGACCACGAGCTGGTTCTCCTCCAGCATCACGTCGAGCTGGTCGCGGGTGAAACCGGCCACCGCCAGGGTGATGCGCAGGCGCTCCGGCTCCCGCTCGGTGCGCGGCAGGCGCTCGATGTTGTAGGGCGGGTAGCCGTCGTTGGCGGCCTTGGAGACGCGGTCGAGGGCCTGCTCGATCTCGTCGAAGCCGAGCAGGAAGGGGTGCCCGAAGGGCGAGGGTCGAGTCATCGCGGCCGTCACTCTCGAATGCGAGACCTCAGACCCGGAGGCCGGCCAGGCCGCGCGGATCGGCGAGCGCCTCGGCGTCAGGGGAGCCCGCACGCGGCAGCGCTCCGCCCGGCGGGCAGCCGCCGGGATCACGGTGATATGGCCGAGCGCACAGGGGCCATCAAGGGCGGCGCCGAGACCCGCAGGGCTCCGAACCCGGGTTAACGCCGGGCCACCTCGGCTGCGATCCACCACCGCCGTCATTCCGGGGCCGCGCAGCGGAGCCCGCAATCCAGAACCACAGGGCGTGCCGGACATGGCTGTCGTCGGCGTTTCTGGATCCCGGGCTCGCCTCCGGCGCCCCGGGATGACGGAGGGCGTGTCACAATCGGCGACAAACACGCTGCGGCTGTGTCGCGTTCATCCGAGTTCGGAGTCCTGCCGAAACCCGCCGCCGACCTCTCCAAGGGTCTAGCGGAGGAATTTGGGATGAATGCGCAATCTACTCCGGGTCGATGCGGCAAGAGGACGGCTCCGTGTCTCGGCCGGCTAACAGTTTGGAATGGCTCTGATTTTCTGCGCAGGCCTTGATAGTACGTCCGGTCCTCGAATATTGCCGCGGCGGGGATCTCCGGTTCCGGACCGGGCCGGCGATCCGCACGAGATCGGTTCAGCGGGCGACCCGCGGAGGCTGGATGAGCGCGTCCTCGACACCGCCGGGCCATGCGACACTGCGGCGCGTCGCCGATGTCTGCGGCGACGAAGCCGACGTGCTGGCCCTGTCGGTCGCCCGATTCGTGGCGGCCGGCTACATGACCTGCGACGTGGCCTGCTGGGACGCGGCGTTCGACGGGGCGGAGCAGTTGCTCGGCCCGGCCGAGGGGCCGCGCTTCGTGGCCGGCGTCGTGGGCATCGTGCGCGCCCTCAAGGCCGAGCGCGCCGAGGACTGGTCGTTCATGCCGGCGAGCTGCTGCCGGCTGACCGGCCACGAATGCGCCCTGGTCGCGCTGATCGGCCGGGGCCGGCGCCGGGCCTGGGACGACGTGGCCGATGGGGCGGCCGCGCTGGCGGCCCGCCCGGCGGCGCCCCGGCTCGAAGCGGCGGTGCGCGCCGCGGCCGAGACGATCGACATGGCGGCGACGCGGTTGGCCGGAATCCGCGCCCCCGCGCGCCCGGCCGCCGCGGTGCTGCACTGACCCCGGTGACCGGGATGAGAGAGGATTTTCGGACTTTGGCTGCCTGGAGCGTTCCCCTGTACCGCCGCCGCATCGGGCGCGTCGCCCTCGACACGGCGGCCTGCCTCGCCCTGTCAGTGCTTCTCGTCGCCGCGGCGCTCGCGCAGGATGCTCCCGCCGACAAGGCGGCTCCCGGGGCGGCTCCCGGTGCGACGCCCGACAAGGCGACGTCCGATCGCGCGGCCCCCGACCGGGCGCCGATCAAGCTCCAGCTCAACAAGACCGAGCCGGCCGGCGACGCCTGCCGCATCACGATGGTGGTCGACAACACCCGCGGCCCCGCCCTCAAGTCCTACAAGGTCGACCTGTTCGCCTTCGATCCCGAGGGGATCGCCCAGCGCCGGGTGGCGGTCGAACTCGGGCCGCTGCCGCCGCGCAAGACCACCGTGAAGATCTTCGACTTCCCGGGGATCGCCTGCGGCAAGGTCGGCCGGGTCCTCCTGAACGACGTGCTCGCCTGCGACGGCGGCGAAGCCGCGCGCGAGGCCTGCCTGGAACGGACCGAGACCGAGTCGAAGGCCGGCATCGCGTTCGACCGCTAGGGGGGCCGGGGCCGAGGCCGCCTCGTCGCGAGGGAGAGCATCGCGACCCGGACCCGGAGCCCGTGCCCGGCGCGGCTCCGGGGCGGCCGGCGCCACCGACGAACCACACCGCCCGGCGGCACCGACAGGCCGCCGGGCGGTCCGCGGCTTTGGCCGCACCGATCCCCGAGCGGCCCCAGGCCGCGGTCGACAGACGCTGAGGAGCCCTGAATGGACCCGACACAAGCCCTCCCGGTCGAGACCGGTCACGACTTCTCCTTCCTCGGGCTGTTCCTCCAGGCCGACCCGATCGTGAAGGGGGTCATGATCCTCCTCGTGATCGCCTCGATCGCCTGCTGGACCGTGGTGTTCGAGAAGGTCGTGCGGCTGGCCGCCGCCCGCCGTCAGGCCAAGGCGTTCGAGAACCTGGTGCGCTCGGGCGGCAGCCTCGACGGCGAGTTCAAGGGCATCGCCGGGCACGTGGTGAAGGCGGCGCTCGACGCGTGGCGCGACCAGGACCAGACCGAGACCCGCGCCGAGCGGCGCGAGCGGATCGAGCGGGCGATGCGCGGCGCGCTCGGCGTCGAGATCAAGCGCCTGAAGGGCGGCCTGTCGCTGCTCGCCACCTCCGGCTCCACCGCCCCGTTCGTCGGCCTGTTCGGCACGGTCTGGGGCATCATGAACTCGTTCTCGTCGATCGCGCGCAGCCAGGACACCTCGCTCGCGGTGGTGGCGCCCGGCATCGCCGAGGCGCTGTTCGCCACCGCCATCGGCCTCGTCGTCGCGATCCCGGCGGTGATGGCCTACAACAAGCTCACCACCGACGTCGGCGGCGTCCAGAGCTCCTTCAGCTCGTGCATCGCCGTCCTCGGCAACCGCCTCGCCCGCGACCGGGCCGGCCAGAAGCACCGCGCCGCCGCCGAGTAGCGCCCGCCTCCACACCCCGCACCCCGTCCCGGGCGCCGCAGCCGTCCGGGACGCCGCACACGCACGATTCGAGACGAGAGACCGGGAGCAGACCCGATGGCGATGGGATCGATCCGCACGGGCGACGAGGACGGCCTCGACGACGCGCCGATGTCGGAGATCAACGTCACGCCGATGGTCGACGTGATGCTGGTGCTGCTGATCATCTTCATGGTCGCGGCGCCCCTGATGACGACCGGCGTTCCGGTGCAGTTGCCCAAGACGGCGGCGGCGAAGGTCGCGCAGGCGAAGAAGCCGCTGGAGGTCACCGTCGACAAGGACGGCAACCCCTCGATCGCCAAGCAGGTGTACACGATGGACAGCATCGTGCCGCGCCTGCGCGAGATGGCGGCCGATGACAAGGATCAGGTGATCCTGGTGCGGGGCGACCGCGACGTGCCCTACGGCAAGGTCATGGAGGTGATGGGCCTGATCGGGCAGGCGGGCTTCTCCAAGGTCTCGCTCATCGCCCAGTCGCCCGGCGGCGCCGCCCCCGGATCCGCCGCTCCGGCCTCCGCCCCGGCCGCCCCCGCAGAGACCGCCCGCTGACCCGATGAGCACCCTCGCCGCGACCGACCTGCCCGGGCGCCGCCCGTCCGGACTCGTGCCCGCTTTCCTCGTCGCGCTGGCTCTGCACGCGCTGGTGCTCGCCGCGGTGATGTTCGTGCGCCTCGCGCCCCCGGCCCCGCCCGGCGAGCAGCAGATCACGGTGGACCTGTCGCCGCTGATGACCGACGCGCCGACCCAGGCGCCGGCCGAGCAGCAGATGAGCCAGGCCGCCCCGCCCGAGGCGAAGCCGATCGACGAGCCGGTGGAGGAGGCGACCGAGCCGCCCCCGCCCGCCGAGCAGGCCGAGGCCCAGCCCGACGAGGCGAAGCCCGTCACGCCGCCGGAGGCCGCGGCGGTCGAGCCGCCGACCCAGGTGATCACCTCCACCGCCGAGCAGGCCGAGCCGCTGGCACCGCCGCCGGTCGCGCAGGCCGAGGAGGCCAAGCCCGAGGAGCCGAAGCCGGATCTCGCCAAGCTCCAGGCCGAGCGCGAGGCCAAGCTGAAGAAGATCCGCGAGGAGAAGCGCCGGGAGGCCGAGCGCCGCGAGCGCGAGGAGGAACGGCGGGAGCGCGAGGAGGAGCGGCGCGAGAAGGTCCGCGAGGCGAAGGCCAAGGCCGCCCGGGAGGCGAAGGCCAGGGCGGCGCAGGCGCGCCAGGGCGCCGAGACCCGCGACGCCGCCTCGTCCTCGCGCCAGAACGCCGCCGGCCGCGCCGCCGCGGGCAACGACCCGAGCGCCCTGCGCCAGTGGACCGGGGCGATCAGCGCCGCGATCCACGGCCGGATGAATCCCGGGGCGGCGGCGGGCACCGGCGGCGGCACGGCGCTGGTGCGGTTCACCGTCCTGCGCTCGGGCTCGGTGTCGGGCGCAGGCCTCGCCCGCTCCAGCGGCGTCGGCCAGATCGACAGCGCCGCGCTCGCGGCGGTGCGCGGCCATCTCCCGCCCGCCCCGCCCGGCGTGACGCAATCGAGCCTGTCGGTGACGATCCCGCTGAACTACCGGGTGCGGTGATTTCCAGGGACTACGCCCGCGCGCCCGGGGACGGCGATTCGCCAGCCGGCGCGCGGGCATGCTAAAGCCCTTAACATTCCGGCCCGCCGCCCGCGTCCCCCGACGCCGAGCGTCGGGCCGGGTCATCCGGCCTCCACCCCCTCTTCGAACAGGCCGGGCCCGCCTCGACCGCCGACCGGCTCGGATGCCGGCGCATCTTCCCCGGGGCGGGGCGAAAGGGATGCGATGAACGACGATACCGAGACCGACCTCGACGAGGCCGAGGAGATCCGCGCCGCCGAGACCGAGGCGCGCGTCCGCGCCGAGAACCGGGCCGAGCGGGCCGAGCGGGCCGAGCGCATGGCGCGCGAGGGCGCCCAGGCGATGGCCGAGCACCACGCGGCGATCAAGGCGGTGGACGAGCGCACCGTGCGCCTGCGGGCCCTGCGCCTCGCCAAGGAGGCGGCGGACGCCCAGACCGCGGCCGCGGAGAAGCAGGCGGCCGATGAGGCGAAGGCCGCCAAGAGCGCCGCCAAGGGCGGTGTGAAGGGCGCGGCTCGCAAGGCCCCGCCGAAGACCGCCGCGAAGGGCTGACCCCGGCATGGTCGACGCGCGCAACCGCCGCCGCTTCACCGATCCGCGCGCGGCCGCGGAGGCGGCCTTCAAGGCCGCGACCACGCCGAAACCCGACGCCCCTCCGCCGGCGGCGCCCGCGCCCGCGCCCGCCGCGGCACCGGGGGTGCGCGAGATGGTGAGCCTGCGCCTCGACAGCGCGGTGCTCGCCCATTTCCAGAAGGACGGGCCGGGCTGGCAGGATCGCATCAACGCGGCGCTGAAGGCGCTGGTCGCCCGGGCCGAGGGCTGAGATGGGTTGGGGCTGAGACGGTTTCCGGCGCGGGTCAGCCCCGCCGGATCCGGTTCACCGCCCGGTCGAGGGCGCCGAGGAACTCGGAGCGGTCGCGGGCCGAGAACGGCCGCGGCCCTCCGGTCACCGCCCCGGATTCGCGTAAGGACTGCATCAGGTCGCGGGTGGCGAGCGCCATGCCGATCGAGGCGTCGGTGAACGGCTTGCCGGTGAAGGACAGCACCGCGGCGCCGGCCCGCACGCAGCGGGCGGCGAGCGGCACGTCCGCGGTGAGCACGATGCTCCCCGGCCCGGCGCGGGCGGCGATCCAGTCGTCGGCGGCATCGAGTTCGGGGCCGACCACCACCCGGACGATCCACGGCTCGCGCGGCAGGTTGAGGACGCTGTTGGCGACGACGTGGACGGTCAGCCCGTAGCGCGCGGCGACGCGATAGGTCTCGTCCTTCACCGGGCAGGCGTCGGCGTCGAGGTAGACGGGGATGTCCACGCCGGGTCCCTCCGCGCTCATCGCGCCGGCACCAGCTTCGAGGCGAAGCCGGCCACGATCAGGAGCACGCCCAGGGCGAACTCCCAGCGCTCGATGTCGCCGCCGACCGAGATCACCACGGCGTGGCCGATCAGGGCGATGCCGGCCAGGGGCGGGCCGAACCGCAGCAGCATCCGCAGGACCCTCGCGCGCCGGCCCGGACGGCCGGCCGTCGAAGGGGGCATCAGCGGGCGCCCGCCGCGCGGCGGGCCGGGCGCGCGCCGGCCTCGAGCTCGGGCTCGGAGGCGGCGCCGCCGCGCTCCAGGGTCGCCACCGCCACCGGCGTACCGCGCCCGCGCAGGGCGTGGGCCCCGAGCGAGCGGGCGCGCACGCCGTCCGGCAGGCCGGGAAGCCGGTCGAGCAGGTCCTGCGAGATCAGCGCGTCGACCCCGAGCGGCCGGCACAGGGCCTCGATCCGCGCGGTGACGTTCACCGCGTCGCCGAAATAGGCGATCTTGTGCCGGTCGACGCCGACTTCCGCGGTCACCACCGGGCCGCCGTGCAGGGCGGCGCGCAGGCGCGGCACGACCCCGAACCGGGCGGTCCAGGCCTCGGCCTCCGCCTCGATCCGCTCGCGCACGTCGAACAGGCAGGTGACGCAGCGCGCGTCGCGCAGGCCCCGCTTCATCGGCCACGTCACGATCGCGAGGTCGCCCACGTAATCGTCGACCGAGCCGCCGTTGCGGCGCACCGGCTCGGCCAGCGCGGCGAAGACCGCGCCGAGATATTCCTGCGCCCGCAGGTCGCCGTGCGCCTCGGCGAAGGCGGTCGAGCCGACCACGTCGAGGAACAGGAACACGCGCTCCTCCTCGACCGGCTTGTGGTAGCGGCCGATCATGAAGTTCACGAACACCTCGCCGCCGATCAGGTCGCGCATGCGGATCACGAAGACCAGCAGGCCCGACACGGCCAGCGCGTAGGCGAGCACCCGCGGGGTCAGCCGGGTCGCCTCGACGAGCGGGTCCTTGGTGAGGGAGAAGCCCCAGACGACGAGGCCGCCGAGCGCGTTGCCGGCCGCGATCATCAGCACGTAGGCGAACTCGGCCGCCGGCACGTAGAGCGAGGCCGGCAGGCGCCGGATCCGGGCCTGGAGGCCGGCGAGGATCAGGCCGCGGTCGAAGGCGAGCACCGCCGCGCCCATGCACAGGCCGTAGGTGAAGCCGGCCAGCGGCGAGGCCCCGGCCGCGAACACGACGTTGTAGAGGAGCCCCGCGCCCGCGGCCGCGAGCAGGATGAGGACCCAGAACCAGCGATGGGCGGGCAGCATCAGCGGGCTCCGCGGGCGGCGCCGCCGGAGCGGCCTGCGGGGGGCTTGGCGCGGGCGATGGACACGGGGTGACCCTGGCCGAAAGTCTAGCGCCGGGCGCTGCGATCGGCCATTGCTCACGCCCCCATGATGGCGCGAGTAAGGCGCGGGACTCCCACACCGCGGCGGGCCCCAGGTCGGGCGGCGTCGCGGTCCGGGACAACGAGGGAGCGTTGGCATGGAGGCGAGGCGCTTCGGCGCGGCGCGGGTCCGCGTGCCGGTGATCGGCCAGGGCACGTGGAACATCGATCGCGGGGACCGGGCGGAGGCGGTGCGGGCCCTGCGCGCCGGGATCGACGCCGGCATGACCCACATCGACACCGCCGAGATGTACGGCGAGGCCGAGGCCATCGTCGCCGAGGCGGTCCGCGACTGCCGCGAGGAGGTGTTCCTCGTCTCCAAGGTCGTGCCGAGCAACGCCACCCGCCGCGGGGTCGTGCGCGCCTGCGAGGCCTCGCTGCGGCGGCTGAACACCGACCGGCTCGACTGCTACCTGCTGCACTGGCCGGGCAGCCACCCGCTCGCGGAGACGATCGGTGGGTTCGAGGATCTGCGCCGGGCGGGCAAGATCCTGTCCTGGGGGGTGAGCAATTTCGACGTCGACGACCTGGAGCGGGCGCTCGCGGTCGCCGGGCCGGACCGGATCGCCTGCAACCAGGTGCTCTACCATCTCGGCGAGCGGGCGATCGAGCACGCGGTCCTGCCCTGGTGCGCGGATCACGGGGTGGCGCTGGTCGGCTACTCGCCCTTCGGCAGCGGCGACTTCCCCGAGCCGTCGAGCCCGGGCGGCCGGGTGCTCGACGGGATCGCCCGGTCGCACGGCACCACGCCCTACGCGGTGGCGCTGGCCTTCCTGACCCGCTTGGCCACCACCTTCACCATCCCGAAGACCGGCCGGCCGGCGCGGGCGGTGGAGAATGCCGGGGCGGGCGCGCTGCATCTCGGCGCGGCCGAGATCGCGCTGATCGACGCGCATTTTCCCCGCGGCCCGCGGCCGCGGATGCTGCCGATGCTGTGACGGCCGCGGAACTCCGCGTGGTTCGTCGAGCGACCCATTCGCGCCGGGTCTCCCTCCCCCCTCTGCGGGGGAGGGTGGCCCCTGCGTGAGCAGGGGTCGGGAGAGGGGAGCCCGGCTTCAAGCAACGGCATTGCGCGGATGCCGTCCGCCACATCCGGCACCGTCGCTCCCCTCACCCGACGCCCTTCGGGCGCCACCCTCTCCCGCAGAGGGGAGAGGGGTGCCCGCCCACGCTGCGCGAGAGCACTCCCGACTCCCCTACTCCCCGATGCCGAACAGCTTCTCCAGGAGGTTGCGGTCGTCCGGCGCGGCCTCGCGGCGGACGGGGGCGCGGGGACGCGGAGCGGGCTCGGGGGCGGCGCCGCCGTTCAGGAACTGGCCGATCTGGCCCAGCACGTCGCCGGGGCCGGGGGCGGCGTTCGCCACCGTGGCGGTGGTCTCGGGGGCCCTGCGCCAGCGGTTGATGTTCGGCAGCGGCACCGGCGCCTGACCCTTGAGCGCCTGGGTCATGTAGGTCTTCCAGATCTCCACCGGCAGGTTGCCGCCGGACGCCTTCTTGGTCGGCTCGCCGTCGTCGTTGCCGAGCCAGACGCCGGTCACGAGGGTGGCGGAGTAGCCGACGAACCACGCGTCGCGAAAGTCCTGGCTGGTGCCGGTCTTGCCGGCCAGATCCCAGCCGGGGATGTCGCCCTTCTTCGCGGTGCCGGAGACGAAGGTCTCGTGCATCATCGCGTTCATCATGCCGTCGGCGCTCGCGTCGATGACCCGGCCGAGGCCGCTGTCGGCGCGCTTGTAGAGGACCTTGCCGTCGGTGGTCTTCACCGAGGCGACGACGTAGGGGATCACCCCGGTGCCGCCGTTGGCGAAGGCGCCGTAGGCGCCGACCATCTCCATCAGCGTCACCTCGGAGGTGCCGAGCGCGATCGAGCCGTTGGCCTGGAGCGGCGAGGTGATGCCGAGGCGCTGGGCGGTCTGCACTACCGCCTTCGGGCCGACCTCCTGGCCGAGCCGCACCGCCACGGTGTTGAGCGAGTGGGCGAGCGCCGAGCGCAGGGTGACCGGGCCCTCGTAGCGGTGGGAGTAGTTCTCCGGCGCCCAGGTGCCGATCCGGATCGGCGCGTCCTCGCGCACCGTGTCGGGGGTGGCGCCGCGCTCGACCGCGGCGAGGTAGACGAACGGCTTGAACGAGGAGCCCGGCTGACGCTTGGCGGTGGTGGCGCGGTTGAACTGGCTCTGGGCGTAGTCGCGCCCGCCGATCAGGGCGCGGATCGCCCCGTCCGGCCGCATCGACACCAGCGCGCCCTGGCCGACGTTGTAGCGCCCGCCCTGCTTGTTCAGCTCGTCGGTCAGCGCCCGCTCGGCGGTCCCCTGGAGGCCGGTGTCGACGGTGGTCTGCACGACGATGTCGGTCTCGAACTTGCCGACGTAGTCGTCGAGCACGTCCATCACGAGGTCGGCGACGTAGTTGGCCGAGCCGCCGCCGCGGCTGCTCGCCGGCCGGGCCGGCTGGGCCAGCGACACCTTCACGTCCCCCGGCGCCGCGAAGCCGAGATCCTGCATCGCCGCGAGCACCTGGGCGGCGCGGGCCTGCGCGGCCGGCAGGTTGCGGTTCGGGGCGAGCCGCGACGGCGCCTGGACGAGGCCGCCGAGCATCGCGGCCTGCGCGAGGCTGACGTCCTTGGCCGGCTTGCCGAAGTAGCGCTGCGCGGCCGCCTCGACGCCGTAGGCGCCGGCGCCGAAGTAGACGCGGTTGAGGTAGAGTTCGAGGATCTCGTCCTTGGTGTACTTGTGCTCCAGCCACAGCGCCAGGATCGCCTCCTGGATCTTTCGCGATGCCGAGCGTTCCGGCGTCAGGAACAGATTCTTGGCGAGCTGCTGCGTCAGCGTCGAGCCGCCCTGGGCGACGCCGCGGCGGGTGAGGTTCTGGGCGATCGCCCGGCCGATGCCGACGGGATCGATGCCCGCATGGGTGTAGAAGCGCCGGTCCTCGATCGCCACGAAGGCGCGCGGCAGGTAGGGCGGCAGCTCCTTGATCGACACGACGCGCCCGCCGGTCTCGCCGCGGTTGGCGAGCAGCGAGCCGTCGCTCGCCAGGATCGCGATGTTGGGCGGGCGCTTCGGGACCGAGAGCTGGTCGATCGGCGGCAGTTGCGAGGCGTGGTAGGCCACGAGCCCGGCGAGCCCGATCGCCGCCCACAGGCCGAGGACGACGCAGCCGTAGACGATGCGGCCGAGCCACGAGCGGCGGCGGACGCGCCGCGCGCCGCGCCCGGTCGCGCCCCGCGCCGTCCCCTTGGCCGCCTTGGCGCCCCTCCCCGTCCCCGAGCCCGTCCGCTTGCCCACGCGCCCCCCGTCTCCGCCCCCGGCCCGGTCCTCGCGGGACAGGCGCAGATCGAGGTCGCCCCGGGTCGAGCGCCCCTCCGGCACATCGAAGTTCGGCTCGATCCTGCCCCGACCCCTGTCCGGCCCGTTGCCCGGCCCCTTGCCCTGCCCGCTGCCCAGCCCTCTGGCCATGAATCCCGTCTGCGCATGAAACCGCCCGGCCCCGTGCGCCGAGCGCCGCGGGACCGGTTACCGCACGCTAAATGCGGCGGTTTAAGGGGGCGTTAGCACTGCCCGGGCGCGCCGGACGCGGGGCGCCCGGGCCGCGGAACCCGACACAACGCCTTGGCGTCGCGATGCTTTTTCGTGCAGGGGGACCACGCAGGGCCGCGGCCGGACGCGGTCAGACCGCGGGGTCGTCCGCCGCGTCCGCCTCGCGCCCGAGCACGTGCCGCGACTCGGCCAGGAGCACGGGATGGCGGGCCGATTGCGGTCCGGATTGCGGCGTGTCGCGCCCGGCCCCGGCGATCCGGGCCAGGAAGTCGCGGCGGCGCAGGCCGAACCGGCCGAGGCTCGCGGTGAGCGCGCGCAGCACGATCCGCACCGCCTCGGTGCGCTCGCGCTCGCGGGCCAGTTCCTCCTCCAGCGCCCGCACGCGCGCCCGCGCCGCGGCGAGGGCGTCGCGGTTCGCCTCGTAATCCGCCGCGCCGGTGCGCGCGTCGTCGAGCCGGATCCGGCACTCCTGCAACGCGCTGAGCAGCAGGAGTTCCTGCGCCGACGCCTGACTCATCCCGGTCCTCCCCGCGCGCCCGGCCGGTGCCGAGGCGGCGCGCCCGCCGATCGTTTCCCGCCCGCCTATAGCCGGTGGCGGCCCCGCACCAGAAGCCCGGTCTCTCCGGCGAGGCCAATCCGGAGCGCGGCGATCGGCGCCGCGCCCCGCGCAGCCTGCGGATTCCGGCGCCCACCGAACTGATCATCCGGCCGCCATAGCCGTCATCGGACTCTTAACCCGCCGCCTGCACTGTCCATCGGATCGGGCGACACCCTGCGCCCGCGCCGGATTGCGGCCAGGGGGGCCTCCCGATGCTCGACGATCGCCGCGGCGCGTTCCGGCGCAACGCCTTCACCTTCGGCGCGGTCACCGGCATCGGCCCGGAGATCGAGTGCCTCGTCTGGGACGCGACGGAATCCGGAGCGCAGATCGAGGTCGCGGATCCGGACCGGGTGCCGGACCGGTTCGACCTGCGGCTGACCGTGGACGCGCCCGCGCGGCCGGTCGCGGTCGCGTGGCGCCGGGGCCGGCGCCTCGGCCTGACCTTCCTGGGCTGAGGCGCCGGCCGGGTCAGGCGCCGGGCTCGACCGCCGGGCTTCGGGGACCCGTCCCCCAGGATGGCCGGGACGCGCGGCGCGGCGGCGGGGCCGCGAGGTGGAGGGCGCGCGGCCGCACGAACAGGGCGGCGAGCGGCGTGCCGCGCACCAGCCGCTCCAGGGCGAGCGGCACGAGCACCGCGACGGTGATGACGGCGAGGCTCACGAGGCCGACATCCGCGATGAGCCCCGAGCGGACCAGCGCCTCGCGCGTCGCGGCCATCGGCAGGGTGAAGGCGAGGTAGATCACGATCGAGCGCTGCCCGCAGTACCGCAGCGCCTCGGCGACCGGCCCGCCCGCCCGGTCGAGCAGCGCCGCCCCGGACACGATCGCCAGCGCCCCGGCGGCGCCCAGCACGAGGCTCACCCCGGGCAGGCTCGCGAGCGTCGGGTAGCCGGCGAAGGCGGAGGGCGTCAGCGCGAGCCAGCCCTCCGCGACGGCCCAGAGCGCGAGGCCGATCAGCGCGAGACCGGCGCGCGCCCGCACGCGATCGGCCAGCGCGAAGATGTGGCGGGCGAGCAGGTAGCCGCCGACGAAGTAGACGTAGCGGGCGCAGAACTCCTCGACGAGGGTCGAGTCGGAGCGGATGTCGGCGAGTTGCAGCAGGGCGGCGCCGGCCAGCAGCGCCGGCCCCGGCACGCGGCGCAGCAGCTTGGTGACCACCGAGAACACGGCGAGCAGGTAGATGAACCACAGGGTCGAGTACGGCTCGACCAGGGCGTGCGCAAGGTGGGCGAGGAACGCCTCCGGCCCAGCCCCGTCGACGATCCGGCCGTACTTGGCCGCCGACAGGATCAGCAGCCACAGCAGGTAGAAGTAGGCGAAGTGGGCCACCCGCCGGTCCGCGAACAGCCGCCAGTCGCGGTCGATCACCCGGCCGACGAACAGCCCGGACAGGAGGAAGAAGTCGGGGATGCGGAACGGCTTGGCGAAGGCCACCACCGGGTGCAGGAACCCCTCGCCGCCCATCGCCTCGCCGGTGCCGAGCACCGCGTGCATCATCACCACGAGCAGGATGCAGGTGCCCTTGGCGATGTCGACCCAGGCGCGCCGCCCGTCCGCTTCGTCCCCGCCCGCCATGCCCGCCCCCGTCGCCACGGGGGGACCTTAGGGCGCCGCGGTTGAGGAAGGTGTCGGTCGGGCCGTCGATCCGCAATCGTGATGAACGGGCCGTGAAACCGGGTGCCCGTTCCGAGGTGGGGTGTCCCGTCCTACGGCCGATCGTGCGGTGGAGTCGGGCGGACGAGGCGCTCGCGCACCGCGTGCACGAGATGGTCGCGCTTCACCCAACCCTCGCTGGCGATACCGCCGAGCGGGCACCGTGTCATGCTTTGTCCAGAAAAGCCATCGCACGATCGCGTCGTACAGGCCTATGCGATGGCTTTTCGCCCGGGCACGGCCGATCTCGCAGCCGCTCGACACTAGCCGCCTAATCCCGCCGCTTGGACGCCCGCCGGTCGCGGGTCATGCGGGTCGGGGCGTGGAAGTCGTCCGGCTTGCCCCGGACCCAGGCGAGGAAGCCGGCGATCTCGGGGTCGGCGCGGAGCGCGTCCACGTCGGCGAGGCGGCGGGCGATCTCGGCCTCGCTGTAGCGGGCGTGGATGGCCGAGTGGCAGATCTGGTGCAGGCGCACGGTGCCGCGGTGGGTGCCGCCCTTCAGCCGCGGGGTCAGGTGGTGCAGGCTGGAGCGGGCGTGCCCAGGGATCGGACGCTCGCAGAGCGGGCAGACGGGGAGCGGCTTCGCCGCCGGCCCGTGCGTGTCCGGGTCGTCGTCGTGCCAGCGCCGGGACCGCCGTCCGACCAAGCCGCCCAACCTCCATCGGCCGACCGCTCGGCCCTCGGGCCAAGAGGTAGGACGCACCCGGACCCGGCGGCAGGGGCGACGGCGTCGCGGGGGTGGACGTCAGCCCGGCACGACGGCCGCGTCGGCGCAGGCGGTGCGGAACAGGGCCGCCGCCTCGGCGTCCCGGGCGCCGAGGATCGAGACGTGGTCGCCGGGGATCAGGTCGAGCCGCGCCCGGGGGCCGATCGCCGCTTCGAGCCGCCGGGCGAGTTCGGCCGGCACGATGCGGTCGGCCTCGCCCTGCACGATCAGCACCGGCGCGGTGCCGCCGGCCACCCGCCGGTCGGAGCGGAAGGTGTCCCGCAGGAGCAGCGTCGGGACGTACGGAAAGTGCACCCGCACGGCGTTGACCAGGGAATCGAACGGCGCTTCGAGGTAGAGCCCGCGATGCGGGACCCGCTCGGCCACCGCGACCGCCACCGCCGCGCCGAGGGAGTGGCCGTGCAGCAGCACCGGCGCGCCGGGCGCCCGCGCCGCGACCTCGGCGGCGGCCGCCAGCCCGTCGCGGATCAGCCCGTCCTCGCTCGGGGCTCCGGTCGAGCCCGGATAGCCGCGATAGGCCACCGCCAGCACGCCCCAGCCCGCCGCCCGCCACGGCCCTTGGGAGAAGCGGGCCGCGTGCGGCTCGGGCCGCGCCCCGTTGCCGTGGAAGGTCACCACCACGCCGCAGCCCGGGCGCGGCGGGTGCCAGAGCCCGTGCAGCCGCTCCCCGTCCGGGGTCGCCACCGTCACGACCGCGACGCCCGGCGGCACCGCGTGCGGGGGCGGCGGCCGGTAGGCGCCCGGGTAGATCAGCCGGCGCTGGCCGAGCGCCAGCCCCACCAGCGCGAGGGCGTAGAGCGCGAGCGCCAGGACGGCGAGGACGGCCAGGACGCGCATGCGGATTTCCGTGGGGGACCGGGGCCGGACGGCCGGGGTGGGACGACGGGACCGGGAGACAGAGTCCCGATGCCCGAGCGATCGGCGCCCGGCAACACGTTGACAAAGCCCGCGCCGGCGTGAAGTCTCGAATCATTCCGAGGGGGGCCCCGCGCGGGGGCTGAGATTGGGCCGGAGGCCCTGACCCTTGAACCTGATCCGGTTCGTACCGGCGGAGGGACGGGAACCGACGGCCTGACGGCCGGCTCTCATCTCATCGTCCGCAGCGTATCCGGACCGCTCCAGCGCCAGGAGAGGCTCCCGATGAACGTGCCCGTGCTGCCCAAGACCGTGAAGGCGAAGGACTTCTCCGGAGGTCCCGAGACCGTGACCACGGGTCCGGTCACCGGCTCGCGCAAGGTCTACGCGTCCGTGGCCGGGCGCGACGACATCCGCGTGCCCTATCGCGAGATCGCGCTGACCGACCCGAACGAGGCGCCGGTGCGGATCTACGACCCGTCGGGCCCCTACACCGAGACCGACGCGCGGATCGACCTCAGCGCCGGCCTGCCCGGCGTGCGCGAGCCGTGGATCGCCGCGCGCGGCTACGCGGCCGTCGAGCCGCGGGCGGTCAAGCCCGAGGACAACGGCTTCGCCGGCGACAAGCTGGTGGCCGCCTGCCCCGCCGAGCGGGTGATCCGCAAGGCCGCGCCGGGCCAGAAGGTCACCCAGTACGAGTTCGCCCGCGCCGGGATCATCACCGAGGAGATGATCTACGTCGCCCACCGCGAGAACGCCTGCCGCGAGGCGGTGCTGGAGCGGGCCGAGGCCGCGCTCGCCGACGGCGAGAGTTTCGGCGCGTCGGTGCCGGCGTTCATCACCCCGGAATTCGTGCGCGACGAGGTGGCGCGCGGCCGGGCGATCATCCCGGCCAACATCAACCACACCGAGCTGGAGCCGATGGCGATCGGCCGGAACTTCCTGGTCAAGATCAACGCCAACATCGGCAACTCGGCCGTCACCTCCTCGGCGGCGGAGGAGGTCGAGAAGCTGGTCTGGTCGATCCGCTGGGGCGCGGACACGGTGATGGACCTCTCGACCGGCCGCAACATCCACAACATCCGCTCGTGGATCATCCGCAACAGCCCCGTCCCGATCGGCACGGTGCCGATCTACCAGGCGCTGGAGAAGGTCGGCGGCGACCCGCTCAAGCTCGACTGGGAGGTGTTCAAGGACACGCTCATCGAGCAGGCCGAGCAGGGCGTCGACTACTTCACGATCCACGCCGGCGTGCGGCTGGCGCACGTGCCGCTCACGGCGCGACGCGTCACCGGCATCGTCTCGCGCGGCGGCTCGATCATGGCGCGCTGGTGCCTCGCCGGGCACCGGGAATCGTTCCTCTACGAGCGGTTCGACGAGATCTGCGACATCATGCGGGCCTACGACGTGTCGTTCTCCCTCGGTGACGGCCTGCGCCCCGGCTCGATCGCCGACGCCAACGACGCGGCGCAGTTCGCCGAGCTGGAGACGCTGGGCGAGCTGACCAAGATCGCCTGGGACAAGGGCTGCCAGACCATGATCGAGGGCCCCGGCCACGTGCCGATGCACAAGGTCAAGGTCAACATGGAGAAGCAGCTCCGCGAGTGCGGCGAGGCGCCGTTCTACACGCTCGGCCCGCTGACCACGGACGTGGCGCCCGGCTACGACCACATCACCTCGGGCATCGGCGCGGCGATGATCGGCTGGTTCGGTTGCGCCATGCTCTGCTACGTCACGCCCAAGGAGCACCTGGGGCTCCCCGACCGGGACGACGTGAAGACCGGCGTCATCACCTACAAGATCGCCGCCCACGCCGCCGACCTCGCCAAGGGCCACCCGGCCGCGCAGTTGCGCGACGACGCCCTCAGCCGCGCCCGGTTCGACTTCCGCTGGGAGGACCAGTTCAACCTCTCGCTCGATCCCGACACGGCGCGCAGCTACCACGACGAGACCCTGCCCAAGGACGCGCACAAGGTCGCCCATTTCTGCTCGATGTGCGGCCCGAAGTTCTGCTCGATGAAGATCACGCAGGACCTGCGCGCCGAGGTACTGGCGATGGAGCAGGCGGGTCAGGTGATCGGCGCGGCCCCCGCCCTGTCGCCGGCCGAGGCCGAGGCCGGGATGCGCGAGAAGTCGCGCGAGTTCCTGGCCGAGGGCGGCAAGCTCTACGTCGACGCGGCGGAGTAGCACCGGGCCTTCGATGAGATGCCCGCCCGCGCGGAACGGTCGCGCGGGCGGGCGAGATCGTGAGGTTGCCGTTCGGGCATTCCGCGGATTGCGCACACCGCGTTGACCGGATCTTCATCTCAGATCCAGGAGTTGCACGACCCGCCGGTGCACAAGCGTCCCCCGTTAGGGTCCGCTTAAGGGCGCGGCCGGCGAAATCCTACGATCACAGGATCGCAGGAATCGGCTCATGGAAATCCGCAGTCTGGCCGCCGGCCCGCAGGGCCTCGATGCCATCGGTGCCACCGCCGCACCGCCGGCGCGGACGTCCGAGCCCCCGACCTCCAACGCCCTCGACCCGCCGGTGAAGGTCGAGATCGGCGCGGACGCCCGCGCGGGACGCTTCACCCGCGACGCCGATACCAGCACCATGGTGTTCCAGGTGGTCGATTCCGCCTCCGGGGACGTGGTCGAGCAGCTCCCCAGCGAGACGGCCCTGCGCAACCGCGCCTACGACAGCGCCCGGGCGCAGCGCTCGGAATCCGCCGGCCTGTCGCGGGTCGCCTGACGGGGCTCAGGCCGGCTCGCTCCCCGCGACGCCCGGCACCGGCCCGGCCACCCGGGCCGGGACGCGCTGGACGAGTAGCCGGGCGGCGGCGCGGATCGCGACGAGGCCGGCCCGGGCGACCCGGATCTGTCCCGGGAGCTGGCGCGGGCCGATCGGCCGATAGGCGAGGCGCGGGCTCGCGCGCTCGGCCTCGGAGATGGCGTGGCCGAGCGGGAGGGCCGCGATCCGGCGCGCCTCGGCCTCGGGGATGGCGAGGCGCCGCGCCCAGGCGAGGTCGCGCTGGAGGACGCCCGCGCCGTGCAGGCGGCGGAACCGGGCGCGCCACAGGTAGCGCCGCACGCAGCGATGAAAAAGCTCCATCCGGGCGTCGCACAGGGCGTCGGGCTCCTCACAGCGCGAGCGGATCGTGTCGGCGACGCCCCCCGGGGCCCGCCCGGTAAGCCGGGCCGAGATCGTCACGCACACGTCGGGGGCGTGGCGCACCCGCAGGCCGTGGGCGATCAGCCGGGCGATGAACGCCCCGTCCTCGCCCAGCGGGATCTCGGGCATGCCCCCCACCTGGAGATAGGCCGCGCGGGTCACCGCCAGCGTCGCGCCGATCGTGGTGCGGTGGCAGGGCCAGGGATCGTGCGGGTCCGGGTCGATCCGCGCCTCGGCCTCGGTGATCAGCGCGTCGTAGGTGTCCTCCAGCCGTCCACGGGCGTGGAGCGCGTCCGGCAGCAGCCGGCCCTCGGCTTCGTCCAGCTCGACCCGCCCCGCCACCGCGTCGGCGCCGGCTGCGAGGGCGGCGCGGTTGCGGGCGACCCAGTCCGGCGGCACGCGGCTGTCGGCGTCGGTGGACAGGATCGCGCCGTTCCCCTCCCCCAGCCACGCGGCCGCCGCATCCATCGCCCGGCGGCGGGCCCAGCCCGCGTGCGCGCCGGAAAAGTCCTCGACACTCACGCGCACGGGCACCGGCAGGGTCGGCGCGAGGTCCGCGACGATCCGGTCGGTGCCGTCGGTGCAGTTGTTGAGGAACAGGACGACGCCGAGGGCGCCCGGCGGCAGGCCGGCCTGCGCGCCGATCGCCCGCAGGCAGGCGGCGATCCGCTCGGCCTCGTTGCGCACCGGCACCGCGATCACCGCGACCGGGCAGTCGGCTGTGAGGCTCGTCATCGCGAAAGCAGTCTCCGTCGCGCCGGGGCGCCCGGCACGCGGGGTTATGGCGGGACCCAGATGAACGGAAGCCGATCGGTCACAGGGTCTTCTCGACCAGCCCCTCGATCCACTCGGGCTGCGTTTCGCCCACCGAGCGGCCGGTCTCGGTCGCGCCCTTGAAGGCGATCAGCGTGCTCTGCATCCGCACGTTCAGGCTGCGGAGCAGCGCCTTCTGGCTGTCGAAGTCGATGTCGAGGATCAGGAGGTCCTTGAAGCGCGGCTCGGCGGCGAGCTTGGCGAGGATAGGCTTCTGCGTCCGGCAGATCGGGCACCAGGGGGCGCTGACCTCCACCAGGATCGGCCGCCCGGCCTTCTGCGCGGCCTCGAAGGCCTCCGGCGTGAACGGCGCGACCTCGCCCGCCCGTGCGGGGACGGCCGCGGCGGCGGCGAGCCCGGCGAGCGCCAGGGCGAGGAGGGTGCGACGCGTCTTCATGCCGGCGATTCCTCGGACCGCTTCTGTCCCGGGACGATTCGGCGGCCCGTGCCGGGAGGTTACACCACCCGGGCCGTCACGGGCGTGCGGCCGGCCCACATCACCGCGACGCGGTCGGGCGACCGGCCCGCTCCTCCTCCGCGAGCGCCGCGATCGCCTCGGCATCCACGCCCTCCATCGGGCGGCGCACCCGCAACGCCCGGGTCGGCTCGCCCGCGCGCATCACCAGCACGATCGTCTCCATGTCCGGGCAGCCGGGATCGGCGCAGGCGATCTCGTTGACCGCGAGCGCGTCGCCCTCGCCCAGGGCCAGCGCGGCGGTCAGTTCCGCCTTCAGCCGGGCCGAGAGCGACGCCCGCTCGACCGAGCGGGCCCGCCACGCCTTGAGGCTCACGAAGGCCATGCCGCACCGCGTCTCCGCCGGATCGTTCCGCTCGCGGGGCGTCGGTGCCCCGCACGATGCAACACTGTTGCGCCGCGGCGGGCGCCGTCAAGCCGGGCGCCGGACACGTTCCGGCCGAGAACCTGCAACGAATGGCGCCCTCGCCCGTAATCGGTGGGGCGGGGGAGATCTGAGTCTTGCGACCCTGGCGGGATGGACCGGGCGACCGGCGCGGCTACCACCACGGCAACCTGAAAGAGGCGCTGATCGAGGCGGCGCGCCGGTTCATCGCCGAGCGCGGCATCGGCGGCTTCACGCTCGTCGACGCGGCGCGCGTCGTGGGCGTCACCCCGGCCGCCCTGTACCGGCATTTCCGCGGCCGCGAGGCCCTGCTGGAGGAACTGGCCGGCCGCGGCTTCAACGAGCTGGCCGCCCGGCTCGCCCGGGCGCTCACCTCGCGCGGCACGGCGCTCGAGCGCTTCACCCGGATGGGCGAAGCCTACCTCGCCTTCGCCGAGGAGGAGCCGGCCTACTACGCCGCGATCTTCGAGACCCGCGGCCTCCCGGCGGAGGCGTCGGCCGAGGCGCCGGCCCTTCGCCCGAGCCCGTTCGATCTCCTCGTCGAGGCGCTGCAAGCCACCTTCGCGGACGGGTTCGGCGGCGTCGCCCCGCGCTTCATCGCCCTCGAAGTCTGGGCGCTGGCCCACGGGCTCGCCACACTCTCGGCCGCCGGCCACCTGCCCCGCGGTCCCGGCCTGCCGGACAAGTACGAGTTGCTGCGGGCGGGCGTGCTCGCCCTGGTCCACGGCGCCGCCCGGCGGGAGTAGCCGCCGCGACGGCGCGGTCCGGACGGCCCTTGAAAGCCTCCGGGGGCGCCCGCATGTTAACCCCGTTCACATGCGAACAGCGGAGCCCACCCGTGAGCACATCCTCCACCTCTCCCTGGGCGAACGGCAGGGCCTGCCGCTCCGGCCCGTTCCCCCGCCGCTCCTTGGAGATCGGCGCGATCGTCCTCGGCTTCATCTACTGGTGGCCGGTCGGCCTCGGCCTCCTGGCCTGGAAGTTCGCCGGCTACCCGGCCTTCGACGCTCTGCGCGACACGGCGCGGCGCGGCCTCGACGGCTGGCAGGGCGGCACCGAAGGCCCGCGGCCGGCCTCCCGCTTCGCCCGCGCCTTCGAGGCGGCCAACCGCGGCGGCAGCGGCAACTGGGCCTTCGACGCGTATCGCCGCGCCGAGCTGGAGCGCCTGGAAGCGCAGCGCCGCGCCCTCCAGGAGGAGAGCCGCGCCTTCGCCGAATTCGTCGAGGAGCTGAAGCGGGCCAAGGACCGCGAGCAGTTCGACGCCTTCATGGCCAAGCGCCGCGCCGAGGGCACCGAGGGCCCCCGCACCGCCTGATTTTTTTTGGACCTGTCGCGTCGAGGGCTCCCGGTCTCCGGGGGCCCATTTTCCTGCGCTCCGTTTCTCCCGGCGCGTTGCGCGGGCCCGCGGCCTCCGGCACATGTCGGCCTCGCGCGAATCCGGGGACAGCGGCGATGGCGACGGTCACGGTGGTCGATCACCCGCTGGTGCAGCACAAGCTGACCCTGCTGCGGGACAAGACCCGCTCGACCAAGGGTTTCCGCCAGCTCCTCAACGAGATCGGCACGCTGCTCGCCTACGAGGTGACGCGCGACCTGCCGCTGGAGCCGGTGACGATCGAGACGCCGATCCAGGCGATGGAGGGCCGCCAGATCCAGGGCAAGAAGCTGGTGCTCGCCCCGATCCTGCGCGCGGGCGTCGGCTTCCTCGACGGGATGCTGTCGCTGCTGCCCTCGGCCCGGGTGGCGCATGTCGGGCTCTACCGCGACCCCGAGACGCTTCAGGCGGTGGAGTACTACTTCAAGGCGCCCTCGGATCTCGCCGACCGCACCGTGCTGGTGCTCGACCCGATGCTCGCCACGGCGAACTCGGCGGTCGCCGCCCTCGACCGGTTGAAGGCCCGCGGCGGCGCCGACCTGCGCTTCGTCTGCCTGCTCGCGGCGCCGGAGGGGCTCGAACGGCTGCGGGCGGCCCATCCCGACGTGCCGGTCTGGACCGCGGCGATCGACAGCCACCTCGACGACCACGGCTACATCGTGCCGGGCCTCGGCGACGCGGGCGACCGGATGTACGGCACCCGCTGAGAGCCGCCTTGCGGTGCGACGGCAGAACGCCCATCTCCGCCGCGTTGCCCCGCTTCCAGGTCCCCTTTCCAGGACGCGTCGCCATGACCGACCCGCGCACCACCTACGCCGAGCCCGCCTACGCCCCGGGCTACGCCAGCAGCCTGCCGATCCCGTTCGTGCGCGCGAGCCTCGGCGGCCGCACGATGGCCTACCTCCTCGACATCGTGTTCATCCTCGGCTTCACCGCCCTGTTGACGCTGGCGATCACCCTGATCGGCCTCGTCACCTTCGGGCTCGGCTGGACGCTGTTCGCGGTGCTGCCGGCGAGCGGCATCCTCTACAGCGCGATCACGGTGGGCGGCAACCGCCAGAGCACGCTCGGTCAGCGAATGCTCGGCCTGCGGGTCGTCGCTCCCGAGAGCGGCCGGCGCGTCGACGTGCTCACCGCCGCGGTGCACGCCCTGCTGTTCTACGTGGCGATCTCGACCTTCCTGCTGTGGTGCGTCGACATCGCCTTCGGGCTGATGCGCCCCGACCGGCGCCTCGGGCACGACCTGCTGCTCGGCCTCGCCGTGGTGCACGCCCGCTGAGGCGCCGGGCCCCCGCAGTCACCGAACCGGGATTTTTCGGGGCCCGGGACCGCGGGACCCATTGAGCCGGCGTCCCGCCGCTGTAAACTGGACGGCAGGCGCGGCCAGCCCCGCCCGCCAGGGTCCCGACCGAGCGTGACGAGCCACCCGCGCGACACCCCGCAATTCTACCTCACCGCCCCCTCGCCCTGCCCCTATCTCCAGGGCCAGGAGGAGCGGAAGGTGTTCACCCACCTCGTCGGGCGCCGCGCCCGCGACCTCAACGAGATCCTGACCCAGGGCGGCTTCCGCCGCTCGCAGACCATCGCCTACCGGCCGGCCTGCGAGACCTGCCGGGCCTGCATCTCGGTGCGGGTCGTGGTCGACGATTTCCAGCCCAGCGCGAGCCAGCGGCGGATCCTCACCCGCAACGACGATCTCGTCGGCGCGCCCGAGCCCAACCGCCCCTCCTCCGAGCAGTACGCCCTGTTCCGCCGCTACCTCGACGCCCGCCACGGTGACGGCGGCATGATCGACATGACGGTGCTCGACTACGCGATGATGGTCGAGGACAGCCACGTCGACACCCACCTCGTGGCCTACCGCCGCCACGGGCCCGACACGGCGATCACCGGCCGCGGCGCCGGCCCGGCCCGGGCCTTCTGCCTGACCGACGTGCTCTCGGACGGGCTGTCGATGGTCTACTCGTTCTACGACCCCGAGGAGGCCGGCCGCTCGCCCGGCACCTTCATGATCCTCGACCACATCCGCCGGGCGCGGGCCATGGGCCTGCCCTACCTCTATCTCGGCTACTGGGTCGATGGTTCGCGCAAGATGGACTACAAGGCCCGGTTCCGGCCGCAGGAGCGCCTGATGGGCCAGGGCTGGGTGCGGGCGGAGTGACCCGCCGGGGGTGGCACCCGCCGATCGGGCCCCCGCCGATTGAGCCGCCGGCCCGCCGCGTGCTACCGGCCGCGGACGTTTCCCGGACCGCGCCGAGGCCCCGATGATCCCCCGCTACAGCCGCCCCGCGATGACGGCGATCTGGTCGCCCGAGTCGCGCTTCCGGATCTGGTTCGAGATCGAGGCGCACGCCACCTCCGCGCTCGCCGAGATCGGGGTCGTTCCGCGGGCCGCCGCCGACAAAGTCTGGGAGAAGGGCCGCGACGCGGTGTTCGACGTCGCCCGGATCGATGAGATCGAGGCGGTGACGAAGCACGACGTCATCGCCTTCCTCACGCATCTGGCCGAGATCGTCGGGCCCGAGGCGCGGTTCGTCCACCAGGGCATGACCTCGTCCGACGTGCTCGACACCTGCCTCAACGTGCAGCTCGTGCGCGCCGCCGACATCCTGATCGCCGACGTGGACGCCCTGCTCGCCGCGCTCGAACGCCGGGCGTTCGAGCACAAGCACACGCCGACCATCGGGCGCTCGCACGGCATCCACGCCGAGCCCGTCACCTTCGGCCTCAAGCTGGCGCAGGCCCACGCCGAGTTCGCGCGCAACCGCGCCCGGCTGGTGGCGGCCCGCGAGGAGGTCGCCACCTGCGCGATCTCGGGGGCGGTCGGCACCTTCGCCAACATCGACCCGCGGGTGGAGGAATACGTCGCGCGCAAGATGGGCCTGAGCCCCGAGCCGGTCTCGACCCAGGTCATCCCCCGCGACCGCCACGCCCAGTTCTTCGCGACGCTCGGCGTCGTCGCCTCCTCGCTGGAGCGGCTGGCGATCGAGATCCGCCACCTCCAGCGCACCGAGGTGCTGGAGGCGGAGGAGTACTTCTCGGAGGGCCAGAAGGGGTCCTCCGCGATGCCGCACAAGCGCAACCCGGTGCTCACCGAGAACGTCACCGGCCTCGCCCGGATGGTGCGCGGCTACGTCGTCCCGGCACTGGAGAACGTCGCCCTCTGGCACGAGCGCGACATCTCGCACTCGTCGGTGGAGCGGATGATCGGCCCCGACGCCACCGTGACCCTCGACTTCGCGCTGGCCCGGATGACCGGGGTGATCGACAAGCTGCTGGTCTACCCCGCCACCATGCAGAAGAACCTCGATCGGCTGGGCGGCCTCGTCCACTCGCAGCGGGTACTGCTGGCGCTCACCCAGGCCGGCCTGTCCCGCGAGGACGCCTACCGGCTGGTCCAGCGCAACGCGATGCCGGTCTGGCGCGGCGAGGGCGACTTCCTGGCCCTTCTCAAGGCCGACGCCGAGGTGACCCGGGCGCTGACGCCGGAGCAGATCGAGGCGTGCTTCGACCTCGGCTACCACTTCAAGCACGTCGACACGATTTTCACGCGGGTGTTCGGCCGGGCGTGAGGCGCACGCCACCGCCCGAAGTGCGGGTGCGTGGCCGCCCGCGCTTGCCCCGGAACGGCGTGAGGCGTTACGCTTGAAGCGTAGGTCGGAAATGGATTTCGACTGGGATAACACCAAAGAGGCGCACGTCCGTGCTGAGCGGGGGTTCGGCTTTGCCGAAGCGATCACGATCTTCGGCGGCCGGGTGACCGAGCGTCAGGACACGCGCCACGACTATGGTGAAGTCAGAATGATCGCGGTCGGTCAGGCCGACGGTATCTTCTACACGGTGGTCTACACCGACCGAGGGGATGTCCGGCACGTGATCACCGCGTGGCCCTCGAACCGGAAGGAGCGCACGGCATGGCTCGCATCAGCCTGAAGGAAGCGCTGGAGCGACCGTCCACCGTCGACCGCGAGAAACTTGCCGCGACCACGGAGGCGGACATCGCCCGCTACATGCGCGAGGATGGCTTCGATCCCGACGCCGAGCCGTCCGGCCCCGTTCTCTCGATCCCCACCGCCGGCGAGCTGCGCGCGCGTCTCGACCTGACGCAGGAGGCGTTCGCCGCCTTCCTGCGCGTGCCGGTCGGCACGGTCCGGAATTGGGAGCAGGGCCGCACGTTCCCCGATCCGGCGGCACGGACCCTGCTGGCGCTCGTGGCGGCCGACCCGGCCCATGCCGCGCGGATCCTCGGACGTCCGTCCGCGCGGCCCCCGGAGGATCAGAGCGTCGCCCGGAGGCGCGCATGAGGTCGCCCGTTCCGCCCAGCCCGCACCGGCGGCGGGCGAACACCGCACAGACCCGACAACGGAAGGCAGTCCCGTGAGCGCATCCCGCACCGTCTATCTCAACGGCGAGTTCGTCCCCCTCGACCAGGCGCGCGTGCCGGTCATGGACCGCGGCTTCCTGTTCGCGGACGGGATCTACGAGGTCTCGGCGGTGCTCGACGGGAAACTCGTCGACAACGCCGCCCACCTCGCCCGCCTCGACCGCTCGCTCGGCGAGATCGGCATCGCGAACCCGCACGATGCGGCCGCGTGGGAGCGCCTCCAGGCCGACCTCGTCGCCCGCAACGGGCTCGTCGAGGGCCTGGTCTACATGCAGGTGACCCGCGGGGTGATGGAGCGCGATTTCGGCTTCCCGCCGGCCGGCACGCCGACGACGGTGGTGATGTTCACGCAGGCGAAGAAGATCGTCGCCAACCCGCTGGCCGAGAGCGGCGCCCGGGTGATCACCGTCGAGGACCTGCGCTGGAAGCGGCGGGACATCAAGTCGGTGGCGCTGCTCGCCCAGGTGCTCGCCAAGCAGCAGGCGGTGGAGGCCGGCGTCGCTGAGGCCTGGATGGTCGAGGACGGGGCGGTGACCGAGGGCTCGTCGTCCACCGCCTTCATCGTCACCCGCGACCGGACCCTGATCACCCGGCCGCTCTCGACGGCGCTCCTGCCCGGCATCACCCGCGCCAGCGTGCTGCGTCTGGCAGGCGAGGCCGACCTGCGCGTCGAGGAGCGGCTGTTCACCGTGGCAGAGGCGCTGGAGGCGCAGGAAGCGTTCTACACCAGCGCCTCGTCCTTCGTGATGCCGGTGGTGGAGATCGACGGGACCCGGCTGGGCGACGGTGTCCCGGGCCCGCTGAGCCGGCGCCTGCGCGCGCTCTATCTCGAAGTCGCCCGGGGCGCGTGAGGCCGGCGCGCCGCCCGGGCCGGGCAGGAACGGATTCCATCCCCGTCTGTTCCTCCCCGACCTCGTGACCGAACCGGGAGCCCCGCCATGCGGAAGACCACGTTGCTCGCCGCGCTGGCGGCGGGCCTGCTCGCCACGGCGGCCCAGACGCCCGCGCAGGCGCAGAATCCCGACGCGCCGCTCCGAAAGCAGGACAGCGACCCCGCCCTGCCACCTGCCGCCCAGACGCCCCCCGACCGGGTGCGCCCGAGCGCCGACGCGCCGCCTCAGGACCAGACCCTCAGCGACAAGCTCCAGAAGAACGACGGGGTGATCAAGCCGCCCGCCGACGCGGCCGCGGGCACCGTCGTGAAGCCCGATCAGTCGGGGACGATGCCGGTGATTAAGCCCGGCGAGCTGCCCGGCCGCCAGCCCGGCACGGAAGCCAAGTAGCGCGCCGCGTAACGCGCGGACCCGGCGCGCCGCGCCCGTCCCGCGCGGGGCGTTCCGCCGCCGCGGGGCTGGGCGCGGGGCTGGGTCGGCGGCGCCTTGCTTGATTTCCCCCGCCGGATCGCGGAAACGGCCGCACGGAGCGCCGCCCGCGCCCGCGTGCGGCGCCACCCGGATTCCGTCGCGGGCGAGCAGGCAGGCATGGCCAACGTCGTCGTAGTCGGCGCCCAGTGGGGCGACGAGGGCAAGGGCAAGATCGTCGACTGGCTCTCCGAGCAGGCCGACATCGTGGTCCGCTTCCAGGGCGGCCACAACGCCGGCCACACGCTGGTCATCGACGGGGTGACCTACAAGCTGGCGCTGCTGCCCTCCGGGGTGGTGCGCGGCGGCAAGCTGTCGGTGATCGGCAACGGCGTCGTCGTCGATCCCTGGCACCTCGTCGACGAGATCGAGCGGATCACGGCGCAGGGCGTCTCGGTGACCCCCGAGTCGCTGCGCGTGGCCGACAACGCCACCCTGATCCTGCCGCTGCACCGGGAACTCGACCATTTCCGCGAGACGGCCAATGCCGGCCTCAAGATCGGCACCACCAAGCGCGGCATCGGCCCGGCCTACGAGGACAAGGTCGGCCGCCGGGCGATCCGCGTCGTCGACCTCGCCGACCCGGACGCGCTGCCGGCCAAGATCGAGCGGGTGCTGACCCACCACAACGCCCTGCGCCGGGGGCTGGGCATCGCCGAGGTCGACGCGGGCGCCCTGCTCGCCGAACTCAAGGCCATCGCCCCGAAGATCCTGCCCTTCGCCACCACCGTCTGGGCGCTGCTCGACGAGGAGCGACGGGCGGGCAAGCGCATCCTGTTCGAGGGCGCGCAGGGCGCGCTCCTCGACGTGGACCACGGCACCTACCCGTTCGTCACCTCCTCCAACATCGTCGCGGCCCAGGCGGCCACCGGCTCCGGCCTCGGGCCGGGCGCCATCGGCTACGTGCTGGGCATCGCGAAGGCCTACACGACCCGGGTCGGCGAGGGCCCGTTCCCGACCGAGCTGCACGACGCCATCGGCGAAACCATCGGCAGCCGCGGCCGGGAGTTCGGCGTCAACACCGGCCGCAAGCGCCGCTGCGGCTGGTTCGACGCGGTGCTGGTGCGCCAGACCGTGCGCACCTCCGGCATCGACGGCATCGCGCTCACCAAGCTCGACATCCTCGACGGCTTCGAGGAGATCCGGATCTGCACCGGCTACCGCCTCGACGGACAGGCGATCGACCACCTGCCGGCGAGCCAGGCGGCTCAAGGCAAGGTCGAGCCGATCTACGAGACGATCCCCGGCTGGTCCGAAACCACCGCCGGCGCCCGCTCCTGGGCCGACCTGCCGGCCCAAGCGATCAAGTATGTCCGCCGGATCGAGGAGCTGATCGGCGCGCCGGTGGCGCTGCTCTCGACCTCGCCGGAGCGCGACGACACGATCCTGATGCACAACCCCTTCGAGGACTGAGCCTCTCAGGATCGAGTGCGCCGGAGCCACCCCCGGCCCCGGGACGGCGCCGCGCCCGGGGACGTGCGCGGCGACTTATCCGGTTGACGATCGTCGCCCCGACGCCCGATCCGGTATGTCGAGGATCGAGAATGCGTTAGAAGGGCGGCCGATACGGGCCGCGACCGTCGCGGCCGCCTCCGGCACCACGACCGGCGCGCGGGGTCTCCGCGCGCCGGCTGGCGTCCGGGCGGGGCGAACCAGGGCAGAATGGCCGATTACTACCCGCTGCTGGCGCGTGCCCTCGACGCGCTGCCCGACCGATCGCCCGCCCTGCGCCGGGCGGTGTACGACCGCGCGCGCAACGCGCTGATCAGCCAGCTCCGCTCCCTCGAACCGCCCCTGTCGGAGGACGACATCGACCTGGAGCGGCGGGCGCTCGACGCCGCCATCGACCGGCTCGAAGTCGATCACGGCGGCGTGCCCGCCCCGGCCAACGACGCGGCTTCGCCCGCCGCGGATCCGGCGGCACCGCCTCCGGCCGTCCCCGAGCCGCCCGAGCCCGAACCGCCCGCCGCCGGACCGGCCGTCTCCGCAACGCCTGTCCCGGCACCGCCTGTCTCCGAACCGTCCCTGCCGGAACCGGCCCCGCCCGAGCCGCCCGCCCCCGGGGCTCAGCCCTCCGAGCCGGTCGGCCCCGCGCTGCCGGCCGCCGCAGCGCCCGTCTTCATCCCGGCCTCGCCCGCGCCGGAACCGGAGCCCCGCGAGGCGGCGATCGCCATCGCGCCGCGCCGGCCCCGGTCGGCCGCCGCCCCGTCCGCCCCCGAGACCGGGGAGCCGGAGCCCGCCGAACCCGCCGAGACCGCGGCCGAGACCGTGCCCGCGGAGTCCGGCAACGGCCGCCAGCGGCCGCGTATCGCGGTCGTGCCCCCGCGGGCGGGGCGCTCGCGGATGCTGCGCAACGGGGTCGTCGGGGTGGCGCTCGCGGCGGTGATCGGCGCCATCGCCGTGGTGGCGTTCCTGCTGCGCGACAGGCCGCAGGCCCTTCCCCCGGTCGGCGCCGAGACGGCGGGGACGCAGCAGTCCGACAACGGCGACGCGAAGTTCAACGACCGGGTCGGCGGCGATGCGGCCCCCGCCGCGGCCCCGCGCCAGACCGCCCCGCCCCCGCCGCGAACCGACGCCGCGCAGCCGGGCATCGCGGTGGCCCAGCGCGCCGTGCTGCTGGAGGAATCGACCAGCAGCGACAGCACGCAGCCGACCACCACCCCGGGCCGGGTGACGTGGCGCCTCGACGCGGTCAACGGCGAGCAGGGCCAGCCGCTCCAGACCGTGGTGGCGGCGACCGTGACCTATCCGGAGGCCGGCCTGACGCTGGTGATGAAGATCCAGCGCAACCTCGACGCCACGCTGCCGGCCTCGCACACCGTGAGCCTCGCCTTCAGCCAGTCCGGCCCCGAGGGCGCGTCCCGGGTGGTGCAGGATGTCGGCCTGCTCCAGGCCAAGGACGAGGAGAACGGCCGCGGCTCGCCGGTCTCCGGCCTGCCGGTGCGGGTGCGCGAGAACCTGTTCTTGATCGGCCTGTCGTCGCTGCCGAGCGACGTGGAGCGCAACACCGACCTGCTGCTGCGCCGCCCGTGGTTCGAGATCGCGGTGCGCTACGCCTCCGGAAAGCGCGCCGTGCTCGTGTTCGAGAAGGGCACATCCGGCACGCAGGTGCTCCAGAGCGCCTTCGACGCGTGGCGCTGAGCGCGCCGCGCCGGGGCCCTCAGGCGCCGGCGCTCGCCCGCGGCAGCTCGCGGGTGGCGATGTTGCGCTTGACCGCCTCCTGAACCTTCTCGAAGGCCCGCACCTCGATCTGCCGGACGCGCTCGCGCGAGACGCCGAACTCGCCGGACAGATCCTCCAGGGTGATCGGGTCCTCGGCGAGCCGCCGCGCCTCGAAGATGCGCCGTTCCCGCGGGTTGAGGACGCCGAGCGCGTCGCGCAGGGCCGAGAGGCGGTTCTGCCCCTCCTCCTCACGGGCCAGCACCGTCTCCTGACTCGGGGAATTGTCGACCAGCCAGTCCTGCCACTCGCCCTCGCCCTCCTCGCGCAGCGGCGCGTTGAGCGAAGTGTCGCCGGACAGGCGCCGGTTCATGTCGACCACGTCCTGCTCGGGCACGCCGAGGCGGGTGGCGATCTGCGCGACCTGATCCGGCTTGAGGTCGCCCTCGTCGAGCGCCGAGATCCGGCCCTTGGCCTTGCGCAGGTTGAAGAACAGCTTCTTCTGGTTGGCGGTGGTGCCCATCTTCACGAGCGACCACGAGCGCAGGATGTATTCCTGGATCGCCGCCTTGATCCACCACATCGCGTAGGTGGCGAGCCGGAAGCCCTTGTCCGGGTCGAAGCGCTTGACCGCCTGCATCAGGCCGACATTGCCCTCCGACACGACCTCGCCGATCGGCAGGCCGTAGCCGCGGTAGCCCATGGCGATCTTGGCCACGAGCCGCAGGTGCGAGGTCACGAGGCGGTGGGCGGCCTCGCGGTCGCCCGCGTCCCGCCAGGACTTGGCGAGGGTGAACTCCTCGGTCGGCTCCAGCATCGGAAACTTGCGGATCTCGTCGAGGTAGCGCGAGAGCCCGCCTTCGTTGGCGAGCACGGGCAGCGCACTGGCCATGGCATTCTCCTAAACCAAAGGTCCCCCTGACGGGCGGACGCGTCGAGCGAGCGGGCCGCTCTTGAGCCGACCCTCCCGGACACCCATGTCATAATGGACTGCCCGGCTGCGCCGATAGCGTCGGGGACACCGAACGTCGTCACCAACGCGCGATCCGCGCATCGGGTTTGACCCTGGCACGATGTGCCGCGCCCCGCGGTGCCCTTTCGCACGCCCCGACCCACGCACTGTGGCCTGATTCAGGCGACCCGCAGCGCCGCCAGCAGGTTCGCCATCTCGGGGGGCAGCGGGCTCTCGAAGCGCAGCGTCTCCCCGGTCCGCGGGTGGCTGAAGCCCAGCAGTTCGGCGTGGAGCGCCTGCCGCCCGAGGGCGGCGAGCGCCGCCCTGGCCGGCTCCGGCAGCCGCGCCGCCTTGGTGCGGAAGGCCGCGCCGTAGACGGCGTCTCCGAGCAGCGGGTGGCCGCGATGGGCGAGGTGGACGCGGATCTGGTGCGTGCGCCCGGTCTCCAGGCGGCAGCGCACGAGGGACGCTTCCGGGGCGGTCTCAGGAAATGCCTCTGCGACGGCGTAGTGGGTCACCGCGTGGCGGCCGGCCTCGTCGGACACCACGGCGATCTTCTCGCGGTTGTGGCGGGCGCGGGCGAGGCTCGCGCGGATCGTGCCGGCGCGCGGCTGCGGCAGGCCCCAGACCAGGGCGCTGTAGGCGCGCACCAGCGGCCCGGTGCGGCCGTGGTCGGCGAACTGCGCGGACAGCCCGCGATGGGCGGCGTCGTTCTTGGCGACCACGATCAGGCCGCTCGTGTCCTTGTCGAGGCGGTGGACGATCCCCGGGCGGCGCACGCCGCCGACCCCCGACAGGCTCGCCCCGCAATGGGCGATCAGCGCGTTGACGAGGGTGCCCCCTTCGTGGCCCGGGGCCGGATGGACGACGAGGCCGGCCGGCTTGTCGACCACCACGAGGTCGTCGTCCTCGTAGGCGATCGCCAGCTCCGCCGCCTCGGCCAGGGGAACGGGATCGGCGGCGGGCGGCAGGTCGAGGTCGAGCCGGGCGCCGGCGCCGACCTTGAGGGCGGGATCGCGCACCACCGCGCCGTCCCGCCGGACGTGGCCCGCCCGGACCAGATCCTGCAGGCGCGCCCGGGACAGGTCCGGGAACAGGGCGACGAGCGCCCGGTCGAGCCGGCCGCCGTCGGCGACGATCCCGGCGCGCACGCCCTCGGGTCCCTCAGCCGCCACCCCGAATTCCCGCGCCCCGCCCGATAATCGTGCCGGAGGCCCTTGTGCCCCCGTCGGCCCGTGGCTATAGCAACGCCGCGCCGCAGGAAAGCTCCCATCGTCTAGCGGTCTAGGACGTCGCCCTCTCACGGCGAAAACAGGGGTTCGATTCCCCTTGGGAGCGCCAGCGGGCGCCATCATCTCAAGCCAGTTCAGCGTGTTTGCGTCGGTGGGACCTTCGTCTCGGCCGGCTGTGGGACCGCGGCGGTCGTCGTCACGGCGCCCAGGCTATGATGGCGGGGTCGCTTCCGGCCGCCCGGGACCCAGGACACACCCATGCGCTTCGTCGGCCCGACCCTCTCGATCATCATCCTGTCGCTGGCCCTCGCTCCTCCGGCGCAGGCCGAGGTCCGCTTCGGCCGCGGCGTCCATATCGGCGGGCACGACTTCTCGCATCAGACCTTCACCCGTAAGCGCCGGGCCGTCATCCACCTCTACGATCGGACCCCGCCCCGAAGCGGCTGTGCTTGGCGCGCCGATGGCCGCGGCAGCCGGGTGAAGGTGTGCCATCTGCGGCGGATCGATCGCCGGTGAGCGAGATCGCGACCGGCGTCACCACCCCCATCATCCGCATCGTCGCCCTGCCGGCTGAAGATGGAAGCGATCGAAGGCGGCCTGACCGCACCAGATCGCGGCGACGCCTTCACCCAGTTTAATCCAGGACGTCGCGTGCGCAAGGGCACGTCGTGGCGAGAAATCCATCCCCATATCAAGGTCACGCAGGAGGAAATAAGCCGGAACACCCGGTCTGTACTGCGGAAAGGAGCCTGAACCAGACCATGAAGACCCGTATCGCCGCCGTCGTCACCGCTCTCGTCCTTGGCGTCGCTCCGATCTCGTCCGCCATGGCCTTCACCGGTCCCGCCTGGACGGGCTACGGCCCCTACGATGTCGAGACCACCGGCTCGTTCGACGCTCCCCTGGGGCTCTACGACCGCAACCCGGTCACCTGCCCGATGAGCTCGGCCGCCGAGGGCAACGCCCGCCAGCAGAACTTCCCGGTCCAGCAGTACGGCCAGACCGCGGGCGGGAACCGCTGCTGAGGCGAGCGCCGTGATGCTGAAAAGCCTCTCCTACGCGATGATCGCCGTCTTCGCGGGCGGCCTCGCGGTGACTGCGATCGGCTCGGCCAACGTGCTGCTGGGCCTGTGACGCCAGGGATCCGACGGATCAGCGGCGGGGCGAGAGCCGCGCCGCTCTCCGTTGGGGGCCCGGCCGACGCGGACGACCCGACGCAACACGCGACGCAATCCGCGCGAAACCGAGCTTAACCATACGGTCGCCCATGACGGCCGAGCGGCGGCCGCACGGGCGAGGGAACGCACGATGGCCACCACGATGATCACCAAGGGCATGACCGCGATGGACCGGGTCATCGCCACCGCCCTGTTGTCGGGCCTCGCGCTCGCCCTGGTCGAGTGCGCGCGCGTCGCGGCGCTGCCGGCGCACTTCGTGTGAGAGGCGCGCGTTGTGGGGTGAAGTGGGCCCGACCACGGAACGTCAGGGCCGTCGGTCCTCTCGCAGCACCTTGCGGAGGAAGAACCGCGTGCGCTCCCCCACGTAGCGCTCGATCTGCCCGAACGGCTCGTAGCCCAGCCGCCGGTAGAGGTCGTGGGCCTGCGGGTTGAACGTGTCCAGCCACGCGTCGGTACAGCCCCGGGCGCGCGCCTCGGTCTCGGCGCGGTCCACGAGTGCCCGGCCCACGCCCCGTCCGCGCAAGGTCTCGCCCACCCAGACCTTCTCGATGAACAGCCAGCCGAACGCGGTCCGCCCGATCAGACCGGCCCCGACCTCTGTCTCGGGGCCGCGCACAAGGATGGTCAGCGCCCGCATGCCCGACGGCCCGAGTTCGCTCTCGTTGAAGCGCAGCAATCCGTCGGCGACGGCGGCGGCATCGGCGGCATCCGCCCGGTCGGAGATCTCGAACAGCATGGTCACGGCATAGCCCTTCCGCTGGCGCCGGGCGGCAGATCGACCCCGGCCGCGCGGATGGTAGCCGTGCGGGCGTCGACGCGCTCCGGATCGATTCCGGCGATGGCGACCGCATGGCGTGCGCCCGGAGTCAGCCGGCCGCGCCGGGCGCGGGGCCGGCGGACCGGAGCATGCCGGAACCGGCCCGGTGAGGGCCGGTTGCCCCTGTGCTTCTCCGGATGCGTGGGGACCGATCGTGCGCGACAGCCAGCGACCCTCGCGCCGCCGCCTGCTCCGAGCGGGCAGCGGCGCAGCGGCGGGGGCGCTCCTCGGGATGCGGGGGGCGGACGCCGGGTCCGGCGCGCCGGCCGAGACCCCGAGCGGGCGGCGGGCGAAGTCCCTCGACACCGACTACTTCGCGGGCATGTACGCCCACGAGAGCGATCCCTGGCGCTTCGCGTCGAGCGCCTACGAGCGCGACAAGTACGCGGCCACCCTCGCCGCCCTGCCGCGGGATCACTACGCCTCGGCCCTCGATGTGGGATGCTCCATCGGCGTGTTCACCCGTCAGCTCTGCCCCCGGTGCGACGCGCTGATCGGGCTCGACGTGGTGCCTTCGGTGCTGGAGGCCGCGCGCGCCCGGTGCGCCGATTGCCCGAACGCGCGCTTCCTGCTCGCCGCCGTGCCCGGCGCGTGGCCCGACGGCCGGTTCGACCTGATCGTGATCTCGGAGGTGGCCTACTACCTCGATCGCGCCGACCTCGCCCGCCTCGTCGCGCGGGTCGAGGGCGCGGTGCTGCCCGAGGCGGACATCGTCCTGGTCCACTGGCTCGGCGTCACGCACTACCCGCTGTCCGGCGACGAGGCCGCCGAGGGCTTCATCACCGGCGCCCGCGGCTTCGCGCGGGTGCTGACGCAGGCGCGCACCGCCGAGTACCGCCTGGACGTGCTGCGGGCGACGCGCGCCGCTGCCCGGTGACCGGTCGGGGCGCGTCCTATCGCGGGGGCGCCGCCGCGCCGCGCGCCCGGGCGAGGGCGTAGAGCAGCAGGCCGGCCAGCATCAGCACGAGGCCGGCGAGCGACTGGACGGGGCGGACGGCCACGAGGTGGACCAGCATGAACAGGGTCACGGCGAGGAAGATCAGCGGCGTGAGCGGGTAGCCCCAGGCCCGGTAGGGCCGCGGCAGGTCCGGCCGGGTCAGGCGCAGCCGGATCAGCCCGAGCACGGTCAGGAACGAGCAGAGGAGGAGGCTGAACTGGATGAAGTCCAGCACCGCCTCGAAGCTTTGCGTCAGGAGCAGGAGGCTGGCGACCGCCCCCTGGAGCAGGAGCGCCGGCACGGGGGCGCCGCTCCGCGCGCGGCGCGCGAGCGGGCGCAGGAGCGGGGTGTCCTCGCCCATCGCCACCGCCACCCGCGGGCCGATCCAGGTCATCGCGCTGATCGTCGGGATCAGGCCGGCGCAGATCAGCGCGCCGACGAGGCGCCCGCCCGCCTCGCCGAAGACGTGGCGGCCGCTGATCAGGGCGACGTCGATCTGCCCGGCGAGGTCGGCGAGCGGCGTCGTGTACAGGAACACCGCGTTCAGCGCGATGGACAGGACGACCACGAGCCCCGTGCCCATGAGGAGCGCCCGGGGCAGGCTGCGGGGCGGATCGGCCAGCTCGCCGACGATGTAGGTGGCCGCGTTCCAGCCCGCGTAGGCGTACATCACGAACACGAGGCTCACCGCGAAGGCGGCGCTGAAGATCCGCGCCGGGTCGGACGCCTCCGGCGCGAAGCCGATCGCGGGGGCGCCGCCCCGGGCGAAGCCCGCCACGATGAAGGCGGCGATCAGCGCGAGCTTCAGGGCCGTGAACCCGACCTGGAACCGGCTGCCGTGGCGCCCCCCGCGCAGGTGGACCGCCGTGACGATCCAGATGGCCGCGAGGCCCAGCGGCAGCGGCGGCGCCCCGGGCAGGACGGACTGCGCGTACTGCCCGAACGCCATCGCCGCGAGCGCCACGGGCGCGGCGAAGCCGACGGTGGCGGAGATCCAGCCCGCCATGAACCCGACGGCCGGACCGTACAGCCGGGTGAGCAGATTGTACTCGCCGCCCGAGCGCGGGAACAGCGTGGCCAGCTCGGCGTAGCAGAGCGCCCCGCACAGGGCGACGACGCCGCCGACGAACCACAGCAGAAGCAGCGCGAAGCCGGACGGGATGCCCGCGACCTGGAACCCGAGGCTGGTGAAGACGCCGACGCCGATCATGTCGGCCACGACGATGGCGGTGGCCGCCCGGGTCGAGACGCCCGGCGCGCCGTCGCCTCCCGGAGCGCCGGTCATGCCGCCCGCCCGCCGCGATCGGCGCTCCGGGCGCTTTCAATCGGGACCGGTCTGTCAGAGCCAGCGGAATCCCCGCATGCCGCCGCGGGTGGCCGCCGGCCGGGCGCTCGGTTAACCGTTCGGTTGTACAGATCCCGGCAGAGTGCGGTGCTGACCGGGCCAGGGCGACGATCGAGAGACCACCGGTGAATGCGTCGCGCCCGCGGATCGGCAGCCTCTCGCTCCGATCCAAGATCCTGCTGATGATCCTGCCGCTCAGCCTGCTGAGCATGGCGCTGATGGCGGTGATCGGCTACTCGACCGCCGCCGACGGCCTCACCCGGCAGGCGTTCGCCGAACTCACCGCGATCCGCGCCTCGAAGAAGCAGCAGATCGAGACCTATTTCCGGACCCTGCGCGGCACCTTCTCGTCCTTCGGCGACGACCTCGGCGTCGCGTCCGCGGCGCAGGCGCTGACCGAGGGGTTCAACCAGCTCGGGCGCCAGAAGCTCAGCCCGGAGCGCGCCAAGGCGCTGGCCGCCTTCTACCGCGACGACTTCGTGCCGCGGCTGAACAAGATCCCCGGCTTCGAGGACATCACCGCGGACCAGCTCATCCCCCACGGCGACCGGGCGGCCGAGGCGCAGTCGCTGTTCATCGTCGAGAACCCGAACCCGCGCAGCGAGCGCGCCAAGCTCCTCGACAGCCCGGTCAGCAATCCCTACACGCTCGCCCACTTCACCTACCACGGCTGGCTCCGCGACCTCGTCGACCGCCTGAAGATCAGCGATCTCTACCTCGTCTCGGACAAGGGGCAGATCGTCTACTCGGTCGACAAGGACGTCGACTTCGGCACCAACCTGATCGACGGCCCGTACGCCACCACGAACATGGCGCGCCTGTACCGCCAGATCATGGACCGGCACCACAAGGGCTATGTCGGGATCGTCGACTACGACTTCTACATGCCCTCGCTCGGGGCGCCGTCGCTGTTCATCGGCACGCCGATCTACGTCAACTTCCGGCTGATCGGCGTGCTGATCGGGGAGTTGTCCGTCGACGAACTGAACACCGCGATGAGCGGGGACCGGAGCTGGCGGGAGGACGGGCTCGGCGAGACGGGCTTCGCCTACGTCACCGGCGCCGAGCACCTGCTGCGCAACGACCACCGCATCTTCATCGAGCGGCCCGACGCGTTCCTGGCCACCGCCGGGGGCCAGGGCTACCGGCCCGCCGAGATCGACGCGATCCGCCGGAACGGCACCGCCGTCCTGCGCTACCGGATGAACACCGAGGGCGTCCGCCGGGCGGTGCTGGGCGAGACCGGCACGGTGACGGCCCTCAATTCCCGCGGGGGCGAGTCGCTCCAGGCCTACGCCCCCCTCGACATCCCCGACCTCAAATGGGTGCTCAACGCCAACATCGAGCGCGAGGAGATCCTCGCGCCCCTGGACGCCCTCAAGCGCACCGGGCTGGTGCTGGCCGGAATCCTGACCCTGGTCTGCACCGGCTTCGCGGTGTGGATCGCCGGGCGGTTCGAGCGCCCGATCAACGCCCTGATCGCCGGGACCGAGGCGATCAAGGCCGGGCGCACCGACGTCCACGTCCCCGTGCTCGGCGCCGACGAGTTCGGCCGGCTGGCTGCGAGCTTCAACACCATGGCGGACGCGATCCGCGACCGCGACGCGATCATCGAGGCCAAGAACAAGGCCTATGCCGGCCTGCTCACCCGCGTCTTCCCCGAGGTCGTCGCCGAGCGGCTGCGGGCCGGCGAGGAGCAGATCGTCGACACGCTGCCCGACGTGACGCTGGTCTGCGTCAGCGTCGTCGGCTTCGTGGAGGCGATCGAGCCGATGGAGGGCGCCGAGAGCGTCAAGCTCCTCAACGACATCCTCGACCGGATCGACACGCTCGCCGAGCACCACGGCATGGAGCCCGTCAAGAACATCGGCGAGCACTATTTCGCCGCCTGCGGGCTGACGGTGCCGCGCCTCGACCACGCCGCCCGGGCGATCGAGTTCGCCGACGCGGTCGCGGGGGAGATCCGGCTGATCGCGGCCGAGCACGGCCTGGAGCTGTCCATGCGCGCCGCGGTCGCCTCCGGCGAGGTCCATGCCGGGCTCGTGGGCAGCAGCCGCTTCGTCTACGACGTCTGGGGCAAGCCGCTCAACGTCGTGCGGGGCCTGCTCCAGAGCGCCGGAATCGACGAGATCCGGATCACGGCGGCGGTCTTCAACCAACTCGGGACCGACAGCGGCTTCGAGCCCCGGCCGGCGGCCGAGTCGGCGGTCGGCGAGATCGCCTGCTTCGGCCGCGCCGCGATCCTGCCGGCCGGCGAGGCGGCGCGGCGCCCGCCCGCGGACGAGGCGCCGCGCGAGGCGGCCCAGTAGCCGGCCCCGGACGGAGCGCCGCCCATGCCGACGACCACCGCCCCGATCCCCGCCGGCAACTGGACGGTCTGGGCCGTCCTGCTGCTCGCGGCCTTCCCCGTCCTGGTGATCGCCACCGGCGAGGCGCTCGACCGGCTGCGGGCCCGGAACCCGGACAGCCCGTACCTGACGCCGCTCGCGATCCTGCGCCACGGCGTGCTGCCGCTGGCCTTCGTCGACGGACTGCTGCGCATCGTGGTGGGGCTGGGCGAGGACCACCTCGCGGTCAAGCTCGCCGACACCGCCCTGTCGATCGTGGTGCTGAACGCCGCGATCGCCTTCCTCAACGGCCTGCTGTTCGGCGAGGACGCGCAGCTCGCCGGGCGGGTCAGGCTGCCGCGGCTGCTCCTCGACCTGACGCGGCTCGTGCTGGTGCTGTGCGGAGCCGCGATCGTCGTCGCGCGGACCTGGGGCGTCGACGTGTCGAGCGTGTTCACCGCGCTGGGCGTCGGCTCGGTCGTCCTCGGCCTCGCGCTCCAGGACACGCTCGGCAGCATCTTCGCCGGGATCGCCCTGGTCTCGGCCCGGCAGATCCACGTCGGCGACTGGATCAAGTACGGCACCGACGAGGGCGAGGTGCTGGCGATGAACTGGCGCGCGGTGAAGATCCGCACCAGCGCGGGCGACGTGCTCTACGTCCCCAACGGCGTCATCAGCAAGCAGGCGGTGCGGGTCCTGACCCTGGGCAAGGAGACCACCACCCTCCCCGCCACCGTCCGCTTCCCCTACGGCACCTCGCCGGACGCGGTCGTGACGCTGATGACCGAGGTCGCCCGGACCACCCGGGGCTTCCACCTCGTCCCGCCCCCCGTCGCGCTGGTCAACGCGCTGGACGACGGCGGCATCGAGTACAGCATCGGCGTGCGGGCCACCGACCCGCGTCAGCTCGCCGGCGTGCGCAGCGAGTACCTGACCGACCTGTGGTTCGCCGCCCAGCGGGCCGGCCTGACCTTCACCGGCGCCCTGGGCGCGGCCGAGCACGCGCCGCCCCCGGCCCGCCAGCCGGCCGCGGCGGTGGCCGAGACCCTGGCCCGGGTCGGCGCCTTCCGGCTCGACCCGGACGGCCTGGAGCGCCTCGCGCGCGACGCCCGCGTCGAGCAGTACCGGGCGGGCCAGACGATCGTCGCGCAGGGGGCGGTCACCGGCGACGTCTACGTGCTGGTCTCGGGGCGGGCGAGCGCGGTGTTCGCGGCGGGCGGGCACGAGATCGTCCTGCACGGGTTCGAGCCGGGGCAGGCGGTGATGGCCAAGTCGCTGTTCCAGGGGCGGGGCACGCCGTTCGCCTTCCGGGCGGCCACGGAACTCGAAGTCGTCGCGATCCCGCTCGCCGATTTCCGGGAGATCTGCCTCGCCGACTTCGCCCTGGCCCGGGAGATCGAGCAGATCCTCACCGCCCGCGAGGAGGCCGCCGCGCGAGTGCTCGCCAAGGCCTCGCCGGAGACCCGGGGCGATGTCGGCCTGAGCGATCGCATGCAGCTCATGCGGGAGATGTTCCAGTCGTGACCCGCACGCGCCTCGTCCGGGCCACCCTGGCCCGGGTCGCCCTCGCCTGCGCCGCCCTCGCCTGCGTCCCCTCGCGGGCGCCGGCCGCCGAGGCCGAGGGCTCCGGCGGAATCATGATCGGCACCGGCGCCGTGACGGGGATCTACTACCGGGTCGGCAACGCCATCTGCCGGCTCGTCGAGCGCGACAAGCGTGCCGCCGAGCCCGGCCGGGCCGCCGAGCCGGTGCTGCCCTGCGGGGCGATGATGACCGAGGGCTCCGCCGTCAACGTCGCGGGCCTGCGCGCCGGGACCCTGGACGCCGCCCTGGTCCAGTCCGACGTGCTCGCCCACGCCGTCCACGGCACGGGCTCGTTCCGGGGCCGCGCGAACGGCAGGCTGCGCACCCTGTTCTCCCTGCACGGCGAGCCGTTCCAGCTCCTCGTCCCGCGCGGCCTCGGCCTCGACGGCTTCGCCGACCTCCGGGGCCGCAAGATCAGCACCGGCCCGAACGGCTCGGTCCTGAACGAGGTCTTCGCGGCGCTGATGCGTCGGCACGACCTCACCGAGGCGTCGTTCGCGCAGGTCCTGCACCTGCCGACGTCGGATCAGGTCCAGGCGTTCTGCGAGGGCGACGTCGAGGCGGTCGGCATGCTGGTCGGCGCGCCCTTCGCCCCGTTCCGCCACGCGATCGACCATTGCGGCGGCGATCTCCTCTCGGTGGATTCGCAGGCCGACCGCGCGCTGGTGGCCGACACCGCGGCCTACACCCCCATCGTGATCCCGCGGGGCACCTATCCGGGGATCGAGCGCGACATCGCGACCTTCGGCGTCGTGGCGGTGGCGGTGACCACCGCGGAGATGCCGGAGGCGGTCGTCTACCGCATGGTGCGCGCGGTGTTCGAGCGCCTCGACGACCTGCGGGCGATGCACCCCTCGCTCGTCGCGCTCGATCCCCGGCGCATGGTGACGGACGGGCTGACCGCGCCGCTCCATCCCGGGGCGCTGCGCTACTTCCGGGAGAAGGGGCTGCTCTGAGGCGCGGCGCTCACGCCCGCCCGGTCTCCCGCATTTGCCCGCGGCGGCGCTGGATCGCCTCGCGCACGTGGACGACGAGCAGCGTGACGAGCCGCAACTCCGGGCTCTCCGTCCGCTCGTGGGCGTGCGCGTGCGTCCGGATCGTCTCCGCCACCAGGGCGTCGGTCTCGGATTCGAGGGTATCGAGCGCGGCGGCGTCGGCACCGCGGACCGACAGCCAGATCTCGAGCAGGCGCATGACCCGGCCCGGCGGTTCCTGCGGGCGGTAGCGCTGGTAGAGGGCGGCGGCGGCCGCGCTCAGCGAGGCGGCGGCGCTCACCATCAGCCCGACCCAGTAGGCGGCGTTCTGCGCCTGGTCCGACAGGCTCGGCATGTTGCCGGTGAGGTAGGCGGCGGCGCCCGGATGGATCGGCAGCGCCTGGACCTTGTCGTCGGTGTCGGGCGCCTCGATCCCGGCGAGGTCGTCGTCGAGGGCGACGAGACGGGGCTTACCGGTGAGGACCTCGCGGGTGATCTCGCCCGCGAGCCAGTCCGGCATCTCGCTCTGCGCGATCAGCCGGTGGCTGACCGAGAGGGTGGTGATGTCGTCCGACGGGGCCGGTACGGAGCCCGCGAAGGTGCCCTTGGGGACGTCGATCGTGTCGAGCACCGGATGCTCGCGGGCGATGGCCGCGGCCTCGTCGACCTCGAAGGTCTTGGGCTGGCCGGCGCCCTTGCGCAGGGCGGTGTAGAGCGACAGCCACAGCTTGGAGGCGGGCGGGGCGACCACGAACACCGCGTCGACGCGCCGGTGCCGCGCGGCCTCGGTGAGCTGGTCGACGGTCAGCAATTCCCGGCGGACGCTGTCGGGGGGGATGCCGAAATGCTTGAGGATCAGGTCGAGCAGCCGCGCGTCGAGCTTGCGGCCGTCGAGCAGTCCCACCGTGGCGCCGCGCAGCTTGGTCACGCTGTCGACGTGGCTGCCGCCGGGGGCGACGAAGACAACCGCGTCCCGGCGCAGGATGACGAGGGTCTGGCCGTCCTGGGCGGAGGCGTCGCTGCGCAGGAGGGCGAGCTGGCTGTCGCCGCGGTCGAGGGCGGCGGCCGCGGTGAGGCGGTCGGGCTCGAACAGGGGCGAGATCCGCACCTGCGGGTGCTGGGCCGCGAAGAACTGGAGGAGCGCGGTGGCGGCCTGCCGATCCTCGGTGCTCGTGCGCGCGACGGCGATCTTGAGCGTGAGCAGGCGGAGCAGCGTGTGGGACGCCACGGCGAGCGCCCCGGCGCCGAGGATCACCACGATCGCGACCGCGAGCGTCACGCGGTGCCGCCGGGTCCACGCCCTGCGGGTCATCGCGCGCCGCATCGCGTCCGGCCCCGATCCGTCCATCGCCCTCTCCCCGCCGGCGCTCGCCGGGCAGCGCCGGCGCTCACCAGCGATACACGAGCGAGCCGATCACCGTCGCCGGCGCGCCGCGATAGCAGAACACGGTCTGACAGATCGTATAGTCGCGGTTGAACACGTTGAAGCCGTTCACCTGGGCGCGCAGGCCCTTGTAGCGCGGGTCGAGGGCCGCGAGGTCGTAGGCGACCACCGCGTCGAACAGGGTCACCGTCGGGTTGCGCACGAGGTTGCGGTCGTCGGCGAAGCTCGCCGCGAAGAAGCGCAGGCCGCCCCCGACCGTCAGGCCCGACAGCGGCGACGAGGTCGGGAACAGGTAGGTGCCGAAGGCCGTGACGGTCTCGCCGGGCACGCCCGCCACGACGTTGCCGTCCACCGGGCTGCGGACCGTCCGCAGGCCGCCGGACCGGGGGTCCGGCAGGACGATGTCCTGGTCGGTGTAGCGCAGGTCGAGGTGCCGGTAGGCGAGCGTCAGGCTGGTGCCCGGCGCGACGGCGGCGGTCATCTCCGCCTCGACGCCGCGGGCGACGGCGTTGCCCGGCGCGAACTGGAAGAAGACCTGGCTGAGGTTGCGCTCGATCCGGAGGTCCTGGTTGATGTTGAAGCCCGAGACGCTGCCGGTGATGTTCGCCTCGGGGATGGCGAACTTCACGCCGCCGTCGAGCTGGTCGCCCTTGACCGGCGGGACCGGCACCAGGGCGATGAAGCCCGGCTGCGGCGCGAAGGTTGTGGCGTAGCTGACGAACGGCACGATGTCGGGCGTCAGCAGGTAGTTGAGCCCGACGCGGTAGGTGAAGGACGCCTTGGTCTGCTCGGTCGCGGGCTCGACGATCGAGGGCTCGCCGGCGCGGTTGTCGCGGACGGGGGTCGTCCGGGAGGACAGCCACGTGTACTTGCCGCCGAGCGTGAGGACGAAGCGGTCCCACTTCGCCTGCTCCTGCAGGTAGACCCCGGCTTGGTCGTAGGATTGGAGGCCGCGCTCGACCAGCGCCGGCCGCGCGACGGGCAGGCCGTAGACCGGCGCCCGGAGATCGAGCGGCGCCCGCCGCGCGGTGTCGAGGGAACCGATCCGGGATTTGAAGTCGAAGTGCGTGTAGTCGGCGCCGACCGTCACCGTGTGCCCGACCGGCCCGGTCTCGATCCGGCCCTCGACCTGGTTGTCGACCGTGAACGAGGCGAAGTTGTTGCGGTACTGCGCGCCGTAGCGCTCGACCCTGGGGGTCCCGCGCCGGACGCCCTCGTCGTCGCTGTAGAAGGTGTAGAGGGCCGCGAAGTCGTTGTTGAGCGCGAGGTAGCGGACGTTCTGGCGGGCGATCAGGTCCGGCGCGAACCGATGCTCCAGCGCGTAGCCGATCCGGTACTGGTCCTGCCGGAAGGTGCCGAAGCCCGGATCGCCCTGGTAGATCCGCGAGACGTCGTAGCCGCGGTAGTAGAAGTAGCTCGGATTGCTGGGCAGCCGGGCGCTCAGGTACTCGCCCAGCACCGTGAGGGTGGTGTCGGCGTCCGGCTTCCAGGTCACCGCCGGCGCGATGTAGACCCGGTCGTCGCGACCGCCGGGGATGAACGTGCCCGCCTCGCGCAGGACGCCGGTGAGGCGGTAGGCCACGGTGCCGTCCGAGCCCGCGACCGGGCCGCCGACGTCGAAATTGCCCTGGTAGCGGCCGAAATTGCCGGCCTGGAGCTGCACCTCGCCGAACGGCTCGAACTGCGGCCGCTTGGTGGTGACGTTGAGGATGCCGGCGGGCGAGTTGAAGCCGTAGACCCCCGCCGCCGGTCCGCGCAGCACCGCGACGTTGTCCAAGCCGTAGGGCTCGATGCGCGGGACCGCGAGGTTGGCCGCGCTCACCAGCAGGCCGTCGCGGTAGATCGCGTTGTAGGTCGTATCGAAGCCGCGGATGTCGATGCCGTCGCCGCGCGGGTCGTAGGGGTTCGTGTCGACCGAGGATTCCGGCGTGTAGGCGACCGCCTGCTCCAGCGTCTGCACGGCGCGCTCGTTGAGCTCTCGGCGCGTGACCAGCGTGGCGGGGCGCGGCCGCGCCGCCCGGCGCGCCTCGGCCGGCCGCGCGCGCCGGGTCGGCCGGGACGAGCCCGAAGCGGTCGGCCCGGCGGAGGCCCCCGGAACCCGGCCGGGGCGCCCGGCAGCCCGCTCGGAGCCCCGCCCGACGGCCTCGTCGACCGCCCGTTCGACCGCCTCCTGACCGCGCGCGGGTCCGGCCAGGAGCGCGCCGCCGAGCAGGAGCGCGAGCGCTTGCGCCGCGACAGCATACGAGGTCGACATGGCCCGTCTCGGTGTCGCGCGCGGATGGCGAGGGCGACGAAGTCTTGTCCAAGGGTGGCGAGAATTGCAAACGCCCGCCGGCACGGGGGCCGAGAACCGTCCACGATCGACGCCGCGGGCACGCCCGCGCGGCCGCGATCCGGCGTCGCATGTCCGCGCCCGTCCCCGCAACCGGAGCGTCATCGAATCGTCGTGAATGCGGCCCGAAAGGCACGGCCTGTCCCGAGAGTCCGGAGAGCCCCTTGGACTTCCATCGCCGCTTCACCGTCCTGATGTGCACCCCGGCCTTCGACCCGGGCGACCTGGAGGGCGCGCGCGTCGACCAGATCGTCGCCGCGGTGGAGGGCCGCGGCTTCGAGGTGGTGCGGGCGCGCCGCGTCGAGGACGCGGCCATCGCCGTGCAGACCGACGCCGCGGTGGGCTGCCTCGTGGTCGACTGGGGCAAGCGCGGCCTCGACGGCAAGGCCGCCGCGCTGATCGACATGATGCGCAAGCGCGGGCTGGAGATGCCGATCGTCATCATGGTCCGCCGCAAGCGGCTGGAGGACATCCCCGTCGAACTGCTCGACTTCATCGACGGCTACATCTTCCTCGCCGAGGAGACGCCGGAATTCATCGCCCGCGGCCTCGTCAGCCGGGTGACGCAGTACGCCGACACCCTGAAGACCCCGTTCTTCGGCGCGCTGGTCGACTACGCCGAGGAGGGCAACCAGCTCTGGACCTGCCCCGGCCACAACGGCGGCATTTTCTACAATCGCTCGCCGATCGGCCGGATCTTCGTGGAGCATCTGGGCGAGGCGATCTTCCGCGACGACCTCGACAATTCCGTCCTCGACCTCGGCGACCTGCTCACTCACGAGGGCCCGGCGCTGAAGGCGCAGAAGGAGGCGGCGCAGATCTTCGGGGCGGAGAAGACCTACTTCGTCCTCAACGGCACCTCGGCCTCCAACAAGATCGTCCTGTCCTCGCTGGTGGCCGAGGACGACCTCGTGCTGTTCGACCGCAACAACCACAAGGCCGCCCATCACGGCGCCCTGTTCCTCGGCGGCGGCATCCCGATCTTCTTGGAAACGGATCGGAATGCCTACGGTTTGATCGGACCGATCTACCACGACGCCCTGGACGAGGGCCGCATCCGGGAGAAAATCCGAAAGAATCCGCTGGTGACCGACCGCGAGGCGTGGCGGCGGGAGCGGCCGTTCCGGGTCGCGGTGATCGAGCAGTGCACCTACGACGGCACGATCTACGACGCGCGGGAGATCGTCGCGCGGATCGGCCACCTGTGCGACTACATCCTGTTCGACGAGGCCTGGGCCGGGTTCATGAAGTTCCACCCGCTCTACGCGGGCCGCTTCGCCATGGGGTTGACCGGGCTCGACGAGACCTCGCCGGGGATCGTGGCGACGCAATCGACCCACAAGCAGCTCGCGAGCTTCTCCCAGGCCTCGCAGATCCACACCAAGGACAGCCACATCCGCGGCCAGACCCGGCGCGTCGAGCACAAGCGCCTCAACGAGAGCTTCCTCGTCCACGCCTCGACCTCGCCGTTCTACCCCCTGTTCGCCTCCCTCGACGTCGGCGCCCAGATGATGAAGGGCCGCTCCGGCATGGTGCTGTGGGACGACACGATCCGGCTCGGCATCGAGTGGCGCAAGAAGGTCCGCGCCATCCGGCGGGAATTCGAGGAGCGGGAGGCCGCCCCCGAGCGGCGCTGGTTCTTCGACCCGTTCGTGCCCGACACCGTGACCGGCCCGGACGGGGCGGACTGCGCCTGGGAGGCGGTGCCGACCGACGCGCTGGCCGCCGACCCGCGCTACTGGGAGCTGACCCCGGGCGCGCGCTGGCACGGCTACACCCGCGTCGCGCCGGGCTACGCCATCACCGACCCGAACAAGCTCACCGTGCTTACCCCCGGCTTCGACCGGCACACCGGCGCCTACGCCGAGCACGGGGTGCCCGCCCCGATCGTCGCCCAGTACCTGCGCGAGAACCGGATCGTCGCGGAGAAGAACGACCTGAACTCGCTGCTCTTCCTGCTGACCCCGGGCGTCGAGTCCTCCAAGGCCGGCACGCTGATCTCCGGCCTCGTCGCCTTCAAGCGGCTGCACGACGACAACGTGCTCTTGGAGGAGGCCATGCCCGAGTTCGTCCGGCGCCGGCCCAACCGCTACCGGGGGGTGCGGCTGCGCGACCTCTGCGCGGACCTGCACGCCTTCCACCGGGAGCACGGCACCTCGGCGCTCCAGCGCAAGCAGTTCATGCCCGAGCACCTGCCGGAGATGGTGATGCCGCCCAAGCGCGCGGCGCAGCTCCTCACCCGCAACCGGGTCGACTACGTGCCGATCAGCGAGGCCGCGGGGCGGATCGCCACCACCCTGATGCTGGTCTACCCGCCCGGCATCGGCACGGTGCTGCCCGGCGAGCGGCTGGACGAGCGTGCCAAGCCGATGCTCGACTACTTCACGATGTTCGAGGCCTCGGCCAACCTGTTCCCCGGCTTCGAGGCCGAGATCCAGGGCGTCTACCGCGAGGTCGGCTCGGACGGGCGGATCCGCTTCCACACCTACGTCGCCCGCGAGGGAGCCTGATGGCGGCGGGCGCGACGCGGGTCCCTTGCCCGGACGTGGTGATCCGACCGTCCTCCGACGCGGACGTGCCGGCGATGATCGCGATCTACGAGCACCACATCCGCCGCGGGGTCGGCGACACCGGCGACTTCGAGGAGGAGCGCCTGCTGCCCGACGACCTCAAGCGGCGGCGCAAGACCATGCGCAGCAAGCGCCTGCCCCACCTCGTCGCCGAGCGGGGCGGCGCGGTGGCGGGCTACGCCTACGCCGTGCCGTTCCGCAAGCGGCCGGCCTACCGCTTCACCCTGAAGCACTCGATCTACGTGCATCCCGACCACCTGCACGCCGGCATCGGCCGGCTGCTGCTGCCGGCCCTGATCGAGGCCTGCGCCGCGGGCGGCTACCGGCAGATGATCGGCTACATCGACGCGGCGAACGCGGCCTCCCTGCGGCTGCACGAGGCTTGCGGGTTCAGTCGTGTCGGCTACCTGCCGGCGGTGGGCTACAAGTTCGGCCGCTGGAGCGACAGCGTCATGGTCCAGTGCGCGCTGGGCACCGGCGCGGACGACCAGCCCCCGCCCCGGCCGCTCCCGCCCCCCGCCGCGGGGGCGTGAGGCGGCCCGTCGTCGAAGCGTCGCGCGAGCCCGGTAGGAGCGCGGCGGCATCCTGCGGAGACGGGCGATGGCGATCCTCCACGGCCTCCTGCTCGCGGCGACAGTCTACGGCTGGGCCGCGCTCGCCGGCTTCCTGTTCCTCGTCTGGAAATGGCAGGGCGTCGAGAACGGCCTGCGCCCGGCCTGGGTCGCGGCCGCGTGGCCCGCCGTGCTGCCGGGGCTCGCCGCCTACTACGCGGCGGCGTGCCTCTACACCCTCGGGATCGTGCTGAACGCGCGGTGGAAGGCCGGGCCGCGGCACCGGCTTCCGGCCGCGACACGTGCGCGTGGCTGACGCAGCCTGCCGGGTTCGGCATCGAGCCCCCCGAACCACGGCGCGCTCCCCTCCCCCCTTGTGGGGAGGAGAGTACGTCCATCAACCCCTCAGCCCTCCCCCGCCGCCGCGAGCACGATCCGCGCCGCCGCCCGGCTCGGCGTGTCGGTGCCGGGCAGCCGCATGAGCCCATCGATCCGCGCCAGGGCGGCGGCCTGGGCGTCGCGCTCCGGGCCGCCGCGCAGCAGCGGCAGCAGGGCGCCCGCCAGCGTCTCCGGCGTGCAATCGGCCTGCACGAATTCCGGCATGGCGTTCTGGTCGAGGATCAGGTTCGGCAGCACGATGCTCGGCACCTGGATCAGCCGGCGGGCGATGAATTCCTCCGCCCGCGACACCCGGTAGGCCACCACCATCGGCACGCCCGCGAGCGCCAGTTCCAGCGTGACCGTGCCCGAGGCCGCGAGCGCCGCCCGGGCGCCGCGGAAGGCGGCGTATTTCGGCCCCTCGCCCGCGAGGATCCGTACCGGCACCGGCCAGCCCAGCGCCAGCCGCTCGATCAGCGCCCGGTGGCGCGTCACCGCCGGGAGGCTGACCGAGACCGGCACCTCCCGGGCGATCCGGCCGAGCGCCTGCCCGAACACCGGCATCAGCCGCTCGATCTCGGCGCGGCGCGAGCCCGGCAGGACGACGAGGGGGAACGGCGCATGCTCCCGGGCCGCGCGCTCCGCCGCGTCGGGCCGCAGGTCCGAGAACCGCTCGATCAGCGGGTGGCCGACATAGGTGCAGGGCGGCCCCCCGAGGCGCCGGTGCGCCTCCGGCTCGAACGGCAGCAGCGCCAGCACGTGGTCGATGAACGGGCGCATGCCCTTCGCCCGCCACGGCCGCCACGCCCAGACGCTCGGCGACACGTAGTCGACGATCGGGATGCCCGGGGCGGCGCGGCGCACGCGCTTGGCCACCGCGTGGGTGAAGCCGGGGCTGTCGATGATCACCAGCACGTCGGGTTGGGCTGAGACCGCGGCGGCGACGGTCTCGCGGATGCGGCGCAGCAGGGTCGGGGCGCGGGCGAGCACCGGCAGGTAGCCCATCACCGCCACGTCCTCCATCGGGAAGAGCGAGGCGAAGCCTTCCGCCGCCATGGCCTCGCCGCCGACCCCGCCGAGCACGATTTCCGGCTCGGCGGCCCGCAGCGCCCGCATCAGCTTGGCACCGAGCTGGTCACCGGAATCCTCTCCCGCCACCAGCCAGATCTTCTTGGAACTCATGGCGCCGCGTAGCCGACGAGGAACAGGCCGAGGCGGTCGGCTTCGGCGGCGGTCGCGGCGCGGTCGATCACCAGCGTGCCCCCGGCTTCGAGGGCGAGGCCGACGCAGCCGGCGGCGCGGGCGTTCCGGACCGTGCGGGGCCCCACGGCCGGCAGGTCGATCCGCAGGTCCTGGCCGAGCTTCGGCGCCTTCACCAGCACGGTGGCCGGCAGCGGCCGCCCGCGGCCGAAGGGCCTGCGGCCGAGCGCCCGGGCCCGGGCGAGCATCCGGTCGGTGCCCTCCGGCCCCTCCACCGCGAGCACCCGGTCCCCGGCCACCGCCACCGCCTGGCCGAGATCGTAGGGCGAGAGCGCCGCGAGCACCGCCCGGCCGGTGTGGATCGAGGCGTCTGCCTCCGCATCCGGCGCGCGGCTCCCGAGGGTGCCGGCCGGGCAGAGCAGGTCGGGCGCGGCCTCGTGCACGCCGATCACCCGGTGGCCCTGCTCCTCGACGAGGGTCAGCGCCGCCCGCAGCAGCCGGTCGTCGCCCCCGCTCGCGATCTCGCGCAGCACCGCGCGGTTGCGCAGGGCCGCCCCGGCGTTGAGGATCGCCGCCGGGCTCGGCCGCGCCACGCCGCCGGCCGGCACGACCGTCGCCGGCCCCCAGGCGCGCAGCAGCTTCAGGATCGCGGCGAGGTCGAGCAGGTCGACGGTCGCGTCCGCCCGCGCCCGCAGGGCCTGGTCGGTGAAGCCGCGCAGGGCGATCACCCGGACCGGCTTTCTGGCTGTGTCGAGCGAACTCGCCACCAGCTCCGGCAGGCGGCCGGCGCCGGCGATCAGAACGAGCGTGCCCGCGGCGTCGGCCATCATCCGAAAAAAAATCAGGCGGCGCCGACCGGAGTCGGGGCCTCGCGGGGGGTGCAGATCGAGCGCTTGCCGCCCGCGCGGATGAAATCGAGGATCTCGCCCACGCCCGCATGGGCCTCGAAGGTTGCGGACACGTCCTCGACGCGCTCCATCAGCGTGCCCTCGGGGGCGAACAGCAGGCGGTAGGCCCGGCGCAGGGTGTGGATGTCCTCGCGGGCGAAGCCGCGGCGCTGGAGGCCGATGATGTTGAGCCCCGACAGGTGCGCCCGGTTGCCGAGCACCATGCCGTAGGGGATGCAGTCGTTCTCCAGCCCCGACAGGCCGCCGACGAAGGCGTGGGCGCCGACCCGGGCGAACTGGATCACCGCCGCGCCGCCGCCGAGGATCGCGAAGTCGCCGACCGTGCAGTGGCCGGCGAGCATGACGTTGTTGGAGAAGACGACGCCGGACCCGACCCGGCAATCGTGGCCGACATGCGAGTTGGCCAGGAACGCGCAGCGGTCGCCGACCACGGTCTCCAGGCCGCCGCCGGCCGTGCCGGGGTTCATGGTCACGCCCTCGCGGATCAGGCACTCGGCGCCGACCACCAGCGTCGAGGACTCGCCGCGGTACTTCAGGTCCTGCGGCGGGTGGCCGATCGAGGCGAAGGGATAGATCTTCGTCCGGGGCCCGATGCGGGTGCGGCCGGCCACCACCACGTGGCTGACGAGTTCGCACTCCGGCCCGATCTCGACCTCCGGGCCGACGTGGCAGAACGGGCCGATCCGCGCCCCGTCCCCGATCGCGGCGCCGCTCTCGACCACCGCGCTCGGGTGGATGACGGGGGCGCTCACCGGCCGCTCACTCCGTCACCAGCATCGCACCGATCTCGGCCTCGGCGACGAGCGTGCCGTCGACCCGGGCCTCGCCGCGGAACCACCACATGGTCCGGCGCTGGTTGAGCTTCCTCATGTGGAACCGCACCTGATCGCCCGGGACGACGGGCTTGCGGAACTTGCACTTGTCGATGGTCATGAAGAAGACCTGCTTGGTGCGCAGCTCGTCGGTGCGGATGTGGCGGCAGCAGATCGCGCCCGCGGTCTGGGCCATGCCCTCGATCAGCAGCACGCCGGGGAAGACCGGCAGGCCGGGGAAGTGGCCGGTGAACTGGGGCTCGTTGGCGGTGACGTTCTTGATGCCGACGCAGGACTCGTCCCGGTCGATCTCGACGATGCGGTCGACCATCAGGAAGGGGTAGCGGTGCGGCAGCAGCTCCAGCAGGGTCTGGATGTCCGCCGTGCCGAGTTCCGTGCCCGCCGTGTCCGCCGCCTCGCCCATCGGATCCCGCAACTCCCCGTCTCGCCGCCCCTCGGGCTTTGCGCCCTCATCGGCGGGTTTGCGCGGGAGCGCAAGGGCCGGGACGGCGCGGGGGCGACACGTGAGGTGGACCTGCGTCTCGGCACGGCGGGCCCGCGCCGAAGCAAGGCGCCTGGGCTGTCCCCGGTCGCCGCGCGGTCGGGCACGGCCCCAAGACGGCCAAGACACGCGCGATGCCGTTGCCGATCGCATGCGTCCCGCCTGCGCCTGAGCCGCGTTGGCTACCGGCTCGTCACGGGTGAGATCGGAGGCTCCCCTGTCCCGTGAGCAGATCGGGGCGGGGTCGAGCCGGGTTGCGGCTCTACCGCACGCGCCCGTCGGCGTTGCGGTGACTCAGCCAAGACCAGAGCCCGATCGCCATCAGGATCACCACGAGACCGATATCGAGGGCGGCGTGACTGGCGCGATCCACGAGCCACGCCTCGGCACCCGGCACGACCGATCTCAGAGCCCACGCCCCCGCCGAGAGGATGATCGCGGCCAGTACCAGGAACAGCGCGATTTCGCGGGGGTGGGAGAGGCCGAGCATGGCGCGAGCGTAGCACAGCCTTGACGCTCGCGGGTGTCGCGATACCGCTCCTGCACGCCGGTCGCCGCGAGGAAGGGACTCAACCCTCCACGTCGAGATGCGGGTGGCCGGCATCTGCCAGAGCGCGGTCCACGGCCTCGATCGCGATCAGCACCCGCGTCAGATCCTCGGCCATCGACACGGGCGCCAGCGCGATCGCGCCGATGCGCTTGGCGAGCGCGTCGCGCTGACGCGCCAGAGCTGCGCGGGCATGCTTCAGTCCTTCGACGGCGTCCGTATTCATGGGTTTCCCGGTCATTCGCGACGGATCACGTCAGTGCCGGACCGGTCCGTCATCGGACAACGAGGCCATGCCGTCCGCGGTCGCCGCCTGTTCGAACGCCTCGCAGGCGTCGTGGTCGTGCTGGACGTGCGCGGTCCATACGGTGCTGCCACCGTCATGATCGACCACCTCCAGCGTCCGCTCGTCGTCGGAGTCGGCGAAGCGGACGATGTGGACCGTGACGGTGCAGCCGTCGCGCGTGATCCGGCCGCCGAGCGGCGACTCCTCGATCTCGCGGTCAGGGATCACAGCCAATGCGGTCTCCGTCAGTTCGCCCCTCCGGATCCGCGAGATGCCGGATGGGTCGAGGCCGGTCACTCTCGCTCGGACCGGTCCTCGAGCCCCTCGCCCCGGACGGCGGCATCGTACCCGGCGAGCCACAGATCGCGCGCCTGCATCCCCTCGGCGTAGGGACAGGCCTCGCGCCCGATGCCCTTGCCGGGCGCGTAGAAGCCCAGGGCGTAGTGGTCGAGGTTGTCGTCAGGGGGCTCGGTCATGTCCCCTCCAGCATGGCGCGAAGGCAGCACCGGTTCAATCGGAAACGGCAGCAGGCCTCAGGACGCCGACTTCCTATGGAGGATGTTTCAAGCGAGGATGGCCCGCGAATCATTCGGTTGGAGCGCAAGCAATGAGTTCTTCAGAGGAACAACAACTGCGCCAACGAATATTCGATATCTGCAGCTCCGAAAATTGCGACAGCATAAATTTCAACATCGAAGGAACCACCATAACGGGCGTTGGCCTAAGATCCGTAGCAAAACTTGTGGCGTCGGACAAAATCCATATCAAGGTCGAGAAGCAGGACAAGGATGCCGGCGCAAGTTACGATCCAAAGAAAAACAGCCTATCGTTTCCCACCGTAAATTTTGGCCTCAATTTGTTTGAAAAAAGCCTGATCGTTCATGAATGCACGCACGCCTTGATCGATGTCAATAAGAGCAAGACGCTGACCGTCATCGATGAATTGTGCGCCTACACGGCGCAATTCACCTATCTTCAGCCGCTGATAAGCGCAGGTCTTTTTCGCGTTGACCCCGACGAGAGCAGCATCTTCCTGGCGGCGAATATCGTGGCGGGCCATGTCATGGCCGGCACCAACCTCAATATCATGCCGGCTGCGACGGACGTGAATAATCTTCGATATGCGATTTATCTCGCGCCGCTCTACAAGGATTTGAACAAGTACCGGAACGATTATTCGTTGACAGATGGCGTTTAGGCGAAGCGCATCATGGCCGAGGGCGACGCGCTGCTGATGATCCGACAGCGGCCCAACCCGCGAAACCGGGTGCTGCTGACGAGGCTCGATAGAGGCGGCCTGCGCTGGCGGGATCTCGCGGCCCGGGATGAGGCCGGGCAGGCGACGGTGTTCGGCAAGGGCGGGAAGACGCGCGGTGCTGCTCTCCGCCTCGACGTGAGACATGCTGGCGGCCCTGCGAGGCGGAGACGGATGCGCCGGTGTTTCGATCACGGAAGGGCGGGGCTCTCGATCCGAGCGCGGTCCATCGGGTCGTGAAGGCGGCCGCGGCCCGCGCCGGCCTGCCTCCGGCGGCCTCGGCGCACTGGCTGCGGCACGCCCGCGCCAGCCACGCGCTCGACCGTGCGGCACCGATTCATCGCGGTCAGGCCACGCTTGGGCATGCCCCGGTGGCGACGACGGGCCTGTATCTGCACGTGCGGCCCAGCGAAAGCTCGGCCCGGTTCCTGGGGGTGTGAAACGATGCGACGTCTCGGAATGATGCTCGGCGCCGGCGTGCTGGCAGCCGCCTGCGGCTCGCTCGGCCAAGCCTCGGCCCAGGAATTCGGCAATTGGACCGTGGGGGCGGGGCAGGGCTACGTCGAGCACACCGTGCGCAGCGGGCTCGGCAACAGCTTCATCATCAGTTGCGACGAGAGCGCATCCGATCAGGGCGAGCCGAAGAAGACCAGCATCTACGTGGAATTGGCTGGAAAGGCACCGCGACCGAATACCGGCGTCGTTGTCGCTTTGGACAAGGACAAGTTCAATCTCAACACCGACGCGCAGGGCGGTATCCCGACCGACTGCCGCGCCTGCTCGGACAACTTTCGGATGATGTGGACCAAGCTCCGCAAAGCGACGACCATGGTCGTCACCCTCGCGGACGGACGAAGCGCAACGTTCTCGCTGAACGGCGCGGCCAGGGCCTTGTCCCTCAAGCCCTGCACGACGGGCTTCAAGGGTTGATCCCCTGGACGAAGGCGTCGCTTGGGTGGCGGCGCTCTGGGTCGGGCAGGCCACCGCGATCCGCGGACCGTGCTCGGGCTACATCCGAAGGGCGAACGCCTTCAAGGGGCACTCGGGGAGCGGGTTTCTGGAGTCGCCCCCCCGCGTGCTGATCAAGGCAGGACCGAATCCGCGGCGTTCGCATGAGCGAGGAAGAAGCGCGCCATCTCGCGGCTGGCATCCGGTCCCCGCGCGTCGGTGAACGAGCCGGCCGAGCTGCCGCCCGACCAAGCATGGCCGCCGCCGCGCAGCACCCAATGCTCCAGAACCGCCCGCCCGGATGCGTCTCTGCGGACCGTGCGGGTGTAGGCGACGCCGTCCGGCGTCCGATCCTCGACAAAAGTCTCCGTCAGGCCCGGACCGGACAGCCCCTGGGCGGCGACCTCATACCCGTTGGCCGCATGCACCGTGCGGTCGCCGTCGCCGTGGAACACGATGAGCGGAACGCGGTGCTGCGTCCCACCCGAACCGGCCGTGCCGCCGCCCTTCATGGCCGCGAAGGCCGATGGCACGTCGCGGGCCGAGCCGCAGGCCAGTCCGGAATGCACCCCCACCGCCGCGAACACGTCGGGGTGCGTGGTCGCCAGGATCGCCGCGGCGGCCCCGCCTGCCGACAGACCCGCTGCGTAGACCCGGCTCGCATCGGCCGAGAACTCCGCCACGACTTGACGGGCGATGCCGGCGATCAGCGCCGGCTCGCCACCCTCACGCCGCTGGTCGCCGGGCTCGTACCAGTTCCAGCAGCGCTGCATGTTGGCCGACCGCGGCTGCTCCGGATACGCCACCAGGAAGGTCTGCTCCTCCGCGACCTCGTTCATCCGCGTGCCGCGCGCGAAGTCGTCCGGATCCTGGGTGCAGCCGTGCAGCATCACGACCACGGGCAGCGCCTGCCCGGCGTAGCCGCTCGGGACGTAGACCTTGTAGCGCCGGCTGCCAACCGCATCGCTGTACGTGCGCTCCTCGAAGCGCGCCCCATCCGGGATCGGCGTCGGCGCAGGCACAGGGGCACAGGGGATCCCACCGGTGCCCTCACCGAGACCGGCTCTAGCCAGCGACTCCCGGATCGTGCGCATCACGTCTCCCGCGATGTCGCCTTGGGAGCCGGTGAAGGCGGATGGCTCGGGCCTTCCGCTGGAGGGGCCCGGCGCCGTCCAAGACCCACCGGGTGTCGAGGGCGCGACCATGTCGATGACACCATCCTCGGCGGTGGCAGAGGTCTCGTGCATCGTCGTGCGCCTCGCGTCGGCCCACTTGGCGTAGGCCGCGGCCTGGCGCTTCTGGAGCTTGGCCATCGCCGCCATCACCTGAGCGGTGCGGGCCGGGTCGACCTTCGGCATGGCGAACTTCGAGAAGTCCATCTTCGGGAAATGGGTCATCTGGGATGATCCTGGGCGCGAGACGGACGGCGCGGGATGCCCGGCCTTCTCCGCAAAAGCGTGTTCAGTGGGTGCGTCAGGCGGTGCGGTCGGCGAGCGCCGCCTTGACCGCGGGACTGGCTTGGAAGGCACCCAGCACTTCGACCGAAGCGATCGAGGCGCGCGCGAGTTCGGGCGTCACGTCGAGTGCGATGCTGGCCAGTCCGAGCACCTGGATGTGCAGCGGCGTGCCGGCGTCCCGGGCAGCTTCGAGGGTTTGCCGGGTGTAGTGGGCCAAACCGAGGTTGAGCTGCTTGCGGGCGACGGACTGCTTCACCGCATCGCCCTGACGCTCGATCTGATTGCGCACGGCGGTGCGGATGAAGTCGGCCCGGTTGGCGTAGAAGCCGTCGCGGACCATCAGGTCGATATGGCCGAGGTCCACGAACCCGAGGTTGAGGGTAATCTTCTCGCTGTCGGGCAGCTTGGGCCGCAACTGATGGACGTTATCCGCCATGACCATCCTCTCGCCATCCAACTGGATGGTGAGGAGATGGTTATGAGCAGGTCGCGTTCAAGGGCTGTCAGTCGGCAGGCGTGAAGCCCTCAGTCCCGGCAGCCGCAACAGTCCGGTGCGACGGCCCTGCAAGCCCTTCGCCCTGGGGCTGTGGTGTGATCTTGCGGAACGGCTGTCCGCTGGAGAGGAACCGAGCCGCGCCTCGCACACCCGGGTCAAGGCAAGGTGCGGCAGGCTCACCGTCGATGGCTGCGACGGCACGCCGACCGAGAACGGGGCGGACCTACCGCGTCCCGAGGCCTAAGCAGGTTCGCGTTGGCACGCCACACGGTACACGACAGATTGGAGTTTACGTCGGCCGATCCTACCAATCCCCTCATCCTGAGGTGCCCCTTGCCTCGGCAAGGGGCCTCGAAGGAGCCCTCCAGCCAGCCGCGCGATCCCTGGAGGTCTCCTTCGAGGCCCGCTGTGCGGGCACCTCAGGATGAGGGACAGGGTCGGAAACGCCCCTCCGCTCGCCGCGTCGTGTACCGTGGGCACGCCACCACGAACCTGCTTGGATTCTTGGTGGATCGCAGGTTTTCGACGCCGAACCGCCAACCACTTCGGCGAAACCTGCTTAGCGCACACCTACGCCGCTGCCGTGTTCTGCCGCGCCGCAGAAGCGAGGTGCCGTTCGATTGCAGCATGCAGGTGCTTTCGATCGAAGGGCTTGCCGACATGGTCGTCCACGCCCGCCGCGCGCAGCGCTGCCACCTGCTCGGGCAGGATGTGCGCCGTCATCGCCACGATCGGTATGTGCCGCACCGGACCGTCGAGGGTGCGGATGCGCCGCGTCGCCGTCATGCCGTCCATCACCGGCATCTCGACGTCCATCAGCACGAGATCGTAGGCGCAGCCCTGGACCATGCGCACAGCTTCCTGGCCGTCGCACGCCAGATCGACGCGGTAGCCCATGTGCTCCAAGATCGCCTGCGCGACCTCGCGGTTCATCTCGCCGTCCTCGACGAGCAGCAAGTGCGTCCGCCGTGCGGCCTGCGGACGGGCCGAACCGCTCGGCGGCGCGGCGGTCGAAGCCGCGGTGGCGGGGGCATCCGCCTCCGCGAGAGGAAGGCTCACGCTGAACCAGAAGGTGGAGCCGGCGCCCTCTCGGCTCTCCAGCCCGATCGTGCCGCCCATCGCCTCGACCAGCCCCTTGGCGATGGCCAGACCCAGGCCCGTGCCGCCGAACCGCCGCGTGGTGCTGCTGTCGGCCTGGACGAAGCGCTCGAACAGCCGGGCCTGCGCGTCGGCGGAGATGCCGATGCCGGTGTCGCGCACCGCCACGCGCATGGTCATGCCGTCCGCCGTCGGCGTCAGCGTGAGCGCGACGGTGACGGAGCCCCGCGGGGTGAACTTCACGGCGTTGTTGACGAGATTGAGCAGGACCTGCCGCAGCCGCGTCACGTCCCCGAGTACGCGACGCTCGTCCGGCTCCGCGACCTCGACCCGCAGATCGAGGCCCTTCCGCTCGGCCAAGCCACGGACCAGCCCCACCGTCTCCTCGACGAAGGCGCGCGGCGCGAACGGCGCGGCCTCCAGGACGACGCCTCCGGCTTCGACGCGCGCGTAGTCGAGGATGTCGTTGACGACGCCCGATAGAACGTCGCACCCCACCTGCATCTGATGGACGCAGCGCCGCTGGCCCGGCGTAAGGCTCCCATCCTCGCCGAGCAGATCGCCGAAGCCCTTGATGGCGTTGAGCGGCGTGCGGACCTCGTGGCTCATCGTGGCCAGGAACGCGCTCTTGGCGCGCTCGCCCGCCTCGGCCTTCGCTTGAGCCGCCTCCGCCCGGTCGCGCGCCTCGGCGAGTTCCACGGTCCGTTCCGACACCCGCCGCTCCAGGTCGACGTTCGCCTCCGCCAGCGCCCGGTCCCGCTCGCCCAGACGTGCCAGCAGCCCGGACAGCGCGCCGGTCAGCGCGGCGATCTCGACGTAGCCGCGCGGCGCGGGCAGATGCGCCTCGATGGGCCGGTCGCCGATGTCATCGGCCGCGCTCGCCAGGGCGCGGAGTGGGGCGGCGAGGCGCTCGGCTGCCCACCAGCCCAGCAGCGCGAACAGCAGGGCAAAGGCCGCACCCCCGAGCGCGAGCCGTAGGATGATGGCCTGGGCCGGCGCCAGGGCGACCTCGACCGGCTGACGGACGATCACCGTCCACGGCAGCGTCGGCCGTTCGACCGAGGCACGCGCGCGGCTCGCCCCGGTGACGGAGTCGCGGCCGTCCGGCCACGCACCGCGGGCGGTGGCCTCCTCGGCACCGCCCGCCAGAGCGGAGAGCGAGGGCAGGTCGGCGTGAAGGCGCTCGCCCTGCCGGTCACCGGGCCCGAGGACGACGGTGCCGTCGCTGGCCAGGATCAGCGCCTCGACGCTGGGATCGCGCGCCAGTGCCGACGCGATGGCCGCGCGGCTCATCTCGCGCATCCACTGAACACTGAGATGACCGCCAACGACGCCGGTCGTCGCCCCGGTCGCGTCGCGCAACGGGACGGCGACATCGACGAAGCGCTTCGGCTCGCCGTAGGGAAGCGCGGGCAGCTTCTGCGCGAGCAGAGCGGCTTCGTGCACGTCGACCACGGCGGGTCGATCGAGGCCGCCGCGAAACCACGGTCGTGCCGCGACGCTCTGGCCCTCCAGCAGGCCGTCCGTGCTGGCGACGACGCGGCCATCGCGATCGGTGAAGCCGATCCAGGCGTAGGCTGGATAGGTTTGGCGCAGAGCATTGACCCAAGCGCGGCGGGATTCCGGCGTCATCGCCGTCGTCCGTGCGACCGAGGCGAGCACCGTCATGTCGCCGAGGCGCTCGGCGATGTTGGCGTCGATGATCTGGCGCAGGTGGTCGGCGAGGTCGGCCACCCGCGCCTCGGCGCGGATCTGGGCACGCGCGGCGACGAAGTGGGACACGGCCAACGTGCCGACGAGCGTCGGGACCGCCGCGCTTGCGGCGAAGACGAGGGCGAGGAGGGTGCGCAGCCGCATGTCAGCGTCCAGGCTCAGCAGGCGACCTTCATCTCACGAGAAGGTTACGACGAGCATTGCGAGACCGCTGCTGTGGCCGGTGTGTAACCGGATCCCGCTCCGGCCTCCGTCAGGCCGCGTCCGGTTTCGGCGAGTCGGGGGGGGAATCGCGACGAGAGACAGGGATCGCGCGGCGAGGAGATCAGGCCTCGCATCAGACAGCGTCTCACGATCCGCCCCGCCGACTAGGAGGCACGTACCATCGCCCTGCTGTCGGGCTCCACCATCTTGGCCCTCTGGGCACAGGCGGAGGCGCAGCGGCGGCGTGACACGAGAGCCAGCAAGCCAGACGCGGCAGGGCCACCGACGAGGTGCCATCCGCCCGGCCGCACGCACCGTCGCTCAGCCAGCCAGGGGCAGCCGGCCGAGCGCTGCGCGCACGGCGTGGCACACGGCCAGGTCGTCCTCGGGCTCGCCACCCGATGAACCGACGCCACCCACGATCTCCTCGCCGACCCGCAGCGGCACGCCGCCCGTCAACGGCAGGCGCCCGGGGAAGGCGAGGAGCGCCGCGTTCGCCTGTATCGCGTCCTGGAGATCCTGGGTCGACGTGCGCGTAATCGCGGCCGTCCGCGCCTTCAGCCAGGCCGCCTCCGGGGTGTGCAGCCGCGCGCGGTCGAGGCGTTCGAGCGCGAGCAGAACGCCCGCCTCGTCGACCACCGCCAACGCGACCGGAAGGCCGCGTCGTTCGGCTTCCGCGCGTCCCGCGGCCATGAGGAGGCGCACGTCTGAGGCGTCGAGGCAGGTCCGCCGATGCATGGGTCCACCGTTGGATGACGGTCGTGTGCACCCCCGGGGGAGCGGGCTCCTCAGTTCGGGGCGACGGTCCGGCCGGGGTGCCCGGGCACGGTTCTACCGTCCCAGCACGCGGTACTGGCTCCCGTTGTACGGATTGCCTGCCCCATAGGGGTTGTTGATGCTGTCGGGCGAGTAGCGGTTGCCGTACCGCCCGTAGGGGTTGCTCACGCTGTTCGGGTCATAGGGGTTGCTGTTCGCGTTCCCGTGGTAGCCGCCGTTCTGGTCCACGATGATCGCGCCGCCGTTCGAGTAAGGGCCTCGGGCCCCGTAGCCCTGTGCGGCCGCGGCACCGGCTGTTCCGACGATGAGGGCGAGGCAAGCGACGGTCTTCATGCGTCCAAGATGGCGGTCGCAGGGGCGGGTGTCGAGGTGGCCGAGTTGCCGGACGAGCAATTCGTCCCCCACAGCCGTCGCGGCCGTGGCGGACGAAGAGGCTGCCCGGGAACGGCGCGGCGGCTGGGAGCAAGGTGGGCGGCGATGGAGCCTCTGCCTAGACGAAGCCGAAGCAGCGGGCCGGGTTGTCGACCAGCAGGAGCCGGCGCGCCTCCGGGTCGGGAACGGCCGCAGCGATGAAGTCGATCAGATCGCCGTCGTCGGGCATCGGTCCGTGCAGGTTCACATGCGGCCAGTCACTGCCCCACAGGACGCGCTCGGGCGCGTGTCGCGCAAGCCCGGCCGCGAGAGGGACCACGTCTTGGAAGGGGGCGCCGGTCTTGGAGATTCGCTCCGGTCCGCTCAGCTTCAACCACACCCTGCCGGTATCGAGGAGCCGCTTCATCGCGCTGGCGGCCGGACCATCCGGCCCTTCGGCGATGTCGTGGCGCGCCATGTGGTCGATGACGACCGGCACCTCCAGTGCACGGATGAATCCTTCGGTCTCGACGAGCCGGGTCCCACCCACATGGATCTGCGCGTGCCAGCCGTGCGGCTGGATCAGACGGACCGCGTCGCGGATCGCCGCATCGGACGGCCGCCTGTCGAGCGGGGCCATGACGTCGAAGCGCGCACCGCACACGCCGGCCGCAGCGTGGCGGGCGACATCGGCCGGCGCGGTATCCGGTCGAACCAGGGCCACGCCGCGGTAGCGACCATGCCCGGCGGCCAGGGTGTCGAGCATCAGGCGGTGATCGAAGCCGTATCCCTGGCTCTGGACGATCACGGCGCGGGCGAAGCCGAGCCGGTCGTGCAGGCGGTGGAGCGCTGTCTCGGGGGCTTCGTCCGGTGTGACGGTTCGGTCTGCGGGCAGCGGGTAACGGTCGAACGGTCCGTAGATATGGCAGTGGGAATCGCACGCACCGGCCGGCAGTGCGAAGCTCGGCAGATGCGGGGCGGGCTTGGGTGATGCCCCGTCGGGCTGCAACGTCGAGGCGTGCGATGCGTCAGGGGGATTGTTCGACATCGGGAGGGTTGTCCAATGCGGTGGGCTCGGCTCGCGAGCCGCGCTGCTGAACCCACCCCATCCCAGCGCCCTTCGCAACTGGTCCAGCCCCGCGCTGAACGAAAGACGCCGATCCGCGTCACGGCGGCCGATGGGCACGCGCGGTCGACCACGGCGGCGGCACGGCACCGGGTACAGCGGGACGACAAGGGGTGACGATGCGTTCCCTCCATCGGGAAATTCTGATTTCCCCTCCCAATGCGCTCTTCCGATCCTCTCCGAGGCGTCCAGCGCCTGATGCGTGAAGCGAGCGCCGGCCTCAACCGATCCTCACGTCCGCGACGATCCGGCCTCCGCCTATCGCCTCAACCGAGCTCCGAGAGAGCCTGCCGATTCAGGCGCGCCACGAGCTGATCGGCGAACTTGGCTGCGGCGACGGAGAGGAGCCGTCCGCGCAACTGGGCGACGATCATCGTCATCGGCGCGAGGTCGCGGGTATCGATCGGACGGCTATGCAGGCGCGGATCGTCGGGGATGCCGATCGGAATCTGAAGGCTGACCACATCCTCCCGCAGGACGAGGTTGCGCAGGAATTCGAGCGACCCCGATTCGACCGTCGAGTGCAGTTCGACGCCCCGGCGGGCGAGGGCGTGATCGATGTGATGGCGGATGGCGAGCGAGCGGTCGGGCAGGGCCAAAGCGTGGACGAGGCAGTCGCGCAGACGGACCGGCCCCGTGTCCATCGCCAACGGATGGCCGACGCGCATGAGAGCGCACAGCGTCTGCTGACCCGAGTAGAGCGGGTGAAGCTCCGCCGAGGGCGGCGGTTGAAGGACCAGGGCGAGATCCGCCTCGAAGGCGGCAAGCGCCGCGACCGCCTGGACGTGGTCGCGGACCTGGACCGTGAAGCCGACCTGGGGGAACCGCGCGCGATAGGCCTCCACCTCCTCCGGCACCATCTGCGTGACGAAGGCTTGGCTGCAAGCGAGCGCGACGTGGCCGCGCCGCACACCGGACAGGTCGGCGATCTGCGAGCGCACCCGGTCGAGGTCGGCCGCTTGGTCGCGGATGTGTCGGACCAGGAGCTCACCCGCCGCGTTGAGCCGCATGCCGTGGGCGAGCCGCTCGAAGATCGGCGTTCCGAGCTCGTACTCGATGTCCTGGATCTGCCGCGTCAGCGCGGACGGGGTGATGTTCAGCCGTTCCGCCGCGCGCCGGATCGAGCCGGATCGGGCGACCTCGGCGACGTAGCTCAGGCTGCGCAGATGCTTCACGCCGCGATCCTAAGCTCTGTTGCCCGAAACGCAACGGCCACCTCGAAAACGAGCACTCGTCCGCAACAGAGGGGATCGATAACGTCCGGCGCATCGGGACTTGCAGGAGCCCTCCGATGATCCGTCGCCGCACCCTTCTCGCTGGTCTCGGGGCCGGCCTCCTCGCGCCGCTCCCGGGCCGCGCCGTGCGGGCGCAAGGCGCGCCCGTCACGATCCGGATGGGATCGCTCAAGCTGATCCACTCGATCGCGCCGAGCTTCTACGAGCGGTTCACGCCCGAGGGCGTGCGGGTGGAGGTGGTGCCCTTCGAGAGCCCGACGGAGTGCAAGAACGCGGTCGTCACGAAGTCGGTCGATTTCGGCACCTTCGGCATCGCGGCGGCGACGCTCGGCGCCGCGGCCGGCGAGCCGATCGCGGTCATCGCCTCCACCTGCAATCGCGGCATGGCCGTGATCGCGAAGAAGGATTCCGACATCCGCGCCATCAAGGACCTGCGCGGCAAGCGGGTCGCGATCTGGCCAGGCAGCACCCAGGAGGTCTTCGTCCTGGAGCGGATGCGCATGGAGGGGCTGTCCGTGAAGGACATCACGCCGGTCCGGGTCTCCTTCTCCGAGATGCACATCGCGCTCGCGCGGGGGGACGTGGACGCCTATGTCGGCGCCGAGCCCGGCCCCGGCGTCAGCCTCGCCTCGGGCGTCGGCCAGCTCGTCGAATATCCCTACGGCACCGAGATGGGCGCGCTGAACATGGTGTTCGGTGCCCACCGCGACACCCTGGCCGAGCGCCCGGACGTGGTGCGGACCATGCTGGAGATCCACCGCAAGGCCTCGGATTTCGCGGCCGGGAACCGCGAGGCGATGATCGCCATGGCGGTGGCCAAGCTCGGCCAGAAGCGCGAGGCGCTGGAACTCTCGGCCCCCAACGTCGAGCTGACCTGGAAGCTCGGACCGACGGAGGTTCAGCAGGCCAGGGCCTATGCCGAGCACATGCTCGTGCTCAAGCAGATCAAGCGCTTGCCCGAGCCCGGCTTCATCGACACCCGCTTCGTCGATGCGATGAGGGGCGCGTGAGCGCGGGGATCGAGGCGGGCGCCCTGCCGGCGGCCGTGCCGGCGCCCGTCTCCGGCACGTCCTCGTCCGACGCGTCTGCGGCGCGGCGCGGCGGCCACGGCCTCGACCGCCTGCGCGGCCCGGTGCTGGCCCTCCTGGTGCCGGCCGCCCTCGGCCTGGTCTGGCAATTCGCCACCGCGGGACGGCCCTACAGCCTGATTCCTCCGCCCGCCGAAGTCTGGCAGGAACTGCGCGACCTCGCGGTCGGCGGCATCAACGACGACGCCTTCAGCGGCACGCTCTGGACGCATCTCTCGGCCTCCTTGGGCCGCGTCTACGGCGGCTTCGCGCTCGCCGCCGCGGCGGCGCTGCCACTCGGCCTGCTGATCGGGCGCGTACCTCTGGTGCGGGCGCTCCTCGATCCGCTGCTGCAGATCCTGCGGCCGATCCCGGTGACGGCGTGGCTGCCGCTCGCCATGATCCTGTTCGGGCTGGGGCCGCGATCGGCCCTCTTCCTCGTGTTTCTGGGGGCGTTCTACCCGATCCTCGTCAACACCGTGTTCGGGGTGCGCTCGGTCGAGCCGCGCCTGTTCGAGGCGGCGTCCATGCTCGGCTGCACCGGGCCGGCGCAGTTCGTCCGAGTGGTCCTGCCCGCGGCGCTGCCGTCGATCTTCACCGGCCTCCGGCTCGGCCTCGGCTTCGCCTGGGTGGTGATCGTGGTCGGCGAGATGACCGGCGTTCAGACCGGGCTCGGCGCCATCATCATGGAGGCGCGCCAGCTCTCGCGCACGGAGATCGTGATCTGCGGCATGGCCGTGATCGGGGTGGCAGGCTTCGTCTCCGACTGGCTCGTCATGATGCTCGGCCGCCGACTCCTCGCCTGGAGCCCGTCCCACGGTTGACGAGGAGAGCTGACGACGATGGCTGAGCCGACGATCCCGATCCTCGACCTGCGCGCGGTCTCGAAGACCTACGCCGCGCAAGGCCGCATCACCGAGGCTCTGCGCGGAGCGAGCCTCACCGTGGCGCGCGGCGAGTTCGTCTGCCTGCTCGGCGCCTCGGGCTGCGGGAAGTCGACCCTGCTGCGCATCGCCGCCGGCTTCGAGGCGCCGAGTTCGGGCGCGGCGCTGATGTGGGGCAAGCCGATCCCGGGGCCGGGCCCCAGCCGCGGCATGGTCTTCCAGGATTACGGCCTGTTTCCCTGGCTGTCGGTCCGCGACAACATCGGCTTCGGTCCGAAGTCGCGCGGGCGGCCTGCCGCCGAGGTGCGCGAGACGGCCGCGCGCTACATCGACCTCGTCGGCCTTCAGAAATTCGCCGACGCCTACCCTCACCAGCTCTCGGGCGGCATGAAGCAGCGCGTCGCCATCGCCCGCGTGCTCGCCAACGAGGCCGAGGTGGTGCTGATGGACGAGCCCTTCGGCGCGCTCGACGCCATGACCCGCGAGCGCCTCCAGGACGAGTTGCTCGACCTCTGGGCCCGCACGGGGCTGACCGTCCTGTTCGTCACCCACGCCATCGAGGAGGCGATCTTCCTGGCCGACCGCGTGGTGATGATGTCGCCGGGCCCCGGCCGCATCGAGGCGGTCCACGCCATCGACCTGCCGCGCCGCCGCGATGTGTCGAGCCCCGCCTTCAACGACCTGCGCCGGATGCTGGCGGCCCAGCTCCACAGCCACCATGCGCCCAAGGCCGCGTGAGGGAGGCGGCGCGATGGAGACAGCCCCCGACGATCCGCGCCGGCCCGAGAACCGGCTCGCCTACCGGGCGGCGATCGACCGCCCCCGCCTCGTCCTGCCCGGGGGCAAGAGCGTGGCCGTGTGGCCGGTGGTCAATGTCGAGCACTGGCTGATCGATCACCCGATGCCGCGCCAGATCCTGGTTCCGCCGACCGCGGCGAGCCTGCTGCCGGACCTGGCGAACTGGGCGTGGCACGAGTACGGGATGCGGGTCGGCTTCTGGCGCTTCCTCGACGCCTTCGCCTCCCGCGGCATCCGCCCGACCCTGTCGATCAACGGCTCGGTCTGCACCGCCTACCCGCGGGTCGCGCAGGCCGCGCGGGACGCCGGCTGGGAGTTCATGGCCCACGGCTTCCATCAGGTGCCGACCCACCGCGTCGCCGACGAGGCGGAGATGATCGCCCGCGCCGTCGAGGCGGTCGCGCGCTTTACGGGGGCCCCTCCGCGCGGCTGGCTCGGGCCCGGCCTCACGGAGACGCTGGACACGCCCGACCACCTGCGTGCGGCCGGCATCGCGTATGTCGGCGACTTCGTCGTCGACGACCGGCCCTGCCGGGTCGCCACGCGCTCCGGCCCGCTCGTGGCCCTCCCCTACTCGGTGGAGCTGAACGACATCCCCCTGCTCGCCATCCAGCACCATCGGGCCGACGAGTTCGTGGAACGGGCGCTGGCCAACCTCGACCGTCTCTCGCAGGAGTCGGCGGGCGACGGACCGCTCGGCGGCGCCAAGGTGATGGGCTTTGCCATCCACCCCTACATCACCGGCGTGCCCCACCGCATCGGCCTGCTCGAACGGCTCCTCGACGCGCTGATCGCGCGGACGGACGTGGCCTTCATGCAGGGCGCCGAGATCCTCGACTGGTATCTCGGCACGGGTGACGATTCCTGAGACCGGACCGACCGGTCCCGGCCGGGACGGGGATGCCGGGACGATCCATGCGCGCGATCTGCGCGCCGCAAGCCCCCGAGCGAGGAGCCGCCGTGCCGCCATTCCCGACGATCCCCGCCCTGCACGCGGCCTATGCCGGCGGGCACGATCCGCGCGCGACCGTGGCCGCGGTCTACCGGCGCCTCGCCGCAATCGACGATCCCGGGATCTTCATCACCCTGGTGCCGGAGGCCGAAGCGCTGGCCGCGGCCGCCGCGCTGGGGGCCTTCGATCCCGCGGGCAGGCCGCTCTGGGGCGTGCCCTTCGCGGTCAAGGACAACGTCGATGTCGCGGGCCTGCCGACCACCGCCGCCTGTCCGGACTTCGCCTACATGCCGTCCGAGACGGCGCCCGCGGTCGCGCGCTTGCTCGCCGCCGGCGCGATCCTGATCGGCAAGACCAATCTCGATCAGTTCGCCACCGGGCTGGTCGGCCTGCGCACCCCCCATCCGGCGCCCCGCAACGCGATCGATCCGGCCATCGTGCCCGGCGGCTCCAGCAGCGGCTCGGCGGTCGCGGTCGCCCACGGCATCGTCTCCTTCGCGGTCGGGACCGACACCGCGGGCTCGGGGCGGGTGCCGGCCGGGCTCAACAACGTGGTCGGCCTGAAGCCCTCGCTCGGGGCGGTGTCGAGCCGCGGCATGCTGCCGGCTTGCCGGACGCTCGACACGCTCTCGGTCTTCGCCGGCACCGTGGCCGACGCCGACGCGGCCTTCCGCGTCATGGCCGACTACGATCCGGCCGATCCCTGGTCGCGTGCGCTGCCCGTCGCATCCGCCCCCGCCGGCCTGCCGCCCGGACTGCGCCTCGGGGTTCCGGACACCAACAGCCGCCGTTTTGGAGGAGACATCCTGTCGGAGGCGGCTTTCGATGCCACGCTCGCCGACCTCGAAGGGCTTGCCGGCCTGACCGAGCCCGTCGATCTCGCGCCGATGTTCGCGACGGCGGCCCTGCTCTACGACGGACCGTGGGTCGCCGAGCGCTACGCGGCGATCCGCGCCGTGATGGAGACGCGGCCCGACATCCTGCACCCGATCACGCGGGCGGTCATCGCCTCCGCCGAACGTCACGGCGCGGCGGACGCCTTCGCGGGCCTCTACCGCCTCGCGGAGCTCCGGCGCGCAACGGACAGGGTCTGGGATCGGGTCGATGTCATCGCCGTGCCGACCTATCCGCGCCCGCGAACCTGTGCCGACCTGGAGGCCGACCCGATCGGGCCGAACAGCGAACTCGGCACGTACACGAACTTCGTCAACCTGCTCGACTGGTGTGCGCTGGCCGTGCCGGGCCGCTTCCGGTCCGACGGCCTCCCGGCCGGAATCACCCTGCTCGCGCCGCGCGGCGGTGACGGATTGCTTGCGGTGCTCGGCGCGCGCCTGCAGGCTGCGGCCGCCCCCGGCATCGGCGCGGGCACGACCCCCGTACCCGCGGCGGAAGCGGCGCCTGCACGAGCTCGGCCGGACGAGATCGAACTGGCGGTCGTCGGCGCGCATCTCTCCGGCCTGCCCCTCAACCGGGAACTGACCGAGCGCGGCGCCCGCTTCATCCGCGCCGCCGAGACCGGAGGCGACTACCGGCTCTACGCCCTGTCCGGCGGGCCGCCGCAGCGGCCGGGCCTCCTGCGTGTCGCCGCCGGCACCGGCGCGGCTATCGAGGCGGAGGTGTGGGCGCTGCCGGCAGCCGGCTTCGGTGCGTTCGTGGCCGGAATCCCGGCACCTCTGGGGATCGGAACCCTCGTTCTGGCGGACGGCACACGCCCGAAGGGCTTCCTCGTCGAAGCCGCCGGCATCGACGGCGCCGCGGACATCACGCGGTTCGGTGGCTGGCGTCGCTACCTCGCCGCGCGCGCGGCAGCGTGAAGCGATATCCTGGAGCGTGCCGCCGTCTCCGCGAAAGGCAGCACGCTCCGGACGCGCCGTCGCAGCCCGTCAGGCCGGCTGCGCTTCCACCGCGCGCACCGGCATCGGCCCGGCGCGATGGGCGGCCGCCGCTGCATCGAGCCGCCAGCGCGCGGCCCGATGGCCGGTTACGATCTCACCTGTCGACGGCCGCTCGGCGTGGCAGCGATCCTCCGCCAGGAAGCAGTGCGCCTCGGCGCGGCTGCGCAGCGGGCCGATCGTGTCGGGATGGTGCGGATCGAGCACCACCTGACGCGCCGTGCCGGTCTCGACGATCTTGCCGGCCTACATCACAGCGATGCGGTCCTCGACCGACGCGCCGAGGTCGTGCGTGACGATGACGATCGTGAGCCCGAGGTCGCGCTGCATTTCGCGAAGCAGCCGTAGAACCGGGATCTGCACCGTGACGTCGAGCGCGGTCGTCGGCTCGGCGGCGAGCAGCACCTGCGGGCGGCATGGGGGCTCTGGCGGTCCATGCCGGTGCCAGAGACCGCGTGCCGGTCGAAACCGTCCAAGACGGGGCTCGGCTACGTAGGCTTCGCGAGCGAGGCGGTAACGGGCGGCCCCCTGAATCCCACCGAAAGCATCCAGATTCACCGCAGAACGATCCGATGATCCAGAACGAATAATATTCCACTAAAGACTCTGAGATCAGATGAGCATAGCTTGGGGAGATGTCTATGCTGTCGCTTGCGCTCTGCGGCAGATGTGGGTCGCCCAGATACGCCGGATGGCGAACTGAGCCGGAACCTCGACAGCGTAATGGATAATCGTGGCAATGATGACGACCATCATGAGCGCGGCTGCGGTCGCTGAAAGAGCGGACCAGTTTTCCGCTTCAAGACACCGGATAATGACATGCCCAATGCTGTAGTGCGACAGATAAAGTGGATATGAGATCGCTCCAAGGAAAACCAAGGGCCGACACGCGATCCAACGCAGATATCCTTTGCCCGCTCCCCAAACGATCCCGGAGAAGCTTAGGATCAACACGACGTAACCCGCGCTTCCAAGGCCGCCCAAGTCGACGACCGGCCCAAGGCCGGTCAGTCCGAGCGCCGTGGCCAGCGTACCGAATCCCAGAAGCCCTAGCCGTCCCATCACCAACCGCGACAGCATCATGCCAATGATGAACAGGACGGCGTATGGCAGTTGAAGCAGTATCGCGAACCGCAGAGCCCAATCAGGCAGGACGAGTGTTCCTAGGAAGATGGCCGCGAGCCAGATCGCGCAGGCTCTTTCCGGTGCGCGCCTGAGCACGAAGGCCGCTAGCAAATAGAAAAGCACTTCGTAGCTCAAAGACCAGTGCGGCGCATCGATCGGCGCCATCTGTAACATCCGGCCGAGCATGGTCAGCCCGCCGAGCACGTGAAGGGGTGCAAGGAAGAGGCGGTTATCTACGGCGAGGACGACGAGGGTCAGGGCCGAGCAGACGAGAAAAGTGGGGTAGAGTCGCGCCGCGCGCTGGAGTGCGAAAGTGGTAGGCGACCTCGCGCGCTCCAGCACGGGTGCAATCACGAACCCGCTGAGGATGAAAAAGAGTTCGACCGCGAAGTGACCGTGGACCAAGCTTGGCAGGTCAGTGTTGTGTGGGCCGACGCGGACCTCGTAGCTCCAGCAGAAGTGGTGTAGCACGACGACCAAGGCGGCCAGTCCACGCAGGGCATCCAGCGCTTGGTTCCGGGCGGCGATCGAGTCGATGGGCGATGCGGAGATAGGATTTCGCCCACGGCTGGTCATGAGCGGACATGCCGAGGCACGATCGTTCATGTCCTCGCTCTCGATGCGCCGCCGCCCCCCATCCGCACCCAACCGTCAAACGCGCCGCGGGTGAAGAGGCGACGTGCCAATTTGGAGAAAGCAGTATAGCTCAGGTCCGACCCGTACACGGCCAGTCCGATCGAGCCGATGGCGATGCAGAAGCCGACCAGAATGTCCATCAGATAGTGGGCGCCGCAACCGATGCTGGCGACAGCCATCGTGAGGTTCAGGGCGAGGGCAGGGTAACGCGTCGCCGGCCAGAGCCAGAACGCCCACGCTCCCAGCACAGCCGATGCGGCATGGAAGCTCGGGAACGAGACGATGCCGAGGGTCGGCACGCCGAACAGGTCACGCAGCGCGCCCGATCGAAGAGCATCGTAGGTCGCGACATCCGTCGCCGCGAAGGGCCACGCCACGGTGCCGCGAAGCGCTGGGTCGAGGATAGCGACGATGCCGCGGGTCGGCAGCAGGATGCTTACGGCCGAGGTCAGGAAGATGGCGAGGACGAAGGCGCAGAGGTAGCTGTCAAGGCGTCGAACTCGGCCAGTCACGAGACATAAAACGATGATCACAATAGTCTGCGGTATCATGCTTTTATAGCATATTGTAAAAACCTGCACGATATCCGGCCGGCGATTGAGCCAAGCCATCCAGGCGACATGATCGAAACCCACCGCCAAGTCCAAGGTCCGGATCAAATCATCGACCAGAGGCAGCGCAAACGCTTGAGCTTGCCAGGGTAGGATCAAGGTGATGTCGAGGATCACGACCACGGCCACGAAGGTCTCGACTGGCACGACCAACCATGGTCTCCGCCTGAGGAAGGTTGGCAATCTGAGGGTGAGACACAGGACGATCAGCGCCAGAACCGATGCCGGTCTCAGGGCCTGGGTCTTGAACCCGAACAGGAATGACATTCCTTCGACGAGAAGTGCACCGGCAAAGCATAGGCTAAACAAAAATGGCGATAGATGACCGTAATACGCCCGCGCTGCTGACCGCACCTCGATCCTCGCCATGTTCTGGCGCCTCCTGAGGTACTGTTAGGCTGCAAGTCTTAATTTTGAGGTAAAATAGAACTATAAACCTATAATTGCAACATTACCGATGTACAATCCTGGGTATTTTCTTGATGTTATAATATAATTTGATCTGTTAATGGCGCATGTGTTTAATATTTATCCCGCAACAGGCCATTGCCGCGGCCGTAATCAGATCTATGCTGCACTTTTAATTTAGAAAAGGCCGCTACGGACAACGCTTCACGCGGAAGATCGTGGCGGAAGGGGGACATGTCTCTGCCGCCGCGACTGAACGTTAAGGTGTATGGGAGTGTCACCTGCTGCGCCGCGACTTACCCGAGCGCATCGCCCGAAAAGACACCTCGGCCCGTCACGTCGCCGCTTGGCAGCAGCGCCGCAACACCGCAGGCACCGGTCCTCACTGGCGCTTCACCACCATCGATGCCCGCATCAAGCTCCGCAAACTCTACCCGACAACAGAGACGTGATGGTGCACGAGATCGCGACCGGCGGAACCCGCGATGCGGCCCGATCACCGCCGAGGTTGACTTGGGGCGCCAGACGTCGTCCCCACGACCCGATCGTTCAAACCCAGTGTGGCGCGCTCGGATCGGTGCGCCAGGACGCGCCGATGATGCATGAGCCGAAGCCAGGTGACCGAGCGACCGCGGGCGGCGATCCTGACTCGATCCGCGCCCGTGAACTCACGTCGAAGGATAGTGCCTCCGTGGCCGCCGGGCCGTTCGTCGGGCGTCGGGCCCAACTCAGGGACGACCTCGAGAGGAGAATCCTCGCCGCGGCAGAGGAGACGTTCGCGATGAACGGCTTCGGCGGAAGCTCCGTAGCGGTGATCGCCGCGGCGGCCGGGATATCGAAGCAAAATCTACTCTACTATTACCCAAACAAGATCGATTTATACAGGACCGTTCTCGACGATGTGCTTGAGGACTGGCTTGGCTGTATGATTGATTTCGCCGCGACGTCCAGTCGACCCGAGGAGGCGATTTCAAGGTACATCGAGGCCAAGCTGGAGTTTTCCCGGCGCCGTCCGCAGGGGTCCAGGGTCTTTGCGCTCGAGATCATTGGCGGCGCGCGAAATTACGGGAACGAGCTGAAATCCAAGATCGTCCCCGCCCTTCGTGCAGACATAGCCACGCTTGAGCGTTTGCTGGGCTCGCGGGACGACGACAGGATCAACGCCGAGCACCTGTTCTTCATCATCTGGGCATCCACCCAATCATATGCCGACTTCTCGGCACAGATGGAGTTGATCCTCGATCGCAAGCCGCTCGCAGCGCAGGATTTTGAGGCCGCCCGTTCGACCCTCACGCGCCTGGTGCTGAACTCGCTTGGGCTGCCCTCGCCCATGACCGGCGCTAGGGTCGAGACTCGATCAGCACCAGAAGGCGATTAGAGCGCTCTCCGCCGAAGTGGATACCGGTTCGGCGAAAGAGAGCGCGTCAAAACAAGGACTTGGAGTCGAGCACGATTGCAACGCGATCGGGAACGGCTCTAAGGGGGTGACGGTCCGCGGCGACGACCGCATTCAGGATCTGGAAGATGACCCTGGAGGGCGGCGTGGCCGAAGCACTGGACGTCGTGGACGCTGGCAGCCCGTGGGATCTCTGCCGACTCAGGGCATCACGCGCCGCGATCGAACATAGCAGACGCGTCTTTGACCACGAGCGATACGACTACTTCAACGCCGACAGAGCACGTTCCAGATCGCTCCCCTGATCGGGCGTGAGGGAGACCAGCGGTGGCTGCGGCTGCTTCCAGACCGGGTCATGATGAATGGTCGAAACGGCCCACTTCACCGCGGGGACCAGGGGAAACTTCGAGAGGGTCTCGCGGACGGCCAGGGCCTCGGCGCCGGCCTCGCGGCCCGCCGCCGTCCCCCGCGACCGCCACGCCACCTGCGCCAGTGCGCCGTTCACGTTGGTCGTCGCGGAGATGCACCCGGCAAATCCGTGCTCGTCCGCGGACGCCAGGGTGCCTTCGGACGAGGGGAACACCGCGATCTTGGGAACGCGGCGCGCCAGTTCCCTGGCGTAGGACAGGTCGCCGGACGAGTCCTTCACCCCCCGCAGGATGTCCGGGTTCCCGTCCGCCAAGCGTTCCACGGCATCGATGGGGTAAGGGACGCCGGAGAATTGCGGGATATGGTACAGGTAGAGCCCTGCCTTGCCGGGTCGGACCGCGTCGATGATCCGTTGGACGTAGCCGATCAACGCGCCCTCCCCCACCCCCTTGTAGTAGAAGGGCGGAACCAGGAGCGCGCCAGCGAAACCCAGATCGTCGGCCGCCTGGGTCAGGGCGATCGCGTCGGCGATGGCGGCCGCGCCCGTCCCGACCATGAAGCGATCCATCGGCAAGCCGGACTGCGAGATCGTCGTCATCGCGGCCAGCCGTTGCCGCACCGAGAAGGAGGTCGCCTCGCCGGTCGTCCCCAACAGGTTGACCGCGTCGCAGCCTCCGGTTTCGAGGAGCCATCCGCAATGCCCGACCAGCCGATCCGGGTCGATCTCCCCGCGCGCGTCGATGGGTGTCGTCGCGGCGGCGATCACACCTGACAACATCGTCATGGTCTCGCTCTCTCTCTACGGGTTTGGAGCTTCGGGTCGGCTGGACGGGTCGGCCCTTGCGCAAGGATCGCCAAGGCCGGCCTCACTGAGCATCGGGTCTCATGCGGCTCGGATTTGCGCCGCGATCCTGCGGGCTTCGCCGAAGCGGGCGTTCACGACGATCCGCGTCACCACCGCGGCGACGAGCGCGAGACCACCGAAGTAGGAAAGCCGGCCTCGAAGCTGTGCGTCTCCTGCCGGATCCAGCCGACCACGTAGGGGCCAATGAACCCGCCGAGATTCCCGATCGAATTGATCAGCGCGACCCGGCAGGCACTCTGAGCGACCATCGTAAGATGCATGATTTCCGCTCTGTGGGTTTGCAGGGGCAACTTACCGACTTGCGAATTTAGGAAAACCCGCGCTTTTCCTTCTTCAGATGAAGGGAAATCCGACGTTTGAACACGCGCTTTCTAGCGACGCTCTGCGCCGTCGCCGACACGGGATCGCTGGCCGCCGCAGCTCGAGCGCTGAACCTGTCGAATGCCGCGGTGACGGAGCAGATCCGGGCCCTGGAGCGGGAGCTTGGGGTGCGCCTGATCCAACGACAGGGGCGATCCGTGGCGCTCACGAGCGAGGGATTCGCAGTCGTAGGTGCGGGGAGAGATATTCTGGCTCGGGTGTCCGATCTCAAGCAGGTCGTGCAGCTCAATCAGCTACGCGGCAGCTTGCGAATCGGATCGATTTCTACGGCGCTGATCTCAATCGTCCCGTCTGGATTGCGAATGATGGCAGAGCATTATCCCGAAATCGCCATCAATATTGTGCCCGGCACATCTTCGCACCTTCAGCGCATGCTGGAACTGAACGAGATCGATTGCGCCATCACGGTCAAGCCGCGACTTCTATTGACTAAGGGCGTCGGATGGCACCTCGTTCGGCGCGAGCCGCTCACATTGATCAGCCCGCATGATATCGATTTCGAGAATGTTACAGACTATTTCTCATCCAAACCCTTGATCCGAATGGACAGAAATTCGGCGACAGGAACGATCGTGACAGATTTTTTGGATCACGTTGGCATATCGCCTGTGGAACTGTTCGAGATGGACGCGCAGGAAACCATCGTCATGTTGGTGTCCCAGGGCCTTGGAATTTCACTCCTGCCTGATTATGGGTTCTACACCAACGATCAAAGGCCAATCCGCAAGATTATTGTAAGCAAAACCTGTTTCATGCGTGATATAGGAATTTTGTATCGCCAAGGCGCCAAAAGAGCGCTCGTTGATGCTTTATTCAAATCCCTGTCTGACACGGTGATTGTAGCATGAAAGCAGCTTGACGACTCATGCTGTCGATACGATAGGATAAAGATACTGTCCTCTGCGGGCCAAGCTGCCCGGGTCCAGCATGGTCAGCCCGCGCACCGGTCCCACGTGGCTGGCACCAGATACCCAAGGCGGCTGGGTGTGGCTCGTTTGAGGTGAGGCGCTGGGTCTGCCGGGATTGGCTTTGTCCTGCTGAGCGGCGGGAGCGATGCGATGCCCCTCGCGATCACACGCCCGGACCGGACGGCCGCGGATCTGCACCGGGCGGCGCGTTCCGGTCGCACCGTTGCCCGAGCCCGGCGCCGTCTGGCGATCGCCGCCAGTCTACAGGGCTGCACGCCCACGCAGGCGGCCGAGCGTACCGGGATGCCGCGACAGACGCTGCGGGACCGGGTGCACTGCTACAACGCGGAAGGGGTCGCCGTATGCGCCCGAACTCAATCCGGTCGAGAGGATCTGGCAGTATCTGCGTCGCAACACGCTCGCCCATCGCCTCTACGAAACCGACGAGGACATCGTCGAGGCGTGCTGCGAGACGTGGAACTGCCTCATCGCCACGCCAGACACCGTCACCGCCATCACAGCGCGCACATGGGCGAACGTGTCGGCGTAAGCCGCCGTCGGTATAAGCCCTCGCTCCGACGCGCGCTCTTTCGCCGAACCGGTAACCGCCTCGGCGGAGAGCATCCAAGCAGGTTTCGCCGAAGTGGTCGCCGGTTCGACGTCGAAAACCTGCGACGCGCCAAAGATCCAAGTGGGTGAAGCGTTGGCGTGCAGACGCGAGCCTGCTCAGATCTTCTTGACTTCGATCATGAAGGCGCCCACGGCCGCGGTGATCGCCTCCATCTGCGCTTCGAGGCGCGCGGTGGCCGCGAGCGCATCCTCAGCGGAGTCGGAGGCGCGCCGCGCACAGGTCGCAACCGCACCGATATTCTGGCCGACGACGGCGGTCTGGTCCGAGGCCGAGCGCGCGTTGCGGCCGATCTCCGCGACGGTCGCACCCTGCTGCTCGGAGGCGGCCGCCACCGCCGCCGCGCTGTGATCGACCATGCCGATCGCGTCGGCGATGCGGTCGATCGCCTGGACCGTGCCCGCCGTCGCGCCCTGCACCCCGGCGATGTGCTGAGAGATCTCGGCGGTCGCCCGGGTCGTCTGGCTGGCGAGTTCCTTGACCTCGGCGGCGACCACCGCGAAGCCGCGTCCCGCCGCGCCCGCCCGGGCCGCCTCGATCGTCGCGTTGAGCGCGAGCAGGTTCGTCTGGCTGGCGATCGCCGAGATCATGCTGACGACGGTGCCGATCTTCTGGGAGATGTCGGCGAGGGCCTGCACGCTGGTGCGCGCCTGAGCGGCCTCGACCACGGCACGCTGGGTGGCTTGGCTGGTCTCCGCCATCTGGCGCGAGATCTCGTTGTTGGCCGCCGTCATCTCTTCCACGGCGGCGGCGACGGACTGCACATTGTCGCTCGTGGATCCCGCGCCGGATGTGGCGCCGGCCGCCGCCGTGGAGGTCTCGTCGGTGCTCTCGCGCACGGTCTGCACCGCTCCGCGCATCCCCTGCGTCGCTCGCGCCGACTGATCGAAGGCCCCCTGGATCGTCGTGTCGAAGGCGGTGATCGCGTCCGCCAGCGCCGTGACCTCGGCCCAGGACAGTACGGCAGCCACGTAGGCGCCGCTCGCGGCGTGGACCGCCGACACGTGCAGGTCGAGTGTCTTGGGCCCGAGCCGGATCTTGGTCCGCCAGGGCAGACGCGACGGGTCGGAGACGATCCCGCGCTGATGGTTCGGATTCTTGTGGAACACGTCCATCGAAGTCCCGACCATGGCGTCGGGCCGGACGGTCGACGGCAGGAAGGCCTGAAGCCCGCGCAGCGTCTGCACGCTGTGCCGATTGGCGTAGGTCACGGTGGCCGTGACCGGATCGAGGACGAGGACATTGACCGGAAGCGCGTCGAGCACGGCTTCGAAGTCCACAGTGCCGGCCGACTCGGTGGCGATGCGGTCGCTTTTCTTTCGGGTTGCAAGGAACATGACCACCTCATGATGACTGCTAAGGTCAGTTTAGTTCTAAAATCGACATCTTAAATCTTCGTTGACGATATTTTAACCAAAGATTGTCTTTGTGATTGATCCAATTTTCAGTTGAAATAGGGCGCGATGCCTCTCCGGTGACAGGGCGGAGAACGCGCGGCTTCACCCGAAGCCGGCGTCCGGCCACGCGGATTCAGGCAGCCTTCGAAAGCGCGTCACCGGCCGGGACCGAAGGGCGACGGTGACGCGGGCCCCGGCGCGGTCGTCCCGCTTGGCCGCCGTGAAGGTTCCGCCCATCGCCTCGACGAAGGCCCAGGTGATGGCGAGGCCGAGGGCGGTCGGCGAGACGCTTGGTGCGGCGGCTGACCCGTGGTGCGGCGGCTGACCCGTGGTGCGGCGGCCGACCCGTGGTGCGGCACCGATGGTCCGGACGACGCGCATGCGAAGGCTCCGTCCGGGCGATTGCCCGGCGGCGCGGCGCGTCCTGCATCGCGCATCAGGGAGCGAGGCGGGCTCGGAGCCTCCGGTAGCGGCGAGGCCTGAGGGGCTGGGGCACCGGAGCAGGTGCCCCGCCGCTCAGGCGCCGATCCACTTCATGACGATCAGCGTGCCGGTCACGGTCAGCGCGCCGCCGATGCGGGTGGCGATCTGGGCGAAGGGCATCAGCGCCATGCGGTCGGCGGCGGTGAGGATCGCCACGTCGCCGGTGCCGCCCTGACCGCTGTGGCAGGCGTTCACGATCGCGGTCTCGATCGGGTACATGCCCATGGCGCGCCCGACGAAGAAGCCCACCGTCATCAGGGTCGAGACCGTGGCGACGATGGTGATCAGGTTCACCAGCGTGAACGCGGCCATCAGCTCGGCCCACGGGGTCAGCGCCACGCCGATCGCGAACAGCAGCGGGTAGGTCATGCTGATCTGCACGAACTTGTAGACCACGAAGCCGCCGGCCTGGAGGTGGGGCGAGACGGCGCTGGCGAGCTTGGCGAACACGGCCAGGAACAGCATCGCCACCGGCGCCGGCAGGCCGAAGATGTGGTGGCACATCACGCCCAGCAGATAGAGCGTGATCGCGGTCAGCCCCGCCGCGCCGACGGTCGCCGGGTCGATCTGGCCGCGGGCGGCCTCGGCCTTGGCCTGCGCGTCGCTCGACTTCATCTCCTCGGAATCGGGTTGCAGCTTCCCGTTGCCGGTGAGGTGCGGAACCTTCTTGCCGACGTAGTTCAGGGTGCCGGAGAGGACGATCGCGGTGAGCGAGCCCAGCATCACCGGCGGCAGCACCTGGGCGAACACCACGCCCTGCTGCGAGCCGAGGATCGTCGCGTAGCCGATCGACAGCGGGATCGCGCCCTCGCCGACGCCGCCGGCCATGATCGGCACGACGATGAAGAAGAAGGTCTTGTAGGCGCCGATCCCGAGCAGGGTCCCGACCAGGGTGCCGACGATGCCCGCCGCCACCGAGCCGATCGCCAGCGGCGCGAAGATCTTGAGGAAGCCCTTGATCAGCACCTCGCGGTCCATGCCGAGGATCGAGCCGACGATGATCGTGGCGATGTAGATGTAGAGGAAGTTCGTGAACTTGGTGAAGTCGATGATCGCCTTCTCCATCTGCGGCGGCACGAGCTTGTAGTAGACGAGTGCCGACGGGATGAAGGTCGCGAAGATCGCGCCCGCGCCGATGTTCTTCAGGATCGGGATCCGCTTGCCGATCTCGGCGCAGGTGAAGCCGCCCATGATCAGCACCGCGATCATCGTCGGGCCGTCGGGCTTGATCTCGCCCTCCTGGACGAGGACGGTGATCAGGATGGCGACGATGACGTAGATCGGCAGCGGGATGATGCCGATCTTGGTGTCAATCAGGCGCCACCAGCCCTCGGGCCAGAAGCGGCGCGCCCGCGGCTCGGCGGGGACGGCGTCCGGGGGCGTTGCACCCGTCGTCGAGGCGGAGCTGGTCATCGACGTCCTCCCGGGGCGGCCTCTCGCGGGCCGCTCAGTCCTGGTCGACGCACCGCCCGGGGCTGGCGGGAACGGTCCCGCCCTGTCCTCCGGGCGGGTGCGGCCGGCGATAGAGTGATCTCGCGCCCGGGGTATCAGTGCATCCGGACGGCGGCAACGCGAGGCGCGGGACAAAGGCCCCCGGCTGTAGGGTCGGCGGCTTCACGTTTTCGTCGGTCCGCGCACCGGGCCTGCATCAGCCGCCGGTCTGCCCCCGCCTCTGCCCGCGCGGATGTGCGGTCCGGAGCACGAAAAAGGCCCGGCGCTGAGGCCGGGCCCTTGAGGTCCGCGAGGGACGGAGGTCGCTTCGGGCCCCGGAGCTTCGTGCCCGGGGCCGCTTCGGCGATCAGAAGTCGCGCTGGACGCGGATGCGGACCTGGCTGACGCCGTCGTTGGTGGCGGTGCGCACGAGGCCGCCGGCGTTGATCGCGGCGACGCGGCTGTAGGCGGTCGGATCCTTGTCGAGGTCGATCACCCGGCCGCGCTGCACGCCGATCTGCGTGTAGAGGCCTTCCACACCGATATCGAGGTCCTTGACCGGCGACCAGATCAGGTTGGCGCCCGCCACGAACTGGTAGGTGTCGCGCAGCGCCTGGCTGAGCTGGTAGAACCGCGTGCCGGGCAAGCCGATGCCGTTCGCGGCGAACGAGTTGTTCGGGTTAATGACGTTGAAGACCAGGCCCTGGGCCGCGCGGGCCCCGGCCCCGAAGTCCATCTCGCCGTAGCTGCCGAACACCGCCGAGCGCCACTCCGGAGCCCAGTAGTGCAGGTAGGCCGCCGACACCGTGAAGGAGTTCGACTTCTGGATCTGCCCGGTGATCGGGTTGACCGTCGCGTCCGCGAAGTACTGCTGGAACTTCTGGCCCTGGATGGTCGCGGAGTTCTGGATGTAGCCACCCGAGTACGAGGAGTAGCCGGTGTAGAGCTGCGCGCCTTCGCCGTAGGCCGCCTGGAGGTAGAAGGTGTCGCCCGGGGCGATGAACGGCGCGTTGACCTTCAGGCCGCCCTGCACCGCCCAGCCGTAATCGGTGCGGGTGTGCGGGAAGGCGAGCTGAGACCCGTTGGCCGCGGTGGCGGCGGTTCCGAGGCCCGCTCCGGGGACGAAGCCCAGGACGTTGTTCTGGACGTTGTTGGCGTTCAGCTCGTGCACCGCGGCCGAGAGCTGGGCCGAGCCCCAGGCGCTGTCGTAGCGCAGGGCGCCGACGAAGTCGGGCAGGCGGCTCTTCTCGATGCCGTCGACGAAGTTGAAGCGCGACGGGAACCCGGCGGCGTTGTAGCCGGTGATCACCGGGATCGGCGAGCTCGTGATGCCGAAGTTCGCGACTGCGGCGTTGGTCGCGACGGCGTTCGCGTTGACGGTCGGCGAGAACAGGCCGCTGCGGCGGAAGACCGGGTCTTCGACCGAGAGCGTGGCGGAGAAGCCGTTGCCCAGCGTGGCGGTGTAGGCCAGCAGGTTGGTGGAGGCGATGTCCGAGCCGGCGGTGGCGGCGGTGAACTCGAAGTCGTGGGCGTAGAAGTCGAAGAACGAGGACGCGCGGCCGGCGGTGATGCCGGCGAACTGCACGAACGCCTTGTCGGCGTTCACGTACATCTGCGAGCGGCCGAACTGATCGACGCCGAGGCCCGGGAAGGCCTGCGCGATGCGCTGCTGGGTGCCGGACGTGCCGCCGCCGTACGGGCCGCCGGTGCGGGAGGCGACCTCGATGCGCAGGAAGGCGCGCAGGGTGCCGTAGCCGGTCTGGGTGCGGGCATCGACGTTGATGCGGGCGAGGCCGCGGTAGCCGGCGGTGTCGCCGCCCTGGCCGAACTGCCGGGTGTAGGCGGTCTGGTAGCCGCCCTCGAACCGGGCGCGGCCGGAGAGGCGGATGCAGGTGTCGGTGCCGGGGATGTAGAAGAAGCCGGCGCCGTAGGCGGTGCAGATGCGGACGTACTCGATCGGCACCGCCTTCTTGACGGGCAGGTCGGCGGCGTGGGCTGCTCCGACCGCGGCGAAGGCGGCGGCCGAACCGAGCAGCGAGCTCCTCAAGAGCTTCATCGAATTCTCCAAAGCTTCGAGACCCGTGAGTGCGGTCGTGCCCGGTTGGTCCGAGTCTCGCCGCGCATTCCGTTTTGCGGCCTGCGTCTTGGCGGCAGGCTCATGCGGGCTCTCTGTTTGGAGATGCCCCCGTGCACGCTCACCATGTGCGAACGGGTTTCGCGGGGCAACGCAGATTTGCGGGATGCGCGGCGGTTCCGATGCGATGTTGCCGGGCCGCAACAATTGCACGGCCTATAGCCGCCGCCGTCCTGTGAAAGCGGTGGAAAGGTCGCGGCGGTGGGCCGAATGCTTCCGATGCATTGTGCAAAACCGTCCGGCCGCGGGCGGTCGGGCGAATCGCCGGACCCGCCGCTCCGCGGGCCGGGCGGACGGTTTCCCAGCCCGCCGGAGCGGCTCACATCGGCGGCGTCAGGCCGTCCTTCCCGACGGCGATGCGCCTGGCCGTCGCACGCCCGTCCTCGCGCGCCACGACGACGAATGCCTTCGCGCCCGCGGTGATCGCCCCGCGATCGGCCGGCTCGAACGTCACCACCGGCGCCCCCGGCGGAACGAGGATCTGGATCGACTGCCCCTTGCCGTAATCGACGGTCAGCGTGCGCTCCGCCCCGCCGCCGCGCGCCGTGACGGTGCCGTTCGTCATGGTGCTCTTCACCCGCGGGCCCGCCTCCGGCGCGATGTCGGGGGCGGTGGAGCGCACGTCCGCCGTCACTTGGCCGTTCGTCATCGTGCTCCTCACCCGCGCTCCCCCCGCCGTGGGATCGGCGATGGCGTCCCACGGGTAGCGGCCTTCGCCGGTGCCGCGCATCGATTCGGGGAACAGCACCACCTCCAGCGCCACCGGCGGCTCGTCCCGGGTAGCGGTGCCGATGAACACCCCGTCCCGGATCGCGTCGAGGCTCGACGGCACCACCCAGGAGATACGGGCGTCCGGGGCCACGGTGAAGCGGTCCTCGCGGCCGTCCGCGGTCCTGAGGGTGACCGTGGCGCCCTCGACCGCGGCGATCGTGCCGCGCAGGCGTTCGACCTGCGGCGCTGCCCGCGCGGTCACGGGGAGCGCGAGCATGACAGTCAGGGCGATCGTCGGGATGCGTGTCATGGGATCCGGTCCTCCGGGCGGCGCGGGCCTGTTGGGCGGCGCGGGCCTGTGCGGGTGCCCCCGTGTACGCCGCGGGCCCCGATCGGTTCCGCCCTCCCCGCGACGGGCACCGCCGGCCTCCGAAGCGACCGCCGTCCCGCCGGTGTGGAGGCGGATGCGCGGTAACGGGAGATTCCGGGAGCGTCGCTAGGGTCCCCCGCGCCGGCCGACCCGCGGGACACCGCGGCGCCCCGCCGGACGCCAGCCCGATCGAGGACGGACCAGCATGCCCGCCAACCTGCACGCCGCCCGCTCGCACTTTTCCCGCTTGCATCCATCCCGCCTGCACACCTCCCGCCGCGCCCGCCGCCGCCTCCTGGGCGCGTGCGCGGCCTGGAGCGTCGCCGCCTTCGCCGCGTCGGCCGAGCAGCCCTCGGCCAAGCTGTGCCTGAACGAGACCTCGACGCCCGCGACCCAGGCCTGCCTGCACCGGGCCCTCGACGAGGCCGACGCGCGGCTCAACGCCGCTTACCGGAAGGCGCTCGCGGTGATCGACGGCGACGACCGCGGGATGGACGCGGCGGCGAAGGCCGCCTGGAAGGCCCAGCTCGCCGCGGCGCAGCGCGCCTGGATCGCATTCCGGGACGCGGATTGCGGCGACCTTATCCTCAGCGAGTGGGCGAGCGGCAGCGGCGCCACCGGCGCGCAGTACGCCTGCCGCTACGACAGGACCGTCCAGCGCACCGCGGATCTGCTGAGCCGGTATCCGCTCCATTAGGGCGCGATGCGCAGAACCGGGGACCGGCATCCGCGAAGGATGTTTTTTGCGATTCCAGTGGTCTGGGGCGATCCTCGCCGAAGCGGATCCCGGTTTGGCACTGCGCCGGGCCAGCCCAGCGGACGCGTCAATCGCCGAGATCCACGAGCCGGGCGAGGAACGGGGCCGCGGCCGCCGACGCCGCGGCTTCGGCCGCCCGGTACTGCGCCACCACCTCGGCGCCGAAGGGGGAGAGGCGGGCGCCGCCGCCGGCCCGGCCGCCGACCTGCGCCTCGACCACCGGCCGGCCGAAGCCGGCGTTCATCGCCTCCACGAGACACCACGCCCGGCGATAGGACATGCCGAGCGCCCGCCCCGCGGCCGCGATCGAGCCGTGCGCGGCGATCCCTTCGAGGAGCCGCACCTTGCCGGGGCCGAGCCGGTGGTCGGGCCCGAGATCGACCCGCAGGCTCAGGCGCGGGAGACCGGTCGCCTCGGCCGCGCCCATGGCGGGCCGGTTCAGGCCGGCAGCGCCATCAGCGCGAGGCCCGCGGCCGCGACGCCGGCCCCGAGCGCGGGCGCCGCCCGGGACGTGCCGAGCCGCGCCCCCGCGAGGCCGAGCCCGATCCCGGCGGCGTGCAGCCCCGCGGTGGCCGCCAGGAACCCGAGCCCGTAGGCGAGGCCGGAGGCGGTCTCCGGCATCTCGGCGCCGTGGGCGTGGCCGTGGAACAGGGCGAACCCGCCGACGAGGGCGGCGAGCGCCGCCACCGGTGCGCGCAAGCCGACCATCGCCGCGAGGCCGAAGGCGACGATCGACAGGGCGATGCCGGTCTCGGCGTAGGGCAGAGCGACCCCCGCCATGCCGAGGCCGGCGCCGACGGTCATGAGGGTGAGGAACGCGGCCGGCAGCGCCCAGAGCGCCCGCCCGCCGCGCAGGGCCGCGAGCAGCCCGACCGCCACCATCGCCAGCACGTGGTCGGCCCCGAGCAAGGGGTGCAGGAAGCCGGCCTCCGCCCCCGTGGCGGCGCCGTGGCCGGGATGGGCGAGGGCGGCCTGCGGCAGCAGGAGCAGCGCGGCGGCGAGGGGGAGGAGACGCTTCATCGACGGGCTCCGGTGGGTCTGGAGCCCGGATGTAGCGCCGTTCCCGCGGCGGAGCGAGAGGGCGGCGGCAAGCCTCTCGAAGCGGCGGAGCGTCGGGATTAAGGTGCGCGCGCCGGCCGAGGCCGCCGGGCCCGGCCCCGGGCGCCCGTGAGGACAGACCCCGTGAGGATCGACCGTTGAGAGATTTCTCCCGCCCCGGACGCTCGCCCGTCTATGCCGCCAACGCCGCGGTCGCGACCTCGCACCCGCTCTCGACGCTCGCGGCGATCGAGGTGCTGCGCGGCGGCGGCAACGCGGTCGATGCCGGGATCGCCGCCGTCGCTGTTCAGTGTGTCGTCGACCCGCTGATGACCGGAATCGGCGGCGACTGCTTCGCCCTCTACGCCCCCGCGGGCGCGGCCGTGCCGATCGCCCTCGACGGCTCGGGCCGCGCGCCCGCCGCCGCGACGCCGGACTGGTACGCGGAGCACGGGGTCGGGATCGAGGCCACGTCGCCCCACGCCGTCACCGTGCCGGGTGCGGTCGCGGCCTGGGACCGGCTGGTGCGCGCGCACGGCACCCGCCCGCTGGGCGACTTGCTGCAACCCGCGATCCGCTACGCGGAAGAGGGCTTCGCGATCCAGTCGCGGGTCGCCTGGGACTGGGCGCGCTGCGCCCCCCGCGTCAGGGCCGACGCGGACGCCGCCGCCCTCTACCTGCCGGAGGGGCGCGCGCCCGCCGCGGGCAACCTGTTCCGGCTGCCGCGGCTCGCCGCCACCCTGCGCCGGATCGCGGAAGAGGGGCCGCGGGGGTTCTACGAGGGGCCGGTCGCCGCCGACATGGTCGAAAAACTCAGCCGGCTCGGCGGCCTGCACACGCCCGCCGACTTCGCCGCGGCGCGTGCCGACACGGTGACGCCGATCGCCACCCGCTACCGCGGCTACGACGTCTACGAGTGCCCGCCCGCCGGCCAGGGGCTCGCGGCGCTGATGATGCTCAACGTGCTCCAGCCCTACGATGTCGGCGCCCTGTCGGACCTCGACCGGATCCACCTGTTCGCCGAGGCGTGCAAGCAGGCCTACCACCACCGCGACGCCCTGTTCGGCGACGCCGACCTCGCGCGGGTGCCGGTCTCGCACCTCCTGTCGGACGCGTGGCACGCGGCGGCGCGGGGCGACATCGACATGACCCGGGCGCGCGGACCGGTGCTCTACCCCGAGGCGGCCGAGGCGGTGGCCCACCGCGACACCGTCTATCTCTGCGTGGTCGACCAGGACGGCAACGCGCTGTCGCTGATCAATTCGATCTTCCAGGGCTTCGGCTCCGGGATCCTGGCGCCGGAGAGCGGGGTGCTGCTGCACAACCGCGGCCTGTCGTTCCGCACGGAGGGCGGCCACCCCAACAGCATCGGCCCGGGCAAGCGGCCGATGCACACCATCATCCCCGGCATGCTGATGCGCGACGGCCGGGCGGTGGCGCCGTTCGGCGTGATGGGCGGCCACTATCAGGCGATGGGCCACGTGGAACTCCTGTCGGGGATCCTCGACCGCGGCCTCGACGTGCAGGAGGCCCTCGACGCCCCCCGCAGCTTCGCCTACGGCGGCGGCCTGGAGCTGGAGGCCGGCATCCCCGACGCGGTGATGGCGGGGCTGGCGGAGCGCGGCCACCCCGTGCTCCGGGCAGCCCTGCCGCTCGGCGGCGGCCAGATCATCTGGATCGACCGCGCGGCCGGCACGCTGGTGGCGGGCTCCGATCCCCGCAAGGACGGCAGCGCCCTGGGCTACTGACCGGGGGAAGGATTGCGCGCGATGAAAGCCGCGCGCCCGCCCGCGACCCGATCCCGCCTTGCAACCGCGCCGGGTTCCGGCAACACCTTGGATCCGGACTAAAGAAGAGGGCGGGGCGGGAAACGATGGGCGGCTACGAGCCCGGGACCGAGGCGGAGGCGGCGGATACTGTGCGCGCGGCCGCCGCGCGCGGCGAGCGCCTGCGCCTCGTCGGCGGCGGCACCAATGCCGGTCTCGGCCGCCCCGCGCAGGACGAGGCGACCCTCTCCGCCCGGAATCTCACCGGCATCACCCTGTACGAGCCCGCCGAGATGGTGGTGGGCGCCCGCGCCGGCACGCCGCTCGCCGAGGTCGAGGCCCTGCTCGCCGCGCGCAACCAGATGCTGCCGTTCGAGCCGGTGGATTATCGCGGGGTCATGGGCACCGCCGGCGAGCCGACGATCGGCGCGGTGGCGGCGATCAACAATGCCGGGCCCCGCCGCATCACCGCGGGGGCGGCCCGCGACAGCCTGATCGGCGTGCGCTTCGTCAACGGGCGGGGCGAGGCGATCAAGTCCGGCGGGCGGGTGATGAAGAACGTCACAGGCCTCGATTTGGTGAAGCTGATGGCCGGCGCCCACGGCACGCTCGGCCTCCTCACAGAGGTGACCTTCAAGGTGCTTCCGGCCTCCGAGCGGGTCGCGACCCTGGTCTTCCCCGGCCTCGACGACGCCCGGGCGATCGCGGCGCTGTCGGCGGCGCTGGGCTCGCCCTTCGAGCTGATCGGCGCCGCCCACCTGCCGGCCGGGATCGGCGGGGCCGAGGCGCGCACGCTGATGCGACTCGAGGGATTCTCCGACTCCGTCGACTACCGGATCGGCGCGTTGCGCCGCCTGCTCAAGCGCTACGGCGCGCCGGAGATTCGCGACGGCGCGGACGGCGCCGCCCTGTGGCGCGCGGTGCGCGACGCCGCGCCGCTCGCCGAGCCGCGGGACGCCGCCCTGTGGCGGATCTCCACCGCCCCGACCCGGGGCGCGGCGCTCACCGCTTCCCTCGCAGGGCGCCTCGATGCGCGCTGGTTCTACGACTGGGGCGGCGGCCTGATCTGGCTCTCGACCCCCGCCGCGGGGGACGCCGGCGCCGAGGCCGTGCGCGCCGCGGTGCGGGCCGAAGGGGGACACGCGACGCTCGTGCGCGCCCCCGACGCGGTGCGCGCCGCCGTGCCGGTGTTCGAACCGCTCTCCGAGCCGCTGATGCGGATCACCGCGGGGATCAAGGCCGCGCACGACCCCGGCGGCGTGCTGAACCCTGGGCGGATGTACGCGGGGGTGTGAGTTTCGTCCCCTCTCCCTTGGGGAGGGATCAGCGGGGGCGGCTCAGGATCGAGCGCCGCGGTGGCTTCCGCGTCCCCACCTCCTCCCGCAGGCGGAGGAGAGCAGGCAGGATCGGATCGTGCAGACCAACTTCTCCCCCGCCCAGCTCGCCGATCCCGCCATGGCGGCCTCGGAAAAGATCCTGCGGACCTGCGTGCATTGCGGCTTCTGCACCGCGACCTGCCCGACCTACCTGCTGCTGGGCGACGAGCTCGATAGTCCGCGCGGGCGCATCTACCTGATCAAGGACATGCTGGAGGGCGGCAAGGCGGCGAGCGCCGAGGTGGTCAAGCACGTCGACCGCTGCCTGTCGTGCCTGTCCTGCATGTCCACCTGCCCGTCGGGAGTGCACTACATGCACCTCGTCGACCACGCGCGCGCCCATATCGAGACCACCTACGCGCGCCCGGCCGGCGACCGGCTCCTGCGGGCGGTGCTCGCCCAGGTGCTGCCCTATCCGCGGCGCTTCCGGCTGGCGCTGATCGCGGCCAAGCTCGGGCAGCCGTTCCGCGGGCTGGTGGCGCGGCTGCCGCGGGTCGGCAACCGGCTCGCGGCGATGCTCGACCTCGCCCCCGCCAGTCTCCCGGGCAGCAACCCCACCAACCGGCCCGGGACCTTCCCGCCGAACGGCGGCCAGGTCGCGAAGAAACGCGTGGCGCTGCTGCGCGGCTGCGCCCAGAGCGTGCTGCGGCCGGACTTCAACGAGGCGGCGATCCGGCTGCTCAATCGGCACGGGGTCGAGGTGGTGCAGGCCGACGAGGGCTGCTGCGGGGCACTGACCCACCACATGGGCAAGGAGCATTCCTCCCACGCGCTCGCCAAGCAGGCGATCGACGCCTGGGACGCCGAGATCGCCCGCGGCCTCGACGCGATCCTCGTCACCGCCTCCGGCTGCGGCACGACGATCAAGGATTACGGCTTCATGTTCCGGGACGATCCCGCCTACGCCGAGAAGGCGCGGCGGGTCTCGGGGCTCGCCAAGGACGTGACCGAGTACATGGCGAGCTTCGGGCTGATGGCGCCCACGGCCGAGAGCGACCTCGTGGTCGCCTACCACTCCGCCTGCTCGATGCAGCACGGCCAGGGCATCCGCACCGAGCCGAAGGCGCTCCTGAAGAAGGCCGGCTTCACGGTGAAGGACGTGCCGGAGGGCCACATCTGCTGCGGCTCGGCCGGCACCTACAACATCCTCCAGCCGGAGATCGCCGCCAAGCTGCGGGCGCGCAAGGTCGCCAACATCGAGCGGCTGAAGCCGGACCTGATCGCCACCGGCAACATCGGCTGCGTCACCCAGATCGGCAAGGGCACCGGCATCCCGATCGTCCACACCGTCGAGCTGCTCGACTGGGCGACCGGCGGCCCGCGCCCCGCGGCGCTGGCGGGCGTCGCGCCGCGGCTGGAGGCGGCGGAGTAGGCAGCCGGAACCGAGCGTGACACGCCTGTGACATTGCCCCGTCCGCGACCCTTGCCAAATCGGCGCGGCGATCTGTAATGATATCGACCCCTCTCCGGTCCCGCCGGCCCTCAGGCCCGCGGACGCGGCCGAGTTCTCCCGAGAATACGGACGCGGTGTCGCGGCGGGCCTTCACGGCCCGCGCGAGCGACGGCGGACGTCTTTGCCCTTTGGGCGAGATCCTGGACAGGTGTCGGACGACGCGGCGGATCCCGCCGCACACAGGATTCACGGTCGGGGCTCAACCGGCCGAGATGTTTCGCGAGGTCGGAAACGGGATGGAGGGACGCACAGCAACGCTCGCCGCTGCTCGTGCCCCGCGCGCACGCACGCCGCGTTGCGCCGGCTCCTCCAGCCTCCCGGCCAGGTTCAACCCCAGGCGCCCAGGGCGCCGACCGGCGGTTGACGGTCCATTCCCCCCATCGAGCCCTGAGGCCTCGGCGACGAGGCCGGAACCCCGGACGGCAGATTCCATGCCGGACGGGGCACCGCCGGGATCCCGCATGAGGAGAGCGACGTCGGCCGCCATGCCGAGAGTTCGTCATGGCCAACAAGATGCTCATCGACGCGATGCACCCGGAGGAGACCCGGGTCGTCACGGTCCACGGGTCTAGGGTCGAGGAATTCGACTTCGAGTCCGCCAGCCGGCGCCAGTTGCGCGGCAACATCTACCTCGCCAAGGTCACCCGGGTGGAGCCCTCGCTCCAGGCGGCCTTCGTCGAGTACGGCGGCAACCGCCACGGCTTCCTCGCCTTCAACGAGATCCACCCCGACTACTACCAGATCCCGCTCGCCGACCGGCAGGCACTGCTGGAGGAGGAGGCGCGCGAGGACGAGGAGCACCGCGAGCGCGAGGAGCGCCGCCGCCGCTCGTCCCGCCGCTCCCGCGGCCGCCGCGCCGAGGCCCGCACCCGCACCGACGAGACGGTGAGCGCCGCGGTCCCGTCCGAGATCTCGTCCGACGAGAGCCTCGCGGCGGAGACCGGCGCACCCGAGGGCATCGCCGCGGACGCGGCCGGCCAGCCGGACGCGCTCGCCGACAACGCCGAGGCGGTGCGCGAGGAACTCGCGACCGAGGGCGAGGCCGCCGCCGAGCCGGCGCCGGAGAGCGACGCTTCCCCGCACGTCCCGGCCGAAACCCCGGCCGCCGAGGCGCCCGCGGTCGAGCTCGACGCCGAGGTGAAGCCCGAGGCGGTGATCGCGATCACGGAAGAGCTGACGGTCGCCGCGGATCCGGCCGGCGCCGACGCGGCGCCCATCGGTGAGGCCGCGGTCGAGGCTCGCGACGTTCGCGAGGAGACCGAGGCGGACGAGGACGCGGAGGACGACGAGTCCGAAGAGGACGAGGACGACGACGCGGAGGATGACGAGGACGAGGAGGACGATTCCGAGGACGAGTCGGACGATCCCGACGCCGAGCCCCGCATCGCCCAGGTCGGCGGCAACGGCGACGCGCTCGCCGAGATTCCCGAGCGCCCGCGCGCGCCCCGCCGCCACTACAAGATCCAGGAGGTGATCAAGCGCCGCCAGATCATCCTCGTGCAGGTGGTCAAGGAGGAGCGCGGCACCAAGGGCGCAGCGCTCACCACCTACCTGTCGCTCGCCGGCCGCTACTCGGTGCTGATGCCCAACACCGGCCGGGGCGGCGGCATCTCCCGCAAGATCACCTCGGCCGCCGACCGCAAGCGCCTCAAGGAGGTCGTGCAGGACCTGGAGGTGCCGGACGGGATGGGCGTCATCCTGCGCACCGCCGGCGCCTCGCGCTCCAAGCCCGAGATCGCCCGCGACTTCGAGTACCTGATGCGGCTGTGGGAGTCGGTCCGCGAGCTGACGCTGTCGTCGATCGCCCCGGCGCTGGTCTACGAGGAGGGCTCGCTGATCAAGCGCGCCATCCGCGACCTCTACAACAAGGATCTGGAGGAGGTTCTGGTCGCGGGTGAGGACGCCTACCGCGAGGCCAAGGACTTCATGCGCATGCTGATGCCCGGCCAGTCGAAGACGGTGAAGCCCTACCGCGAGACAACGCCGATCTTCGCGCGCTACGGGATCGAGCAGCAGCTCGACCAGATGTTCTCGACCCACGTCTCGCTGAAGTCCGGCGGCTACCTCGTCATCAACCCGACCGAGGCGCTGGTCTCGATCGACGTGAATTCCGGCCGCGCCACCCGCGAGCACGACATCGAGGACACCGCCCTCAAGACCAACCTCGAGGCGGCGGAGGAGGTCGCCCGGCAGTTGCGCCTGCGCGATCTCGCCGGCCTGATCGTCATCGACTTCATCGACATGGAGGAGAAGCGCAATAACCGCGCCGTCGAGAAGAAGCTCAACGAGTGCCTGAAGAACGACCGCGCCCGCATCCAGGTCGGCCGGATCTCGCCCTTCGGCCTCATGGAGATGAGCCGCCAGCGCATCCGCACCGGCGTGCTCGAATCCTCCTCGATCCCCTGCCCGCATTGCGGCGGCTCGGGCTTCGTGCGCGCCACCGCCTCGGTGGCCCTGCACATCCTGCGCTCGATCGAGGAGGCGCTGGTCAAGTCGGCCACCCACAACCTCGTGCTGCGCACCCGCACCGAGGTGGCGCTATACATTCTCAACCAGAAGCGGGCGCACCTGCGCGAGCTGGAGACCCGGTTCGGCGTCACCCTCACCATCGCCGCCGACGAGCGGCTTGCGGCCACCGCGGCGTTCCAGCTCGACCGCGGCGAGCCCGCGCAGCGGGCGGAGGGGCCGGTCACCGGCGTGCGCGCCACCGCGATCTCGCCGGCGATGGAATTCGAGGACGAGGACGAAGGCGACGAGGTGGAGGACGCCGAGGCCGAGGTCGAGGAGGCCGCGGCCGAGGGGCGCGAGGAGAGCCGCCGCGAGGGTCGTGACGAGGAGCGCGAGGAGGGCGAGGGCGGACGCCGTCGCCGCCGCCGCCGCCGCCGCCGCGGCGGGCGCTCCGAGGAGGGCCGCGAGACGGCCGAGGGCGCGTCCGACGATGCCGCCGACGGCGATGACGAGGAGGCCGGGGAGCTCGACGAGACCGCGGCTGAGAGCGCCGGCGACCCCGTCGAGGCGGCCGCTCCGGCGGCGCCCACCGAGGGCGGCGAGGAGGCCGGCGAGGCGAGTGCCGCCGACGACGAGGCGGGCCGCCGCCGCCGCCGTGGGCGCCGGGGCGGTCGCGGCCGGTCCGAGCGGACCCGCGAGCGGGACGAGACGGTGGAGGCGTCCGAGGACGTGTCCGGGGAGCCCGAGGCCGTCGTTCCGCTGCTGACCGAGGAGCCGGTGAGCGCCGCCGATCTGTCCGCCGTCGAGGAAACGCGGGCCGCGCCCGCGGAGATCGCCGTGGATCTCCCGGTCGCTGCGACCGACATTCCGCCGGCGGACGCGTCCGTCGAGACCGCTGCGGAGACGGCCGCCCCGGCAGGCCCGCCGCCGGAGCCCGTGGCGGTGGTGCTGACGCCGCCCGCCGATCCGGACCGTCCCAAGCGCGCCGGCTGGTGGTCGCGCACCAAGGCCGCCCTCGGCGGCGAGTGAATCGTGTCCCGCGCCGCTCACGGCGCGGGATGCACAGGGTTCGATCGCTCACAGCGCCCCCGGGATCTGCCGATCCCGGGGGCGTCTCGCTGCGCGGCGACATAGTTCACGCGAATTCGCGGCGGCCGCCGCATTTACGACTGTAGGTTTTACCGGCGATAAAGATCGTTGTGCGACCTAGAGGGGCCAACTCGCAACCCGAGGCCGCTCGACGATGCTGAGCCTGTTCAACAGGCCGAAGGCCCCCCCGCCCCAGGCCGCCGAATCGATCCTGCTTCCGGAGCCCGAGGCTCCCGCGCCGGTGGTCTCCGCGCCCGCCGTCGATCTCGAAGGTCTCGCCCTTCAGGCGCGCCTCTCGGCCTCCGCCTCGGAGGCGGGCACCTCGATCGGCTGGCTGACCCACGACGCCGCGGGTATGGCCGAGCAGGCGCGCCTCATCGCCGCCGCCAGCGAGGAGATGGCGGCGTCCACCCGGGAGATCGCCGCCCGGTCCGCGGAGGCCGCGGGCGGCGCCGAGGCGGTGCGCTCCGGGATCGGCGACTGCGTCGCGGACCTGCGGCAGGCCGGCGACGGCATGCGCCGGATCGAGGGCGGGACCGCGGAGATCGGCGGGCGCCTCGACGGGTTCGCCCAGGCCGCCGCGCGGATCGAGGAGATGGCCGGCGCCATCGCCGCCATCTCGGCTCAGACCAACCTGCTGGCCCTCAACGCGACGATCGAGGCGGCCCGCGCCGGTGCCGCCGGCCGCGGCTTCGCCGTGGTCGCCGCCGAGGTGAAGGCCCTGTCGGGGCAGACCGCTCGGGCGACCGAGGAGATCCGCGCCCGGCTGACGGGTCTGCGCGGCGAACTGGCGGCGATGCAGGCGGCCGTCACCGAGAGCCGCGCGGCGGTGGAGGCCGGGGCCGCAGCGATGGCGCGGGCGAATGCCCGGGTCGAGGCGGAGAGCGGCACCGTGGCCTGCGTGGCCGAGCAGGTGCGCGCCACCGCCGCCATCATGGACCAGCAGATCCTGGCCACTGCCGAGATCGCCGAGAGCGTCGGCCGCATCGCCGCCGGCACCGACAAGTCGCGCCGCGAGATCGGCGACGCGCTGGGCCAGCTCGACCGGATGGAGGATCTCGGCCGGACGCTGCTCGACCGTCAGGATGGCGAGGCGCGGGCGCTGCGCCGGGCCCGGCTCCCGGCCGACTGCGCGGCGTGGCGCCGCCGGCTCGCCGCGGTGCTGGTCGGGCTGCAATCCGCGGACGGGGAGACCCGGGCGATCGAGCCCGACCCCGCCCTCGACGGGGCGGTCGGAATCGCCCTGGCGCGGGCGCGGACCCACGCCGCGGCGATGCTCGGTCACGTGCGCGCGTCGGCCTGGGACGGGGCCACGGCCGACTTCCAGGCCTTCGAGGCCGCCCTCGCCGAGGCGCAGGCCGCCTGAGAACCGGGATCTCGAAAGGGCGCGGCCCTTCGAGATCCCTGCCGGTTCAGGCCGGCTTGGCCTCGGGTTCGAGGTAGTCCGCCACCGGCTGGGCGGGCCCGCCGCGCAGCAGCACGTAGAGGAACGGCACGAGCAGCAGCGTCGCCGGGGTGGCGAAGGCGATACCGCCCATCACCGCCCGGGCGAGCGCCGCGTTCTGCTCGCCGCCCTCGCCGGTGCCGAGCGCCATCGGGATCAGGCCGAGGAACATCGCCGACGCCGTCATCAGCACCGGCCGCAGCCGGGTCTCGCCCGCGGTGATCGCCGCCTCGAAGGCGCTGCACCCGGTCGCCTCCCGGTGCTCCTTGGCGAAGGTCACGAGCAGGATCGAGTTGGCCGAGGCGATGCCCACCGACATGATCGCCCCGAAGATCGAGGGGATCGAGAAGGTCGTGCCGGTGATGAACAGGCTCACGGTGATGCCGCAGAACGCCATCGGCAGGGCGGCGATGACCACGAAGGGGTCGCCCCAACTCTGGTAGTTCACGGCCATCAGCAGGTAGACGGCGATCAGCGCGATGCCGAGGCCGATCTCCAGGCGGAGGAAGGCCGAGTCCATGTTCTCGATCTGGCCGCGGATGCTGATCTTGTCGGGCGCCTCGAGATTCTTCTGCTCGTCCTGCACGATGGCCCGGATATCCCGCGCTACCGAGCCGAGGTCACGGTCCTGCACCGAGGCGAAGATGTCGAAGGTCGGCTGGACGTTGACGTGGTTGATCACCGTCTGGGTCGGCACGCGGCGCAGGTCGGCGACGCTCGACAGCAGGGTCAGCACCCCGGGACCCGAGCCGGTGGAAGCGCGCACGAACAGCGGCGTGTTGCGCAGGTCGGTGAGCGAGCTGTTGCGGTACTCGGGCGTCTGCACCCAGAGCTGGTAGGGGATGCCGGTCTTCGGGTCCGGCCAGAAGTTCGGCGTCACCTGATAGCTGCCGGACAGCGAGATGTTCATGTTCTGCGCCACCGCCTGCTGCGTGAGCCCGAGCTCGGAGGCCAGCCGCCGGTCGACGTCGATGTAGAATTGCGGTTCGTTGACGATCTGCTGGAGGTGGACGTCGACGAGGCCCTTGGTCTCCTTCATCCGGCGGACGATGTTCTGCGCCACCTCCAGGTCCTTCTCGGGGTGGCGGCCCGAGACCTGCACGTCGATCGGGGTGATCACGCCGAAGTTGAGGATCTGGGTGATCATGTCGGCGGGCTGGAAGTAGGCGATCATGTCGGGGAAGCGCTGCATCAGCACGGCGCGCAGGCGCTTCTTGTAGGCTGCGATCGACCCGTGCCCTTCCTTGAGGCTGATCAGCATCTGCCCGTCGTTGTAGGCCACGAACGAGCCGTCGGAGAAGGCGAAGTTGTAGTTGATCGACGGCAGGCCGATATTGTCGAGGATCTGCTCGATCTCGCCCTCGGGGATCACCTCGCGCACCACGTCCTCGACCTGCGCGAAGACCTGCTCGGTGGTCTCGATGCGCATGCCCGGCCGGGTGCGCAGGTGCAGCGTCATCTGGCTGCCCTCGATCTCGGGGAAGTAGTCCTGGCCGGTGAAGGCGAACAGCGTGCCGCCGAGCGCCAGGATCGCCCCGGCGACGCAGGCCGTGGCGATCCGCCGGGCGAGCACGACGTGCAGCAGCCCGACATACCCCCGGTGGAAGGCCGCGAAGCGCCGCTCGAAACCAGCGTGGAACCACCGGGCGAAGCGGATCACCGGGCGGCCGACCACCCCCGCCGCGCGCCCGAGCCGGGTCCGCCGCGGCGCACCCCGTTCCTGCCCGTCCTCCGCCGGACGATCCCTCCCGGGCCGATCCTTCGCGTGCTTGGCCGCGTATTCGGGGGCGACGATCACGTCGATCAGCAGCGGCACCAGGGTGCGCGACAGCAGGTACGAGGTCAGCATCGCGAACACCACCGCCATCGCCTGCGGGGTGAACAGGAACTTCGGCGTGTCGGCGAGCGCGAACACCGCGGTGAAGGCGGCGCAGATCGACAGCGTCGAGATCAGCGCCGGCTTGGCGATGCCGGCGGCGCCGTGGACGACGCTCTCCCGGAACTCCTCGCCCTCCTCGAACAGGCGGTACGTGTTCTCGATCGCCACGGTGGCGTCGTCCACGAGGATGCCGACCGCGAGCGCGAGGCCCCCCAGCGTCATCACGTTGATGGTCTCGCCGAGCGCTGCCAGCGCCGCGAGCGAGGTCATGACGCAGAGCGGGATCGAGATCAGCACGATCAGCGTCGAGCGCCACGAGCCGAGGAACAGCAGGATGGTCAGGCCGGTGAGCGCGGCGGCGATGGCCGCCTCGTGCAGCACCCCGCGGATCGCGTTCGACACGAACACCGATTGGTCGAACAGCAGCTTGACGCTCATGCCCTCCGGCGCGGCCGCGCGGATCAGCGGCATCATCGCCTTCACGTTGTCGACGACGCTCAGCGTCGAGGCGTTGCCGTTCTTGATGATCGGCAGCAGCACCGCCTGGCCGCCGTCGGCGCGCACCACGTTGACCTGCGGCGGCCCGCCGTCGCGGACGTAGGCCACGTCGCGCATCAGCACCGGCTGGCCGGCCACCACCGTGATCGGCGCGAGGTTGAGCGTCTCGATCGAGGGCGGCGTGGCGTTGAGCTGGATCGGGTATTGCTGCTCGCCGATCTTGGAGAGGCCCGAGGGCACGGTGAGGTTCTGCGCGCTCATCGCGTTGGTGACGTCGAGCGGCGTCAGCCCGAGCGCCTGGAGCGCGTTGAGGTCGAGATCGACCATGATCTGCCGCGGGGCGCCGCCGAAGGGCGTCGGCAGCGTCGAACCCGGCACCTGCGTCAGCGTCTGGCGGACGCGGTAGAGGCCGTAATCGTAGACCTTGTTCAGGCTGTCCTTGGCCGAGGACAGGACCATCTGGATCACCGGCACGGAGGAGGCGGAGTAGCGCACCACGATCGGCGGCTGCGTGCCCGGCGGCATCACCGCGCGGATCGAGTTCGCCGAGGACACCACCTGCGCCACCGCGAGGTCGATGCTGACCGACTGGTCGAAGTAGATGCGCTGCACCGCCGTGCCCTGGAGCGTGGTCGACTCCATGCGGCGGATGTTGTTGACGTTGTTGGAGAACGAGTACTCCGAGTAGGTCGTGATCCGCTGCTCCATCTCCGGCGCGGCGAGACCGTTGTAGGTCCAGACCACCACGACGACCGGGATGTCGACGACCGGCAGCACGTCCTTGGGCATGACGACGATCGCGCCGACGCCGCCGAGCATCATCAGCACGGCGAGTACGTAGGTCGTGATCCGGAACTTCAGGGCGTAGAGGACGAGACCCATGCGCTCACGTCTCCGCGCCCGCGTTCCGGGCAGCCGGCGTCACGGGCGCAATCCTGGCGTGAAACGCGGGCCGCGGCGAGGCGCGCCGCCGTCGCAGGGGCCGTGGCGGCCGGCTCGCTCCGCGGGGCCCCGGGGCGTCGTCAGCGCAGCAGCGCGCTCTTGTCGACGTGGAGCGCGGCGGCGATCTCGTCGAGCGCCTTGTGCTCGACCTCGCTGATGCCGCCGAAATCGGCCACGTCGGCGCCGATCAGGAACACGTCCTGGCGCTGTTCCACCGGCCGCTCGGCGATGGCCCCGACGAAGCGCAGGTTCTCCAGCCGCCCGGCGCGGGACTTGGCCCGCGTGATCGCCTCGTAGAGTTCCTGCTCGACGCGCAGCGTGTCGTAGGACTTCTCCAGGATCGGGTTGGCGCGGATCCCGGTGATTGCCGAGTCGATCTCCTCCTCGGCCACGTCGCCGTCGGCGACGATGACGTTGGCCGCCGCCGAGACCGAGGCCTGGAGGAACACCGCGTCGCCCGCATACGACATGATCGTGCGGCCGAACCGAAGGATGGCGTCCTGGAATATGCTCATACCCACCTCCTGCGGACAGCAAAGGCGGGCATTGCCGCGGTCGAGTCAAGTCGCGGCCGAGCTTCGGCCGCCCGGAGGGCCGGCGCGGCGCCGACGGATGCCGCGCGGCAGCCCCTCAGCAGCAGCGGAAGCCCGACGTGTTGCCGACGCCGAACCGGGCGTTCTCGCGGTTGCGGAAGAACTCCAGCTCGGTCATCGGCTCCTGGTCGGGATGGGTGCGTCGGACGTGGTCGGCGTAGGTCTGGTAATCCCCCTGGCCGACCATCAGCCGGGCGCCGTCGCAGACGCACTTGGTGAGCGTCTGCCAGCGGTTCCGCAGGGTCTGCGACGGTTGCGCCATGGGCCTACTCCGCCGCGACCATCTTGGGCTCGGTCTCCAGAGCCGTCCAGCGGTCGGCGCGCCACGCCTTCACGCAGGCCAGGATCCCGAACGCGGCGATCGCCAGCACGAGCCCGATGAACAGGGCGGCGAGCGCGGCGTCGATGCGGTCGTTGAAGATGATCTGGCTCATCTGGTCGGCGTTCTTGGCCGGGGCCAGCACCTTCCCCTCGGCGGCGGCCGCGCTGTAGCGGTCGGCGTGGGCGAGGAAGCCGATCCGCGGGTCGGCCGAGAAGATCTTCTGCCAGCCGGCGGTCAGGGTGCAGATGCACAGCCAGATGGTGGGGATGATCGTCACGAACGCGTAGCGCTCGCGCTTCATCTTGAAGATCACCACCGTGCACAGCGTCAGCGCCACCGCGGCCAACATCTGGTTGGAGATGCCGAACAGCGGCCACAGGGTGTTGATGCCGCCCAGCGGGTCGGTCACCCCCTGGTAGAGGAAGTAGCCCCAGGCGCCCACGGAGATCGCGGTCGCGACGATGCTCGGGACCCAGGCGTCCGTGCGTTTGAACCCCGGCGCGGCGAGCCCGATCAGGTCCTGCACCATGAACCGGCAGGCCCGCGTCCCGGCATCGACCGCGGTGAGGATGAACAGCGCCTCGAACAGGATGGCGAAGTGGTACCAGAAGGCCATCATCGCCTTGCCGCCGATGGCGGAGGAGATGATGTGAGCCATGCCGACCGCGAGCGTCGGCGCGCCGCCGGCCCGCGAGATGATGGTGTGCTCGCCCACATCCTGGGCGGTCTGGGTGATGACCTCGGGGGTCGTCGGGAAGCCGAGCTTGGTCACGGCGGCGGCGGCGGTCTCCGGCGTGGTGCCGAGGAGGGCGGCCGGCGAGTTCATGGTGAAGTAGACGCCGGGATCGATCACGCAGGCGGCGACCAGCGCCATGATCGCCACGAACGATTCCATCAGCATGCCGCCGTAGCCGACGAAGCGGGCGTCCGCCTCGCTGGCGATGAGCTTCGGCGTGGTGCCCGACGAGATCAGCGAGTGGAAGCCCGAGACCGCGCCGCAGGCGATGGTGATGAACAGGAACGGGAACAGGCTGCCCGACCAGACCGGGCCGGTACCGTCCACGAACTTCGTCAGCGCCGGCATCTGCATGTGCGGGGCGACGATGGCGATGCCGAGCGCCAGCCCGACGATCGTGCCGATCTTGAGGAAGGTCGAGAGGTAGTCGCGCGGGGCGAGCAGCAGCCAGACCGGCAGGATCGAGGCGACGAAGCCGTAGCCGATCAGCAGCCAGCAGAGCTGCGTGCCGGTGAAGGTGAAGGCCGGGCCCCAGACCGGGCTGTCGGCCACCGAGCCGCCGAACACGATCGCGGCCATCAGCAGGATGAAGCCGAGGATCGAGACCTCGCCGATCTTACCGGGGCGGATGTAGCGGGTGTAGATCCCCATCAGCATGGCGATCGGGATCGTCATCATGACGGTGAAGGTGCCCCAGGGGCTCTCGGCCAGCGCCTTGACGACGATGAGCGCCAGCACCGCCAGCAGGATCACCATGATCATGAAGGTGCCGAACAGGGCGATGATGCCGGGCACCGTGCCGAGTTCCGAGCGGATCAGCTCGCCGAGCGAGCGGCCGTCGCGGCGCATCGAGACGAACAGGACCATGAAGTCCTGCACCGCGCCCGCGAGCACGACACCGGCCAGGATCCAGAGCATGCCGGGCAGGTAGCCCATCTGCGCGGCGAGCACCGGGCCGACCAGCGGGCCGGCGCCGGCGATGGCGGCGAAGTGGTGGCCGAACAGCACGGACTTGTTGGTGGGGACGTAGTCGAGCCCGTCGTTGTGGCGCACGGCCGGGGTGGCGCGCTTCGGATCGAGGCGCATCACGTGGTTGGCGATGAACAGGGAGTAGTAGCGGTAGGCGATCAGGTAGACGCAGACCGCCGCCACCACGATCCAGAGGGCGTTGATCGTCTCGCCGCGCTGAGTCGCGACGATCGCGAGCGCGGCCGCGCCGAGCGCCCCCACCAGGGCCCAGGGCCCGTGTTTCTGCAAAGCGGTCATCGCCGTCTCGCTCCCGTGACCGGCTCTTCAGGGCCGGAGACCGAACGGCTTTTTGGCGGAATTTTGCCGGTAAGCAAATCCTTTCCGAACCGCTCCGCGACATTCGATGCCGAATTGTTCCCTCGGGTCCGCGGTGGCGGGGATGGATTCGTCACCCCTGCCGTGTCGCGCCCGCGCCATACTGCGCTATACAGCGCCCGCATTTCGGCGACAGGGCTGGAGACGGGCGATGGCGAAGGTTGCGTTCCTGGGGCTCGGCGTGATGGGCTCGCCGATGGCGGGGCATCTCGCCAAGAAGGGCGGCCACGAGGTCACCGTCTACAACCGCACCGGCGCACGCGCCGAGGCCTGGGTGAAGGCCAACGGCGGCGCGCACGCCGCGACCCCGCGTCAGGCGGCCGAGGGCGCGGAGATCGTGTTCGCCTGCGTCGGCAACGACGACGACCTGCGCAGCGTGGTGCTCGGCGAGGACGGGGCGCTCGCCGGGATGAGCCCGGGGGCGATCTTCGTCGACCACACCACCGCCTCGGCGGAGGTCGCCCGCGAACTCGCCGCGGCGGCCGAGGCGAAGGGGCTCGGCTTCATCGACGCGCCGGTCTCCGGCGGCCAGGCGGGGGCCGAGAACGGCGTGCTCACCGTGATGTGCGGCGGCGACGCGGCGACCTACGCCAAGGTCGAGGGCGCGATCGGCTCCTACGCCCGCGCCTGCCGGCTGATGGGACCCGCGGGCGCCGGCCAGCTCACCAAGATGGTCAACCAGATCTGCATCGCCGGCCTCGTGCAGGGGCTCTCCGAAGGCGTGCACTTCGCCAAGCGCGCCGGCCTCGACGTGGAGGCGGTCCTCGACGTGATCGCCAAGGGCGCGGCCGGCTCCTGGCAGATGGAGAACCGCGGCAAGACCATGAACGCGGGCAAGTTCGACTTCGGCTTCGCGGTCGACTGGATGCGCAAGGACCTCGGCATCCTCCTCGACGAGGCCCGGCGCAACGGCGCCAAGCTGCCGGTCTCGGCGCTGGTCGACCAGTTCTACGCCGAGGTGCAGACGATGGGCGGCGGCCGCTGGGACACGTCGAGCCTCGTCGCCCGACTGGAGCGCTAAGACTGGAGCGCTGTGACCCCGTCAGAGTGCGGCCGGATCGACCCAGCGCCAGTCCGGCCCCATCTGGTGACGGAACCACGTGAACTGGCGCTTGGCGTAGGCGCGCGTGTCCGCCTGCCCCCGCGCGATGGCCGCCTCCAGGTCGAGCGTCCCGTCGAGGTGGGCGATCAGCCCGGGCACGCCGTGGGCGCGCATCACCGGCAGCATCGGGTCGAGGCGGCGGGCGCGCAAGCCCGCGACCTCGTCGAGGGCGCCGGCCGCGATCATCGCCCGGAAGCGCGCGTCGATCCGCGCGCGCAGCTCCGCGCGATCCGGCGCCAGGAAGATCTTTTCGAGATTCCATCCCGCCAGCGGGCCCGGCACCGGATCGCCGTGGAAGCTCTCGATCGGCCGGCCGGTCCCCATGAAGATTTCCAGGGCGCGCATCACCCGCATGCGGTCGCTGGGGCGCAGGCGCGCGGCGCCCGCGGGATCGAGGCGGGCGAGATCGGCGTGCAGCGCCTCGGTCGGTCGCCCCTCGGCCTCCGCCCGCACCCGCGCCCGCACCGCCTCCGGCACCGGCGGCAGCTCGGAAAGACCCTGCTCCAGGGCGCGGAAGTACAGGCCGGTGCCGCCCACGAAGACGGGCAGGCGGCCGTCGAGGTCGCGCAGCAGCGCCGCCGCGTCCCGGGCGAAGTGCCCGGCGGAGTGGTTCGTCGCCCCGTCCACGTGGCCGTAGAGATGGTGCGGGACGCGGCCCGCCTCCTCCGGGTCCGGCCGCGCGGTGAGGACGCGCAGGTCCGCGTAGACCTGCATCGAGTCGGTGTTGATCACGACGCCGCCGCGCGCGCGCGCGATCCGGCTCGCGAGTGCCGACTTGCCCGAGGCGGTCGGCCCTGCGATGAGGACCGCCGCCGGACGATCCCGGGCCTCGGATGACAAGGCGTTGCTCCGCATGCTGGTCGCGGTCCTGATAGCAAACCCGGAGCGCCCGGCCATCACCGACGCGGTGCTCGCCGAGGCCCGCGCCGTGCTCGGGACCGACCACCAGCCCCGTATCCTGCACCGCGCGGTCGCGGCCGAGCTGCCGGTGCCGGGCGGAGCCGCCGACGCCCTGGCCCTGACCGAGCGCCTGCGCGCGGCGCTGGGCTCCGAGCCGGTCGACGTGGCGGTGCTGCCCGCGGACGCCCATCGCCGCAAGCGCCTGTTCCTGGCCGACATGGACTCGACCATGATCGAGCAGGAATGCATCGACGAATTGGCCGGCACGCTGGGGCTGAAGGACCACGTCGCGGCGATCACCGAGCGGGCGATGCGCGGCGAGATCGCCTTCGAGCCGGCCCTGCGCGAGCGGGTGGCGCTCCTGAAGGACATCCCCGTCGGCGCGGTCGACGGGCTGATCGCCGAGCGGCTGAGCCTGACGCCCGGGGGCCGCACCCTGGTCCGGACCCTGCGCGCCCACGGCGCCCACACCTGCCTCGTCTCGGGGGGCTTCACCCTGTTCACCGGACCGATCGCCGAGACGATCGGCTTCCACGAGCACCGCGCCAACCGGCTGTGCGTGGCGGACGGGCGCCTGACCGGCTCGGTCGAGGACCCGATCGTCGGCAAGGCCGAGAAGCGCGCGAGCCTGATCGAACTGCGCGACCGGCTCGGTCTCGCCCCCGCCGACACCCTAGCGGTCGGCGACGGCGCCAACGACCTCGACATGCTGGGCGAGGCCGGCCTCGGCGTCGCCTTCCGCGCCAAGCCGGCGGTGGCCGCGGCCGCGCGGGCGCGGGTGGAGCACGGCGATCTCACCGCGCTGCTGTACCTTCAGGGCTACGCGGCGAGCGAGTTCGTGGGGTGAGAATCGAACGCGGTCAGTGAAGACTGCGTGAGAGGGCGAGCACAGCTCCGAGAACGGCGATCGTCTGGAAGCCGACGGCGCCGATAAGCCATTTGATCGTCTCGGCCTTGGAGGTCGCGATCTCCCTGCGAACGGTTTCGATATCCGCTTTAGTCGAGAGCCTCAGTGCGTCGATATCGGCTTTAGTCGAAAGCTTGACGACGTCGAGGTCAGCCTTGGTCGAAAGCCTGAGGGCATCGAGGTCGGCCTTGGTCGAAAGCCTGAGGGCGTCGAGGTCGGCCTTGGTCGACAACCCGAGCGCCTCGATGCCGGCCTTGGTCGAAAGCTTGAGCGCCTCGATATCGGCCTGTGTCTGGATCTTCAGCGCTTCGATGTCGCCCCGGACGGCCGCGATATCGCCCTTCGTCGCGAGATTGCCGTCGAGCACCTCGACCAGCGCGTCGGCCAAGCCCTCCGCCTGCTCGGGCGACAGCCGAGCCTTCTCCCGGAGCGTGCGCGAGAACTTCAGCGTATCGAAGGCGACCGCGGTCATGGTGGCGGCTGGCGCTCGTTGGGATACCTATCCGTGACGCAAGGTGGACCGGCGCCCGCGCCCGCGTCAACGCGCGGGATCGCGGAGCGCCGGATCGGTGAAATCAGTCCAGTCCGATCGCCACGAAGCGCACGTCGCCGTTGGCGCTCGCCACCAGCAGCAGCACCGACTTGCGGCCGTCCTTCTTGAGGGCCTCGACGCGCTTGGTCACGTCGGCGGGGGTCGAGACCGCCTCCTGGCCGACCTCGACGATGGTCTCGCCGGGCTGGATGCGCTTGTCGGCGGCGGTCGAGTTCGGGTCGACGCGGGTGACGACCACGCCCTTCACGCCGTCCTTGATCGCGTAGCGCTTGCGCAGCTCGTCGGTCATGCCCGACAGGTTGAGGCCGAGCGCCTGCCGCACCGCGCTCTCGGGGTCCGGCTGGCGCAGGTTGGCGAGTTGCGGCTTCTCGCCGTCTTCCAGGCGGCCGAGGGTGACCGGCTTCGTCACCTCCTCGGCCTTGCGCACCACGACCACGTCGACCTTCTGCCCGACGGGGGTCGCGGCCACGACGCGGGGCAGATCGCTCGACGCCTTCACCGGCATGCCGTTGAACTTGACGATCACGTCGCCGACCTCGAGGCCCGCGGCCTTGGCCGGTCCCTTCTCGTCGACCCCGGCCACCAGCGCGCCGCGGGCGCCGCCCTTGAGGCCCAGCGCTTCGGCGGTGGCGTCGTCGACGTTCTGGATGCGCACCCCGAGCCAGCCGCGGCGGACCTCGCCGAACTCGCGGAGCTGGTCGATCACCGGCTTGGCCGTGCCCGAGGGCACCGCGAAGCCGATTCCGACCGAGCCGCCGGTGGGCGACAGGATCGCGGTGTTGATGCCGATCACCTCGCCGTCCATGTTGAACAGCGGCCCCCCGGAATTGCCCTTGTTGATGGCCGCATCGGTCTGGATGTAGTTGTCGTAGGGGCCGGACTCGATGTTGCGGCCGCGGGCCGAGACGATGCCGGCCGAGACCGAGCCGCCGAGCCCGAACGGGTTGCCGATGGCGATCACCCAGTCGCCCGGGCGCATCTTGTCGGAATCGCCGAACGGCACCGCCTTGAGCGGCCGCTCCGCGGTCGGCTTAACCCGCAGCACCGCGAGGTCGATCTTCGGGTCCTTGCCGACGATCTCGGCCTTCAGCTTGGTGCCGTCGTGCAGGATGACCTGGATATCGTTGGCGTCGCCGATGACGTGGTTGTTGGTCACGACGAGGCCGGAGGCGTCGATGATGAAGCCGGAGCCCAGCGAGTTCGACTTGCGCTGCGCCCGCGGCGTCTCCTCGTTGCGCTCGTTGTTGCGGCCGCCGCGGCGGTTGAAGAACTCTTCGAACAGGTCCTCGAACGGCGTGCCGGGCGGCAGTTGCGGCCCGGTGCGGCCGCCGCGCGCCTCGACGGTGGTCGAGGCCGAGATATTCACCACGGCGTCGGTGACCTGCTCGGCGAGGTCGGCGAGCGAGGCGGGCCCCTTGGCCAGCGCCGGCACCGGCAGGGCCGCGCCCGCCACCGACGCGCCGACGAGCAGGGCGGTCATCATCGAACGGGCCCGCGATCGGGCGCGGCGGAGGGGCGCCGGACGGGCGCTCGCGACAGGGTGCATGGCAGGCCTCTCCAAGAACGCGTTTCCCGGCCCTCGCGGCCGCCGACGTCAGATCGGCGGCCGGGCTTCGTGGTTCAAGCGGCCCGGATGCGGGCCGCGCCAGTTCACCGCGCCGCGCCGGTCGAGCCGGTGGTGGCGCTCGGATCCGGGGCGGGCCCGCGGGAGGCGGGCGTCGCCGCCGCCTTGCCCTGCGGGTCGCTGAAGTAGCGGAAGAAGTCCGAGTTCGGGCTGATCACCAGCCGCGTGTCGGATCCCTTCAGCCCGGTCTCGTAGGCCTGCATCGAGCGGTAGAAGCTGAAGAAGTCCGGGTCCTTGCCGAACGCCTCGGCGAGGATGCGGTTGCGGTCGGCGTCGCCCTGGCCGCGCAGTTGCTCGGCCGTCTGCGTCGCCTCGGCGACGATCACCGTCACCTCGCGGTCCGCCTTGGCGCGGATGGTCGCGGCGGCCTGCTCGCCGTTGGCGCGGATGTCGGCGGCCTCGCGCTCGCGCTCGGTCTTCATCCGCTTGTACACGGCGGCGGAGTTCTGCGCGGGCAGGTCGACGCGGGTCATGCGCAGGTCGACGATCTCGATGCCGAGCGCCTTGGCCTGCCGGTTCACGTCCTCCTGGATCTGGTGCATCAGCCGCCCGCGCTCGGTCTTGACGATCGCGTCGCGGGTCGAGCGGGCCAGAACGCTGCGCAGGGCCGAGTTGGTGAAGCTCGCCAGCCGCTGGTTGGCCAGCCCGACATTGCCCACCGCCTGGTAGAACCGCAGCGGATCGAGGATGCGGTAGCGGGCGAAGGCGTCGACCTCCAGGTTCTGCCGGTCGGCGGTCAGCACCGTCTGCACCGGCAGGTCGAGATCGAGGACGCGCTTGTCGAAGATCACCACGTTCTCGATGAACGGGATCTTGAAGTAGAGGCCGGGCTTGTCCTCACCGGTGGCGTTGAGGACGGCGCGGACGCGGCCGAACTGGAGGACCAGCGCCTGCTGCATCTGCCCGACCGTGAAGACCGAGGCGTAGAGGCCGACGGCGATGATCGCGGCGACGGCGATGAGGCCGGTGCGGAGAGCCTGCTTCATCGCGCCGCTCCCGTCGTCTGGGCCTGGCCCCGGGCGCCGAACTCGGCGAGCGGCAGCACCGGCACCACGCCGGCCGCGCTCGCGGCCCCGGGCGCGCCGTTCTGGTCGATGATCACCTTGTTCACGGAGCCGAACACCTTCTCCATCGTCTCCAGGAAGATCCGCTCGCGGCTCACCGCCGGCGCTTCCTTGTAGGAGGCGTAGACCTCGCTGAAGCGGGCGGCCTGGCCGGTCGCGTCGGCGGTGGCCTTCGCCTTGTAGGCCTCGGCCGACTGGACGATCTGTGAGGCCCGGCCGCGGGCCTGCGGCACCTCGCGGCTCGCGTAGGTCTTGGCCTCGTTCTGGGCGGTGTCCGCGTCCTGCTGGGCGGCGTTCACGTCGATGAAGGCCGGGCGCACCTCCGGCGGCGGGTTCACCGAGACGAGCTGCACCACCTCGATCCGCACGCCGGCGCCGTACTCGTCGAGCGCCGTCTGGACCATCTCCTTCACCTCCTGGGCGATGCTCGCCTGCTCGTTGGTGAGGATCGCTTGGATGTTGCGGCGGCCGACCACCTCGCGCATCGCGCTCTCGGCGATCGCCTTGATCGTCCCCTCCGGGTTCTGGATGTTGAACACGAAGTCGGAGGCCTTCAGCGGGTTGACGCGCCACTGCACCTCGAAGTCGAGGTCGACGATGTTCTCGTCGCCGGTGAGCATCAGGCTCTCGTCGGGCACGTCGCGGTTGCGCCCCTGGCCGCCGGGGCCGGCGCGGAAGCCGATCTGGATCGAGTTGACCTGGCCGACATTCGGCTTGACGACGCCGCCGATCGGATAGGGGAAGTTGTAGCGCAGGCCCTCGCCCTTCGAGCCGACGTAGCGGCCGAAGATCGTCTCGATGCCGACCTGGTTGGGGGCCACGGTGTAGAAGCCGGTGGCGAGCCAGACCGCGACCGCGAGGCCGGCGATCACGACGACGCTGCGGCCGCCGCCTCCGAACCCGGATCCGCCGCCCCCGCCGCCGCCCGGACCGCCGCCGCCGGGGATGAGGCCGCGCAACCGGTCCTGGCCGCGGCGCAGCAGATCCTCCAGGTTCGGCGGGGTCTTGCCGCCCCCGCCCCCGCCGCCCCACGGGCCGCCGCCGTTGCCGCCGGGCCGGCCCCACGGACCCCCGCCGCCACCGCCGCCGCCGCTCTGATTGCTCCAAGGCATCCTAGACGTCGTCTCCTGACCTGCCGCGCCCGGTCCGCCACCCGCGTGCCCGGTCCGCCCCCTGCCTGAACGGCGACACCCGCCCGCCCCATCCCGGCCGCGTGCCTCGCCGTGGCGGCGCCCCGGCCGCGAGACCGGGGAACCGGCGCGAAAACCCACGCCCGCCCGGCACCTGCGGGCGCGGGCCACCCGCTGTCAAGGCTGGCAGGTGGGCACGCGGGCGCCGGTTGGCAAATGCGGCGGCGCGCCCCACGCCGTCCCGGGCGGTCCCCGCTCCCGGTCGCTCAGCGGATGCGCTCCAGGTCGACGAAGGCGAACGGGTGCGCGTCGCGGGGGCCGGCCGGGTGCGCCTCGCGCAGGGTCTCCCGGAAGTTCGCCCGGTCGAAGGCGGGAAAGCGCGCGTCGCCCGCGGGCTCGGCCTCGACCTCGGTGAGATGGATCCGGTCGGCCTCGGGCAGGGCCAGCGCGTAGATCTCGGCCCCGCCGACCACCATCAGCGTCGCGTCCGCGGCGGCGGCGAGCGCCGCGTCCCAGCCGTGGACGACCTCCGAGCCCGCAGCGGAGAAGCCCGCGTCGCGGGTCAGCACCAGGGTGCGCCGCCCCGGCAGCGGCCGGCCGATCGAGTCCCAGGTGCGCCGGCCCATCAGGATCGGCCGGCCCATCGTCAGCGCCTTGAACCGCTTCAGGTCGCTCGACAGGTGCCACGCGAGGCCGTTGTCGCGGCCGATCACGCCGTTGCGGGCGACCGCCGCCACCAGGGCGATCATGCTCGGGCGCCTCATCGCGCCCCGCCACGGCCGGACCCGCCCGCGCCCGGTCGCGCGCGCCCGGCCCCGGCCTCACCGATCTCCCGCGGCATCCTGCCTCCCTCGCGCCCGGCGCGCCTGTTCCCGCGCCCCGGACCGGGCGCGGGGCGCCGCTCCCGGGATAGAGACGTTCCGGCCCGGGGAGAAGCGCGACCCGCGGACAGTCGCGCGATGTCCCCCGCTCCGCGGCTGCGGGCGCCGCTACAGGCGCGCGCGGGCCTCCTCCGGGACCGGCTGGCACGGGACGAACAGGCTCACGAACCAGAACAGCGTGATCGCCGCGATGGCGGCAGCACTTCCGAAGAAGGGGCTGAGCAGCAGGGCGGCGACCGCGCTGTGCTGCCACAGCACGGCGAAGGCGGCGATGCCGCCCAGGATCGACGCGATGGCCACGCGGATGATGCAGCACTCCGACGCTTGCATCACGACCTCCTTCCGCTAGTTTCAACCATAAGCTGCAACTATGGCTCGGCTGTTCAACGGTGCAGAGTACTGACACGGGACGATGGGACCCGGCCCGGGAGAGCCCCTCCGTGGGCCGGCGCGCGGACGAGAGCCCCGCGCATCGGCGGCGTGACGGGGCTCGGCCGGGTTACGGGAACACTCCGGGTCACGGGAACTCGTCCGGGACAGGCACGTCCGGAGCGTCACGGCGCACGCGGGTGCGGGCCGGCCGGCGGTTCCGCGGGAGGCGGGGAAGCGCGCCGCCGCGCGGGTCGGGAATGCGCCGGAGCGGCGCCAACATACATCAGCGCGCGGATCCCGCGCGCCTGCTTAGGTGCCGCCTCGTCGATCGAGGAGGCCGGGACAGGATGCGCGTCGTCGCCTTCATGGCGCTCTGCTTCAGCGCGCCGGTCGGGATGATCCTGTTCACGGCATGGACCGCCGCGACGGGATGGTCCGGTCTCGTCATGGCCGATGCCGAGGTCGCGCTGCTCATCGCGGCGACCGCGTCGACCAGCGTCGCGTTCGCGCTCGGGGCGCGATCACGATCGCGCTGAACCGGCGCAGCGGGCGTGCCGGAGGCCGCGGGATGGGATATGCGATCCGTCGCCGTGCTCGATGATGCCTTCACATACGGCGGCGGCTTCGTCGCCGTTATCGCGCTCTGCGCCGCGGTGTGGCTGGCGCTGCGTCTGTACCCGAGCTTCGAGGCGTTCGTCCGCGGCTTCGACGACGAGATGCACCTCTCGGACACCGCCGAGGAGCGGGCCTGGGCCGCGCGCCGGGCCCGGGTCGTGCGCGTCACGCTGATTCTCGCGCTCGTGGGCGCCGTGTCGCTCGCGATCGGGTACGCCATTCCCGGGTGAGCCGCCGGCCCGGAAGCCGCCGCGCGAACCGGGTGTCATCCTACCGTCGCGCATCCGGGGGCATGACGGCCCGGAACAGGCGGCGGGCGCAAGGCATGCTGATCGTCGAGGATCTGACGCGCCGGTACGGCAGCCGGCACGCGGTCGACCGCATCTCCCTGCGGATCGAGCCCGGCAGCTTCGTCGGCGTGATCGGCCGGTCGGGGGCCGGCAAGTCCACCCTCCTGCGCATGCTCAACCGCCTCGCGGAGCCGACCGACGGGCGGATCCTGTTCGACGGGGTCGACGTCACCCGGCTGCGCGGGCGGGCGCTGCGCCGCTGGCGCGCCCGCTGCGCCATGGTGTTCCAGCAGTTCAACCTCGTCGGCCGCCTCGACGTGCTGACCAACGTCCTGATGGGACGCCTCAGCCGCGCCCCGAGCCACCGCGCGCTCCTGAAGCTCTGGTCGGCGCAGGACCGGGCGCTGGCGCTCGCCGCCCTCGAAGGCTTCGACATGGGCCAGTTCGCCGGCAACCGGGCCGACCAGCTCTCGGGCGGCCAGCAGCAGCGCGTCGCCATCGCCCGCGCCCTGGTGCAGGAGCCCGACATCATCCTCGCGGACGAGCCGGTCGCCTCGCTCGACCCGCGCAACACCAAGCTGGTGATGGACGCACTGGCCGATGCCAACAGGCGCCTCGGCATCACCGTGCTGTGCAACCTGCACTCGCTCGACCTCGCCCGCGCCTATTGCGACCGCCTGATCGGGCTGGCGGACGGGCGCGTGGTGTTCGACGGACGCGCCTTCGACCTGACCGAGGACGTGGCGCAGCGCCTCTACGGCCTGGAGGCCGGCGAGGTGATGGACCGCCGGACGCCCGAAGCGGCGCATCCGCCGGTCGGGGCCGCCCTCGTCGCCTGACCGGAGCGCTCTCCGCCGAGATCGGTCCGGTTCGGCGCAGGAGCGCGCGCCGGAACACGGACTCAGAGCCCACGACCACAGGAGACCGAGATGCCGACCCGTCGTCTGTTCGCCGGCGCCCTCGCCGCGCTCGCCCTCGCCGCGCCCCTCCGCGCCGCGCCCGCCGCCGCCCAGGACTGGAAGGTAAAGGTTCCCGAGCTGACGCTCGCCGTGATCCCGGTCGAGAACGCGACCGGCACGGCCGACCGCTACGCGCCGCTCACCGCGTACCTGTCGAAGGCGCTCGGCGTGCCGGTGAAGCTCCGGGTCGCCAACGACTACGCCGCGGTGATCGAGGGGCAGCGCGCCGGCAACATCCAGATCGCCTTCTACGGCCCCGCCTCCTTCGCCCGCGCGGTGATGACCGGGGTGAAGGTCGAGCCTGTGGTCAACCAGAAGCACGAGAACGGCGTCTCGGGCTACCACTCGGTGCTCTACGTGCGCGCCGACAGCCCCTACCGGACGCTCGAAGACCTGAAGGGCAAGAACCTCGCCCTGGTCGACCCGAACTCCACCTCCGGCAACCAGGCGCCGCGCTACTTCCTGCAGAAGGCCGGGATCGAGGTCGATAAGTTCTTCGGCAAGACGGTCTATGCCGGCAGCCACGAGAACGCCGTGCTCGCCCTCGTGCAGGGCACCGCGGACGCCGCGGCCAACCTCTGGAACTCCGAGACCGACACCGTCGTCACCCGCATGGCGACCAAGGGCATGCTGAAGAAGCCCGACGGGACGCCGATGGGCCAGTCCGACTTCCGGGTGGTGTTCAAGTCCGAGTTCCTGCCCGAGGGGCCGTTCGCCGTGCTGGCGAGCCTGCCGGACGACCTGAAGGCGAAGATCCGCGCGGCGTTCCTCGCCCTGCCCAAGGCCGACAAGGCCGCCTTCGACCGGCTCTCGGACGGCAAGGACCTCGACCTCACGCCGGTGACGCTGAAGGATTACCAGCCGATCATCGACATGCTGCGCTTCAACGACGACCAGCGCCGCAAGTCCTGATCCGCCGGTTCCGAGCGTGAGCATGGACACGCGGATCGTCCCGCTCGCGCCCGGGCGCGCCGCGGCGCTGGAGAGCGCCTACGCCCGGGCGGTCGCGGCCACGCGGCGGCGGACGATCCTGACGCTCGCCGCAATCGCCGTCCTGGCGGTGGCCGCGGGCTTCGCCGCGGAGGTGCGGCCGCTGGTGCTCGCCGAGAACATCGGCAACTTCACCGCCTATCTCGGGCGGATCCTGCCCCACCTCACCCTGGGCAACCTGCGCGGCGACCTCGCCGAGTGGTACTGGGGCCTGCCGAAATGGGCGGCGCTGCTGGGTGAGACCCTGCTGATGGCCTATCTCGGCACGCTGCTCGGCGGGCTCGCGGCGTTCCTGCTCTGCTTCGGTGCCGCGGAGAACCTCGCCCGCACCCGGGCCGGCCGGTTCCTGACCCGGCGCGCCCTGGAATTCGCCCGCACGGTGCCGGAGATCGTGTTCGCGCTGCTGTTCGTGATCGCCTTCGGCCTCGGGCCGATGGTCGGGGTGATGGCGCTCGCGATCCACACCGCCGGCGCCCTCGGCAAGCTGTTCTCGGAGGTCGTCGAGAACATCGACATGAAGCCGGTCGAGGGGCTGGTCGCCTCGGGCGCGACCCGGGTCGCGGCGATCCGCTTCGCCGTGCTGCCGCAGGTCGCCTCGAACTTCGCCTCCTACGGGCTGCTGCGCTTCGAGATCAACGTGCGCGGCGCGGGCGTGATGGGCTTCGTCGGCGCCGGCGGGATCGGGCAGGAGCTGCTCGTGGCGATCCGCAACTTCTACTACACTGACGTGAGCGCGATCCTGCTGATGATCGTCGCGACGGTGATGCTGATCGACCTCGGCACCGAGCGCCTGCGCCATCACCTGATCGGCCTGGAGCACGGGCGATGAGCGGCGGGCATACCAGCCGCGGGCACGCGGTCGAGGTGGCGGCCCTGCGGGCCCGCTACCCGGACGCCTTCCGCATCGCCTGGCCCGCCCGACTCGCGACCGTGGGCGTGCTGCTCGGCCTCGCGGGGCTCACCGCCTTCGCCCTGTGGCGCCTCGACGTCTCCGCCGCCCGGATCCTGAACGGCCTCGGCCGGCTCGGCGCGTTCGCGGTGCTGATGCTGCCGCCCTCGGCCGGCGGGCGGTTCCCGGATTTCCTGCACGCGCTCGCCGAGACGCTGGGCATCGCCTTCCTCGGCACCCTGACCGCGGCGCTCCTCGCCTTCCCGGTCGCGTTCCTCGCCGCGCGCAACGTGGTGCCGAACCCCTTCGTCCACTTCGCCGTGCGGCGCGGCCTCGACGTGCTGCGGTCGGTCGACGTGCTGATCTGGGCGCTGATCTGGATCAACGTGGTCGGGCTCGGCCCGTTCGCGGGGGCGCTCGCCATCGCCTGCTCGGATATCGGAGCGCTCGGCAAGCTGTTCTCCGAGGCGGTCGAGACCGCCGACCGCAAGGCCGTGGAGGGCGTCACCGCCGCGGGCGGCGGCGGGTTGCACCGGGTGCGCTTCGGCCTCGTGCCCGCCGTGCTGCCGGTGCTGGGCAGCCAAGTGCTGTACTTCTTCGAGTCGAACACCCGCTCGGCCACGATCATCGGCATCGTCGGGGCGGGCGGCATCGGCCAGTACCTCACCGAGCTGATCCGCGTGCTCGAACTCCAGCAGGTCTCCTGCCTCGTGCTGATGATCCTCGTGACCGTCGCGGTGATCGACGCGGTCTCCGGCCGCCTGCGCCGGGCGCTGATCGGCGGCGAGGCGCGGTAGCGTCATTCCACCACGAGTTCGAGCCGGTCGGCGGCGAACAGCGTGCGCGTCGCCTCGATGCGCCGCCCCTCCGGGTCGACGTTGACGCTCGCCACCGCCAGCAGCGGCCGGCCCGGGGCGAGATCGAGCCGGGCCGCCTCCTCGGGGGTGGCGCCACGCGCGCCGATCCGCGTCGAGAGGCGGGTGTAGTCCTCGACCCCGAAATCCTTGAAGGCGCGGGTGATCGAGCCGAGGCGGGCGTAGGCCGCCGCGAAGCCGGAGAACCGCGGCAGCGGCAGGGCGATCCGCGCCGTCGAGATCGGCGTCCCGTCCGCCCGGTGCACGGTCAGCATCTCGACGACCGGCGTGCCCGGCGCGACGCCCAGCGCCTCCGCCGTCTCGGGATCGGCGGGGATCTCGGCCGCCGCGATCAGCTCGCCCCGCGCCTCGCGCCCGGCCCGGGAGATGTTCTCGGAGAAGCGCGTGCGCCGGCCGATCGGGTAGGGGATCTGGCCCCGCTCTACGAAGGTGCCGCGCCCCTGCGTCGCCCGCACGAGGCCGCGTTCCGCGAGCGCCGCGAGCGCCCGCCGCACCGTGTGCCGGTTCACCCCGAACCGGGCCGCCAGCGCCGCCTCGGTCGGGAGCTGGCTGCCGGCGGAAAGCGCGCCGCTTCCGATCTCGTCGGCCAGGGCGTCGGCGATCTGTCGCCACGCCGTGAGCCCGGCGCCGCGCAGCAGCGGCGGGTCGGAGGGCGTCACGGAGGTGTCGCGGGCGTCGGTCATCAGGTCGCGGGGATCCCTTGCGTCCGCACATCCGGTTGTCTACAACACTAGACAAATAGGAATCGCAGCGCGATGTCGAGCAGCGAAACACCAGCCGGTGCCGCGGCGCCAGAGGTCGCGGCGCGACAGGCTGCCATGGCGCTCGCGGGCGCGGCCACCCTCGCCGAACTGCGCGCCGCCTTGAGTGACGCCGGGCTGCCCGACCGGGCCGAGGATCTGCGCGCGCCCGAGACCGGCCTCGTGATGACCCGCGGGCGGATCGGCGGCGACGGCCGGGCCTTCAATCTCGGCGAGGCGACGGTGACCCGGGCTGCGGTGCGGCTGCCCGGCGGCGAGACCGGCTTCGCCTACCATCTCGGCCGCGACCGCCCGAAGGCGCGGCTCGCCGCGATCCTCGACGCGCACTGGCAGAACCCCGCGCACCGCCCCGCGGTCGAGGCCGCCCTGGGCGCCGTGGCGGACCGGCGGGCCGGCGCGGCGCGGGCCCGCGCCCGGCGGGCGGCGGCCACCCGGGTCAACTTCTTCACCCTGGTCCGCGGAGAGGATTGATGGCGCTCCGCCCCGGCTTCGCCGACCCGGTCCACGACGCGCAAGCGGTGTTCCGCGCCGCCCTGGACGCGCTGAGCCGGCCCGCCCGCGTCCGCCCGCTGCCGACCGCGCTCGCGCCGCCGGCCCCGCTGAGCCCGGAACTCGCCGCCCTGGCGCTCGCGCTGGCGGATGCCGACACGCCGCTCTGGCTCGACCCGCCGCTCGCCGGCTCGGACGACGTGGCCGCGTTCCTGCGCTTCCACACCGGGGCGCCGCTGACGGCGGACCCGGCCGAGGCCGCCTTCGCGCTGATCGCCGACCCGGCCCGCTGCCCGGACTTCGCGGCCTTCGCGCGCGGGGCGCCGGATTATCCCGACCGCTCGGCGACGCTGATCCTCGCCCTGCGGCACCTCGACGACGCGGCCGGCCCGGCCTTCGCGGGACCCGGCATCCGCGGCCGGGCGCGGATCGACGCGGGGCCCGTGCCGGCGGACTGGGCGGGGCGGCTCGCGGAGAACGCCGCGGCCTTCCCGCTCGGGATCGACCTCATTCTCACCGCCCCCGGCCGGATCGCCGGGCTGCCGCGCGCGGCGCGGCTCCTCCAGCCGGCGGAGGCCTGAGCCGCATGTACGTGGCCGTGAAGGGCGGCGAGGCCGCCATCGACAACGCCCACCGGCTGCTGGCCGAGCGGCGCCGGGGCGACCCGGCCGTCCCGGAGCTCACCGTGGCGCAGATCCGCGAGCAGATGAGCCTGCTCGTCGACCGGGTGATGGCCGAGGGCTCGCTCTACGACCCCGACCTCGCGGCGCTCGCCCTGAAGCAGGCCCGCGGCGACGTGGTCGAGGCGGTGTTCCTGGTGCGCGCCTACCGCACCACCCTGCCGCGCTTCGGCGCGAGCGTGCCGGTCGAGACCGGCGCCATGGCGGTCGACCGCCGGGTCTCGGCGACCTTCAAGGACATGCCGGGCGGTCAGGTGCTCGGGCCGACCTTCGACTACACCCACCGGCTGATCGACTTCGCGCTCGCCGCCGCGGGCGAGCCCGAGCCCGCCGCGGAGGCCGAGCCCGGCCCCGACGCCGCCCTCTGCCCGCGGGTCACCGACATCCTGGGTCAGGCCGGGCTGCTCGAAGCCTCGCCGCCGGAGGCGGGGGCGCCGGTCGGCGACCTGACCCGCGAGGCGGTGGATTTTCCGGCCGACCGGGCGGTGCGGCTCCAGGCGCTCGCCCGCGGCGACGAGGGCTTCGTGCTGGCGCTCGGCTACTCGACCCAGCGCGGCTACGGCCGCACCCACCCGTTCGTCGGCGAGATCCGCTGCGGCACGGTGGCGGTCGAGTTCGTGCCCGAGGAACTGGGCTTCTCCGTCCCTCTGGGCGACGTGCCGCTGACCGAGTGCCAGATGGTCAACCAGTTCCACGGCAGCGGCGACGTCCCGCCCCAGTTCACCCGCGGCTACGGCCTCGTCTTCGGCCAGGGCGAGCGCAAGGCCATGGCGATGGCGCTGGTCGACCGCTCCCTGCGGGCCTCCGAACTCGGCGAGGCGGTCGGAGCCCCGGCGCAGGATCAGGAATTCGTCCTCGCCCACTGCGACAGCCTCCAGGCGACCGGCTTCGTGGAACACCTGAAGCTGCCCCACTACGTCGACTTCCAGGCGGAGCTGGAGCTGGTCCGGCGCCTGCGCGCCGAGCACGCGGCGGCCCGCGCCCAGGGCGACGCCCCGATCCGGGAGGCCGCCGAATGAGTGCCGCGTCCGCCCTGCCGGAGACCGGCTACAACTTCGCCTACCTCGACGAGGGCACCAAGCGGATGATCCGCCGGGCGATCCTCAAGGCGGTCGCCGTGCCGGGCTATCAGGTGCCTTTCGCCGCCCGCGAGATGCCGATGCCCTACGGCTGGGGCACCGGCGGCGTGCAGGTCACCGCCGCGATCCTGGGGGCCTCGGACGTGCTCAAGGTGATCGACCAGGGTGCCGACGACACCACCAACGCGGTCTCGATCCGCCGCTTCTTCGGCCGCACCGCGGGCGTCGCCACCACGACTCGGACGTGCGAGGCGAGCGTGATCCAGACCCGCCACCGGATCCCCGAGACCCCGCTCACCGAGGATCAGATCCTCGTCTATCAGGTGCCGATCCCGGAGCCCTTGCGCTTCCTCGAACCGCGCGAGACCGAGACGCGCCAGCTCCACGCGCTCGGCGAGTACGGGCTGATGCACGTGAAGCTCTACGAGGACATCGCCCGCCACGGCCACATCGCCACCACCTACGCCTACCCGGTGGAGGTGGCCGGCCGCTACGTGATGGACCCCTCGCCGACGCCGAAGTTCGACAACCCGAAGATGGACGACTGCCCCGCCCTCCAGCTCTTCGGCGCGGGCCGCGAGAAGCGCATCTACGCGGTGCCGCCCTACACGCGGGTGCGCAGCCTCGATTTCGAGGATCACCCGTTCCGGGTCCAGAGCTTCGACCGCCCCTGCGCCCTGTGCGGGGCGGCGGACGTCTACCTCGACGAGGTGGTGCTGGACGATGCCGGCGGGCGGATGTTCGTCTGCTCCGACACCGACCATTGCGAGGCGCGCCGCGCCGCGGGCCATGCGGGGGAGCAGGCGGCATGACCGGCGAGATCACCGGCGAGATGACCGGCGTGAGCGGACCGCTCCTCGACGTGCGCGGCCTGACCAAGCGCTACGGCCCGCGCCGCGCCTGCGACGGCGTCGGCTTCACCCTCCACCCGGGCGAGGTGCTGGCGGTGGTGGGCGAGTCGGGCTCCGGCAAGTCGACCCTGCTCGGCCTGATCGCGGGCGAGATCGCGGCGGATGCCGGCACCGTCTCCTACCGGATGCGCGACGGCGTCACCCGCGAGCTGGCCGCCCTCGGGGCCGCCGAGCGCCGCGCCCTGATGCGCACCGACTGGGGCTTCGTCCGCCAGGACGCGACCCAGGGCCTGCGCATGGCGGTCTCGGCCGGCGGCAATGTCGGCGAGCGCCTGATGGGGGTGGGCGCGCGCCATTACGGCCGGATCCGCGCCGAGGCTCTGGACTGGCTCGCCCGGGTCGAGATCGACGCCGACCGGGTGGACGACCCGCCGACCCGGTTCTCCGGCGGCATGCGCCAGCGGCTCCAGATCGCCCGCAACCTCGTCACCGCGCCGCGCCTCGTGCTGATGGACGAGCCGACCTCCGGCCTCGACGTCTCGGTCCAGGCCCGCCTCCTCGACACGATCCGCGGCCTCGTGGCCGAGCTGGGGCTCGCGGTGATCATCGTCACCCACGATCTGGCGGTGGCGCGCCTGCTGTCCCACCGGGTCCTCGTGATGCGCGGCGGCCGGGTGATCGAGACGGGGCTGACCGACCAAGTGCTCGACGACCCCCAGGCCGCCTACACCCAGCTCCTCGTGGCCTCGGTGCTCACCGCATGAACCCGGTCCTGGCCTTCGACGACGTGGGCAAGAGCTTCACCCTGCACCTGCGCGGGGGCGTGACCCTGCCGGTGATCGCCGCCGCGAGCTTCACGGTGGATCCGGGCGAGTGCGTCGTGCTCGGCGGCGCCTCGGGGGCGGGCAAATCCTCGCTCCTGAAGATGGCCTACGGCAACTATCGCTGCGCGCGCGGCGCCATCCGGGTCCGGGACGGCGACCGGGTCGTGGACGTGGCGACCGCCGAGCCCCGCGAGATCCTGGCGCTGCGCCGCCGGGTGGTGGCCTACGTCTCGCAGTTCCTGCGGGTCATCCCCCGGGTCGGCGCCCGCGCGGTGGTGGAGGCGGCCGGAATCGAGGGCGGCCTGACGGCGGAGGCGGCGCGCACCCGCGCCGCCGACCTGCTCGCGCGCCTCGCCCTGCCCGAGCGGCTCTGGGAGCTGCCGCCGGCGACCTTCTCGGGGGGCGAGCAGCAGCGGGTCAACATCGCCCGCGGCCTGATCGCCGAGCGCCCGCTGCTGCTGCTCGACGAGCCGACCGCCTCCCTCGACGCGGGCAACCGCGCCGCGGTGGTGGAGCTGATCCGCGAGCGGCGGGCGGCCGGGGCGGCGATCCTCGGGATCTTCCACGACGCCGACGTGCGCGAGGCCGTGGCGACCCGGATCGTCGACGTGGCGGGCTTCCGCCCGGCGGCGGCGGCGTGAGGGAGGCAGGCGCGATGAACGGCCGGATCGAGATCGTCGAGAACGCCCGGCTCGTCCTGCCGGACCGGGTCGAGGCCGGCTGGCTCGCGGTCGCGGACGGGCGCATCGCGCAGACCGGGACGGGGCGGGCGCCGGAGCGCGGCCTCGACTGCGACGGCGACTACCTGATCCCCGGACTCGTCGAGCTGCACACCGACCACCTGGAGAGCCACTACGCCCCGCGGCCGGGGGTGCGCTGGCACCCGCTCGGGGCGGTGCTCGCCTACGACGCGCAGATCGCGGCGTCGGGCATCACCACGGTGTTCGATTCGCTGCGCGCCGGCAGCGACCCGGACGGGAGCGGCCTCGGGCCGGAGCTGGAGGCGCTGGCCGAGGCGATCGGGCAGGCGCGGGCGGAGGGCCTGTTCCGGGTCGAGCACCGCACGCACCTGCGCTGCGAGCTGCCCTCGACCGACGTGGTCGACACGGTGGCGGACTTCGTCGCCCGCTACCCCGTCGGCCTGATCTCGCTGATGGACCACACGCCGGGGCAGCGCCAGTTCCGCGACATCGCCAAGTACTACCAGTATGCCGGCCGCGGCGGGCGCTCGCTGGAGGCGATCCAGGCCGGCACCGCCCTGAAGATCGAGCGGGGGCAGGCGCTCACCGCCGTCAGCCGGCCGGCGCTCGTGGCCCTGGCCCGCGCGCACGGCATCCCGCTCGCGAGCCACGACGACACGACGCCGGACGACGTCGCCCTGTCGCGCGCGGAGGGGGTGGCGCTCGCCGAGTTCCCGACCACCCGCGAGGCGGCGCAGGCCTCGCACGCGGCCGGGATCACCGTGATGATGGGGGCGCCGAACCTGATCCGCGGCGGCTCGCATTCCGGCAACGTCGCGGCGCAGGATCTCGCCGATGCCGGGCTCCTCAGCATCCTGTCCTCCGACTACGTGCCGGCGAGCCTGCTGATGGCGGCGTTCCAGTTGCCCGAGCGGGTGCCGGGCATCGATCTCCCGGCCGCCATCGCCACCGTGACCGCCAACCCCGCCCGCGCCACCGGCCTCGACGACCGCGGCCGGCTCGCGCCGGGCCTGCGCGCCGACCTCGTCCGTGTGCGGGTGGCCCGGGGCGTGCCCGTGGTGCGCGCGGTCTGGCGCGCGGGCGTGCGGGTGGCGTGATGGCGGGCCGCGCGGGAACGGCCGAGCTGACGACGGGTGCGGTGATGACGGGCGGCTTCGTCCTCGTGGTCGGCCCGAGCGGGGCGGGCAAGGACACCCTGATCCGGCTGGCCCGCGACGCGCTGGCGGGCGACCCGCGCTTCGTCTTCCCGCGCCGCCTCGTCACCCGGCCGCCCTCGGCCCACGAGGACAACGCCGAGATCGCGGAGGAGGATTTCGCGCGCGGTGCGGAGGCGGGCGCCTTCGCCCTGTCCTGGCGGGCGCACGGCCTCGGCTACGCGATCCCCGCCGAGACCCTGGCGGCGGTGCGAGAGGGGCGGTGCGTGGTCTGCAACGTCTCCCGCCGGGTGGTGGCGGAGGCGCGCCGGGCGCTCCCCGGGGTGCGCGTCGTGAACGTGACCGCGGCGCCCGAGATCCTGGCCGCCCGCCTCGCCGCCCGGGGCCGGGCGGAGGACGGCGACCTGGGCGCCCGCCTCGCCCGCGAGGCGCCGCGGGCGGCGCCGACCGGGGCCGACCTCACCCTCGTCAACGAGGGCGCGCCCGCGGCCGCGGGCGCGCGGCTCGTCGCGTTCCTGCGGCAGGCGCCTACCAGCTCGGCAGCACCGTGCCCCCGAACGTCTTCTCGATGAACGCCTTGGTCTCGGGGGTGCGGTAGCTCTCGACCAGCGCCTTGACCCAGGGCTGGTCGCGGTCGGCCTCGCGCACGGCGAGGATGTTCACGTAGGGCCCTTTCGGGTCCTCCCGCAGCAGCGCGTCCGAGGGCTTGAGGCCGGCCGGGGTCGCGTAGTTGGTGTTGATCGCCGCCGCGTCGACGTCGTCCAGCGCCCGGGGCGTCTGCGCCGCGTCGACCTCGATGAACCGGAGCTTGCGCGGGTTCTCGACGATGTCGGCGGGCGTCGGCTTGAAGCCGGTGCCGGGCCGCAGCTTGATCACGCCCTTGTCCTGCAAGAGCAGCAGCGAGCGCCCGCCGTTGGTCGGGTCGTTCTGGATGGCGATCGTGCCGCCGTTCGGGACCGCATCGAAGCTCTTGTGGCGCTTCGAGTAGATGCCGAGCGGGAAGTTCACGGTCTGCGCGACGCTGACGAGCTTGTAGCCGCGATCGGCCTTCTGGTTGTCGAGGAAGGGCTGGTTCTGGAACGAATTCGCCTCGATCTCGCCCGCCGACAGCGCCTCGTTCGGCACGACGTAGTCCGAGAACTCGATGATCTGGAGGTCGAGTCCGTTCTTGGCGGCCACCGGCTTCACGGCTTCGAGGATCTGCGCGTGCGGCCCCGGCGTCGCGCCGATGCGCACGCGTTTGGGCGCCTGCGCCTGGGCGGACATCTGCGCCGGCAGCATCTGGACGGGGAGAGCGAGCAGGGCGGCGAGCGCCAGGGCGCGCAGCATGGCGGGGATCCGTTCTGTTGGAGGGGTTGGCCGAGGGGCGGGTGGGATCAGGTGCGGCGGATGCGCCGGTTGAGGCGGCGGGCCAGGGTCTCGCCCAGCGTCTGCACCGCCTGTACCAGCACGATCAGCACGACGACGACGGCGAGCATCATGTCGGGCCGGAAGCGCTGGTAGCCGTAGCGGATGCCGAGATCGCCGAGGCCGCCGCCGCCCACCGCGCCGACCATGGCGGAGAAGCCGAGCAGCGACACGACGGCCAGCGTCAGCCCGAGCAGGATGCCCGGCAGCGCCTCCGGGATCAGCACCTTCAGCACGATCTGCGCCGGGCTCGCCCCGAAGGCGCGGGCCGCCTCGACGAGGCCGTGATCGACCTCGCGGATCGCCGCCTCCACCAGCCGGGCGATGAAGGGGGTCGACGCCACGGTCAGCGGCACGGTGGCGGCCATGGTGCCGATCGAGGTGCCGGCCACCAGCCGCGTGAACGGGATGATCGCCACCACGAGGATGATGAACGGCGTCGAGCGGGTGGCGTTGACGAGGAAGCCCAGCGCCGCGTTGAGCGGCGGCACGGCGAGCAGTTCCCCCCGCCGGCTGGTGGCGAGGAACACCCCGAGCGGCAGGCCGAACAGAGTGCCGAGCCCGGCGGCGATCGCCACCATGGTCAGCGTGTCGGCGGTGGCCTGGACGAGGAGGCCGACGAGGTCAGGCGACACGGGCTTCCTCCCGGTTGGGGGCCAGGTAGCCGAGGCTCTCGGTCTCGACGCCGTGGCCGACGAGGAAGGCGCGCGCCCGGGCGGCGACGTCGGGCCCCGCGGACAGGGCGACCGCCAGCGCGCCGAAGGGCTGGCCGCCGATCTCGTCGACCGATCCGGCAAGGATCGCCGCCTCGATCCCGGTCTCGCGGGCGAGCCGCGCGATCACCGCGGTGTCGGCGCCGGCCCCGCGGAAGACGAGGCGCAGCACCGGCGCGGCGCCGGGCAGCGGCTCCGGCCCGATCCGCGCCGCGAGGCCCGGCGGCAGGCCGTGCCCGGTCTCGCCGGCCAGCAGGCTGCGGGTGATCTCGGCCCGCGGCCGGGTGAAGACCTCGAACACGCTGCCGCGCTCGACGATCGCGCCGCCCTCGATCACCGCCACCGCGTCGGCCACCGCCCGGATCACCGACATCTCGTGGGTGATGAGCACGATGGTCAGGCCGAGGTCGCGGTTGATCCGCTTCAGGAGGGCGAGGATCGCGCGGGTGGTCTCTGGGTCGAGCGCCGAGGTCGCCTCGTCGGACAGGAGCACGTCCGGCCCGGTGGCGAGCGCCCGGGCGATGCCGACCCGCTGCTTCTGCCCGCCCGAGAGCTCGGCCGGGTAGCGGCGCGCCTGATCCTCCAGCCCGACGAGGGCGAGCAGGTCCGCGACGCGGGTGCGGATGGCGTCCCGCTTCCAGCCGGCGATCTCCAGCGGCAGGGCGACGTTGTCGGCGGCGGTGCGCGAGGAGAGCAGGTTGAAGTGCTGGAAGATCATGCCGACGCGGGCCCGCACGGCGCGCAGGTCCCGCTCGGCCAGCGCCGAGACCTCCGCCCCGCCGACCACGACCCGGCCCGCGCTCGGCCGCTCCAGGCCGTTGATCAGGCGGATCAGCGTGGACTTGCCGGCACCCGAGCGCCCGATCACCCCGAGGATCTCGCCCTTCGGGACCGCGAGGTCGATGCCGGACAGGGCGGCGACGGGGGCGGCGCCGGCCCGGGCGGGGTAGGTCTTCGAGACGCCCTCGATGCGGATCAGCGGCGCGTCGTCGCCGTCGTGCGGACTCGGTCGGGCTGGCACGTCCTGCTCCTGGCCCCGGACGCGGCAGGACGGCCCCGGGATCTCGCTGCATGTCCGGGTTGTATCGCTTCTCCCGGCGGTGACGGTCAATGAAAGCGCCCTACATAATTCGCGATCCGTGGAGACGGACGGTCTCGCCGCCCGGGCCGGTTCGAGAACGTCCTTCCCGCCCATGAGCGCGCGCGTGAGCGCTCACGAACGCGGCGGCCCGTCCCGGACGAGCGCGCGCACGACCGCTATGAACGCGTGCGCGTTCGCCGAGAGCGGCCTGTCCGGCCGCGTGACCACCCCGAAATCGCCGACCTCGACCGCGATTTGCGCGGGCAGCCGGACGAAGTCGCCGCGGGCCACCTCGTGGGCGATGATCGTGCTGGGCAGCATGGAGACCATGCCGGCGCGGCGCACGAGGTTGAGGGTCGCGAAGATCGAGGTCGTCTCCACCCGGTTGTCGGGGATCGCCAGCCCGGCGGAGGCGAAGGCGGTCGCGATCCGCCGCCGCATCGGGCTCGAGGCCGGTTGCAGCACCCACGGCAGGCCGCCGAGCTCGGCCGGATCGATCCGGCTCCGCCCGGCCAGGGGATGGGACGCGTCCGCGAACACCCACAGCTCCTCGCCCGCGAGCGGCTCGAACGCGAAGGCCGCCCGGTCGCCCGGGGCCGGGATCCGCCCGAGGAACAGCTCGATCTCGCCCCGGGCGAGGGCCGCGGCGAGCACGTCCGAGGTGGCCGCGAGCAGCCGGATCGTCATCAGCGGGCGCTGCTGCTTGAGTGCGGCGACCGCCCGGGGGAGCAGGTCGGAGGCGGTGGCCATGATCGCGCCGAGCGCCAGCGCGCCGTAGCCGCCCCGCTTCAGGCTGATGAGCCCGTCGGCGAAGCGCTCCCCGTCCGCGAGGACCCGCCGGGCGTAGTCCGCCACGTGCGCGCCGATCTCGGTCGGCACCATCGCCCGCGGGGTGCGCTCGAACAGGCGCACGCCGAGCAGCGCCTCCAGATCCTGCAGGGTCTTGGTCGCGGCGGGTTGGGTCACGTTCAGCGCGGCGGCGGCCCGCCCGAGGGTGCCGACGCGGGCGAGCGCGTCCACGAGCCGGAGCTGCCGGAACTTCACGCGCCCCATCAGCGTCGCCGGATCCAGCTCGCTCATCGCACCGACGGGTCCGCGGCCATGACCGAACTGCCATAACGGAATGGAATGGATCGAACGAAAAATTCGATTATCCCGTTATCGCGTCCTCGACTAGCGTCCGGGAACAGATCGGCGCGCCGACTCGGGGACGAGTCGCGGCAGCGGCCGCGAACGGGAGGATGCGATGAGACTCGTGCGCTACGGCGAGGTCGGCCGGGAGCGGCCCGCGCTGCTCGACGCCGAGGATCGGCTGCGCGACCTGTCCGGCCTCGTGCCCGACATCGCGGGCGCCGCCCTCCTGCCCGACAGCCTCGCGCGCATCCGCGCCGCCGACCCGGCGACCCTGCCGCTGGTCGAGGGCTCGCCCCGCATCGGCGCGTGCGTCGGCGCGGTCGGCAAGTTCGTGTGCGTCGGCCTCAACTACTCCGACCACGCCGCCGAGAGCGGCCTGCCCGTGCCCACCGAGCCGGTGCTGTTCATGAAGGCGACCAGCGCCATCTGCGGGCCCTACGACGCCGTGGAGATCCCCCGCGACTCCGAGAAGACCGACTGGGAGGTCGAGCTCGGCGTGGTGATCGGCAAGCCGGCGAAGTACGTGGCGGAGGCCGACGCCCTCTCCCACGTGGCGGGCTACTGCGTGATCAACGACGTGTCCGAGCGCGCCTTCCAGATCGAGCGCGGCGGCCAGTGGGACAAGGGCAAGGGCTGCGACACGTTCGGGCCGATCGGCCCCTGGCTCGTCACCGCCGACACCGTGCCCGACCCGCAGGACCTGTCGATGTGGCTGGAGGTGGACGGCCGCCGCTTCCAGCAGGGCTCGACCCGCACGATGGTGTTCGGCGTCGCCCACTTGGTCAGCTACATCAGCCGGTTCATGAGCCTCCAGCCGGGGGACGTGATCTCCACCGGCACGCCGCCGGGCGTCGGGCTGGGCCAGAAGCCGCCGGTCTACCTGAAGGCCGGCCAGACCATGCGGCTCGGCATCGACGGGCTCGGCGAGCAGCGCCAGACCACCGTCCAGGGCTAGAGCCGTTCCCGATCGCGTTGCGATCGTGCTCGGCTCTAAGCCTTTGTTTTGACGCGCTCTCTCGCGCCGAGCCGGCGTCCACCTCGGCGGAGAGCGCTTTAGGGGATCGATCATGACCACCATCGCTCTGCGCGGCCGCGTCGCCGTCGTCACCGGAGGCGCGCGCGGCATCGGCTACGCCACCGCCGCGCGGCTGCTGGCCTCGGGCGCCGAGGTCTGCCTGTGGGACATCGACGCCGGGCGCCTCGCCGAGGCGGCCGCGGCTCTGGGCCGGGCGGGCCGCGTCACCACCGCCACCGTCGAGCTGACCGACGAGGCCTCGGTGGAGGCGGCGACCCGGGCGGCGGTCGAGGCGCACGGCAAGATCGACATCCTCGTGAACAACGCCGGCATCACCGGCGGCAACGGCAAGCTCTGGGAACTCGACACGGCGGTCTGGCGGCGGGTGGTCGACGTGAACCTCGTCGGCCCGTTCCTGACCTCCAAGGCGGTGGTGCCGCGCATGCTGGAGACCGGCTGGGGGCGCATCGTCAACATCGCCTCGATCGCCGGCAAGGAGGGCAACCCCAACGCCTCGCACTACTCGGCCTCGAAGGCCGGCGTGATCGGGCTGACCAAGTCGCTCGCCAAGGAGCTGGCCCAGTCCGGCATCCTGGTGAACTGCGTCACCCCCGCCGCCGCGCGCACCGAGATCTTCGACCAGATGAAGCAGGAGCACATCGACTTCATGCTGTCGAAGATCCCGATGGGCCGCTTCCTCGAAGTCGACGAGGCCGCCGCGATGATCGTGTGGCTGTGCTCCGAGGAGTGCGCCTTCTCGACCGGCGCGGTCTTCGACCTGTCGGGCGGCCGCGCCGTCTACTGAGGCGCACCGCCGGGGGCCGGCCGCCGCTGCGGCGCGCACGCACCGGGCGAGCGTAACCTCGCAATCGACGAGAACAGAGCATGTCGGGCCACCAACGGTACACGACAGTTCGGAGTTTGCGTCGGCCGATCCCACCAACCCCCCTCATCCTGAGGTGCCCCTTGCCCTGGCAAGGGGCCTCGAAGGAGCCCTCCAGCCAGCCACGCGATTCCTGGAGGGCTCCTTCGAGGCCCGCTCTCGCGGGCACCTCAGGATGAGGATCAGGGTCGGAGACACCCCTTCGGCTCGCCGCGTCGTGTACCGCGTGAGCCGCCGTCCCGGACGGCCGAAGGCGATGTCGCGCACGGTTTCCGGCTGAAGCGCTCGCGTTCGCTTCCGTCCGTCCTTGCGAGCGCAGCAACCCGGCAGCGCCACCGCTGGCGAACGCGCGCTGCCCTGGGTCGCTTCGCCTTCGGCTCGCGATGACGGCGTGCGCGCCGACGACCGGGCGTTCCGCCGAAAATCATATCATCAGGGAGAGCGCCATGCCGAATCCTCAACCCGCCGAACTCGCGGCGACGGTCGCGAAGGTGACCCGACGGCTGCTGCCGTTCCTGCTGCTGATGTACGTCCTCGCCTTCCTCGATCGGGCGAACGTCGGCTTCGCCAAGAAGGCGTTCCAGGCCGATACCGGCCTGTCGGACGCGGCCTACGCGCTCGGCGCCTCGATCTTCTTCCTCGGCTACGCGCTGCTGGAGGTGCCCTCGAACCTGATCATGCACCGGGTGGGCGCGAGGCTCTGGATGGCCCGCATCATGGTCTCGTGGGGGCTCATCTCCGCCGCGATGATGTTCGCCCACACCGAGCTGGCCTTCTACGTCCTGCGCTTCCTGCTCGGCGTGGCCGAGGCCGGGTTCTTCCCCGGCGTGATCCTCTACCTGACCTACTGGTTCCCCTCGGCCGATCGCGGCCGGGCGATGGGCCTGTTCTACTTCGGCGCGCCGCTGGCCTTCATCTTCGGCAGCCCGCTCTCGGGCCTGCTGCTCGACTTCCAGGGCGTGGCGGGCCTGCACGGCTGGCAGTGGATGTTCCTGGTCGAGGGCCTGCTCGCCGCGATCGTGGGCGTCTGGGCCTATTACTACCTCGACAACGGGCCCGCCGACGCGCGCTGGCTCACCGCGGACGAGAAGAGCGTGCTGGTCCGCGCGATCCGCGCCGAGGAGCAGCACAAGGAGGCCCACGGCCCCGCGCACCTGCTCTCGGCCCTGCGCAACGGCCGGGTGCTGCACTTCGCGCTGATCTACTTCCTGATCCAGATGAGCGTCTACGGCGTGGTCTTCTACCTGCCGACCCAGGTGGCGAGCCTGCTCGGCAAGAAGGTCGGCCTGGAGGTCGGCTTCGTGTCGGCGATCCCGTGGGTCTGCGCGCTCGCCGCCGCCTACTGGCTGCCCCGGATCGCCGCCGCCTCCGGCCACCGGCGCGGCCACGCGGCCGCCATCCTGGCGGTCGCCGGGATCGGCATCGCCGCCTCGGTCGCCACCACCTCGCCGGTGCTGTCGCTGCTGGCCCTGTGCTGCGCGGCGGCGGGCTTCATCGCGGTCCAGCCGATCTTCTGGACCTTCCCGACCGACTATCTCGGCGGCGTCGCGGCCGCGGGCGGGATCGCGCTGATCAACTCGGTCGGGGCGCTCGGCGGCTTCGTGGCGCCCAACGTGAAGACCTGGGCGGAGAGCGCCTTCGCCTCCACGGCCGCGGGCCTCTACGGGCTCGCCGCCACCACCCTGTGCGGGGCGCTGCTCATCCTCGCCATCGGGCGCACGTCCGCCCGTCCGGGCGTCGCCGTCGAGCACGCCTGAGCCGGCGCGCGCCGCACCGGATCCGACGCCCCGTCGCGGGGCCCGAAACGAGAGCCCGAAACGAGAGGGAGACAATCATGGCCATGCCGACGATCAAGGCGGTCCGCGCCTACACGGTGCGCGGCGGGGGCGCCGACTACCACGACCAGGAGGGCTACCACTGGATCGACGACCACATCGCGACCCCGATGGCGCGCTACCCGGAGTACCGCCAGAGCCGCCAGTCCTTCGGCATCAACGTGCTCGGCACGCTGGTGATCGAGGTCGAGGCGAGCGACGGGACGGTCGGGCTGGGGATCACTACCGCGGGCGAGATCGGCGCCTTCATCGTGGAGCGCCACCTCGCGCGCTTCCTCGTCGGGCGGCCGGTCACCGAGATCGAGAAGATCTGGGACCAGATGTACTTCGCCACCCAGTTCTACGGCCGCAAGGGCGTCGTGGTGAACGTCATCTCGGGCGTCGACATCGCCCTGTGGGACCTGCTCGGCAAGATCCGCGACGAGCCGGTCCACGCCCTGCTCGGGGGTCCGGTCCGCGACGAGCTGTCCTTCTACGCCACCGGCGCCCGGCCGGATCTGGCGAAGGAGATGGGCTTCATCGGCGGCAAGCTGCCGCTCAAGCACGGGCCCGCCGAGGGCGAGGAGGGTCTGAGGAAGAACCTCACCGCCCTGGAGGACATGCGCAACCGGGTCGGCGACGACTTCTGGCTGATGTACGATTGCTGGATGAGCCTCGACCTCAACTACGCGACCAAGCTCGCGCAGGGAGCCCAGGCCTACGGCCTGAAATGGCTGGAGGAGTGCCTCTCGCCGGACGATTACTGGGGCTACGCGGCCCTGCGGCGCAACGTGCCCAAGGGCATGCTGGTGACCACCGGCGAGCACGAGGCGACGCGCTGGGGCTTCCGCATGCTCCTGGAGATGGGCTGCTGCGATATCATCCAGCCGGACGTGAACTGGTGCGGCGGCATCACCGAGCTGATCAAGATCTCGGCGCTCGCCGACGCCCACGGCGCGCTGATGGTGCCGCACGGGTCCGGCGTCTACAGCTACCACTTCGTGATCACCCGGCATAACAGCCCGTTCACCGAGATCATCATGACCGCGCCGCACGCCGACGCGGTGCGCCCGGCCTTCCACCCCCTGCTACTCGACGAGCCGGTGCCGGTGAACGGCCGCATGAAGGCGTCCGCCCTCGACAAGCCCGGCTTCGGCGTGCGCCTCAACCCCGAGGTCAAGCTCCACCGGCCCTACCAGGCGGCGTGACCGCACCCGGCGCGCCGCGCGCGGCGCGCCGGCAACGGATGTTTTCGTCCGGGGCCGGATCTGGGTTTTTGTCCCGGGCCGGACCTGGGTTAGAAGGGGGTGGGCCGGCCTGTCCGGCCGGTGGCGCGGGCTGTCCCCTCGTGATCGAAACGGCGATGATCTTCGCGCTGGGCTTCCTGGCGGCGAGCCTGTGCGGCCTCCTCGTGCTGCCGGCGGTGAACAGGCGCGCCGCGCGGCTCGCCCGCCGCCGGGCCGAGGCGGTGCTGCCGCTCTCCCCGGGCGAGATCGCCGCCGAGCGCGACTTCCTGCGGGCCCAGTTCGCCGTCCAGCAGCGCCGCCTGGAGCGCACGGTGGAGGAGGTGCGGGCCAAGCGCCACGCCGACATGGCGGCGATCGGCGCCGGGACGATGCGGGCCGCGGCCCTGACCCGCGACGTCGCCGCCCGCGACGCCCGCATCGCGCGGGTCGAGGAGCGGCGCGAGGCGCTGGAGGCGGAACTGGCCGCCGCGCTGGAGGACGGCACCGCGAGCCTCGCCACCCTGCGGGCGCTGGAGGAGGCGCATGCCGACCTCCTCGACAGCCTGCTCGCCGCGCGCGGAGAGGACGGCACGGTGGCCGGGATGCCGGGCACGGACCCGGCCCTCGCGACCGAGCGCGACGACCTGCGCGCGAGCCTCCGGGCCGCCGAGGACGCGCTGGCCGCGGCGCTGGCGGGCCGCGACGCGGGCGTGGAGCGGGACAATGCCGACCTGCGCCGCCGCATCGCCGAGGTCGCGGATGCCCTGACCGGGCGCGAACGTTTGCCCAGGGCGGCCACGCTCGCCGCGGCGGAGCCCGAACGGGTCTGACCGGGTGTCGAGGGCCGGGATTGCCGGCCGGAAATTCGGGGTCCGCGCCTTGTTTCGACCACGCAAACGCATCATCGCACACGTCAGTCCCTTCCGATCGATGGAACGAAGCCCTATGCGCCTCACGCACGCCCTTCTCGCCGCGTTGGCCGGACTCGCGCTGGCGGTCCCGGCGACCGCCCAGCAATCCAAGCGGGGCAACGACACGCTGAAGAAGTACTGCACCGGCGATTACCTGAACTACTGCGGCAATCTCGATCCGGACGCGCCCGCGACGGATGCGTGCATGCAGAAGAACTGGAAGCAGCTCAGCGAGAACTGCCGTCGCGCGATCAACGCGTATCAGGCGGAGCAGGAGTACAACAAGGACAACAAGGACAAGCAGGGCGCCCAGGGCGCCCGCGACCGCCGCGGCTGACGCAGCCGACCCGGGATCGCCCCCGCGCCTCCGCCCACGCCTCCGCCCGCTCCCGCGCACGGGCCCCTGTTGCGGCCCTCTGTTGCGGCCCTGCGCTCGCCGCGGGCCGCGGCAACGGCTAAGGTGAGCCGCCCGCCGGGGGACCACCGCCGGCGACCAGACCCGCCGGACCCGCGCGCGATGTTGCCCCGACCCGCCCTGACGCTCCTCGCCGCGTCCGCCCTCGCGGCCCTCGCGGTCTCGGCCTGCGGGCGCCGGGGCGCCCTGGAGCCGCCGCAGGCCGCGGCACTCGGCCCGGCGGCCGGGGCCCAGGCGGCCCCGGGCGCGGTTCCGGGCGTGGTCCAGGGCGCCCGGACCCTGCCCGACAGCGTCGGCCTCGGCGGTGGCCGGCCGGAGCCGGACCCGACCGCGGTCCGGGCGGGCGACGAGCTGTCCCTCTCCGCCGTGCCGCCTGCCGGCACCGAGGCGCCGATCCAGACCAGCCGCGGCGCCAAGCGCGGCTACCGGATCCCCCGGGATCCTTTCATTCTCGACCCGCTGCTGTAGACGGGCGACGCCGCGCCGGCCCCGCGCGACCGGCCGGCGGACCCGCCGCGGCGGGGGCCGTTCTGGAGGGACACGGCCGAGATGCACCACTTCCACTACCGCGACGGCCGCCTGCACGCGGAGGACGTCGACCTGACGGCGCTGGCCGCGGAGGTCGGCACGCCCTTCTACTGCTACGCGAGCGCCACCCTGGAGCGGCACTACCGGGTGTTCGCCGAGGCCTTCGCCGGGGACGACGCGCTGGTCTGCTTCGCGATGAAGGCGAACTCGAACCAGGCCGTGCTGCGCACGCTCGCCCGTCAGGGCGCGGGCATGGACATCGTCTCGGGCGGCGAACTGCACCGGGCGCTGGCGGCCGGGGTGGATCCGCAGAAGATCGTGTTCTCCGGCGTCGGCAAGACCCGGGCGGAGATGGAGGCGGCGCTGCACGCCGGCATCTCCTGCTTCAACGTCGAGAGCGAGCCGGAACTGGCGCTGCTGTCCCAGACCGCCGCCGCCCTCGGCCTGCGCGCGCCGGTCTCGGTCCGGGTGAACCCGGACGTGGATGCCGGCACCCACGCCAAGATCTCCACCGGCAAGTACGAGAACAAGTTCGGCATCCCGATCACCCGCGCCCCCGCCGTCTACGCCGAGGCGGCGCGCCTGCCGGGCATCGCGGTCCACGGCGTCGACATGCATATCGGCAGCCAGATCACCGACCTCGCCCCCTTCGCCGACGCCGCGCGCCTGCTGGCCGGGCTCGCCCGCGACCTGATGGCGGCGGGCCACCCGCTGCGGCACATCGATTTCGGCGGCGGCCTCGGCATCCCCTACCGCGACGACAACGCCCCGCCCCCCGACCCGGCGGCGCTCGCGGCGACGCTGCGCCCGCACTTCGCGCCGCTCGGCCTGCGCCCGGTCTTCGAGATCGGCCGGATGATCAGCGGCAACGCCGGCATCCTCGTCACCCGGGTGCTCTACGTGAAGCGGAGCGAGGGCCGGACCTTCGTCATCGTCGACGCGGCGATGAACGACCTGATCCGCCCGACCCTCTACGAGGCCTACCACGCCCTGCGCCCGGTGGCGGAGCCGGCCGCGGACGCACCCCGCCGCGTCGTCGACGTGGTCGGCCCGGTCTGCGAGAGCGGCGACTACCTCGCCCTCAACCGCGAGATGCCGGAGGTCGCCGCCGGCGACCTGATCGCGGTGATGAGCGCGGGCGCCTACGGCGCCGTCCAGGCCGGCACCTACAACACCCGTCCCCTCGTGCCCGAGGTGCTGGTGCGCGGCGCGGACGCCGCGGTCGTGCGCCCGCGCCAGCCGGTCGAGGCGCTCGTCGCCCTCGACCGCGTCCCCGACTGGCTCGCCTGACTCTTTCTGGAGGCCGGCCGCGGCGCCCCGCATCGGCCCCCGCTTGTCCCCGTGGGACGCCGTCGTTAGGGGATTGGCGCCGTCTCAAGTCCCAAAGAAGTGCCGCCGCTCTCCGTCTTCATCATCGCCCGCAACGAGGCGGACCGCATCGGCGCGACGATCCGCGCGGTGCGCGACCTGACCGACGACCTGGTGGTGGTCGATTCCGGCTCGACCGACGGCACGCAGGCGCTCGCGGCGGAGCTCGGCGCCCGGGTGATCCACAACGACTGGCCGGGCTACGGCCCGCAGAAGCGCTTCGCCGAGGCGCAGTGCCGGCACACCTGGCTCCTCAACCTCGACGCCGACGAGGTGGTGCCGGCGGCGCTCTCCGCCGAGATCCGGGCCCTGTTCGCCCGCGGCGAGCCGGAGCGACCGGCCTGGCGCATCGGCATCGCCGAGATCTTTCCGGGCGAGGACCGCCCGCACCCGCTCGCCTACCGGCTCACCCCCGTGCGGCTCTACCGGCGGGACCGGGGCCGCTACTCGGCGTCGCCCGTCCACGACCGGGTCGAGCTGGAACCCGGCGTCGAACCCGGCCGGTTGCGCGGAAAAATCCACCACTTCTCGGTGCGCTCGCTCGGCGACCAGCTCGACAAGCTCAACCGGTACTCGGACCAGCAGGCGGACGACCTGGAGGCGCGCGGCGTCGTGATCCCGACGTGGCGGATCTTCGTTGAGCTGCCGGGCAACTTCCTGAAGGCCTATCTCGGCCGCCGCCACTTCGCCCGCGGCACCTACGGCTTCCTCACGGCGATGAACTACGCCATCTCCCGCCACCTGCGGATCGCCAAACACTACGAGCGCCGGCGCACCGCCGCCCGCCGCGATCGGGTTGACCGGCCCGATGCGACCTTCTAGAGCCGGGGAGCCGGAGACGTGGCCGAGCGGCTGAAGGCACTCGTTTGCTAAATGAGCATACCCCGAAACGGGTATCGAGGGTTCGAATCCCTCCGTCTCCGCCATCTACCCGAGACCCTTGTATATCTTTGATTTTGCCAGGGTTTCGGCTGCGCAACAATCGCGTTCGACCCCGATTCCACTCCGGAACCGATGCCTGTGGCCAGTCCCTGGCCCGGATCCCGGAGACCGTCCCGCCAAAGGGGCCCCGAGTTCATTCGACGCCGTGAGTCGCGGGGTCGCCGACGGCCCGGCCGGAGATGCGGTTCGCGGCGTCCCGGGAAGGCAGAGCCTTGTGCCTTGGGTCGGTCTGGTCCTCCGTAAGTTGTGAAAGGGGCGTCCCAGTCCCAGGTGTAGAGTCGGCCTTGCTTATTGGGGACGTGGGCACGCCGATGACCAGCCTCGCCGACCATATGCGCACCATGGCCGCCTACAACGCCTGGGCAAACGAACGTCTCTATGCCGCGGCGGCGTCCTTACCGGATGACGCCTACCGACAGGCGGCGGGCGCGTTCTTCGGCAGCCTGCACGGTACGCTGAACCACCTGCTCGTCACCGACCGGCTCTGGCTGCGGCGCCTGACCGGCGAGGGCGACGCTCCCGACAGGCTGGACGTCATCCTGTTCGAGCGGCTCGACGCGCTGCGGCAGGCACGGGTGGCGGAAGATGCGCGCCTCGAAACCTACGTCGCCGGCCTCTCGCCCGATGCGCTGACGGCGCACGTCGACTACGCGACGACGAGCGGCGTGCCGCAGCGCCAGCCGCGCTCGGAGGCGCTGGCGCATCTCTTCAACCACCAGACCCACCACCGCGGGCAGGCGCACGCCATTCTGACACGGCTGGGCGTGGCCGAGCCGCCCTCGCTCGACCTGCTGCTCATGCAACGCGAGTTGGCGCGCCGCGCCACGGCCTCCGCGCAGTGACCGTCCAGACGTCTGCCGGCACCGATCCGCCCGGAGATCCCGTCGTGCGCGTGCTCGGCAGCTACCTCGCGTCCGTGGCGGCAGCGCTGGCCGTCTACATGCTGACCGACGCGGTCCAGCGGATGGCCGAGCCTCCCGTCCCGGTGTCTGCCGAATCCGCGCTCGCCCTCGACTGGATCTCCGTGGCCATTACGCTCGTCATGGCCATGCTGCTCGCGACGGCCTTCGCACTGCCGGCCTTCCTGCTGTGCTTGGCCGTGTCGGTGCGGGCCGGCTCGCGCCACCCGGCCCTCCACGTAGCCTGCGGCGCCGCCGTCGGCCTCGCCCTTGGGGGCTGTTCGCCGGCATGGTCGACCGGCCGGTCCAGGCTACATGCGCCGGGGCCGTCGGCGGCGGCGTGTACGGGTGGCTCGCCGTGCGCGACCGGGGGCGGTTGGACCCGGACGCCGCGAAGGTCGGCGTCCGCGGCGTAGCCTCGGCGAGCAGCCAGCGAGGTGCAACCCGTCGGACGAGGGTTGGCCGGTCGGCCGGTTCATAGCGGCGCGAGCATGTCCGAGCAGATCACCGCAGGCACGGGGAGGCGTGGGCGGCAGGGCGTGAGAGGACGCCTTGGCGTCCGGACCGCCGCCGGGGTAGCCTGCCGCGAGGCCGATGCTGCCTGCCGCTCGCCCCGGGAACGGGATGGTGAAAGCATCGCGGACGACCACCCTCACCGCGTCCCTGACCGGCGCCGGGTCGGCAATGCGGGCACCGACGAGCCGACGCCGACTTGGGGAGAGCACCATGACGACCGTCGACCAGGCCAAGGCCATGGCCAAGCGGCTGCGCGCCGCTTTGGCCGCGCGCGACCTCGCCGTCCCGCACGCGACCGCCCTCGAACTCGTCGCAGCCGGTCTCGGCCACGACGACTGGAACACGGCCTGCGCCGCCCTGGACCGCATCGGGGAGGACGAACCCCGTTTCCTGGAGACGGTGCCGATCCTGCGCATCTTCGACGAGGCCAAGGCGCGTGAGTTCTATGGCGGCTTCCTCGGCTTCACGTCCGGGTTCGAGCACCGGTTCGAGCCGGGCCTGCCGCTCTACATGGAGGTCGCCCGCGCCGGCTTGAGGCTGCACCTCTCCGAGCATCACGGCGACGCCAGTCCCGGCTCGACGGTGTTCGTGCCGATGACGGGCATCCACGCCTTCCACCGGGAACTGACGGACAAGCGGTACGGCTACGCCCGGCCCGGCATCGAGCGGGCGCCCTGGGGCGACGTGCTGGAGGTGGCGGACCCGTTCGGCAACCGATTGCGGTTCTGCGAGCGCCGGGCTGGATGACGGAGCCACTGCCGGCTGAGAGAGGGACGGTCGCGATGGGCGTCGACGTCGAACGCGTGAAGGCGCTCATCGCGACGTTGGAGGCCGTCACCGCCGGCCCCCACGTCCACAGGACGGCCTTCCACACGCCGCGCAAGACCTTCGCGACGCTGGACGAGGCCGGCCGCGACCTCAACCTGATGTTCGACCCGGACCATCGCGACTTCTTCTGCGAGCAGGTTCCCGAGGCGTTCAGCCCCGTCCCGGGCGGCTGGGGCCGGATGGGCGCGACGCGGTGCGACTTGGCGGCCGTCGACGAGGCGACCCTGATGTCGGCCCTGACGGCGGCGCATCGGCTTGCCGCCCCGAAGTCGAGGACCCGAACCCGCCGCTGATCCGCCCCCTCTGTCGGCCGGGAGCATGAGACCTCCCGGTCGTCGGGCGCCTCGGCCGTGCAATCCACCGATTGTGCAGTTCCATATGAAGACGGACGCTGCCGCCGCCCCAGAGGTCAGGCCGCACCCGCTCCACCAAAAACCACGACGTCACGATCTGCAACTGCCACCAGCATGCGTGAAAATAATTTTCTTAATGCAAAATATCGATTTGATGGATGGTGCATCGGCGTCCAATGATCCCCGGATAAAATTCGGAGGGAGGGTTTCGATGTCCATTCTCAGCATGCAGCGCAGGATGCTGGGACTCGTCGCAGGGTCGGCATTGATGACGACGGCCTATGCGGCGGAGATCCCGATCGCGCAGGATGTGAAGGATAGCGGCCAGCTCGCGATCGCCAGTTCGCTCGCATACGCACCGTTCGAGTTCGTCGATGAACAGGGTAAGCCTGCCGGCCTCGACATCGAACTTGCGAAAGCCGTCGCAGACCGCCTGGGCGTGAAGCTCAAGATCGTCACCATCCCGTTCGCGTCTCAGATCCCGGCCCTTGCCTCCGGGCGCGTCAAGATCGCTTGGGCTACGTTCTCGGTCACTGCGGAGCGACTTGCTCAGGTCGACTTCGTCTCGTTCCTCGAAGCAGGAACGGTGGTCTCCACCTTGCCGGCAAACAAGGAGCGGTTTGCCACACAGAATGGACTCTGTGGTGCCTCCGTCGCCGTGCAGAGCGGCACGGCAGCCGATTTCGTTGCCGACCGCATCGTGGCCGACTGTGAGAAGGCCGGCCTGCCGGCCATGAGGAAGGCGATCTATCCCGAGCAGAAGGATGTCATCCAGGCGGTTCTGTCCGGTCGCGTGGAGGCGCGCCTCGATGACTCGACCTCTGCGGGATATTACGAAGCGACGAGCAAGGGGCGCATGGTCGTCGCCGGTCGCAGCCTGTATCCCGCACCGCTCGGCGCAGCGGTGGTGAAGGGGGATAAGGCGACGGCAGAGATGCTCGAGGCGGCCTTGAGCAGCCTGATCGCCGACGGCACCTACGCGACGATCCTCGATAAGTACAACCTGCGGTCCTCCGCCGTCTCCAAGCCGGCCCTCTATTCCAATCCTTCCCAACTTCCGCAGTAATCGACCGGGCGCGCACTGAGCGCCGCAAGCACGTCGAATATCGATGAGGAGTTTCGAGGCAGCTCCTCTGTCCACGCGGAGGCTACGTCGTGAACAAGCATTTCTCGGGCTCGTCGAGCGCACGTCTCGACCCAACTGCCCTGACGGTCGTTCCCCTTCGCCACCCTGGACGATGGATTGCCGTCGCTCTGGTCATCGTGGTCGTTGCCCTGATGGCGCGGTCAGCGGTTTCCAACCCGGAATTTCAGTGGCCCGTGGTGGCGCGCTACCTCTTCAATCCCCTGATACTCAAGGGCGTGGGGCAGACGATCATCATCACCGTGATTGTGATGATCTTTGCCACGATCGGCGGAACCATCGCCGCACTGATGATGCTGTCGCCCAGCAAGCTCCTTTCCATCCCGGCGGCTGTCTTCGTCTGGCTGTTTCGCGGAACGCCAGCCTTGGTCCAGCTCATCCTCTGGTACAATCTCTCTCTCGTCCTGCGAGAGTTCAGTCTCTGGCTGCCGGGGTATGGAACCGTCTTCTCGGTTGCCACCAACGACGTCATGACCCCGTTCGTATCGGCCATCGTCGCCTTGTCCCTGCACGAAGCCGGATACATGGCGGAGATCGTCCGCAGCGGACTGAAATCGGTGAATCGCGGGCAGAGCGAAGCCGCCGCCTGCCTCGGCATGAAGCCGACCCTTTCACTGAAGCGGATCGTGCTGCCGCAGGCGATGCGCATGATCATTCCGCCCACGGGCAACGAGACGATCAACCTTCTGAAGACGACTTCCCTCGTCAGCATCATCGCCGTCGGCGACCTTCTCTACTCGGCCCAGGCGATCTACGCGCGGACTTTCGAGACCGTTCCCCTGCTGATCGTGGTCACCTTCTGGTACCTGCTCGTCGTCTCGATCATGTCCGTCGGCCAATACTTTCTGGAAAGGCACTACAGCCGCGACGAGCAGCGCGGCGGACCGCCCTTCGCGGGAGCTTTGTTCAAGACTGTTTTCCGCTTTGGGCGAAAGGGAGACTCGGCATGAACGCTTCGGCTGGACATCATGCACGCTTCGGCATCGACCCGACGACGATGGTCTACGCATCCGGGATCCGGAAATCCTACGGCAACCTCGATGTCCTGAAGGGGGTCGATCTCGTCGTTCCCACCGGCTCCGTCGCCTGCATCATCGGGCCGTCGGGTTCGGGCAAGAGCACCTTCCTGCGCTGCATCAACCACCTCGAAGAGATCAACGGCGGCCTGATGCTGGTCGACGGGGACTTCGTCGGCTACCGCCTCGAACGCGACCGTCTGTACGAACTGCCGCCGGCGGCGATCTGCGAGAGGCGGGCCGACATCGGGATGGTGTTCCAACAGTTCAACCTCTTCCCGCATATGACCGTGCTGGAGAACCTGGTCGAGGCGCCGGTCAGGGTCAGGGGAGAGCCCGTCAAGGACGCCACCGCGCGGGCGCTGGTTCTGCTGGAGCGTGTCGGCCTTGCGGAGAAGCGCGCCGCCTATCCGCGACAGCTTTCGGGTGGACAACAGCAGCGCGTCGCGATCGCGCGCGCGCTCGCGATGAACCCGAAGGTCCTTCTGTTCGACGAGCCGACCTCGGCCCTCGATCCGGAACTCGTCGGCGAGGTCCTGGAGGTGATGAAGGATCTGGCGCTCGGCGGCATCACCATGGTCGTCGTGACGCATGAGATCGGGTTTGCCCGCGAGGTGGCGGACCAGCTCGTCTTCATGGACGGCGGTGTGGTCGTGGAAGCCGGCGATCCCGTTGAGATCACCACCAATCCCCGGTCCCCGCGGACCCGCGAGTTCCTCGCACGCGTCCTTTGAAGGCCGGCATTCCCGCCGGATGCCCCTCGAAAGCCACTGCATCGGTGCAAGGACATGACACCTGCCTCTTCGACAGCGGATGAGTTCGGCTTCGACGTCCCCCTCGACCGTGCCGGCCTCAGCACCGCGAAATGGGAGATGGAGATCGCGCGGACCCAGGATCCGACGCTCCTGTGCTTCGGAACCGCCGAGATGGATTACCGGGCCGCGCCACCGATCCGCGCCGCTCTCGAGCGCGTGGCGGGCGCGGGCCATTTCGGCTATCCGTTCAAGCGGGCCTCTTACTACGAGGCCGTCGTCGGATACTTCGATCGGCACTTCGGCTGGAAGATCGAGAAGGACTGGATCGCCAGCAACGTCGGCATCTATCCCTCGATGCAGCCGCTCATCGAGGAGTTGACCGAACCGGGCGACGAAATCCTCTATCAGCCCCCGGTTCACCACATCTTCCCCGAGGTGATCCAGGCGGCCGGCAGGGTCGCCCTCGCCAACCCGTTGGTCGAGCGCCGGGGCCGGTACGAGATCGACTTCGACGACCTCTCTTGGAAGGTGACGGAACGGACGCGGATGCTGCTGCTGTGCAGCCCGCACAATCCGGTGGGCCGTGTCTGGACCCGAGCCGAACTCGATCGACTGAGTGCCTTCTGCCTGGAGCGGGGGATCCTCGTTTTGTCCGACGAGGTGTACTGCGGCCTGATCTTCGACGGCGTTGCGTTCACCCCGTTCGCCAACGTGTCGGCCGCCGCGTCCCGCAACTCGGTAACCCTGACCTCGGCCAGCAAGTCCTTCAACGTGACCGGCTTGAAGCACTCCCTCGTGATCGCCGAGGACGAAGGCCTGCGGGGCGCGTACATGCGCGGCCTGAAGCGAAACAACCTCTACTTCGGCGGCTGCGTGTTCGGCCAGGCGGCCGCCGAAGCGGCGTTCCGGGATTGCGACGCCTGGACGAAGGCCGCGGTCCGTCACATCGAAGGCAATTTCCGCTATCTCGAACAGTTCCTCAGAATACACCTTCCCGAATTGAGCGTCACATCGCCTGAGGGCACCTACTTCGCCTGGATCAACGTCAAGAGCCTAGACTTGGCGACAGAGCAGCTCCGTGACGTTCTGGAGAAGGAGGCGCATGTGGCGGTGACCTACGGAGCGTTCCTGGGTGAAGGCGGCGACGGCCATATCCGTCTGAATCTCGCCACCGCGCGATCGAACTTATCGGAAGGGCTTTGCCGAATCGCGGCGGCCATCCGGACGCACATCCCACACTCCAACCAGCCTGGAAGCTAGACGATGGTCGCATCTATCGAAGATCGCATCCACGAACTCGGTCTCGTCCTTCCCGTTCCACCCGGGTCGGTCGCGAACTACGTCGCCACCTGTCCGGTCGGCGACTTGCTCTTCGTGTCCGGCCAACTCTGCTTGGGAAGCGACGGCAAGCCGGTCGCGCTTGGCAAACTCGGCGAGGAGATCTCCGTCGAGGACGGTCAGCGGGCAGCGAAGGCTGCTGCGGTCAATCTCGTCGCGCAGGTGAAGGCGGCCGTGGGACACCTCGATCGCGTGAAGAAGGTCGTCCGCCTTGGAGGCTTCATCGCCTCGTCCGGCCAGTTCACGGACCACGCAAAGGTGATGAACGGCGCCTCCGACCTGATGGTCACGATCTTCGGCGAGGCCGGCCGCCATACCCGCAGCACCGTCGGCGTCGCGTCACTTCCACTCGGTGTGCCCGTCGAGGTGGAAGGGTTGTTCGAGATCGAAGCGGAAAGCTGAGCGTCAGCCCCTGGCGCTCGGCCAACGGAGGCGGCGGTAGATCGCTTCCTTGCGCTGCTGTTGCGCATCCGAGATCGACCGGATGATGCCGCGGAACCAGCGGTGTCCCGGGTCGCCTTCGGCGCTCGCCTCGTAGATGAGCGAAACGGTCACGTCGGGAAGCGGGATCGGCGGCTGGATGATCCGCGTCTCGCTCTCGGGAGACAGGGCCAGCAAAACGCTGTCTCCGAACACCGTGACCAGCGGGGTTCCCTTGATGATCCAGGGAGCCACGAGATAGTGCGGCACCGTGGCGACGACCCGGCGCTGGCGATCTTGGCGATCGAGAACAGCATCGACGACCCCAGCGGCCGTGCCATCGGCCGAAATCTGGAGGTGTGGGAAGGCGAGATAGTCTTCGGCCGTCAGGTCCTCAAGGAGTGGATTGCCCTCCCAGCCGGCGCAGACCATCACGTCGCGCGACAACACGTCGATCGCCAGCGGGGCCTTCACCGCTCCTGCGTTTCCCAGGATCGCGCATTCGATCTCGCGGTTCCTGAGCAATGAACCGACATCGCCTTCGCGAACATGCAGAACATTCAAGCTGGCGAGAGGCGCCTGTGCGGCGAACGCTTCGATGAGAGCGGGCAGGAACGCGACAGCCGTGTAGTCGGAGACACCCAGCCGGAAGTTGCGGGATGTCGTCTCCGCCTCGAAATTCAGATGCCGGTCGATCGCAGATCGGATATCCGACAACGAGCGAGAGATCACACTTGCCAGCTCTCGCGCGCGAGGCGTCGGTTCCATCAATCCGGAGTCACGCGTGAACAGCTCGTCGTTGAAGATATCGCGCAGCTTGGCGAGCGAATGGCTCATCGCTGGCTGGGTGCGGCCGAGGCGGGCTGCGGCACGCGTGACGCTTCGCTCCTGCATGAGGACATCGAACGCCCTCAAAAGATTGAGGTCGATCTGACTCAGCGAGAATTCGGGGCGGACGGATGCTTGAGGCGGTCGCTTCATAGTCCGTGTCCATGTAGGCTGCGTTCAGGTGCGCGCCAACTGCCGGCGAAGACTGCAAACAACGCGACACGCGACTTCGAACCGCTTTCGAACGTTAATCCAGCCTGCACCATCCGCTCCCGACGAATCCTCCGTCCTGGTGACGTGAACCCTGGATTTCAGCCCCGGATGGCGAGAGCGGCGGCCGATCGCGTTGAGTCGGCTGGGCTTTTTCGAGGCGGTCGGATCTGTGATCCGATGTTCGGCTGTCCGACAAGAGCTTGGTTGCCCTCGGCCCTGTCCGCCGATCTGCGTGGGCGTGTCGTGTCTGCGATCGCGGAGGGAGCGGCGCGTCGGGAGGCGACCCGGCATATCCGGCCCCTGTCCGAACGGTCGGGGAGGAAGGCAAGCACGGCTGGGTCATGACCCCCGAGCCCGCGCAGCACGTCCTGTGCGGACGATCGTAAGTGCGGGGAACCACCCGATCCGATCGCACACCGTGTCCGAAAGCCATGCTCCACCGGACGCCGAATGACATGATGATCTTTACCACCCTGCATTGTAAATTCCGGACACATTTCTTTGTACTTATTCCAAAAATGAATATTTATGTCGTGCAATAGTGCTATTTATGACACTGATCGCGCTTGTCTCATGCACACATCCGTTGGACATAGTGCGATCACTGTGCTCGAACGTGCGCTGGGCCACTCATGTTGTGTCGATACACCGGCTTGATGATGCCGCTCATCGGTTCGGCCATCGCATCCGTGGCCTGCGCAAGCACGGTCGCGGCTCAGGACAACGTCCGACTCGACGAGCTTTCGGTCGAGGCGGCCGTCGAGAGGCCGGCACCAAGGTCCGGCCTCGGCTCGGCGGACGGTTCGGTTTCCGGCGCCGGTGCTCCGCGCGGCGTCGTGCCGGCCTACGCCGGGGGTCAGGTCGCGCAGGGCGGGCGCCTGGGCGTGCTCGGCAACGTCGAGACCAAGACATCGCCCTTCAGCGTGTCGAGCTACACCGCAAAGTTCATCCGGGATCAGCAGGCGAGCACGGCCTCCCAGGCGCTCGCACTCGACCCATCGGTGCGGGCCACGCAGACCACGGGCGCACCGTTCGACTCGTTCTACATCCGCGGCTTCCCCTACAACGAGGGCACCAGCGGCGAGATCGCCTTCGACGGTCTATACGGCGTCGCCCCGAGCTTCCGCGTCTTCACCGACTACGCCGAGCGCATCGAGGTGCTGAAGGGGCCGACGGCGGCGCTGTCCGGCGTCGCGCCCAACGGCGGCGTCGGCGGCGTCATCAACGTCGTGCCCAAGCGCGCCTACGAGGACCTGACCCGGGTCTCCGTCGACTACAGTTCGGTCGCCCGCGGCGGGAGCGGGTTCGACGTGGCGCGCCGCTACGGCGACGCGCGGGAATGGGGTGTCCGGCTGGTCGGCAGCGTGCGCGGCGGCGACACACAGTTCGACCGCCAGACCGAGTTGACCGGCGTCGGCGCGCTCGCCGTGGACTACCAGGGCGAGCGGTTCCGCGCGTGGTTGTACATGCTCGGGCAGAGCGACAGCTTCACGGCACCGCTGCGTCCCTACCTGCTCACCGCCGGCGTGCCGGTTCCGCGGGCGCCCGACGGCCGGCTGAACGTGACGCAGCCGTGGGAGTACGCGAACGTCTACGACCGTGGCGGCCTGCTGCGCACGGAGTACGACCTCACCGACCAGATCACGCTGTTCGCCGACGTGGGCGGGGCGCGGACCGCCGTGGACCGCTTCTTCACGTCCGCCCCGACCATCCTGAACTTCCGCGGCGACACGCTGTCGAACCCGCAATTCTACGGCCTGAACGTCGATCGCAGCACCTATGACGGCGGGGCGCGGGCGTCGTTCGACACCGGCTTCATCCGTCATGCCTTCGTCCTCCAGGCCTCGGTCTACAACGAGGACACCGGGCGGTTCTTCCCCGCCGGGACTGGGGCCTACCGCTCGAACCTCTACGCCCCGGCGCTGCTTCCGTTCAGGGCGCCGATCACGAGCGCGGCCCGCCCGCGCCTCTCGGACAGTACGTTGACGGGCATCTCGGTCGCCGACACGCTGTCCATCCTCGATGAGCACGTCCTCCTGACGATCGCCGGTCGCCAGCAGGGCATCGAGGCGCACAACTACCTCTCGAACGTCGGCACGCTCACCTCGTCCTACGACAAGAGCCGGCTGACACCGCTCTTCGCGCTGGTGGTGCGGCCCAACGATACCGTCTCGGTCTACGCCAACTACATCGAGGGCCTGAGCCGCGGCGACGTGGCGCCGGCGCTCGCGACCAATTCCGGCCAGATCCTCGCGCCCTACGTCGCCCGCCAGGTCGAGGCCGGCCTCAAGATCGACTGGGGCCGGCTCGGCACGACCTTCGCCGCCTTCCAGATCGACCGGCCGATCGGCGAATTGAGCCCGACGCGCTTCTTCGCGCAGAGCGGCGTGCAGCGCGTCTCCGGGGTTGAGCTGTCCGTGTTCGGCGAACTCGCCCCGGAACTGCGCGTGCTCGGGGGCCTGTCCCTGTACGACGGCGTGCTCACCAAGACGGCGGTGGCGGCCAACGTCGGCAACGTGCCGATCGGTGTCCCAAAGGTGCAGCTCAACCTCGGGGCGGAGTACGACCTGCCCTGGGTCCGTGGGCTGACCCTCAACGGCAACGTCGTCTACACCAGCCGCCAGTTCATCGACACGGCCAACACCCAGGCGCTGCCGGACTGGGCGCGCCTCGACCTCGGGGTGCGCTACACCACCCGCGTCGAAGGCGCGCGGACCACCCTCCGCGCCAACGTGATCAACGTGACCGGGACGAATTACTGGACCGGCGTGGCCTCGTTCGGCACGTTCTTCCAGGGCGCGCCGCGGACCTACCTGCTGTCGATGACGATCGACATGTGATCGGCGGCGCGAGCCACGCCGATCGGCTTCGACCGCACATGTGCAGGGGGGCGCATGCAGGGGGGCGCACGGCGCTGCCGAGGGTTGGACGACGCAGGTGCCCGACACGTCGCCCGGCGGACGCACGCCCTGCACGTTGCGCCGGGCGTCGGCGGGAGCGTCCTCGCCGGCCCGAGGCCTCTCCCGGCCGGCTTCACGGGCGGGCGCTGCCGGCTATGCTGGCGTCGATGACGGGCAAGATTCGGATCGCCTGGGCCGTCTCGCGCGAGGGGGCGGCCCTGCGCACGGCGTTGACGGCGCTCACCCATGCCGGGCGGATGCGGCACATGGCGGCCTACGGGCGCGGGGCCGCCGAGCCCGGACCGGCGGGCGAGACCTGCCGCGCCGTCCTCGCGGAGCTGGAGCGCGGGGGGCCCTTCGAGCGGGCCATGGCGCTCCAGGCGTGCCACGGCTCGCGCGACGGCGAGCACGTCCTGCGCGCGCTCGAAGACCCCTCGCGCCGCTTGCGCGGCTACGCCGCGGCGCTCCTGCCCCTGGTCTGCGACGCGGCGCAGATCGGCCGGGCGCTGCCGCACGTGCCGCGGCGCCTGCGCGCGGGCCTGATGCGCCGGGCCCGGGCGCGCGGAAGGCCGGAGGCCGCGGACGCGCTGCTCACCGCCTGCGAAGCGGCGGGCGAACCCGGCGCCGCCGCGCTCATGCCCTACGGCAGCGACGCCTTCGTGCGCCCCCGGCTCGCCGCGCTCGGCCCGGCCCTGGACGCCGTCGGCTGGGCGCGCCTCGCCCGGCATCACCCTGTCCTCGCCGCCGACCACCTGGCACGGGCGGCGCGGGACGCGGCCGAGTTCGATCCCCGCCTCGCGTGGCAGGCCCGGGCGGCGCTGCCCGTCCTCGCCCGCAGCGACCCGGACCGGGCGCTCGACGTGCTCGCCGCGCTGGCGCGCCACGTCCCGCCCGCCGCGCTGGATCTGCAACGGCTCGCGCAGGTCCGGCCCGCCGCCCTGGCGGACCTGCTGCTGGCGAACGGCGACACGCCGCGGCTGGGCGCTGTGCTGCCGGTGCTGGCCGCGCACCTCGTCGGCGACGACCACGGGGATCGGCTCGCCGCGCTCGTGGCCCGTTTCTCCGGCCTCGGCGGGCAGGCGGGACCGGCGGCCCGCTGGATGCGGCGGCTGCCCGCCGCGCGGCGCCGCGCGGCCTACGCCTCGGCCGGCCGGGGCTGGCGCGACGCCGACGGCGCGCTGCCGCCCGCCCTCGTCGCGCTGCTGCCCACGCGTGAGCGCGCCGCCGAGGCGCGGCGCCACCTCGACCTGCCCGCGCTCCGCGTCCGGCCGCTGCAGCGCCTGCCCTACGCCGCGATGCTGCCCTGGGCCGAGGCGCGCGCGGCGGTCGGCCCCGCCCTCGGAAGCCCGGAGGCCGAGCAGCGCGCCGCGGCGCTCGCCGCGCTCGTCGACGCGGTGCGCTTCGAGCGAGCGCGCCTGCCCGAAGCGCTCGCGCTGGTCCGGTCGCGCGGCAACGAGCAGGATCCGGTGCGCGCGGCGATGCTCGAAGCGCTGGCCCGGTTGCCGCCCTCCTGCGTCGACGCGGCGGCCCTGCCGGTGCTCGACGCCATCCTGCGCCAAGCTCTCGACGCCGCCGACCTGTCCCACCGCAGCGTCGGGGCGCTGCAACGGCTGATCGTACGCCTGCTGCCGGTCCAGCCCGTCTGGGCGGTCTCCGCGCTCGAAGTCCTGGCGCGCGAGCGCGGCGCGCTCGTCCTCGGCCCCCGCGACCTGGGACTGAGCGCGGACGACGTGCGCCGTCTCGCCCCGGTCCTCGACCCGGTGCTGCGGGCGTGGCGGGCCCGCGAGAACGATCTTCCCCTGGTCGAAGTCGCGGCGCTGTTCGCGCCCCGGCTGCGGGACTGGCGGACCCTCGGGGGGCTCCTGTCGGACATCGCGGAGGGCTCCCGCCACGAGTACGTCTGCGTCCGCGCCCTCGCGCTGCTCGCCCGGCACGACCGGGCGCGCTTCGCCGCCCTGGTCCCGGGCCTGCTGCGGCGCGATCCGAGCTGGATCGTGCAAGGCCCCGTGCAGGAGCATCTGCACCGGGTGCGGCAGGATCTGCTGGACCCGTATCTCGGTCGGGCCGTGCTCAAGGGACGCTTCACCACCGGCAAGACCCGGTACGTGCTGCCCCTGCGCGCGGGCTTCGAGCGCTGGCTGCCCGCCCAGCAGGCCGGTTTCGCGCGCACCCTCGAAGGGCTCGTGGACGATCCCGCCCGCGACGTGCCGACCGTGCTGCACGCCCTGGCCGGGCTCGCCGCCCTGCCCGACGTGCCGCCCCGGCGGCTTCACGACCTCGCCCGCGCGGACAACCCGCGCCTGCCCGTGCGCGACGAGGCGCTGCGGGCGCTCGCGCGGCGCGATGCCGGAGACGGGCTCGACGCGCTGATCGCGGCGCTCGGCGACGAACGGGCGCGGATCGCGATCTACGCCCTCGCGGGGGCGCTGCGCGACCTGCCCGAAGCCCGCGTGATGCCGCTGCTGCGCGCCGCGCCGCGCGAGCGGGTCACCGTCTTCAAGGAGATCGTGCGCCTCGCGGGCGTGCGGGCGGACGCGGCGGGCTTCGCCTTCCTGCGGGAGATCGCGGAGGCCGCGACGGCGTCCGGGGCGGGGCTTCACCGCGACGTGCGCCTCGCCCTGCTGCGCGCCCTCTGGGACCATCTGGAGCGCGCCGCGACCTGGCCGATCCTGGCCGAAGCCGCCGCCGACCCGGACCCGGCGGTCGGTGCGAGCCTCGCGCGCATCCCGGCCGACCGCCTCACGCCGGAGGCGGCCGACCGCCTCGCCGACCTTCTCGCCGGGCTCTGTCGGCATCCCGACCCGGAGGTGCGTGTGGCGGTGCTGCGGCGGCTGGAGACGGCCCCGCTCGCTGACCGGCACGGCGTGCTCGTCGCGCCGGTCCTGCACGCGCTCGCCTCCGGCCTGCCCGACGAGAGCGCGGCGGCGGCCAGCGCCGTGGTCGCGACGCGGGCCGGGCGCAGGCCCGAGGCGCTCGGCGCCGCGGTCGGTGCCGTGCGGGCGAACCGGCGCACGCTGGCGACCCTGCGCGACGCGCTGCTCGGCTGGCTGCGCCTTCACCGCGCCGGCGCCGCCCCGGCGGCACGAGCGGTGCTCGCCGCCCTCGCGGCCGACCCGACCGCCGTGCGGATCCGGATCGAGATCGCGCTGCGCGGGCTGCCCGGCCCGGATCTCGCCGAATGCCTCGCGGCGCTCGCCCGCGACGACAGCCTGCACCCGGACGCGCTGGCGCTGGCCGCGACCCGGCTGGAGGCCGCCGGAACCGGGCTCGACCCGGAGGCGTGCGAAGGGCTGGAAGCCGCGCTGGCGGTCTCGCCCGACGCGCGGCTGCGGCGCCTCGCGCTCGCGACCCTGGTCGGCGTGTCGCGAACCGCGGGCGGCTGGAGTAGGGCACGCGTGGCGCGGCTGGCAGACTACCGAACCGACCCCGCCCCGCTCGTCGCGGAGGCCGCGCAGTTCGTCTTCCCGCCCGACGATGCGCCGGACGAAACACGATGACCGCCCGCCTCGCGCGTCCGCTCCCCGCGCCCTGGCCGTGGCGGGCCTCTGGCTCGTCCCGGCCCTGGCCGCGGGGCCGGGACGGTCGCCCGACGATCTCTGCCGCGCGGTGCCGCCGTCGTCCGCGCGGGAGTGCCGGATGGCGGCCGACCTGCTGATGCACGCCGAGCCCGTGCCGAAGGCCGCTCCCACGGTGCGCGTCACGGCCTGAGCTAACGCAACGAGGCTGCCGACCCGTCCGGTTCCGCCGCGGGCTTCCTCGCCGATGTGCGCTGTGGGCGGAGGGGGACGACCCTGCGCGAGGGCACGAAGACCGTGCGGCCCGTGGCGGAAGCGGCGGCGGCGAAGGTCTTCGAGAGCGTCGTCGTCTCCAAGCTCAACGACGGCTCTCGCACGACCGACCGCTTCGAGCGCGACGGCGCGGATGCGGCCGGCGGGACGGCCGAGCCCGGCGGTCGCGACGCGGTGCTGCTCGCGCGCCTTTCGGCCTGCCGCCGGCAGGAATGGCCGGGCGCGGAGCGCGACCGCCTGCTCTGGCGGATCGGCCAGTTGCAGATCGCGCGGACGGCGCCCGATCCGGTCGCCCTGGCGCGGGCTGCCGATCCGGCGCAGGCGAGCGACTCTCTGGTCTGCGCCCTGGCACGGACCGGCGGCCCGGACGCGCTGTCCGCGCTGGAGCGCATCGGCGCCGCCGGGGGCAGCGCCGTGACCCGCGACCTCGGCCGCCGATGAGCATGGCGTCGGCATCTCGCCCGACATTTCCGCCGGCGATGAAAAATTTTCCACAAGGTCAAACTTGCGCCTTTCGGAAAAATCATGCCTTATAGGATGACTAGAGCAGGAGGTTGTACCGGTCGCGAGGCGCTCAGCCAGTAGTCGCGACGACAGGACCGCACCGCAAAACTTATTTTGTGCAGCGCAAAGGTATCGTCCGGACTGATATCGGCGGACGGCGGCTATGCGGCGACCGCAAACGGCCGATCGGCTGAGGATCGATGGATGGTCGATAGGCCGGGCACATCGGCGAACGCCTGGCGAGCTCGGGCGACGCGCCGGGACCTGACCTGGCGTGCATGACAGGCCGCCCGACGACATGGGGCCTAGTCGGATCGGGTTACCGAAGGCCCCGCCTTCGGCGATGCGACGGTAGAGCGGGACCCGGTGCCCCGCCGCAAGCCTCACGTGCCGGCCTCCATCCGGCTCGGACTCCGAGAACCAAATAAGCTTCGGGGCGACGGCATGACGACATTAGAGGAAACAGGTCGATACCGGGCCATGGGCTCGGCTACGGGGCCGGCGCTGGACAGGTTGATGGCCGAGGCCTCGGAGCGGCGCGACGCCGGCTGGGGCCGTACGATGACCTATTCCCGCAAGGTCTTCATCCCGCTGACGAACCTGTGCCGCTCCGTCTGCGGCTATTGCGTGTTCGCCAAGAACCCCGGTGAGCCCGGCGCCGGCTATCTCAGTCCAGACGACGTGATGGCGATAGCGCGTCGAGGCGAACGGCTCGGTTGCAAGGAGGCACTGTTCTCGCTCGGGGAGCGTCCGGAGCTCCGTCATCCGGAGGCGCGCGGGATGCTGGACCGCCTCGGTCACGCCAGCACGATCGATTACCTCGTCGAAATGTGCGGGGTGATCCTATCGGACACGAGCCTCGTCCCGCACGTGAACGCCGGGACGCTCCGCGCTGACGAGCTCCGCAAGCTCCGGCCGGTCTCCGGCAGCGTCGGGATGATGCTCGAGAACACGAGCCGCCGGCTGCTTGGTAAGGGCATGGCGCACCATGCCTGCCCGGACAAGGTGCCCCTCCTGCGCCTTCGGACGCTCGAAGAAGCCGGCAGGCAGTCTGTGCCGACCACGAGCGGCATCCTCATCGGCATCGGCGAGTCCTGGGAGGAGCGCGTCGAGACGCTGGTCGCCCTCGCCGAGATCCACGATCGGTACGGCACGCTCCAGGAGGTCATCGTCCAGAATTTCCGTGCCAAGCCCGGCACCCGCATGGCCGAGGCGATCGAGCCGGACGTCGAGGACATGCTGCGCACCCTCGCCGTGGCGCGGCTGATACTTCCGGCAGAGGTCTCACTCCAGGCGCCGCCCAACCTCAACGATGCGTTCGAACGCTACATCGATACCGGCATCAACGACTGGGGCGGAATCTCGCCGCTGACCGCCGATCACATCAACCCGGAGAGGGCATGGCCGGCGATCTCTGAGCTGGAGCGCCGTTGCGCAGGCCGAGGCATGCAGTTGGCCGAACGGCTGACGACCTACCCGGCGTACCTGCGCGACTCGGGGCGATTCATCGCGCCGCTGCCGCGTGCTGCGCTGAGGCGGCACGCGCGCGCCGACGGCTGGGCTTTGAACCAAGCCCATCAGGCATGTGCTGGAGCGGCACGATGACGGGCGAGACGAATCCGGCCGTGGTCACCTCGGCGGTGCGCGCCATCCTGGACCGCGCGCTGTCGGGCCGCGAGATCTCGCGCGAAGAGGGAACTGTACTGCTGGAGGCCCCCGCGCGGGACCTACCGGCGATCGCCGGCGCCGCGGACGAGGTCCGACGCGCCCGGGTCGGAGACGCGGTGAGCTTCGTCGTCGTCCGGAACATCAACTTCACGAACGTCTGCTACATGGGCTGTCGCTTCTGCGGCTTCGCGCGAAGGCGCGAGGAGGCCGGAGCCGAATGGATCTCCCTCGACGAGGTTGCCCAAAGGGCACAGGTCGCGTGGGATCGCGGCGCGACGGAGGTGTGCATCCAGGGCGGCCTTCATCCGGATCTCCCGCTGCATCATTACCGGGACTTGGTCCTGGCGGTGAAGCGGCAGGTGCCGGAGATGCACGTCCACGCATTCTCGCCGTTCGAGATCTGGCACGGCGCCCGCCGGCTGAAGGTGCCCGTCACCGAACTGTTGCTGGAGTTGAAGGAGGCAGGTCTGGGATCCATGCCGGGGACGGCGGCCGAGATCCTTGACACAGAGGTCAGGCGCCAACTGACCCGAGACAAGCTCCCGGCAGACGCCTGGATCGAGACCGTCCGCGCCGCCCACGCGATCGGCCTGCGCAGCACGTCGACGATGATGTATGGCCACGTGGACGCGCCCCATCACTGGTCGGCGCACCTGGATCAACTGCGGGCCATCCAGAAGGACACCGGCGGCTTCACAGAATTCGTGCCGCTCGGCTTCGTCCACGACCAAGCGCCCATGTACGTCGACAGCCTCATCCCCGGCGTGCGCCCCGGGGCGACCCCGGAGGAGCACCTGAAGGTCCACGCGGTCGCCCGACTCATGCTCGCGGGCTGGATCGACAACATCCAGGTGTCGTGGGTGAAGTTGGGCACGAAGGCCGCGCACGACCTGTTGGCGGCGGGCGTCAACGACCTCGGCGGGACGCTCATGGACGAATCGATCTCCCGCTCGGCCGGATCCTTGCACGGGGAGGAGGTGACCGCGCGGGAGATGGTCAGGATCATCCGTGCTGCGGGCCGTCGGGCCCAGCGCCGCAACACGCTCTACGGCGTGCTGGAGAGCTACGACGACCATGACCCGGAGGATCCTGGGCCCCTGAAGCCTCACATCGCCGACCCGCTCGCTTTCCTTGCCGCCCTTCCGGCAGGCGCCGGGGAGTCGCGACATGGTTGACGCGAACGCACGCCGCCAGCGCGCGGGACGACGGATCCTGTTCGCCATGCCCATGAAGGACGTGAGACTGGCCAAGACCCGGCTGGCGCCGATCCTGGACGATGACAGGAGGGAACGCGTCGCCTACCACATGTTCGAGGACAGCCAGCGCTTCTTCGCGGATCGGTTCCCCTCCGTCGACCGCCTGGTCGTGACACCGAGCGAGCGGATCGCGGGCGCCGCCCGCGCCCTCGGGGCATGGGCCCTGGTGGAACCGACCACCGCGGGCCTCAACGCGGCCGCCAGGCGGGCGAGGCTCTGGGCGACCGAGCGGCGGTACGACGGGATCGTAATCATCCCGTGCGACATCGCCTTCTGGGTCGCCGAGGAGATCGAGGAACTGGTCGAGTCCGGCAATGAGAACGACGTGGTCGTGGCGCCGTCAATTGACGGCGGAACCAATGCCCTGTCGCTGCGGCTGCCAAGTACGCTGCCGTTCCGGTACGGCCCTCAGTCGGCCGATCGACATCTCGCGGAGGCGCGGGCGCGGGGCCTGACCACGGCCCAATGCCACCTCGCCTTCCTGTCGCACGACCTCGATACGCCCGAAGACTTGGCTGCATTCGGCCGGACGAACGCCGGGATGCCCGAGGCGGATCATGACCGGCATTGCGGCGCGCAACACTAGCGCCGTTCCCGATCGCGTGATCGTGCCCGGCTCCAAGTCTCTGTTCTGACGCGCGCTCTCGCGCCGAGCCGGAGTCCACCTCGGCGGAGAACGCACTAGCGCCGCGAGAGAGCCGCTTCGGCGGCACAACCATGAAAAATGAGGGAATTGCGCTGATGCACGTTGCGATACTTGGCGGCACCGGGCCGCAGGGCCAGGGCTTGGCGCTCCGCTTGGCGATGGCGGGCGTGGAGACGACGCTGGGCTCGCGCCATGCGGACCGTGCCGCAGAAACGGCATCCGGGCTCAATGAGAAGCTCGGCGGGAAGCCCGGCTCCGCGCGAATCGCGGGCAGCGACAATGCCGGCGCGATCCGGGCGGCGGGTCGCTTCGTGTTCCTTGCCGTGCCCTACGACGCCCATCACGACACGCTCACCGGCCTTCGCCCTCAATTGGAGGGCAAGATACTCGTCGACTTGGCAGTGCCCCTGGCGCCCGGGAACCCCCGAGCCATGTCGATGCCGCCGGAGGGCTCGGCGACCGAGGCCGCACAGGCGATCCTCGGCGAGGCGATCCCGGTGGTCGGCGCCCTGCACAACGTTTCCGCCTGGAGCCTCGCCCGGCTCGACGACAAGATAAACTGCGACATCCTCGTGGTCGGGAACTCGGTCGACGCCAAGGCGGAGGTGATCGACCTCATCGAACGGCTCGGCGTGAACGCCTACGACGCCGGGCCGGCCGAGAGCGCGCGCTGCGTGGAGGCCGTCACCAGCATCCTGATCCGTCTGAACATCAGCAAGAAAGTGCCCTTCACCCACGCCGGCATCCGGATCTGGGCGCCGGGTTCTTGAGGACGGATTCGCGCGGAGCGATCCCGCAACATTTCCACCACGACCCACGAAGAGGAAGCTGATTATGGAATTCGGTATCTGCTTCAAAGGTTTCGTCGAGGCGGAGCGGGCCCGTTACCTAGTCCGAACGGCGGAGCACGCGGGCTTCAGTCACTGCTGGTTCTACGATTCACACGTGCTGTGGCGTGAATGCTATGCGGCAATCGCAATGTGCATGGAGCACACGCGGAACATGCGGTTCGGACCGTTGGTCACCAACCCGGACGTCCGCGAGTGGTCGGTTGCCGCATCGATCTTCGCGTCCCTGGCGAAGCAATCCGGCGGCAGGATGGAGGTCGCCGTGGGTCGCGGCGACAGTTCCAGGCGCGTCGTCGGAAAGAAGCCGGCTAGCCTGGAGCGCGTCGCCGAGTTCGTCGAGAAGGTCAAAGCGATGGTTCGCGGCGACGAGGTCATCTACGACGGCGTGACCACGCCGGTGAAGTTCCCTTGGGCCGTCGGCTATGAACTGCCGATGTGGATCGGCGCCTACGGCCCGCTCGCGCTCAAGACCGCCGGTGAGCATGCCGACGGCGTCGTCCTGCAGATTGCGGAGCCGCAGATCTGCAAGTGGTTGGCCGAGCAGTGCTTCAACGCGGCCACCGCGGCAGGGCGCGACGCGTCGAAGTTCCGGGTCATGGCGGCCGCCCCGGCGTACTTCCGAACCAAGGACGAGGCGATCGAGGCGACGAAATGGTTCCCGGCCATGGTCGGCAATCACGTCGCCGACATTGTCGAAAAGTACGGCAAGGATACCGATCGCGTGCCGCGCGCGCTCACGGCGTACGTGGAGAAGCGACGCGGTTACGACTACTCGAAGCACGGGCAGAGCGACAACGCATTCCTTGACTTCATCACGCCCGATATCGTCGAGTCCTTCTGCGTGCTGGGGCAACCGGAAGATCATATCAGAAAGATCAATGACCTCAAGAGCGCCGGCGTGACGCAATTCAATATCTACCTCGACAATGGCGACGAGGAGAACATCATAGCCACCTACGGGAAGAAGGTCATACCCGCGTTCAGGCCGGCTCCGTAACGTCCGAAGCCGCCAGTCCACGGTCGAGCGTCATCGACGGCGAGTGCCAAGCCCCCGCCGTCGCGTGCAGCTTACCTGCCGAGGTCTCCGAGGGGACTGGCGGGGGCGTCCGTCCCGCACCCGCACGGTCGCGAGCCCCGCTGCGTCGGCCGGACTTCTGGGATCGGGATATGGCAACCGTTCCGAAGCCGCCCGGCGAGGCGCCCTACGGCCCGCGGCATCGGCCGAACCCGAATGCCGACGCGCACGGCCCTGCGCCTGAAGCGGGTCCGCTGTCCGATCGATCCACGTTCACAGCGAGGCTTGCCTCATGATCGATGATTCACCGGACGGGTCGGTTCCGGGCGGCGATGCCACTTACATCGCCCTGTGCGGCGGCGTGGGCGGCTCCAAGCTGGCCGCCGGGCTGCAAGCGTTGCTGGGACGCCGCCTGACTGTCGTGGTCAACGTCGGCGACGACTTCGACCACCTGGGCCTGCGGATATGCCCGGACATCGACACCGTGCTCTACAGGCTTTCGGGATTGAACGACGAGCAGCGCGGGTGGGGCCGTGCGGACGAGAGCTGGCAATTCATGCGGGCCCTCGGGCAGTTCAGCGAGGAAACCTGGTTCCAGCTCGGCGACCTCGACGTGGCGCTCCACGTCGTTCGGACGCATCGGCAGGCGGCTGGGTACGCGCTGGCCGAGATAACGATGGACATGGCCGATCGGCTGGGGATCGACGCGCGCGTCGTGCCGGCCACGGACGACGCGGTGAGGACCAAGGTCGTCTGTCAGGAGGGCGTGCTCGACTTCCAGCGATACTTCGTCGAGAGGCGATGCGAGCCGCCGATCGAGCGGCTGGTGTTCGAGGGCGCGGCGGACGCGCGCCCGACCCCGGCGGCGGAGGCGGCCTTCGCGGCGGACTCCCTCGCCGGCATCGTCATCTGCCCGTCGAACCCCTATCTCAGCATCGATCCGATCCTGGCGATCCCACGCCTGCGAGCCCTGCTCGCGGAGCGGCGCGTGCCGGCGGTCGCCGTCTCCCCGATCATCGACGGAAAGGCGGTCAAGGGGCCGACCGCCAAGATCATGCGGGAGCTCAACGTCGCGTCCACCCCCCACTCCATCGCGCTGCACTACGAGGGATTGATCGATGGACTCATGATCGACACGATGGACGCGTCGCGGCAGGCGGAGGATTGCGGCGTACCCGTCTGCTCCGCCGCCACGCTGATGACGTCCGCCGAGGACCAAGTCGCCCTCGCCGGCGCCGCGATCGACTTCATGCGCCGGATCGCCGGGACCATGGTCTGATGCGGACCATGCGAGGCCACGAGCTCCCCGGCCATCCCAATCGGGCGTCTGGCCCAGGAACTGGCGGCATCGAGCCCCCAGGCGCAGGAGCTGTTAGGTGGCAGGCCCCCAGGGTCGTCTCAAGAGTCGTCTTGGGCAGGGCAACGGCGCGATGAAGACCGTGCGCCCCGGGATGCGTTGCAGGCGGGATCCCTGCATCCTCGCCATCCGCCCGGATCCGCGGGCTGCCGACATCCACGCAATCCCGGGCCGAGGCAGCAGATGGGGTACCCGACGTGGCCGAGCGGGCTCGCGGCGAGCCGTATCGCGACCAGCAGCATCGTCGGCGGCTTCCTCGTGCCGCGCCGGATGCTGGCCATGTTCCGGAGATCGTGAGGGGCAACCATGAACCCGGGCAACGTCGCCACCGCCTCTATCGTGGCAACTGTCGTGTTTATTTTCTCCCTCGGCGGGCTGTCGGGCCAGGAGAATGCGAAGCGCGCCGTGTGGTACGGGATCGTGGGCATGGCCATCGCCGTCCTCGCGACGATCCTGGGGCCCGGGGTGGGAAAACACGCCGTCGTGCTGCCGATGATCGCGGTCGGCGCGGCGGTCGGTTGGTACGTGGCCGCCCGCGTCCAGATGACCGGGATGCCTCAGCTCGTCGCCGCCCTGCATAGCTTCGTCGGTCTGTCGGCCATCTCGACAGGCTCCAACGCCGACATCGAGTTCCGCACCGTCCAGGGGCTCGACGCGGTCGGCCGCGCGGCCCTGGTAGGCTTGTGGCGGACGATGTTTGAGCGGTCCCCGCTCCCGCGGGACAGCACAACGCGCGCCGGTCGCCGGCCGGTATGGATCCCCGAACATCGCCCCCTGCCGTGGTGTCCGGACCATCGGCGCCCCGGATACCCCGGGATCCGGGGCGCCACCCTTTCGAACTGTCGTGACGGACGCCCGTGAGAGACAGCGACGCCGAAACGGTCGGACCGGCACCCGTCCCAGAGGACCCGACCACCACGCACCCGAGCCGCGAACAGGCGGAGGCTGCCGTGCGGACGCTGCTGCGTTGGATCGGAGACGATCCGAACCGCGAAGGGTTGCGCGATACGCCGGCGCGGGTGGTCAAGGCCTACGAGAGCCTGTTCTCGGGATACGAGCTTGACGGCTCGGCCTTCCTGGGGCGGATCTTCGAGGAGGTTCAGGGGTACTCCGAGCTCGTCCTCGTCCGCGACATCCCGTTCTATTCCCACTGCCAGCGGGACATGCTGCCTTTCTTCGGTCGCGTCCACATCGCCTACTATCCCGCCCGGGGCGTGGTCGGCCTCTCGAAGTTCGCACGCGTCATCGACGTCCTCGGCTATCGCCTCCAGACGCAGGAGGCGATGACCACCCAGATCATCGACGTGATCGAAGCGGCGCTGAGACCGCGCGGCTGCGCCGCGATGATCGAAGCAAGGCACCTCGGCCCGGAGATCCGCGGCTCGCACAGCGGCTTGTGCCGGGCCGTGACCAAGGCGTTTCGCGGCGTCTTCGCCGATAGGCCGGACGAGCAGGCCCGGTTCTCGATGCTGGTCGATCGGGCACGTTGAGCGGACCGCGCCCTGGACGCCCGGGCCGACCTTCGGGCCGATCGAAGGTTGGCCCGGGGGGAACCGTCGAAGGCTCCTCGCTCGCGGCGTCGCGATCCGGCGATGGCGTGCTGAGGGGCGGCCGGGACAGGTGCAGCCCGGTGGCCGGCCGAGCTCGCACGGCACACGATCCGGGCGCATCCCCGAGGAGCGCTCCCGGGTACTGCCGCCGAGCGGTACCGGGCCGGACGGGGAAGGACCGGATCGACGCCCCACCGCCGCGTCCGGCCCCTGCTGGCACGCTCAGACGGGGTTGTGGGGTGGAGCCGGACCGCACGATCGAGGACGAGGCATCCGCGGGCATCTCCGGAATTCGGCGGGTGCCGTCGCGCTCGATCGACAACCCCGCTCGCCGGGGCCTTGAGTTCGCCATGGCACCGGCGAAACGTGCCGTTTCGCCGTCGCGTGCGCGTCGATCGCTGGCGACCAATCCGGTGTCGGCGCAACAGCGTGCCGAGCCCCATTGTCCCGAACCTTGGCGACCTAAACCCGACCCATCGCGGCATCGCCGTCACGATCACGACCGTCGCGCCGGATCGCGCGGGACCAACACCTCGAGCGCGGGGGAAACAGGCATGGTCAAGCAGATTACGTACACCGCGCTGCCGGGGTTGCCGCTCGTCGAGCCGGGCGACCCGCTGTCGGACATCGTTCTGCGCGGCGTCGCCGAGGCGGGTCTCACGCTCGCGGACGGCGACATAATCGTGGTCGCCCAGAAGATCGTCTCGAAATCCGAGAATCGTTACCGCGACCTCGGCGACGTCGTCCCCGGCAAACGCGCGGTCGAACTCTCGGCGCAGACGGGTAAGGACCCACGGATGATCGAGGCGATCCTGATGGAGTCGAGCGCCGTGGTCAGGGCTCGCCCCGGCGTCATCGTGGTCGAGCACAGGCTCGGCTTCGTGATGGCCAATGCGGGAATCGACGAGTCGAACATCCCGCACTTCGACGGCCGCCAGATGGTCCTCCTGCTTCCTGAGGATCCCGACGCTTCCGCCGCGCGCCTCAAGGCGGCGCTGGACGCGGCTTGCGGCGCCTCCGTCGGCGTGGTCGTCAACGACAGCTTCGGACGGCCATGGCGGAACGGGGTGGTCGGGGTGGCCCTGGGATCCGCCGGGCTGTGTTCGCTCGCCAGCATGATCGGCACCCCAGACCTGTTCGGACGCGCCCTGCGCATCACCGAGGTAGCCATCGGCGACGAGTTGGCCGCCGCCGCTTCCCTGCTCATGGGGCAGGGCGCGGAACGGTGTCCCGTCATCCACGTTCGCGGCTGGAAGTCCTCGGGCTCCCACACGCCGGCGGCGGCTCTCGTGCGTCCCAGGGCGAGCGACATGTTCCGCTAGGCGCCCATCCGAGTAACGGGTTTGCGTCTGGGTGGAGGGGCGCGCCTTGAAGCAAACGCTGCGGCTCGGCGGGCTCAGCGGCCGACCTGTGCCAGCTTCAGGCGGTTGTGGGCGGCGCAGATCATCGCCCATTCGCCCCGAACCTGATCGAGACCGCGCATCAGGAACTGTCGTAAGCCTCTGGCCCGCTTGATCTGACCGAACACTGGCACAAAGATCTGCTTTCTGAGACGATAGCGGGTCCGGCGACCGGCTCGCTTCAGACGCGCCGCCATCGCGCGCATCAGGGGCATTCTCGTCAGTCTCCACCGGGACCGCCGCCGTCTCCGAGCTTGCCCGCCGTCTCCGAGCTTGCCCGCCGTGCGGCAGGCGATCATCGGCCGGCTGTTCATAGCGACCATCCCGCCCGTGCGATGCCCGCACTGTCGGCGCCGTTTCCGACTGCCATCTGACCTCCAGGTGCCCAGGCAGTGCTAGGCTCTGTGAGCAGTTACCGGAACCATGGGACCACGGCGGCACAGTTGCGGGCCGTCTTCTCGTGGCGGGTTGCGACGCGGCGGAACTGCCTGAGCTTGTCAAAGCAGCACTCGATCAGATGGCGCGCGGCGTAGAGGTCGCGGTCGTAGGCCGCGTCGGCCAGTGGAGTACGCCCCGCTCGAGTGGATGGACTGGTTCAACAACCGCAGATTGCTTGAACCGATCGGCCACATCCCTCCCGCCGAGGCAGAGGCACGCTATTGCGCCAAGGCCGAGGTCCGAGCCTTGGCCGCACGACCCAAACCAAACGGCCCCCGGGAAACCCGGAGTGATTCAGAAGCGCTGAGCCACGGGGTCGGGCCGATGAGTTGGGAAGCGTTTCTTATGTTGCGTATTCCGAACGGCTACCCGAATACGCCAACGTTGGCAGTCGGTTAGTAGGTTGAAGAAAACGTATGGACGAGATGGGATTTTGCGGGAACTAATTCGTCTTGATTGACGAGTCGGAAGACATCCGCGTCCGTCGGGCACATCGTTCGATCCGATTGGATCAAGTATTGGCGCCACCCGCCCGCGCCGAGCGGTGACGGGCCGTCGACGGCTCGTCCGGGATCGATCTGCCACGACCGGAAAGGCATGCAGCACCCCCGGGGGCAACTGGGGGTACGGGCCAGGGAGCAACGACGTGAACGACGAGATCACCGCATCCGCGAGCCTATGGAACGAAGATCTCAAGCCGACCGAGGCGTCGGCCAGGACGTGGCTGTGGTATCACTTCGCATCCCTTTGGATCGGGATGGTGATGTGCATCCCGGCGTACCTGCTGGCGTCCGGCCTTATCAACGAGGGGATGTCGCCGACGGAGGCCATCGTCACGGTCTTCCTGGGAAACGCCATCGTGTTGGTGCCGATGCTTCTCGTCGGCCATGCCGGCGCCTGCTACGGCATCCCCTTCCCCGTCCTGGCGCGGGCCGCGTTCGGCGTGCGCGGCGCGGCGATACCGGCGACCGCCCGGGCCCTCGTCGCCTGCGGTTGGTACGGGATACAGACCTGGGTCGGGGGCAGCACGCTCCACACTCTGATCCAGGTCGCGACCGGATACACCGAAGCTCCCCAGCCGGTCCCGGGACTAGGTATCGGCTGGTCCCAACTCGCATGTTTCCTGGTGTTCTGGATCCTGCAGCTCTTCATCGTGTCGAAGGGCATGGAGGCGATCAAGAAGCTTGAGACCTGGACGGCGCCGTTCAAGATCCTTGTGTGCGTCGCCCTGGTGTGGTGGGCGGCGGGGGCTGGCGGTGGGTTCCTGAGCGTGCTGCAGCAACCGTCCGGCTTCTCCGAGGGCGGACCGCGCGCCGGCCAGTTCTGGCTCGTGTTCTGGCCGTCCCTCACCGCGATCGTCGGCTTCTGGGCCACGCTCTCGCTCAACATCCCCGATTTCACGCGCTTCGCCCGTTCGCAGTCGCACCAGATCATCGGGCAGACGATCGGACTTCCCGGACCGATGGGATTCCTGACGCTGGTCAGCGTGGTCACCACCTCCGCGACGGTCGTAGTCTTCGGCAAGGCGATCTGGGACCCCGTCGCGCTCGCAGGACATTTCACGGGCGTGCTGGTGCTGATCGGGCTGCTCGTGATCGCGATCGACACGGCCTCCTGCAACCTCGCGGCGAACCTCGTCGGCCCGGCCTACGACTTCAGCTCGCTCGCTCCGCGGCTCATCTCCTACCGAACAGGCGGCTACATCACCGCGGCGATCGGCGTCTGCATCATGCCGTGGCGACTGGTTGCGAGCAGCGACGGTTACATCTTCACGTGGCTCGTCGGCTACTCGGCGCTGCTCGGGCCGCTGGCCGGGGTCATCGTCGCCGATTACTGGCTCGTGCGCCGCTGCGAGCTCTCGGTTGCCGAACTCTACCGGGAGCGCGGCATCTATCGCTACGTCGGCGGCTGGAACCCCACCGCGATCTTCGCGGTTCTGGCCGGCGTCCTGCCGAACCTGCCCGGGTTCCTGCACGCCGTCGCGCCCGCGAGCTTCGGCGGGGTCGGCGGTTTCTGGATCGAGCTTTACACCTACGCATGGTTCGTCGGCTTCGCCCTCGCGGCCGCCGTGTACTACGCCTTGACCAAGATCTCCGTCGGCGCCGCGCGCACGCGCGTCCGTCCGGCCTGATGCCCCGCCGGCCGCACCCGGCCCGGGCGCGGTCGACGTCCAGAGAAACGTCACGTCCGAAGGAGCCAGCATGACCACCCTGATGAAGGGCGGTACGGTCGTGAACCACGACCACGCCGTCCGCGCCGACGTCCTCATCATGGACGAGAAGGTCCTCGCGATCGGGCACGGCCTCGCTCTGCCCGAGGGCACGCAGGTCGTCGATGTCGGCGGGTGCTATCTCCTGCCGGGTGGCATCGACCCCCACACGCATCTTGAGTTCCCCTTCATGGACGAGGTCTCGGTCGACGACTTCGAATGGGGGACGAAGGCGGCGCTCGCGGGCGGCACCACCAGCCTGATCGACTTCTGCGTGCCGCGCCCGGGGCAATCCCTGCTCGAGGCACTCGAGGACTGGCGCGGCAAGAGCAGGTCCGCCGCCTGCGACTACGGCTTCCACATGGCCGTCACGTGGTGGGACCGCCAAGTCGCCGACGAGATGGGGGAATGCGTCGCCCGGCACGGGATCAACAGCTTCAAGCACTTCATGGCGTACAAGGGCGCCTTAATGGTCAACGACGAGGAGATGATCCAGTCCTTCACCCGCTGCGGACAGTTGGGCGCGCTGCCGATGGTCCACGCTGAGAATGGGGACGTCGTCGAGCATCTGCAGCGCCAACTGTTCGAGGCGGGCAACACGGGCCCCGAGGCCCACGGCTACTCGCGTCCCCCGCATGTCGAAGGCGAGGCGACGACGCGTGCGATCATGATCGCCGCGATGACCGGGACGCCCCTGTACGTCGTTCACACGTCCTGCCGCGAGAGCCACGAGGCGATCGCGGCGGCTCGCGCCCGCGGGCAGCGCGTCTACGGGGAGCCACTGATCCAGCACCTGGTCCTGGATGCGGGGGAGTATCAGTCCACCGATTGGGATCACGCGGCGGAACGCGTCATGTCCCCGCCGTTCCGCGACAAGGGGCACCAGGACAGCCTATGGGCCGGCCTCGTCGGTGGTTCGCTCCAGGTCGTGGCGACGGATCACTGCGCGTTCTCGCGACGCCAGAAGCGTCTCGGCACGGACGACTTCCGGAGGATCCCAAACGGAACCGGCGGCCTGGAAGATCGGATGCGCGTGCTCTGGACCGCCGGCGTCAATTCCGGCCGATTGACCCCGGAGGAGTTCGTCGCCGCAACCTCGACGAACGCGGCGCGCATCTTCAACATGTACCCGCGCAAGGGCGCCATCCGACCCGGTTCCGACGCCGACATCGTCGTGTGGGACCCGGGCGCGACGACAATCATCCGCGCCGAGGGGCAGGTCAGCAGGACAGAATACAACGTGTTCGAGGGATTCGCCTGCCGCGGCCTCCCCGTGATGACTTTCCTGCGAGGGACCCTCGCGAATGGGGCCGAGGGCCTCCTGGCGGAGCCCGGCCAGGGCCGGTACGTAGCCCGCGATCCCCACCCCGCCACCACCGTCGCCAACCGGATCCGCTTCGAGGCGACGCGCCCGACCCCGGTCGGGCGTCGGCTCGAACTGGTTCCCTGAGCCGCCTAGAGCCGTTCCCGATCGCTTTGCAATCGTGCACGGCTCGAAGTCCGTGTCTTGACGCGCTCTCTCTCGCCGAACCGGCATCCACGTCGGCGGAGAGCACTCTAGCCAGACGGGAACGGCCGACGCCGGACCACCGCCCGCTACGAGGATACGATGCAAAACCTTACCATCGACGCAGGACGCCTTTGGGACAGTCTGCACGAGACCGCCGCGTTCGGCGCCTGCGAGGGGGGCGGGATCAACCGCCTCACCCTGACCGACGACGACAAGCGCGTCCGGGACTGGTTTCGTCGGACGGTGGAGGCGCTCGGCTGCACCGTGACGATCGACGAGGTGGGGAACATGTTCGCCCGCCGGCCGGGACGGCGGGACGACCTTCTCCCGATCGCGATCGGAAGCCATCTCGACACGCAACCCACGGGCGGCAAGTTCGACGGCATCCTCGGAGTGTTGGCCGGGGTGGAGATCCTGCGGACGTTCCACGACACGGGGTACGTGACCAACGCCCCCATCGAGATCATCAACTGGACCAACGAGGAAGGGACGCGCTTCGCGCCGGCGATGCTGTGTTCCGGCGTCTTCGCCGGCGTCTTCGATCCCGAGTTCGCTTGGTCGCGGACCGATCGCGACGGCATCCGCTTCGACGCGGCGCTGGAAGGCATCGGGTACAAGGGATCGGCGAAGGCCGGTGACCACCGTCTCGGCGCGGTCTTCGAACTCCACATCGAGCAGGGGCCGATCCTGGAGGCCGAGGAGGTGCAGATCGGCGTCGTCACCGGTGTGCAGGGTGCCCGGTGGTACGACCTGCGCCTCAATGGAAACACAGGCCACACGGGCGCGACTCCGATGCGCCTGCGCCGCAACGCGCTCGTCGGCGCATCGCAGGTGGTGCTGGCGGTCGATGGCATCGCCGGGGAATTCGGGCCGGACGCGGTGGCTTCGGTCGGCAGGCTCGACGTCAGCCCGAACTCGCGCAACGTCGTCCCCGGCGAGGTTTTCTTGACGGTGGACCTGCGGCATCCGGACGACGGCGTCCTCGAGGCGATGGCCCGGGCGTTCGAGGGGAGGCTGGCCGGGATTCGCGAGCGGTACGGCCTCGAGATGGATCTGACGCCGATCTGGAAGAACCCGGCCGTGAGGTTCGCCTCCGAGCTCGTCGACTGCGTACAGGCTGGCGCGGACCAAGCTGGCTTCAGCCATCGACGGATGGTCTCCGGAGCCGGTCACGACGCGGCCTATCTCGCACGCGTGGCGCCGACCACCATGATCTTCGTCCCATGCCTTGGCGGCATCAGCCACAACGTCGCAGAATCGACGACGCGCGAGGAATGCGCTGCGGGCGCGCAGGTCCTGCTAAACGCGGTCATCGCCCACGATAACACCCTGTAGCGCGGCGGTGAGCCGTCGCGCACCGGTGCGCCGGCGCATCCGACCGATCCCTTCCCGCCACCGCCGCGCCCCTGAGCCGGGGGCACGCGCAACGGCGGGCAACCCGTGCGCGGCCGACACATGCACAGAGAGAAACCACGCCCATTTGCCGGGCCCGTCGCATGCCGCACCGGGGGAGCGGTGAGGATCTTCAGCTACGTGCGCGGCGACGACGGGCCCGACCTGGAACAGCAGCGATCCGGCCTCGCACACGGGGGATGCCCAGAGGTGCGTCGCGATCCTGGTCGGGAGACCGGCCTTCGCAAGCTTCCCGCGCTCGCATCCCTCTTCCGGGAGGCGTGCAAGGGCGACCCTTCGGTCGCCCACCGATCTGATCGCGTCGCGGGTTTCCGAGGCCTGGGACGGCGCTCAGAAGGAAGGCGGCGAGCAGGCGCTGACGACCTCGCACGGGACCGGTCCGACGCAACGGAACCTATGCGGCCTGCGGCTGTCGAAGTAGTAGGCGTCGCCCGGTCCGAGGATGCGGCGTTGGTCCTCGACGGTGATCTCAAGACGACCGCTGAGGATGATGCCACCCTCCTCGCCGTGGTGGCTGAGCGGGACGCGTCCGGTGTCCGCCCCGGGCTCGTAACGTTCGCGCAGCATCTGCAGGGCGCGACCGAACAGGTTGTCGCCGACCTGTCGGTAGGAGATCGAGCCCTTCCCGATCTCGGTGAGCTCGTCCTCCCGGTAGAACGACTTGTTGTTCAGTTCCGGTTCGATGGCGAAGAACTCGGCAAGCCCTATCGGGATCCCGTCCAAGATGCGTTTCAGCGCGCCGACCGACGGGTTCATGCCGTTCGACTCGATCAATGAGATGGTGGAATTCGTCACGCCGGTCTTCTTCGCCAGCGCCCGTTGGGAAAGGCCGTTCATGCTCCGGACGTAGCGAAGCCGGGCCCCGATATCGATGCTCAAAGCAGCCCCCCGTTCATCGTGTTGCGAATCGAACAACGGTCGGATCCGTGCTCGCATGGGATCAGGCAGTTGGCAATAATGAGAAAAGGACTTGCGGCCATTTTCGTGTAAAATATAATTGATCCCGTCGGGAGAGAAAGCCATGAGCGATAGAGTCAAGGGCAATTCGCCGAAACTGGAATCGTTCTGGATGCCGTTTACCGCCAATCGGCAGTTCAAGGCCTCGCCACGAATGCTCGTGGCGGCAAGCGGCATGTACTACACTTCGGATGACGGCCGGCAGGTCATGGACGGCACCGCAGGACTTTGGTGCGTCAACGCCGGTCACGGGCGGCGCAGCATCGCCGAGGCGGTTGAGCGGCAGCTCATGACGCTGGATTTCGCGCCGACCTTCCAGATGGGGCATCCCACGGCGTTCGATTTCGCCGAACGCCTCGCGGCCGTGGCGCCGGGCCCGGCCGGAGCCAAGCTCGACAGGGTGTTTTTCACGGGATCCGGCTCGGAATCCGTCGACACCGCGCTCAAGATCGCGCTCGCCTATCAGCGGGCGATCGGCCAGGGCACCCGCACCCGTCTGATCGGGCGCGAGCGCGGCTACCACGGCGTCGGCTTCGGCGGCATCTCGGTCGGCGGCATCCTCAACAACAGGCGCGTTTATCCGACGCTGAACGGCACGGACCACTTGCGCCACACCCACGACCTGGCGCGCAACGCCTTCGTGAAGGGCCAGCCCGAGCACGGGGCCGAGCTGGCCGACGACCTGGAACGGCTGGTGGCGCTCCACGGGGCCGAGACCATCGCCGCGTGCATCGTCGAGCCGGTGGCGGGCTCCACTGGCGTGCTGATCCCGCCGAAGGGCTATCTCGAACGCCTGCGCGACATCTGCACGCGCTACGGCATCCTGCTGATCTTCGACGAGGTGATCTCCGGCTTCGGCCGCCTCGGCGCGCCATTTGCGACCGATTACTTCGGTGTGGTGCCAGACCTCGTGACGACGGCGAAGGGCCTCACGAACGGCATCATTCCCATGGGCGCTGTCTTCGCGAGCCGCAAGGTCCACGATGGTCTGATGCACGGCCCGGAGGAAGTGATCGAGTTGTTCCACGGCTACACCTACTCGGGTCACCCGGTGTCGTCGGCCGCTGGCATCGCGGCGCTTTCGATCTACGAGGAAGAAGGCCTGCTGACGCGGGCATCGGATCTCGGCGACGACTGGGCCACGTCCGTCCACGAGCTCCAGGGTCGGAAGAACGTCATAGACATCCGCACCATCGGCCTCATCGCCGGCATCGAACTCGCCTCGCGCCCCGGGGCACCGGGATCGCGCGCCTACGACGTCTTCGTCGACTGCTTCCAGCGGGGACTTTTGATCCGCACGACGGGCGACATCATCGCCCTATCGCCGCCGCTCATCATCGACCGCGAGCAGATCGCGTCGGCAACAGCAATCCTCGCCGAGGCGATCAACCGCGCGGCGTGAGCATCTGGAAGGAACCGGGACAATGACGACGACGATTGCCCATTTCATTGGGGGTAGGCCCGTGGCCGGCCGGGGCGAACGCAGCGCCCCGGTCTTCAACCCCTCGACCGGCGAGCAGACGGCGACGGTGCCGTTGGCCTCGACCGCCGAGGTCGACGAAGCCATCGCCATCGCCAAGGCGGCGTTCCCCGCCTGGGGCACGACCACGCCTCTGCGTCGGGCCCGCATCCTCAACAAATTCCTTCGAATCCTCGAGGAGCGCACCGACCAACTCGCAGAATCCATCAGCGCAGAACACGGCAAGGTGTTCTCCGACGCCAAGGGTGAGGTCCAGCGCGGCATCGAGGTCGTGGAGTTCGCCACGGGGGCGCCGCACCTCCTGAAGGGCGAGGTCACTGAGAACGTCGGCACCCGGGTCGACAGCCACGCCTTCCGCCAGCCCCTGGGCGTCGTCGCCGGCATAACGCCGTTCAACTTCCCGGCTATGGTGCCCATGTGGATGTTCCCGGTCGCCCTGGCGTGCGGGAATTGCTTCATCCTGAAGCCGTCCGAGCGCGACCCCAGCGCCTCGCTGCTCATCGCCGAGTGGCTGAAGGAGGCCGGGCTGCCGGACGGCGTGTTCCAGGTAGTCCACGGCGACAAGGAGGCCGTCGACGCGCTGCTCCTGAACCCCGATATCCAGGCGGTGAGCTTTGTGGGCTCGACCCCGATCGCCCGGTACATCTACGCGACGGCCACGAGCACGGGTAAGCGGGCGCAAGCCCTCGGCGGCGCCAAAAACCACATGGTCGTGATGCCCGACGCCGACCTCGACCAGACGGTCGACGCGCTCATGGGCGCGGCCTACGGTTCGGCGGGCGAGCGTTGCATGGCCATCTCCGTCGTGGTCCCGATCGGGCAGACGACCGCCGACGCCCTCATCGAGCGGCTGGTCCCGCGCGTCCGCGCCCTGAAGATCGGACCGAGCACGGATCCCGAAGCCGAGATGGGACCGCTTGTCACCCGGGCGCACCTCGACCGCGTACGCGGGTACATCGACGAGGGCGTCGCGGAAGGCGCGGAACTGCTCGTCGACGGCCGCGGCTTCAAGATGCAGGGTTACGAGAACGGCTTCTTTGTCGGCGGCACACTGTTCGATCGCGTCACGCCCGAGATGCGCATCTACAAGGAGGAAATCTTCGGGCCTGTCCTGGCGGTCGCCCGCGCGGACGACTACGCGACCGCGGCCAAGATGATCAACGAGCACGAGTTCGGCAACGGCACCGCGATCTTCACCCGCGATGGCGACTCGGCACGCGAGTTCGCCCACCAGATCCAGGTCGGCATGGTGGGAATCAACGTGCCGATCCCGGTGCCGATGGCCTTCCATTCGTTCGGAGGCTGGAAAGCCTCGCTGTTCGGCGACCACCACATGCATGGGCCCGAGGGCGTGCGCTTCTACACGCGGCTCAAGACGATCACGACGCGCTGGCCGACCGGCATCCGTTCGGGTGCCGAGTTCGTCATGCCGACGATGAAGTAGGCTCGTCGACCTCCGAGGGTCTCCTTCGGGTGCCCCGGCCCGACGCCGGGCACGCCCGGCGCCGGCCATGTCCGAACCCAGGCCTTGCCGCCCGCCACGGCCGGCGGTTGCGGGTCGACCGTCCCTCCAGAAGGCGCGAGCAGACGCGCGATCACCCGAACATACCGGAAAGATCATGTCCTTGCAGCGCGGCATCATGGGCGGCCTCCCGCGTGCGGGCGCCGCGTACAGGCGTGCCTCCGGCGACGCCGACGGCTACGGCGGCCTGCTGACCATCGACCTCGGGGCGATCGCTCGGAATTGGCGACGCCTTTCGGCGCGCGTCGCCCCCGCCCGGGCCTCGGCGGTTGTAAAGGCGGACGCTTACGGGCTCGGGGCCCACGAGGTCGCCCCCACTTTATACCGGGCAGGCTGCAGAGCGTTTTTCGTGGCCCACGTCGAGGAAGGCATCAAGCTCCGAGCCGTCCTGCCCAGGGACGCGGAGATCATAATCCTGCACGGCGCCCCGGCCCGATCCGAGCCCGATTGCGACGCCTACCAGTTGACGCCGGTCCTGAATTGCATGGAGCAGCTCACGGCCTGGATCCGCTTCACCTCGGCGAACGGGTTAAAGAGGCGGTGCGTCGTTCAGTTCGACACGGGCATGACGCGTTTCGGTTTCGATCTGTCCGAGGCCAGCTCCGTTGCTGCGGCGCTCGGGATGGCCGGCTCACGCCCGAGCCTCGTGATGAGCCATCTCGCCTGCGCCGACGATCCTTCGGCGGCCTCAAACGCCGTGCAGCGGGAGCGTCTGCTGGACCTGCGCAAGCTGTTCCCGGACACGGAGCTGAGCCTCGCCGCCTCCTCCGGGATCTTCCTCGGCCCCGACTACCATCTCGACTTGGTCCGTCCCGGGGCGGCTCTGTACGGCGTCAACCCGGCCGGGACCGACCCGAACCCGATGGAGTCGACGATCCGGCTCTGGGGCCGGATCATGCAGGTCCGCGAGGTCCCCGCTGGAACCGAAGTCGGCTACGGCCTAGCCGGCAGGACGAAGGCCGCCACGCGCCTGGCCACCGTGGCGGTCGGCTATGCGGACGGATTCTTTCGCAGTGCATCCGGTCGGGCCTCGGCTTGGCTCGGATCGAAACGCCTGCCCTTGGTAGGGCGGGTGTCGATGGACAGCATCGTCGTCGACCTAGCGGCCCTGCCCGGACCACCGCTCGTCCCGGGCGATCTCCTCGACCTGCTCGGCGATGCCTACGGCGTCGATGACCTCGCAGCCGACGCCGGCACGATTGGGTACGAGATCTTGACAGGTCTCAGCAGTCGCTATTGGCGCGAGTACGTCGAGTGAGGAGGCGAAGATGAAGGTCCTCGTTCTTGGGAGCGGCGTCGTCGGCGTGACGAGCGCGTACTACCTCGCCCGGGCGGGCCACGAGGTCACCGTGCTCGACAGGCAGGGCTCGGCCGGCATGGAGACGAGCTTCGCCAACGCCGGGCAGGTCTCGCCGGGATACTCGGCGCCCTGGGCGGCGCCAGGCATCCCGATCAAGGCGATCAAGTGGGTGCTGATGCGTCACCGCCCGCTCGTGCTCTGGCCGTCGTTCGAGCCTCGATTCTACGGTTGGCTGGCGCGCATGCTCGCAAACTGCACCGAGGAGGCGTACGAGCGGAACAAGGGTCGCATGGTCCGCTTGGCCGAATACAGCCGCGACGTCCTGCGCGATCTGCGTGCGTCCACCGGCATCGCCTACGACCACCGCGAGCGGGGCACGCTCCAGGTCTTCAGGACCGCGAAGCAGGTGGACCATGTCGGCGACGATACCCGCGTCCTCGATGCCTATGGCGTCCCCTACGAGATCCTCGACCGCGCCGGATGCGTCGCGGCCGAACCGGCGCTCGGGCGGGTCAGCGACAAGTTCCTTGGCGGCCTGCGCCTCCCCCGCGACGAGACGGGCGACGCCCACCTGTTCACCCAACGCCTCGCCGCGATCTGCGAAGGGCTCGGCGTGCGCTTCCGTTACGGCGTGCGGGTCGACGGCGTCCACATCGCGTGCGGCCGCGTCGCGGCCATCGAGACGGACGTGGGATTGGTACGGGCCGATGCCTACGTCGCCGCGATGGGCAGCTTCACGCCGGCGCTCCTGCGTCCCGTCGGCATCCGGCTGCCGATCTACCCTGTCAAGGGCTATTCTCTAACGCTGCCGGTGGTGAACCCGGATGCGGCTCCCGTTTCCACGGTCATGGACGAGACTTTCAAGGTCGCCCTCACGCGGCTCGGCGACCGTATCCGCGTCGGCGGCACCGCCGAGTTGGCCGGCTTCAGCCAGACGTTGCGCATACCGCGCCGCGCGACGCTGGAGCGATGCGTTCGCGACCTGTTTCCGGAAGGCGGAGACCTCGGGCGCGTTTCTTTCTGGACGGGGCTCCGGCCCATGACACCGGATGGAACGCCGATCGTCGGTCGGACGCGGTATCCGAACCTGTACACCAACACCGGCCACGGAACGCTCGGCTGGACGATGGCCTGCGGGTCCGGCCGCGTCCTGGCGGACATCGTCAGCGAGAAGGCCCCGGACATCCCGCACGCGGACCTCGCCCTCGATCGCTACGCGGCCTGACACCAAACCCGCGAGGAGTCGGATGGGCATGAGCACCGTTGAGAAGAAGATCCGCAACTGGGGCCTTATCCTGCCCGACGTGGCCAAGCCGGTCGCCAACGATCTGTCTTACCTGCGCGAGGGGAACCTGCCGATCGTGTCCGGGCAACTGTGCATCGGCGCGGACGGCAAGCTGGCGGACACCCACCGGGGCAAGCTCGACGCCGAGATCGGCTTCGATGCCGACGTCGCCGCCGCACAGCTCTGCTGAACGGACCGCGCGATAATCTCTCTATGTTCGCGGATGCAGAGAAGAATCAATAAGGCAAGCATCCCTTAACCCGGCGGTGAATAGCTTATACCAACGGCCTGTGAGGGTGACTCGGCGGGTTGCGGGTTGAGCTGGCTTCTGATTCGTTTGGCGGATCAGGAGGACACGCCATGTCCGGGATCGCGATCACCCGCACGGATCTGAGCGCCGAGGGGTTGCGCGCCGCCGCCTCCAAGGCGCCCAGCATCCCGGCGGCCCGTCGCATGCTGGCGCTCGCCCTGGTGCTGGAGGGCGCTGATCGCACCACCGCCGCCCGCGCCTGCGGCATGGACCGCCAGACCCTGCGCGACTGGGTGCACCGCTACAACGCCGAGGGGCTGGCGGGTCTGCGCGACCGCCAGGCACCGGGCCGCTCCGCCAAGCTGACGCCCGAGCAGAAGCAGCAACTGGCGGCCCTGGTCGAGGCGGGGCCGGACGTCGACAAGGATGGCGTCGTGC